>JAYOAM010000015.1:0-36137 GCA_038104255.1 Flavobacterium sp. | reverse complement strand
GAAAACAAAAAATCCGAACAGATTTGTTCGGATTTTTTTGTGGTACCTCCAGGAATCGAACCAGGGACACAAGGATTTTCAGTCCTTTGCTCTACCAACTGAGCTAAGGTACCTTTGTACTTAGCGGTCGCAAATATAAAACGAGTTTTTCACAACTACCAAATAAAAATAGAAAAATCTATTGTATTTTTGGCATTCACTTTTAAATAAAGAATGAATCTAGTCATAGACATAGGGAATTCAAAAGTCAAAGTAGCTGTTTTTGAATTAGATACAATCATAACAACTACAGTTTGTGATGAGATTAATTTTTTAGATGAATTAAAAAGAATTTCTAATCAATATGCTATTGAACGAAGTATTGTGAGTTCAGTAAAAGATATCAATGAAGAATATTTTGAAGAATTACAGAAATTACCCTTTTTAATCACATTGAATTCTGATACTCAATTACCTTTTAAAAACTTATATGCATCCCCGTCTACACTAGGAAATGATAGAATAGCATTGGCAGCAGCAGCGGCAAGTATTTACCCTTCTCAAAATTCATTGGTGATTGATGCGGGTACGTGCATTACTTATGATTTTATTAATGCTAAAAATGAATACTTAGGAGGAGCCATATCTCCAGGAATAGCCATGAGATATAAATCATTGCATAAGTATACCGGAAAACTTCCCCTATTGTCTAAAAATGAGGAGTTTAATTTAATAGGTACATCGACTTCAACATCAATTCATTCGGGTATAATCAATGGTGTTATTTGTGAAATAAAAGGAGTAATTACCCAATATGAACAAGATTTTGGTGATTTAACAATAGTTTTAACAGGAGGAGACACAAAATTCTTGTTCAAACAATTAAAAAATAGCATATTTGCGAATCAAAATTTTATCCTCCATGGATTAAATAAAATATTGACATTTAACAATCAATAATGATTAAAAAATTCATATTCATTTTAACTGTTTTAATTACAGCTCAGTCTTTTTCTCAAAGATCAACTTCTTCTCCTTATTCTTATTTTGGTGTTGGTGAAGAATTTGGAACAAGAACTGTTGAGCAAATAAGTATGGGTAGTATAGGTGCTGCATACAGTAGTCCAAGTTATTTAAACTTTGTCAATCCTGCCTCATTATCTGAATTAAGACTTGCAACCTATGTATTTGGAGTATTGAATAATGATTTAACCATTAGTGATGCAAACGTTAAGCAATCAACCAACTCTACAAGTTTAAGTTATTTTAGTATTGCTTTTCCGCTAACAAAAAAGATGGCTGTAGTCTTTGGAATGCAACCTACTTCCTCTGTTGGATATTCTTTAGTTAATACATTAAATGATGATGAAGGAAATCCGGTAGATATAACGCAGTATGTTGGTTCTGGTGATGTAAATAGAATTTATGGTGGTGTTGGATTAAAGCTATTCAAAGGATTTTCTGTTGGTCTAGAATTAGACTTCTTGTTTGGTAATATTCAAAACAGTGTTTTAAATATACGTGAAGAAGTTGCTTTGGCTACAAAAAATGTGGAAAATTCAAATGTAAGAGGAGGTTCTGTGAAATTTGGAGCTCAGTATAAAACAACCCTAACCAAAGATATAAATCTACATGCCGGAGCCTCAATTAAACTTGGAAATTCATTGAATTCTACTGGTACAGAAAATTTATATTCCTTATCAATAGGTGCTTCAGGATTTGAACAGCCTAGAGATACCATATTCTCGGGCCCATTAAATGCAAACCTAGAAAGACCCTTAGAGACTATATTTGGATTAGGTTTAGGTAAAACAAATAAATGGTATGCTGGAGTAAATTACAAAACTCAAGATGCTTTGGTAGCCTCAGGTTATTTTGATAACAGTGCGCAAAGTTTTCAATATGGTCAATCCAATAGAATATCTGCAGGGGGATTTTATATTCCTAAAATAAATTCTATTTCTAGTTATTGGCAAAGAGTTACCTACAGGGGAGGGCTAAAATATGAAAAGTTAGGACTCTTAGTTAATGGAAACCCAAATGGTAATACATTTACCAGTATAGATGACTTTGGCATATCTTTTGGATTAGGATTTCCATTAGGTAATAGATTGTCCAACATTAACTTAGGTGTAGAATATGGAAAGAAAGGAACAACAGATAACGGATTACTAGAGGAAAAATATATGAATTTTAGACTAAGTCTTTCCTTAAATGATGTCTGGTTTAAAAAGAGGAAAATTGATTAACAAATACGATTAGAAATGAAGAAACAAATAATTTTATTAGCAAACCTATTTCTTTTTTTAGGGTCACTTGTTTTAGATGCTCAAGTTACCCAGCAAGAGTGTAATATAAAATATAACTTATTCAAAGGGGATTATCAATCAAAAAAATATGATGATGCTTATCCTAACTGGATTTTTCTAATGGATAATTGTCAAAAATTATCTATCAATGTATATAAATTAGGAGATAAATTAGCACAAGAAAGATTTAAAAATGCAGTTGATAAAGTAGAAGCTGCTGCGCTTGTTAAAAGAGTATATCAGCAAAGATTAGAAAATTTTCCAACCAAAGATCCTGCAAAAGCACATAGTAATTATGCCTCTTTTTTAATTAAAAATAAATTAGGTACAGATCAAGAAATTTTTGATATTTTACAATTAGCTTACAGTATAGATCCTACTCGTATGAGCGTTAAAAATATCTACAGATATTTTCAGGGTATTACAGATACCTATAAAGACACTAATCCACAAAAGGTTTTTGATACCTATGATGATGTATTGGAATCTGTTGGAGAAAAGTTAGCAGATTACGCAAAAAAATTAAAGGTACTTAACGATAAATTAGAGGCTGGACAAGATTTAGATAAAAGAGAGTCCAGAAATTTAAGAGCTTATACTATAAACTCAAAAGCTTTAGGGCAAGTTGAATCTGGGTTAGATCAAATTATCATAGTATTATCTACATGTGATCGATTAATTCCGCTCTATGAAAGAGATTTTGAAATAAATAAATCAAATTCGAAGTGGTTGAAGAGAGCAGTATCTAGAATGTTCAACAAAGAATGTACAGATGATCCTCTTTTTGAAAAGTTAGCTATTGCTTATGCAGAAGCATCTCCTTCGGCTGATGCCTATTCATTTGTTGCAGGTGTATTGGCTAAAAAAGGTGATAATGCTGGAGCTCAAGATATGAGAATGAAAGCATTTGATTTAGAAACAGATCCGTTCAAAAAAGCAAATTTCAAATTAAAATTTGCACAAGCTGCAAAGAAAAGAGGACAAAAATCTAGAGCAAGGCAATTGGCTAGAGAAGCTATAGCTTTAAATCCAAACTTAGGAAGAGCTTATCTTTTTATTGCTAGTTTGTATGCATCATCAGTAAATGCCTGTGGTACAAACGAATTTGAAAAAAGAATGACTTATGTTGCAGCATATAACAAAGCTGTTAGAGCAAGTAAAGTAGATCCAAGTATAAGTACTGTAGCCAGAAAGTTTACAAGAAATTATAAGGCTAATTTCCCTTCAAAAAAAGTTATTTTTACAGAGGGTGTTAACGAAGGAACTCCCTTTAAGGTAAAATGTTGGATAAATGAATCCGTTAAGATTACTTCGAGCGGTAAATAATAATGAATCAAATATCAAATACAAAGAAAAAAGGCATTGCTGCAATTCTATTTGTGGTAATGCTTTTTTCTTGTACTAATGATTCAAAAAAAGTGAGAGATTTTTTAGCAGAACAAAACCTTCCCATCGGAGTTGCTAAAGATGTTCATCACATTTATAAAGATTCGGGAAGAATAACCTCTAAGCTATCGACCTTGATTCTCAATGACTTTAGTAATAGGAAAAATCATCCCTATAATGAATTTCCTAGAGGGATAAAAATCATTAATTTTGATAAAAATAGTTTAGATTCTACAACAATTACAGGTGACTATGCTTTATCATATTCAAAAACCTCTTTATCTGAAATTAATGGTAATGTAGTTGTTATTAATCATTCAGATACCACAAGGTTAGAGACCGATCAATTATTTTGGGATCAAAAAAATAAGTATTTTTTCACTGAAAAAAGTTTCATCCTTACAAAAATTGATGACACTATTGTTGGTGAGGGATTTGAATCTAAAGAAAATTTAAAAAAATATGTTGCTAAAAAAACTATTGGTAATTTAATCACTAAAAATAATGATTTATGAATAAAATCTGGAAGTTTTTACAGTACGGATATTTTGTAATAGCTCTAATCTTTTTAATTGAAGCAATTTTAACTTGGAAAGAAGATCAAAATAAAGCATTATTTATGCTTGGTTTTTCTATCTTTATTTTATTAATATTCTTCTTTAAAAGAAACTTTAGGAAAAAGATAGAGAAGAGAAGCAAATCATAAATGCAGATTGATATCATCATCATTATTTTATCAATTATAACCTCAGCCTTTTTTTCAGGCATGGAGATAGCTTTCATATCTGCGAACAAACTTCATATAGAACTTGAGAAGAAAAGAAAAGGTTTTTTTTCAAATATACTTTCAAAAATAACTCAGAATTCCTCAAAATTTATCACCACTATGCTAGTTGGTAATAATATTTCCTTAGTTATATATAGTTACTTTATGGGTAAAGTTATTGTAGCATATTTAGGGATGAATAGTCTTTTATTTCAAACTTTTATTTCTACCATAGTAATACTAGTTACAGCAGAATTTCTTCCTAAGGCAATATTCAGAGTTTATGCAAATGAGACCCTCAAGATTTTTGCTTTACCATCATATTTTTTCTACATACTACTATATTCATTTTCTTATATCATAAATGGTATATCAGATTTCTTTCTCAAGTTTATTTTTAGAACTGATAAAGATCATCTCCAGACGGCATTTAGTAAGGAGGAATTAGGAGATTACATTACCGAGCAGCTTGAAAATGGTAATGATAATGATGAAGAAATTGATTCTGAAATTCAAATTTTTCAAAATGCTTTAGAGTTTCAGAAAGTTAAGGCAAGAGAAATCATGGTTCCTAGAACAGAAATATTAGCTGTAGAAATTCATGAAACGGTTTCAAAACTTAGTGAATTATTTATTAAAAGTGGGTATTCTAAAATATTAGTATACAAAACATCTTTAGATGACATCATAGGTCATGTAAATGCTTTTGAATTGTTCAAAAAGCCAAAAACTATCAAATCTATTTTATTACCCATTGAAATTGTTCCAGAGTCCATGATGATCAGTGATGTGTTAAATAGCTTAACTAGAAAAAGAAAAAGTATAGCTGTAGTGGTTGATGAATACGGAGGTACTTCCGGTATGATAACTGTTGAAGATGTTGTTGAAGAACTATTTGGCGAAATAGAGGATGAGCATGATATACAAGAATTGGTTGATGTAAGAATTAATGAAAATGAATTTAAACTTTCTGCTAGATTAGAAATCGATTATCTAAATGAGGAGTATAATCTCAACATACCCAAAGAGGAGGCCTATGAAACCTTAGGAGGTTTCATTATTAATCAAACTGAGAATATTCCTCAAAAAGATGAAGAATTAAGCGTATTAAATTATAAAATTAAAATACTCGATGTGAGTTCATCTAAAATTGAAGAAATTAGTTTAAAAGTTTTAGATGCTGAAGAAAATTAATCTTTTATTGCCTTCAATAATTTCCTGAAATACATAGGCTTCCGGTTGCTTATTTACGCTGCAAATTGTATATTCGCCCATTCAAATTAAATTATTGATTTTATGGCAATTTTATCTAAAATAAGAGATCGTTCTATCGCTTTAATCGCTGTTATTGGACTTGCTTTATTCGCATTTGTGTTAGATCCTTCAACATTAACCGATTTTTTTGACTCTTCAAAAATAAATGAAGTAGGAGAAGTAGATGGAGAATCAATCTCAAGACAAGAATATGCAGAAGCGTTAGATGCTTATAAGACAAGAAATAACAGTAATATTTCTAACATGCAGGCAGCAAAAAATGTTTGGGATAATCTTTTAAGAGATAAGATTTTTAGTAAACAAATTGACGATGCTGGAGTTACTGTAGGAGAAATGGATATTTTAAACACCATCATAAACTCTCCATCTGTTCAGAGAAATCCTGATTTCTTAAATGAAGCAGGTTTATTTGATAAAGATATCTTCATGCAATTTTTGAAAGATACAAAGGAAAGTGATGATCAAAACCTTTGGAATGCCTGGAACAACTATATAAATGATGTAGGTTCAAATTTAAAAAAGAGCACGTACAATAATTTAGTTAAATCTGGTCTTGGTGCTTCTTTAAAAGAAGGGGCTTATACCTACCAAGAAGATAATGATTTATTAAGTGGAGATCTTGTTTATATTCCATATACTTCGGTTCCTGACAGCTTAGTTTCTGTATCAACTAGCGAAGTTGAAACGTATATCAAAAATAATCCATCAGCTCACAAGGTTGATGCTTCAAGAGATATAGCCTATGTAAAATTTGATATTTCACCAACAGATCAAGACAAAGAAAATATAAAAAATGATGTAGCAAGTTTTTTAGAGGATAGAAAAGATATCAATAAAGCAACAGCTCAAGAAATAACAATTCAAGGATTAAAAAATACAACTGATTACACTGTATTTTTTGAGGAAAACAGTTCAGATCTTTCTGTGAAAGAATCCTATTACATGGAAGATAAATTACCGAAAGCAATCTCTGATGATGTTATGAAAGGTGAAATCAACAATACTTTTGGACCCTATGTAGATGGAAACTATTACAAAATTTCTAAAATTACTGAAGTCTTTTCTAGGCCAGATTCAGTGAAAGCTAGCAGTATATTTATTCCTTTTTTAGGTTCTATGGGTGCTACTCAAGCTACAACAAAAACAGAAGCACAAGCAAAAGCTTCAATAGACAGTATTTATAGATTAGTTAGAAGAAGTAAAAGAAAATTTTCTGAGGTGGCAAGTGTTGTTAATACAGATGCTAGTAAAGATAAAGGTGGTGATATAGGATGGATTACACACGATATTTCGTATAATTCTGAAAGATTTGATCTTGATTTAGCTTCTTTTATGTTTGAAAATAAAAGAGGTAAAGTAGGTGTTGTAAAATCTAAATTTGGTTATCATATTATCAGAATAGACGAGCAAAGAAATAGACAAAAGGGAGTAAAAATGGTCACTTTTGGTAGAGAAATTATTGCCTCTCAAGAAACAGAAAATACTGCGTTTTTAAATGCTGAAAAATTTGCCCTGGAGATATCTTCCAATGGGAAAAACTTTTATGATGTAGCAAAGGATAATTCATATCAGTCTAAACCAGCAGTTGGATTGAGAATAATGGATGAAAGAATACCAGGGATACTTCAAACACAAAGACAAATAGTGATTTGGGCTTTTGGAAGTGATAATAAAGTAGGCTCCATCAAAAGATTTGATATTGATAATGGTTATGTGGTGGCTATGCTAACCAAGAAAACAAAAAAAGGTTTGGTGAGTGCCTCCAATGCAATTAATAGACTTAGACCTAAATTATTGAACGAGAAAAAAGCTGAAATTATCAAAGCTAAAATGTCAGGGGCATCTTTGAGTGATATTGCTACCGCTAATAACGTTTCTTTAATCAATATAGACAACACTACTTTAAAATCTCCATCCGTTACTGGAGTAGGTCTAGAACCTAAAGTTATAGGAGCTATGTATTATGCTAAAGAAAATAAATTATATACTAAAGTTGTAGGCGATAAAGGTGTTTTTGCCTTTGTATTGTCAAAAAAGGAAAAAGCTAGTAGTTTGCCAAATTATGACCCTTACAGACAGCGTATAGCTCAAGATCGAAAAAATAAAGTACCAACGATTTTTAATGCTCTAAAGAATACATCAGATGTTCAAGATAACAGAGCTGCATTTCATGGTGTACAATAATTACTTTTTCTAAACACATTAAAAAAACCGCTACAGAGAGTAGCGGTTTTTTTTAATATTATATGAAGTTATCCATTCATAGAAATTAAAAATTCTTCATTGTTTTTGGAGAATTTGACCTTATCACTAATGAATTCCATGGCTTCAATTGGATTCATGTCTGCTAAGTATTTTCTTAATACCCACATACGTTGTACATTTTTTGAATCCAATAACAGATCATCCCTACGAGTACTTGACTTAATAAGATCTATTGCAGGATAAATTCTTCTGTTAGAAATATTTCTATCTAATTGTAATTCCATATTACCAGTTCCTTTAAACTCCTCAAAAATTACTTCATCCATTTTTGACCCCGTTTCTGTAAGAGCCGTTGCAATGATTGTTAGTGAGCCACCATTTTCTATATTTCTCGCAGCTCCAAAAAAGCGTTTCGGTTTGTGTAACGCGTTGGCATCTATACCACCTGATAATATTTTACCAGAGGCAGGTGCAACTGTATTATATGCCCTAGCTAAACGCGTAATAGAGTCTAATAAAATTACCACATCATGGCCACATTCAACAAGACGTTTGGCTTTTTCTAAAACAATGTTGGCAACTTTCACATGTTTATCCGCTGGTTCATCAAAGGTTGAAGCAACAACCTCTCCACGAACACTACGTTGCATATCTGTAACTTCCTCTGGACGTTCATCAATTAATAAGACAATTTGATAAACTTCTGGATGATTTGCCGCAATAGCATTAGCTACATCTTTAAGCAACATTGTTTTACCCGTTTTTGGCTGAGCTACAATCATACCACGTTGCCCTTTTCCTATTGGAGAAAATAAATCAATAATTCTAGTTGATAAAGAGCTGCCTTTTTCAGCTAAATTAAATTTTTCTTCAGGAAATAGTGGAGTCAAATGTTCAAAAGATACACGATCTCTTACAATATTTGGGTTTAATCCATTAATTTTTGAAACTCTTATTAATGGAAAATATTTTTCACCTTCTTTTGGAGGTCTTACATTACCTCTTACAGTATCTCCAGTCTTTAAACCAAATAATTTTATTTGAGATTGAGACACATAGATATCATCTGGTGATGATAAGTAGTTGTAATCTGAAGAACGAAGAAAACCATATCCATCGGGCATCATTTCTAAAACTCCTTCACTTTCAATAATTCCATCAAATTCAAAGTCAGGATCTTTATATTTATTTCCATTGTTTGAATTGCGTTGATTTTGATTTTTTTGGTTTCTATTGTTATTGTGATGGGGTTTTTGCTTTTTATGATTTGGTTTCGGCTTATTTTGAACCAAATTATCTTCGTTAGAAGCTTTTTTATCAATTGTAGCATTTTTTTCTACTCCATCTGTTTTGTGAGCAGGTTTTTTATATTGTTTATCACCTGAATCATTCAAATCTAAATTTGTTTTTTTTTCTGTAACCTCTAAAGTTGGTTTTATGACATCTTTAGAAATACTTTCTTCAGATATCACTTTCTTTACAACTCTTTTCCTTTTTGGCTTATTTGCCTTTGGTTTGGAGTTTTCAGATTTTTTTTCTGTTTTAATAGGGGTCGTTGCTTGAATGTCTAGGATTTGATATACTAGATCTAATTTTTTTAATTGACTTGTTTTAGTTAAGCCAATAGATTTTGCAATTTGCTGTAGGTCAGCAAGAGTTTTTGCTTTTAGTTCAGAAATTTCGAACATAAATATTTAGTTAAGTTAAGATTCTTAATTTGTGTAAGAATTTTTAAAGGTTTTTGGTTTTATAAATATTGTATAAAGTACTATACAATTAGTATTTAGTGTAGTTGCGATGTGGCAAATATATACAATTATTTTATATGTTTATGTTTCTTTTTAAAAAAATAAAATGATAATTTTGTATTACGTTAAAGTCAGATGATACAGAGAATACAGTCAATTTATCTTACAATAGTATTTACGCTTTCAGCGATACTTCCTTTGGTATTTAAATTGTGGAATTATTCTAATAAAGAGGTTTATGCCCTAGAATTACTCTCTGATCTATCTATTATAGCGAAATTAGTACCTGTATTTTTTTTGATATCTGCATTACTTGCAATGTTTTCAATTTTTAAATACCAAAATAGACAGTTACAGTTTGTGCTTGGACGTATTATTATTATGATCAATCTCTTTTTATTAGGAATATTGATTTATCTATCTCTAAACATACCTGGAGAAGCCTCTTCTGAGAAAGGTATTGGGATGTTCATACCTGTCGTTGCTATTTTGTTTGCTGTTTTAGCAAACAAAGCAATAAAAAAGGATGAAGATCTTGTAAAATCTGTTGATAGACTTCGATAGCCCTATTACTTAGTATATTTAATGCGATAAACCAGAGTCTTGACTCTGGTTTTTTTAGTTAATTTTAGGGTTAAACTTCTCTCTAGGCCAAATATTCTTCTACCCATTTATGTGGATTATATAATTTCATTAATTTAGGGTATTGTAAAATGCTAGTATATATATAGAAGATGTAGATGATAAAATAAAAATTTATATTAAGGATAACGGAAAAGGGTTTGACAAACAATTAATTAAGAATAAAAACGGTTTAGGGATAAATCAAATAAATGCTAGAATTCACATGATGAAAGGTGAATTTAATATAGATTCCGAAAAAAATTCTGGTACATCAATTACTATAGAGCTACCTGTTTTTAGAAGAGAAACACTCAGCTTTTCTTAGCCAATTCTATGATTTCTAATTTTTGAATTTCACCTTTATTCAGTTCAAAACGAAGCATTGTTCTGATAGTGTGAAATCCATATTTACCAGCTGCTCCAGGGTTTAAATGTAAAAGATTTAGTTTTTTATCATACTGAATTTTTAAAATATGAGAATGACCACTGATAAAAATTTTAGGTTTTATTTCTTTAAGACCTTCTCGAACTCTAGGATGATACTTGTTTGGATAACCTCCAATGTGAGTCATCCAAACGGTTGTTTCCTCAACCCTAAATTTATTGTCTAAAGGAAATTGAGTACGGGCATCTTTACCATCTATATTTCCATATACTGCTCTCAATGGCTTTAATTTGTTAATGGAATCCGTGACCTTTAAATTTCCAATATCACCTGCATGCCAAACCTCATCAGATTGCTTAACAAACTTTAAAATCTGATCATCGATAAAACTGTGAGTGTCTGAAAGTAGTAAGATTTTCTTCACTAAACGAAAGTACAAATAACAAAATAAATTTCGTAATTTTAAACCCTCTAATAACACTATATTTTTGAGATATTTCATTGAGTTGTCTTACAAAGGAACAAATTATCATGGCTGGCAAATTCAACCAGATGTAAACTCCGTACAAGAGGAAATTACCAAGGCTTTTGAAACCATTCTGCAAGAAAAAATACAGATTGTTGGTGCTGGAAGAACTGATGCAGGTGTGCATGCAAGTCAAATGTTTGCACATGTAGATACTACTAAAGAGTTGACTGCTGAATACATTCATAAATTCAATACTATATTGCCAAATGACATAGTAATCACAGCAATTAATAAAGTTCTAGATGAAAAACATGCTCGTTTTGATGCCATTAGTAGAAGTTATGAGTATAGAATTTTAATAGGTAGGGATCCTTTTTTACTGGAAACAACATGGCAAATTCATAAAAATAAAATTCAGATAGACAAAATGAATAAAGCTGCTAAAATTTTATTTCAATATGAGGATTTTGAAAGTTTTTCGAAAGTTAAAACAGACGTAAAAACTTTTAATTGTACCATTATGAGAGCAGAATGGAGGCGTGAAGGAAATCAATTAATATTTTACATTAAAGCGAATAGATTTCTCAGAAATATGGTAAGAGCTATTGTTGGTACTTTACTTGATGTTGGTTTAGAAAAAATATCCATAGAAGATTTTAGAAATATTATTGAAAGCAAAAAAAGGAGTGAGGCAGGGTTATCTGTTCCTGCTAAGGGTTTGTTTTTAACAGAAGTTAATTATTAGAATACTACTACTACAATTAAAAAATAGATTTAGATGTCTGAAAAAGTATCAGGAAATGCATTTGATATAAAAATCTTTTTAAGATTAATGAGTTATGCCAAAAACTACAAACTCAGATTTTTTATCGCTGCTATATCTACCATTACACTAGCTTTTGTATCAGCTGTAAATCCTTATATAGTTGGAATAACCGTAAATGATTTTGTAAATAATCAGGATATTAATCAATTGATATACTATATCCAAATCTTAACTATTATAGTTTTCGCAGAAGTCATCTTACAATTTTTATTTATCTATTATGCCAATTGGGTAGGGCAACATATTATAAGAGACATAAGGGCTAAAGTATTTAGAAATATTCAAAGCTTTAAAATGTCTTATTTTGACAATACCTCTGTTGGTAGATTAGTGACAAGAGTCGTCTCTGATATTGAAACTATTGCTAATTTTTTTACTCAAGGAGTTTTTATGATTGTTAGTGATATATTAAAAATGATTGTTGTAATTGCAGTCATGTTTATTATGAATTGGCGTTTAGCATTAGTTGCCATATCAGTATTGCCAATTTTAGTGTATGCCACTAAAGTTTTTCAAGTGGCGATTAAGGCAACATTCCAAGATGTAAGAAATGAGGTAGCTAATTTGAATGGATTTGTGCAGGAAAGGGTTACTGGTATGAAAATTCTTCAATTATTTACCCGAGAGCAAATTGAATATAATAATTTCAAAGAAATAAATAACAAGCATAAAGAAGCACATGTAAAAACAGTTTGGTATTATTCTATATTTTTTCCAGTTGCAGAAATTGTTTCATCAATAGCGATAGGTCTCATTGTTTGGTTTGGTGGATATCAAATATTGAATAGTTTTACAACTTTAGGAGCAGTGATTGCATTTATAAAAATGTCTCAAATGTTATTTAGACCTCTCCGTCAAATTGCAGATAAATTCAATCAATTACAAATGGGGATTGTTTCTGGAGAACGTGTATTTAAGGTTATAGACACGGAAAGTTATATTCATAAGTTGGGTAGTTCAAATGCATTCAATATTGAAGGAGAATTAAATTTTGATAAGGTACGATTCAGTTATATTAAGGGTGAGGAGGTTTTGAAAGGAGTCTCTTTTGATGTTCATAAAGGACAAACTGTAGCTATAGTTGGTGCAACAGGTGCCGGAAAATCAACCATAATTAACTTAATTAATCGTTTTTATGAAATAGATAGTGGAACATTATCTATAGATGGAATCCCAGTAGAGGAGTATGAATTGACTTCTCTAAGAAATCAAATAGCTGTGGTCCTACAAGATGTTTTTTTATTTTCAGATTCTATCCTTAACAATATTACCTTAAAAAACCCCGAGATTACCTTAGAAGAGGTGATTGAAGCCTCTAAAAAGATAGGAATTCATAATTTTATTATGACACTTCCTAATAATTACCATTATAACGTAAAAGAAAGAGGTGCCATGCTTTCCTCTGGTCAAAGGCAATTAATAGCGTTTTTGAGAGCTTATGTTAGCAGTCCAAGAATACTTATTCTAGATGAAGCAACATCTTCTGTAGATTCTCATGCAGAGCAAATGATTCAGTATGCTACAGATACCATCACCAAGGGCAGAACTTCAATAATAATTGCCCATAGATTGGCTACGATTAAAAAAGCTGATAAAATTATAGTTATGGATAATGGAATTTTAGTAGAGGAAGGTACTCACAGAGAATTGTTAAACAAAAAAGAGGGCTATTATAAAAATCTATATGACAAGCAATTTAGCTTAGAACTGGTGCAGTAGTTTTAAAATGCTGAGTTACTGAACATCTTTTCTTAATTTAACTAATAATTCATTATAATTTTCATACAACACAAAACTTCCATCTTTGATGTAAGAAATTTCACCAGTTTCCTCAGAAACTAATAAACAAACTGCATCTGTTTTTTCTGAAATACCAAAAGCCGCTCTATGCCTCAGCCCAAAACGGGATGGAATATTAATACTGTCTGAAACAGGTAACACTATTCTTGTAGCAACTACAAAATTATCTCGGATAAGCGTTGCACCATCATGTAGAGGGCTATTTTTATAAAAGATACTTTCTAGTAAAACTTGATTCATCTCAGCATTCATTCGATCTCCTGTTGTAATCAAAAAATCTAAACTATTGGTTCGCTCTATAACAATAAGTGCTCCAGTATTAGACTTAGACATTTTTTTACATGCATTTAGTAGGGTTTCCACATTTGTTTCAAGCGCAATTTCAGATTTTAAGAACTTGAGTTGTCTAAGGAAATTTGTTCTTGATGCTACATTAGTAGTACCTATCATTAATAAAAATTTTCTAATTTCTTGCTGAAAAACAATGATTAAAGCAATTACTCCTCCACTTAAAAGATACCCTAAGATATTGCTTAACATTTCCATCTTAAGGATTTGAGTTATTTTCCAAATCAGAAAAATGAAAGCAATACCTAAAAATATATTGATAGCTACAGTTCCTTTTAACAATTTATAAGTATAATAAATTAGTATGGCTACCAATAAAATATCTAAAGCATCTAAAATAGAAAAGTCAAGAAAATCTAACATACAACTTTATGTGTTTTTGTAAATGTACAAAATTAGTTAAGTAGATTCACAATGTTTATTGCTTGAACAGCCTCTTTAACATCATGAACTCTCAATAGGTTTGCTCCATTGAGTAATGCTATTGTATTAGCACTTGTAGTTGCGTTCAGTGCCTCTTTTGGTGAAATGCCAAGAGGTTTATAAAGCATTGATTTTCTTGAGATGCCAGCTAAAATGGGAACATCTAAATTTTTAAAGAGTGCTAAATCTTTTAATAATTGATAATTATGTTCTATTGTTTTTCCAAATCCAAATCCAACATCGATCACTACATCGTTAACATGTAGTTCCTGTAACGTGTAAATTTGATTGGCAAAAAAAGAAATTAATTCTGTAATTATATTTTCATATGTGGGGTCTTTTTGCATGTTCTGGGGTGTTCCTTTCATATGCATCAAAATGTAGGGTACTTTCAGCTTAGCAACCGTTTCAAACATTTTTTCATCTAATGTTCCTCCGGAGATGTCATTTATTAAAGCTGCCCCATTAGCTACGGTCTCTTTAGCTACAGAGCTTCTGAAGGTATCCACGGATATTATAGCTTTAGGAAATTCTTTAAGGATTGATTTAATGGCAGGGATTATTCTTTTTAATTCCTCTTTTTCAGAAATATGAATTGCACCAGGTTTTGAGGAATACGCACCTACATCAATAAATGTAGCACCTTCCTCAAGCATTTTTTCGGTTTGGGAAAGAATTTCTTTCTGATTTGTATAGTAGCCTCCATCATAAAAGGAATCAGGAGTTATATTTAAAATCCCCATTACTTTGGGTGTAGAAAAATCTATAAGTTCACCTTTACAATTAATGGTCATGTTTAATTATTTTATTAATTACAGCTGATTTTTTTGGGGCAACATAAGTATCCATTTTTAACATTAATTCACTAACATTATTTCCAACCAAAAGCATTTCTTTATTCTCTTTTTTCAAATACCCCTCAGAAACCATATGATCTAATTGTTTGAGCGTATGATTAAAAAAACCGTTTATATTTAAAATTCCATTTGGTTTTTTTTCAATATGCAATTGACCTAAAGTTAATCCTTCAAAAAGTTCATCTAATGTGCCAAACCCACCAGGTAAAGAAATATATCCATCTGTAAGTTTACTCATTATTACTTTTCTTTCGCTCATGGTTTTCGTAATAATCAATTCAGTCACATTTTTATTAACAACCTCCTCTTTTTTTAATAAGTTTGGTATAACACCAATGACTTTTCCACCTTTATTTAAAATTGATTCTGACAAAATTCCCATCATCCCAATTTTACCTCCACCATACACTAGAGTGATATCATTGTTAACAAAGTAATCACCTAGTTCAATAGCAGCATGTTTATAAATTGGATTAAAACCTAGACTAGAGCCACAGAAAACAACAATTTTTTTCATAAAACTGAGATAGATTTTTTAATTCATTAAATTTGAACGAAATTTACGTAAATTAATATTGTTTATGCCGAATACTTCCAACCAATACGATAATGTAGTAGAACAATGCAGAAATTTATTCACAAAAAAAATGAGTGATTATGGATCTGCCTGGAGAATTTTACGCCTACCCTCGTTGACCGATCAAATTTTTATTAAAGCACAGCGTATTCGTCAGCTTCAAGAAAATGATATTCGTAAGGTAGATGAAGGTGAAAAATCCGAATTCATAGGGATTATTAATTATTCTTTAATGGCTCTTATTCAATTAGAGTTGGGTATTGTTGAAAATCCAGATTTATCAACTGAAGAAGCCATAGAATTATATAACAAACACATGAACATCACCAAAGAACTTATGGAAAATAAAAATCATGATTATGGTGAGGCATGGAGAGATATGCGAGTAAGTTCCCTTACCGACTTAATTATTCAAAAGTTATTACGTGTTAAACAGATAGAGGACAACAAAGGGAAAACTCTAGTTTCTGAAGGTATAGATGCAAATTATCAGGATATGATAAACTATGCTGTTTTTGCGATGATTCATTTAAACAAATAATTCGATTAATTAAATAGGATATCATGATGTTAAAGTTATTAGTGCATTTGTCAAGATTATTTGTTGGAGTCATATTTATTTTCTCTGGTTTTGTGAAGCTGGTCGACCCCATAGGATCACAATATAAGTTTGAAGAATATTTTGGAGAAAGTGTTTTAAATCTAGAATTTTTGATTCCTTATGCACTTCCCTTTTCAATTGTGTTGATCATCATAGAAATTATGCTAGGGGTGTCTTTACTACTCGGTTTTAAGTCGAAAAGTACTGTCAGAAGTTTATTTGCCTTAACTACGTTATTTTTATTTTTAACTTGGTATTCTGCTTATTATAATAAAGTTACTGATTGTGGATGCTTTGGAGATGCGATAAAGTTAACACCATGGGAAACATTCTGGAAAAATGTAGTTTTAATTGGACTTATTTTTTTGTTAATGCTTCGAGTACAAAACATCAGAGAAATTTTCCCAAAGAAATTTACTGCTTTTTTAATCATTGTTGCGCTCATCAGTTTTTCATACACAACATTCCATGTATTGAATCACTTACCCATCATAGATTTTAGAGCTTATGCTGTTGGTAAAAATATTAAAGAAGGAATGATATATCCTGAAGATGGCAGTGTTCCACCTGTTCATGATTTTATGTTGGAAGATACTCAAAATGATTTAGCTCCAGAAATTTTAGCGATGGATAAAGTATTGTTAGTTATTGTTTATAATGCTTCAAAATCATACGAAAAAGGTTTTGTGGAAATAAAAAAGATAGCAGACAAAGCAGTTCAAAAAGGATACAACGTTTACGGTGTTTCTGCTTCTTTTGAAGACGATTTGATTCTCATTCAAAACAATTATGATTTACCCTTTGATTTCTTATTTTGTGATGAAACAACATTAAAAACTATGATAAGAGCTAATCCGGGTGTTATGACACTTAGTAAAGGGACTGTTACTGGAAAATGGAATTGGAATGATATTGATGATATTAATTTATAATTAGCATGAGGCAATTATTTCTTGTATTTATTGGTGGAGGTTTGGGTAGTGTTCTTAGATATATAATAGGTAGATATTTAAATGATTCTGAGTCTGGTTTTCCATTGGGTACTTTTACTGTTAATATTTTAGGAAGTCTGCTTATTGGAATTATCATTGGATTGGCTGCAAAAAATAATATGTTATCACAAAATCAAACGCTATTGTTAGCCACAGGTTTTTGTGGGGGTTTTACCACTTTTTCAACATTTGCATATGAGAACCATGTTCTTTTTAAAAATGGAGATTTGGCATCCTTCTTCCTTTATTCTTTTGGAAGTTTTATACTAGCTTTTATAGCTGTTTTTGTTGGACTCTACTTATCTAGAATTTTATCCTAATTTTTAATACATTTCATCTAGAACACCTAAGGTTAGTATTATTTGAAATCTTTAACTCCCGCAGCTACTTTCAAATCTAAATGATTCTCTCTTGGTGTTAATGGACAAGAATATTCATCATTGTATGCACAATAAGGATTATAAGTATTGTTAAAGTTTAATTCAACAGTGCCATCGGTATTTATATTGCTTTTGAAGACATCCATGTAACGACCACCACCATAAGATTCTCCACCACTAGTTTTATCAGTAAATGGAAGAAATAAATAGTCTTCAAAAATTGGATTTTGAGACTCCTCTAAACTTTGATACAATGTTAATTGAAACTCTTTTTCTTTCATGGTAAAAGTTAATATTCCAAATTTTCTATAGTAAGATTGCTCATCTGTATTGGTATCCATACCCAAAAAAGGGGTGTCTGGTGTTTTTTCAATTGAAGCTGTGATGATGTAAGATGAGTCTACAGGAAAGAAATCCAAGCCTTTGAAGTTTTTCAAATCTTTCTTTTTTAGTGGTGATTTTGATGCATCTTTGAAAACAGCATTTAATTTTTGTTGATACACTGTTTCACCAATTAAAGGTCTTTTATCCTTTGAATTACAGGATAATAACAATGAAAAAAATAACACAAAAGTATATTTCATAATCTTTACAATAGATCTCTGGAGATGCATAATTTAAATTAATCGAAATGATTACTGTTTTCCCTAACAAATTGAATGATCAAAAGTACTACATTATCACTACAATTATAATATTCTTGATCTAAAGTATTCCATATGTTTGGTTTTAAATTTGACAGAATACTTCTTCTTAATTTTAGATCTTTTGGGATGGGAATCTCTTTAAATACTAAAAAAGAGTCATAAATTATTGAAGCAGTTTTGTGTGCACCTATTCTTTCATATGCCTCTAATACTTCATGAGAAAATTGACCAGCAGAGTCCCAAAAAAAATTTTTTAATCCACCATCTGTGGTGTGATTCTCAAAAATATCTATATAAATAAAAGTTTTTTCAAATTCATTTAAATTTTCAAAGTTGTCTCTTTCTGAAATTTTTTTTCCAATAATTTCTCCAATTCTGTTGATTTTATCGGAATCATTATTTAATAATAATGCAATTTCTGTTGAATTCATTTTGAAAATTAATCAATCGCTTTTTTGAAAGCATTTTTACCACCAACTATAGGAATACTTATACTAGTTTCATTTAAATCAATGGTTAATTCAGTTCCTGGTTTAGGTAAAATTGTATGTTCAGAATCACTTGAAAACAACATTAAACCTATCTGTTGTCCTTTTTTTATAATTTGATCGTCGGGCTGCAAGTCAAATTTCATTGAATAAAATTTCCCAGGAACTAGAGGAGAACTTTTAGTTAGAGAAGCATAATTTTGAAGATCTGCCCATCCTTTTGTAATAATGTTTTCTGTTATTTTAGCTCCTTTGTTTTTATTCCAAGGAAGAGAAATTAGATATACAGAAAAATTTACAGCAGTTTTTGAGCTGGCTGCTTTTATGCTAATGTAAGGGAGACCTGAGATGTGAATATCCTCTTTCAAGATTTCTGATAGATACAATAACCTATGATTTGATGAAGTAGCTTGTGCAAGATTCACTGCTGAGATGTTGGCATTGTCAGAAAAAGTTTCTTGTTCTTTATGATTAGATTCACTGAGCGTTAATTTCCCATAATTGGCGTTATTTGATTTTAAATAAAATAGTACTTCTTTTGCTTTGGGGTTTGGATATGCCTCATAGGGTGTTGGGTCCTGTTGTTTGTCATTTTCTCTGACAATCCAGGCTTTGGGATCATTTTCTACTCCATTTTTTATTCCGTGTAAGTATCTAGTGAACCACCGATTCATCATTTTGATTGGTGGTGGTCCTCCATGACCATTTTGATGATAGTAGATTTGCGTGGGTATTCCCATTTCTTTGGTTCTTTTTGAAATACGAAAGCTATGCTCTGGCATTACATTCCAATCATTAAAACCATGTGCCATGAGTAAGGCTGCATTCATAGGTTTCATCTGGTTAAGATAGTCTCTTCCTGCCCAGAAGTCATTGTAGTCTCCAGTAATTCTATCCATACCGTTTTTCATTTCAGTATCTCTAACTGTCTTATTGTTGAAGTCACGTTTAGATTCATCTCCACTATGAATAAAATCGTACAATACATCAATGTCTTCTCCCAGATATCCACCAGGAGACCTGACTAAACCATTTGATCTGTAATAATGATAATATGAGGTGTTTGGAGCTATTGGTATGATAGCTTCAAGACCTTCTACACCTGTTGTGGCTGCTGCTAGAGGTAGCGTTCCATTATAAGAAGTTCCGGTCATACCAACTTTACCAGTAGACCAGTAAGCCTTAATAATCTCATTACCATAAGGAGAGGTGTAGCCAGAAACTCTTCCACATAACCAATCAATAACTGCTTTTGGAGCCAACGATTCATTTATACCTCCAACTGTTGGAGCGCCTTGAGAAAGTCCAGTTCCAGGAGAGGATGAATGAACAACGATATAACCTCTAGGTACCCATTTTCTGATATGAGAATTTGAAATTATGGGTCTCTTTCCCCTTCTAATTACACTTGGGTGAATAATTCCCTCTACTTCTTCCCCTATCTCATGTTTTACATTCCAAAAAGCACCCTCGGTCTCAGGAGCAACTCCTGCAAAATAGGGACTAGTTACATATATTACGGGTAGTTTTAAACCTTCAGTTTCTGTTTGAATAGGTCTTGTTACTGATACATGCATTCTATCCATTTTTCCATCTCCATCTGTGTCAAATTTAGTAGCTACCCATAAATCATGTCGAATCCATTTATTAGGGGTGTTAAATGCATCTACTATTTGTGCTTCACCATTTTTAAAAACTGGAACTGCTTTTTCTTGAGCATTCAAAAAAAGAACTAAAAAAAGTAAACTGAATAGAAAAATTTTCTTCATGTATTAATTTTAAGGATGTTAGTTAATTTTATTTTTTTGTCTGAAAATGTAAAAATGAGATAAGTATAAATTTCACTTTAATGCTTACATTTTAAATGCAGTCGTAAAAATACAAAACAAAAAAGGAGAGCTAAACAATTTTGTGGTTATTTGAACAGTGATTTTTATGTTTCACATAATAAATTTGTATTTTTAATAACATTTTTAATACTTCATCATGCAAATTTTTAAAAAACTAGTTGTTTTAGTCTTAATTTTTACGGTTTCGAATTTATTTTCTCAAGATTACTTTTTCAAAGATAAAAACCCATTTGATTCAAGTATTCCAACTCCAGAGCAGTTTTTGGGATATTCCATAGGCGAACAGCATACTAGACATGATCAAATTGTAGCCTACTTTTATAAATTAGCAGAAATCTCAGACAAGGCAGAAATTGAGGTGTATGGTCATACTCATGAAAAAAGGAAATTAGTGATGTTAAGAGTTTCTTCTGAGAAGAACTTAGCGGATTTAAATACGATAAAAGAACAACATTTAAAGTTTGTAGATCCTAGTGTGACTCCAAAAAATTATGATGAAGTACCAGTGTTTATTCAATTGGGTTATAATGTTCATGGAAATGAACCTTCCAGTTCTGAAGCAGCCTTGTTGACTGCATATACTTTAGTTGCCTCAAAAAGTGATGAGGTCAGAAATTATCTCAATAATTCTATTGTTTTTATTGATCCTACGATTAATCCAGATGGTAGAGATAGACATACACAATGGGCCAATCAATACAAGGCATATTCGTTAGTTTCTGATAATGCCGATGCAGAACACAATGAAATGTGGCCCAGAGGAAGAACAAATCATTATTGGTTTGATTTAAACAGAGATTGGTTATTGGCCGTACATCCAGAAAGTCAAGGAAAATTAGAGTGGTATCATGATTGGTATCCAAACGTAGTGACAGATTTCCATGAAATGGGAACTAATAGTCACTTCTTTTTTGAACCAATGAAAGCTATTGGATCTAAAGAACCAATAATGCCAAAAGAAAATTACGAAGATTTAAATAATTTGTTTGCACCTTATTTTTCAAAAACTATGGATGATATAGGATCATTATACTTTACCAAAGAGGCATTTGATGGAACATATCCAGGATACGGATCCTCTTATCCAGATCTTCAGGGTGCTCTGGCGTTATTGTTTGAACAAGCAAGTTCTAGAGGTCATTTACAAGACACAGATTATGGAACAATGTCTTTTGGATTTACCATAAGAAACCAATACAGATCTAGTATAGCTACCATTAAAGCAGCAGTAGAAAATAAAACAGTATTAAGAAAATACCAACAAGATTTTTTTAAATCTGCTGTTGCAAAAAAAACTGCTTCAGGTTTTTCTGGATATGAATTTGGAGATAATTATGACCAAAATAGAAACAAAGCTTTTGTTGATTTCTTGTTGAAACACAAGATTAAAGTATATGAGAAAGGGACTAAATTTTATGTGCCTTTAAAACAAAAACAACATAGAATGGTTCAAACCATGTTTGAAACCTATACACAATATGCAGATAGTGTTTTTTATGATGCTTCTGCCTGGAGTGTTTCTAACTTTTATAATATGAAAGCTAAGGGGGTAAAGTCAGCACGAGTAGGTAATGAAATAACAATTTCTTCAAAGCTGTTAAATAATTCTAAAATTTCAAAAACAGATTATGCTTACCTTCTAGATTGGGATGATTATAACGCTCCAGCTGCATTAAATTATATTCAAAAAAGAGGAATTAAAGCTTCTGCTGCCTTCAAGAAATTTTCAGCTAACACAACTGAAGGAGTTAAAAATTTCAATTATGGTACTGTTATGATTCCTGTAAGTAAACAAGGAATGTCATCATCTGATGTATATAACATTGTAAGTGATGCACAACAAAAATTTGGGGTGCCACTATACGCTACAAATACAGGATTTAGTGTAAAAGGGATAGATCTAGGAAGTAATAACTTTAGAAAAATTCATAAAGTCAAAGCAGCTATGTTTATTGGAAATGGAGTCTCCTCATATGAAGCAGGAGAAGTATGGCATTTATTGGATACAAGAGTAGAAATGCCAATCACAAAGTTGCAACTTCACAATATGAATAGAATTTCATTAGATAAATACAATATCTTAGTTATGGTATCCGGTAATTATAGTCAATTAGACTCTATTCAAAGAAATAAAATTAAAGATTGGGTTAGTAATGGTAACACTTTAATTACTATAGCTAGTGGTTCAAAATGGATAATCTCCAAAAAACTAGTAAAAGAAAGTCTCACTTTAAAATCTACAGATGAAAAAGATTCCTACAACAAAACAGTAAAAAGACTACCCTATGTAGATGCAAGAGAAAATATTGGTAGAGAAAGATTAGGGGGTTCAATTTTTGAGGTTGAATTAGATCTAACGCATCCACTGGGTTTTGGGTTCAGAGATGTAAAATTACCAGTTTATAAAAATAATACTGTATTTTTAAAACCTAGTAAAAACCCTTACGCTACCGTAGCAAAATACTCTGCAGACCCTCATATAGACGGATTTATCTCTCCGGTTAATTTAAATACTTATTTAAAACCTTCAGCTTCATTGTTAGTGAGTCCAATTGGAAAAGGAAGAGCTATACTATTTGCAGATAACCCAAACTTTAGAGGAGCTTGGTATGGCACGAACAAACTATTTTTAAATGCTTTGTTTTTTGGAAATAACATATCAGTTCCACAAGTAAGAAATTAACATTTGATCTTATGAAAAAATTATTTTTTATTTTATTATTCTTATTAATTCAAAGAGGAGTATCTCAAGAAAATTACTTAGGAGAAGGTCCATTTAATCAATTAATTATCAGAGGGATTACTTTAATTAATGGAGATGGCTCTCCACCTCGAGGACCAGTAGATATAGTTGTTGAGAATAATATTATTGTAGGTATACATGTGGTGGGTTATCCTGGAGTAGAAATTGAAGAAAAAAATAGACCTAAACTTAGAAAGGATGGTAAAGAGTTAGACGCTACAGGTATGTATTTACTTCCTGGATTTATTGATATGCACGGACATATTGGAGGAAAATCTCAAGGTGCAAGTCCATCTTATGTTTTTAAGTTGTGGATGGCACATGGAATTACAACAATAAGACAACCAAGTGGAATCAATGCAAAAGAGTTAAAAAGGTTAAGTACAGAAAATAAAATTATAGCTCCTAGAATCTTTGATTATGTTGGCTTTGGATCTGGAAGTAAAAAACCTATTACTACCCCAGAAATGGCAAGGGAATGGGTAAGAAATAATGCAAAAAATGGTGCCGATGGTATAAAATTCTTTGGTTCAGAGCCAGAGATTATGGCTGCTGCCTTAGACGAAAATAAAAAATTAGGTTTAGGTTCTGCTTGTCATCATGCTCAATTAAGTGTTGCGAGGTGGAATGTTTTACATTCTGCCAGAGCCGGACTTACTTCAATGGAACACTGGTATGGATTACCAGAGGCTCTTTTTGATGACAAAACAGTTCAAAATTATCCATTAGATTATAACTATCAAAATGAACAACATCGTTTTGAAGAAGCAGGTAAGCTTTGGCAACAAGCTGCAGAACCCTATTCTGATCACTGGAATAAAGTAATGAATGAGTTATTAGATTTAGATTTTACCTTAGATCCTACATTTAATATATATGAAGCTAGTAGAGATTTGCAAAGAGCTAGAAGAGCAGAATGGCATGAAACATATACGTTACCTTCTTTATGGAAGTTTTACGAGCCAAGTAAAATTTCTCATGGATCATATTGGCATTATTGGGGAACTGAACAAGAGGTTGCCTGGAAGAAAAATTTTCAGTTATGGATGATTTTTATTAATGAATATAAAAATAGAGGAGGTAGAGTAACTGCAGGATCAGACTCTGGTTTTATTTATCAATTATATGGATTTGCATACATAAGAGAATTAGAATTATTAAGAGAAGCTGGATTTCATCCGTTAGAGATATTTCGTTCAGCTACTTTAAATGGAGCAGAGGCTTTGGGATGGGATGATAAAATAGGTTCTGTTCAAATTGGAAAATTAGCAGATTTTGTTATTGTAGAAGAGAATCCGCTTCAAAACCTAAAAGTTCTTTACGGAACAGGTGCCATTAAGTTAACAGAATCTAATGAAGTTGTTAGAGTAGGAGGAGTAAAATATACCATCAAAGATGGTGTTATTTATGATGCCAAAAGACTTCTTAATGATGTTAAAAAAATGGTAGATATGCAAAAAGAAGCAACTAATTGGAAATTAAAGCAACCAGGAATAAATAAATAATATTTTTATTTTCCGTTTTGCATGGGAGTGGTATCTGGCATTAACTTGTTTAAAATAGTATAGACAGGACAAAATTTAGTGATAGGGCTTAAAATTTGTAAAATGGCCACACCCACAGCTATATAGATCCAATTTAATCCCAATTCACTTGCTAATACTATAGATCCAATATTTAATAGTCCTACAATACCATCGTGAAGTCTCACTTTTGCAATATCTCTTGATTTATTCATTTTTATTGTTTTAGTTTTTAAAATATAAATATAAGTAAATTTGTTATTAGTTGTTTTTTAGAATTAAAAATAATCATTTTAAAAATCAATTATATTTGTATGTACAATTATTTTTTAATCTTTTAGATACATATGACATTTAAAGAGTTAATACAACAAGGAATACCAGATGTATTACCATGTAAAAGGGACTATGAATCTTCTATTAATCATGCTCCTAAAAGAAAAGACATTTTATCTAAAGACGAAAAAGTGTTAGCATTAAGAAATGCATTACGTTATTTTGATGCGAAACATCACTCGGTTTTGTTACCTGAGTTTGCTGAAGAACTAGAAGTATATGGTCGTATTTACATGTACAGATTTCGTCCTACTTATGAAATGTATGCGAGACCAATCTCTGAATATCCTGGCAAGTGTGAGCAAGCAAAGTCTATCATGTTAATGATTCAAAATAATTTGAATCCAGCAGTAGCTCAACATCCACATGAATTAATTACTTATGGAGGAAATGGAGCTGTTTTTCAAAACTGGGCGCAGTATTTATTGACGATGAAGTACTTGTCTGAAATGACAGAAAAACAAACTTTAGCTATGTATTCAGGACATCCTATGGGATTATTTCCCTCTGGTAAACATGCTCCAAGAGTTGTCGTTACTAATGGAATGACCATACCCAATTATTCTCAACCAGATGATCTTGAAAAAATGAATGCTCTGGGCGTCAGTCAATACGGGCAAATGACCGCAGGAAGCTACATGTATATTGGTCCTCAAGGTATTGTTCACGGAACTACCATCACTATTTTAAACGCATTTCGAAAGATAAGAAAATCACCAAAGGGTAATTTATTTGTCACGGCAGGATTGGGTGGTATGAGTGGGGCCCAACCAAAAGCTGGAAATATCGCCGGATGTATTACAGTTTGTGCAGAGGTCAATCCTAAAATTACACAGGTCCGTTTAGATCAAGGATGGATCGATGAAAAAATAATTGATTTAGATGTATTGGTTGACAGAGTTAGACTGGCAAAAAAAAATAGAGAAACAGTATCTCTAGCCTATCTAGGGAATATTGTTGAGGTATGGGAAAAGTTTTATGTAGAAGATATTCATATAGATTTAGGCTCAGATCAAACCTCTTTACACAATCCATGGGCAGGAGGGTATTATCCATGTGATATTTCGTTCGAAGATGCCAATATCATGATGGCTGAAAACCCAAAATTATTTAAGGGAAAAGTACAAGAAACTATTAGAAGGCATGCACAGGCAATTAATAAACATACCGCCAAAGGAACTTATTTTTTTGACTATGGTAATGCTTTTTTATTGGAAGCTAGTAGAGCCGGAGCAGATATTATGGCAGAAAATGGTATTGATTTTAGATATCAAAGCTATGTTCAAGATATTATGGGCCCCATGTGTTTCGATTATGGTTTTGGACCTTTTCGATGGGTTTGTACTTCCGGAAATCCAAAAGATTTAGAAAAAACAGATCGTATTGCTTCTGAAGTTTTAGAAAAAATTATGAAAGATGCTCCACCAGAGATTCAACAACAAATGGCCGATAATATTAAATGGATTAGGGGTGCCCAAGAAAATGAATTGGTGGTTGGTTCTCAAGCAAGAATTTTATATGCAGATGCTGAGGGTAGAATTAAAATAGCTCTGGCTTTTAATAAAGCTATAAAAAAAGGCACATTAGGTCCTGTTGTTTTGGGTAGAGATCATCATGATGTTTCTGGAACAGATTCTCCTTTCAGAGAAACCTCCAATATTTATGATGGTTCTAGATTTACCTCAGATATGGCTATCCAAAACGTAATTGGAGATAGTTTTAGAGGGGCTACCTGGGTTTCCATTCACAATGGAGGTGGTGTTGGATGGGGAGAGGTTATTAATGGTGGATTTGGCATGCTTATTGATGGTAGTAAAGCAGCATCCAAAAGGATAAAATCTATGCTTTTTTGGGATGTAAATAACGGAATAGCCAGAAGAAATTGGGCTAGAAATGAAGAAGCTTCGTTTGCTATAAAAAGAGCAATGAAAAATGAAAAAAATTTAAAAGTTACTCTACCTAATACGGTAGATTCATCTTTATTTAATAAACTGTAAAATTTACGACTATGAAAATATTTAAATTATTGTTTTTTTTCTTTTGTGTTATTATACTTAGCTCCTGTTCCACAGTAAAGGTTTTTTCTGATTATGATACTAAGGTGGATTTTTCAACCTATAAAACATTTGCTTTTTACAAAAAGGGTATAGATAAGGCTTCAGTTTCAGATCTTGATAAAAAAAGAATCATGAGGGCCATAGAAAATGAATTAATTCAAAAAGGATTCAGTAAGTCAGAAAATCCTGATTTATTGATTAGTATTTTTACCAAATCTAGAGAGAGAGTTAATGTAACCGATACTAATTTTGGATATGGATTTGGATGGGGATTTAACCCATGGTTCTTTGGAAGCAGTAATTTTAATGTAAATCAATATACAGAAGGAACTTTATTTATTGATTTTATTGATAAAAATAAAAATGAACTCATTTGGCAAGGTATTGGTTCTGGAGCCATGCAGATGAGTAGTATTGAAAAAAGAGAGGAGCGTATTAATGAATTCGTTTCTAAAATTATTGCTACATATCCACCAGGGTTAAATAAAAAATAAATAGTTGTTTTTATTTCAAAACAGTGTAGTCTTTTCTAATTCTTATGTAGATGTAAATTTTACATCTTTACTAACTTATTTTAGGTCATGTTTGAAAAAGAAAATGGATTTGTTGAAGAAGATTTCTACCTAAACGAAAAAGGGTATAAAATTTTCACAGAGAAGTATCATTTAAAAAGAGGATACTGTTGCAAAAGTGGTTGCAAGCATTGTCCATACGGATACAATAAAAACACAGATGCTTTCAATTAATTTCTCTTGTTTGGTATTTGTATAGGTAGATATTTGTAGAAATTAGAATTGGCATCCTATTTTTGAAAAAAATACTAAACATGCGAAACATCCTATTTATTCTGGTTTATTTTTTATATATCCCTTTGTTTTCTCAAATCATTGAAGACGATTTTGAAGGGAACGGTTCTATCGATCAGTGGGTAGGTGATGATTGTAACCTTGACAGTTCTTATACAAACCCTTATGCTGAAGGAATAAATACTTCCAGTACGGTTTTGAAATATGACGACATAGGAGGGCAGTATGCAAATGTGCGTTTTGATACGAATCAGAATATAGATTTATCGGTAAAAAATGCATTTACTTTTAAAATCTATGTTCCTTCATCTGGTGTTACAGGTAATCTAACAAATCAAGTTTCTTTAAAACTTCAAAATGCTAATCTTCCACAGCCTTGGACCACACAAAGTGAAATTATAAAGTATATTTCCTTAGATCAATGGCAAGAAATTACATTTGATTTTGAAAATGATAATTACATCAATTTAGACCCTACTTCACCACCACCAATTACTAGGACAGATTTTAATAGAGTATTAATTCAGGTAAATGGAGAAAACAATTATGAGCATGTTGAAGCTTTTGTTGATGATTTCATTTTTGAGGAATCAGAGGGCGATGACGATCCTGTTTTTAACACCTTAGTTTGGTCAGATGAATTTAATTACACCGGATCAGTAGACTCTAATAAATGGCATCATCAGATTATTCCAATAATAAATGGTACAGATTGGGCTAATGGAGAACAACAACATTACACAAATAGATTAACAAATTCATACGTTAATAATGGTTCGTTAAAGATTAAAGCTATTAGAGAGAATTATACTTACAATAACTCAACAAAACTCTATACTTCCGCCAGATTAAATTCTAAGTTTGCCTTTCAATATGGAAGGGTAGACGTTAGGGCTAAATTACCTGCTGAAGCTGGAACTTGGCCTGCCATATGGACATTAGGGACCAATATTAATGAAACAGGAAATTATTTTGGTAGTACCTATGGAAGTGTTGGTTGGCCTGTATGTGGTGAAATTGATATTATGGAGCAAAATGGATGGGATAAAACCAACCTTATTGGTCACCTTCATTATTCCAATTCTAATACCAATAGCTATCAAAACGAAGGAGCTACAACATATATTAATGACTCCAGTGGTGAATACCATATTTATTCACTGATTTGGACAGAAAATACTATTCAAATTTTATTGGATGATGTTGTCTTTTTTGAAAGAGAAAATACCCAAGAGATTCCCTATGATAATCTACACTATTTATTGCTCAATATTGCTATGGGAGGAAATTTAGGGGGGAGTATCCCTAGTAACTTCAATGAATCCGTTATGGAAATTGACTATGTAAGAGTTTATGAGGAAAGTTCTTTGTCTAGTCAAAACTCTAACATGGAAGAAATGCTTATCTATCCAAATCCTACAGACAATAATATAAGTGTTAAAGTTCCCAGAAACTTGATAGGAACAACTTTAAATATTTATTCAACATTAGGTAGAAAATTAGCTGCTTATACACTGTCTGAACCCAATTCTAAATTTGATATTTCTTATTTCAAATCGGGAATATATTTTTTAAGATTTGAATCTAAATTTGGTGTCTACACAAAAGAAATCATTAAAAAATAAATTTAGGAAAGACACATTCTAAATTTTAATTAACTTAAAATTTTAGCCATTTGAGCTTGTAATTCTGTCGCTTTTTTGGACGCAGCACTAGCAAAGTCTGCTTCTTTAGATGCATACAAAATTCCACGGGATGAATTAATTAATAACCCTATATGTTTATTCATTCCATATTTACATACTTCTTGTAAATTTCCACCTTGTGCACCCACACCGGGCACTAATAAAAATGAATTAGGAATAATTTTTCTAATGTCTGCAATAAAGGACGCTTTCGTAGCACCCACTACATACATTAAATTATCTGCATTTTCCCAAGTTTTCGAGGTTTCTAGGACATGTTTATAAACTTCTTTCCCCTCTATTTCTTTAGTTTGAAAGTCAAAAGCCCCAGTGTTGGAGGTTAGTGCAAGTAAAATAGTATGTTTATTTTTAAAAGCTAAAAAAGGTTCTACAGAATCTTTTCCCATATAAGGGGCCACCGTTACGCTGTCAAAAGACAAATCTTCGAAGAATGCTTTTGCATACATGCTTGAAGTATTGCCAATATCTCCACGTTTTGCATCAGCTATTGTGAAAATTTCAGGATAATTATCGTTGATATATTTAATTGTCTTTTCTAAAGAAATCCAGCCTTTTATTCCGTACGCTTCATAAAAAGCAGTATTGGGTTTGTAGGCAACACATAAATGATGGGTGGCATCAATAATAGCTTTGTTAAATTCAAATATTGGATCTTCTTTTTCTAGCAGAAAAGAAGGGATTTTCTTCAGATCTACATCTAAACCAATACATAGAAATGATTTCTTTTTTTTAATCTGAGTTACAATCTCTGCTGTCGTCATCTGTCTTTTTAAAAGTAATACAAAGGTACATATTTTTGAGACTTTCTGTTATCTTTGTTTTAGAGTCATTGAATATGATACAATTTATACTTAACAAGATTTTTTATGGTATTTTAACGCTTCTTGGAGTGGTTACTGTTATTTTTCTATTGTTTAATGTTTTACCTGGAGACCCAGCAAGAATGATGCTAGATCAACGAGAAGATTCAGAACAACTTAAAAATATTAGAAAAAAATATGGTTTTGATCAATCTTTATCTACTCAATATTTCTATTATTTAAATGATTTATCTCCAATATCAATTCATTCAAATCTACCGGAAGATTATACTTTTTTAAGGAAAGAGAAATATTCATACAAATCACTTTTCTCATCAAATACTTTCACCTTTGTATTAAAATACCCTTATTTAAGAGCCTCATTTCAGAAAAATGGGAAAAAGGTATCAGAGATTATATCTGAAACACTCCCTAATACTGCTATTTTGGCATTTTTTGCAATTTCCATAGCTATTGGAATTGGTATCTTTTTTGGGGTGCTATCTGCAATTTATAAGGATACCCTTTTTGACAGAATAATTGCTGTAATCAGTACTTTTGGAATGAGTGTCCCCTCATTTTTTTCAGCAATTTTATTTGCTTGGATTTTCGGCTTTTTATTACACAATTATACGAGTCTAGAAATGACTGGGAGTTTATACGTTGTTGATGATTTTGGTGAACAGATTACCATACAGTGGAAAAATTTGATTCTTCCCGGTTTAGTGCTTGGTATTCGTCCACTAGCAGTGATTATTCAATTAATGCGAAATTCATTACTCGAGGTGTTAAGTCAAGATTACATAAGAACAGCTAAAGCCAAAGGTTTGACTGAGTATCAGATTATTAAAAACCATGCATTAAAAAATGCTTTAAATCCAGTAATAACAGCAATTTCAGGATGGTTTGCCTCCATGTTGGCAGGTGCTGTTTTTGTTGAGTACATCTTTAATTGGAATGGACTTGGGAAAGAAATTGTAAACGCATTAAATACTTTGGATTTACCCATAATCATGGGAAGTGTATTAATGATAGCCACGTTATTCATCATCATAAATATCATTGTCGATATCATGTATAGTTGGTTGGATCCTAGAATTAGATTACATTAAAATGATGAAAAAATTATTTTTATCATTGTTACTACTCACAATTGGGTGTGAAATGCCAACTCAGTTTTCAAATGAAGCATTACAAGATAAATTTGTAAGTATCGCCGGCCAAGAGTACACGTTAAATACTATTTTAACGAAGCATAAAGGAGAAAAAATTCTCATAGATATTTGGGCTTCTTGGTGTAGAGATTGTATAGTAAGTTTATCAGAACTGAAAAAATTACAACAAGAAAATACTGAAGTTCATTATGTTTTCCTATCCTTAGATAAAAGTAAAAAGAACTGGATAAAAGCCGTAGATCGTTTAAAAATAAAAGGAGATCATTACTACATGAAAACAGGTAAAAAAGGAGCATTTGGGAGATTTTTAGGGCTATGGTGGATTCCTAGGTATATAGTTGTTAATGAATTGGGAGAAATTATAGTATTTAAAGCAACAAAAATTACAGATAAAAACATTCTTAAAGCCTTAAAAATTAAGTAATTTAGCTGTTTTTAAAATTATAAAAATATGAGAAATAATATCGTTGCTGGAAATTGGAAAATGAATAATGATGCAACACAAACAAAGTCTTTAATACACGATTTAAATGAAGCTTTAGATGGTGTTTCAGTCAACTGTAGAGTTATAGTATCACCGACCTCTATAAATTTATCTTCTGCAGTAGCTTCAACTCAGGATTCAATAATTGAAGTCTCAGCTCAGAACATGCATCAAGCTAAAAGTGGAGCATTTACGGGTGAAATCTCTGCCGAAATGTTGAAAGATGTGGGAGTAAAAACTGTTATTTTAGGCCATTCAGAAAGAAGATCCTATTTTGGAGAAGGTGATCAAATTTTAACCGAAAAAGTAGTATCAGCTCTTGAAAATAATATGGAAGTAATTTTTTGTTTTGGTGAATCATTAGAGGATCGAAAATCTGAAAATCACTTTAATGTTGTGGAAAGTCAATTGAAAAATGTAGTTCTTTCCTTAAGTGCATCTTCATGGGAACGTATTATTTTAGCATATGAGCCTGTGTGGGCAATTGGAACAGGAGAAACTGCAACTCCTGAGCAAGCTCAAGAAATGCATGCTTTTATAAGAAATTTACTTGAAACTACTTATGGTAGCTCTGTTGCTGAAAATGTTTCTATATTATATGGAGGCAGTGTAAAGCCAACGAACGCCAAAGAAATTTTCTCTAAAAAAGATGTTGATGGAGGATTAATTGGAGGTGCTTCACTAAAAGCATTAGACTTTACTGCAATTATTTCTGCTTTTTAATATTTATCTATTTTATGGATTCGATTTACATTGCCTATGAATTTTCTGTGTCACCAAGAAATCCAGCTACCGAAATATTAATTGCAGAACTTGGCAATGTGGGTTTTGAAAGCTTTGTTGAGAATGATAATGGAGTAATTGCTTACATCCAAAAACAAGAATGGTGCTCAAAAATTTTAGATCATCTGTTTATTTTAGATTCACCTGAATTTGAAATTAGTTTTAGTCATCATGAGGTTATTCAAACCAATTGGAATAAAGAATGGGAGAAAAATTTTAATCCAATCCAAGTTGATGGACAAGTGAGTGTTCGTGCTCCATTTCACGAAAACTCTTCTTTGAATTTTGATATTGTTATAGAACCCAAAATGAGTTTTGGAACAGGGCATCATGAAACAACTCACATGATGATTCAACATTTATTAGCACTAGATTTAAATAATAAAAAAGTACTAGACATGGGTTGTGGTACTGGTATTTTAGCCATTTTTTCGGAAATGAAAGGAGCACAACCTATAGATGCAATAGATATTGATAGTTGGTGTTTTCAAAACTCCTTAGAGAATGTTCAAAGAAATGATTGTCATCACATCATGGTCCTTGAGGGAGATGCTTCCCTATTAAAAGGAAATAAATATGATCTTATTATCGCTAATATTAATAGGAATATTTTACTTTCAGACATGAAAACTTACACAGATTGTTTACATGAAAAAGGAATTTTATTACTGAGTGGATTTTATAAAGAAGATGTGACCATTATAGAAGATGAAGTAACTAAATGTGGGCTAATATTTCAAAAAATGATACAAAAGAACAATTGGGTTGCATTAAAGTATATAAAACCATAAAAGTTTTTCATAAATTTGTTTTAATGAGTACTAAAGAAAAGTTTAAAGAAGAAGATGATGTCTTAGAAAAAGAGGTAAATCAACATCATATTGTATTACATAACGATGAAGTAAATACATTTGATTTTGTAATTAATTCTTTAATAACTGTTTGCCAGCATACAGTAGAACAAGCAGAGCAATGTACTTGGTTGGTTCATTTTAAAGGGAAATGTACCGTAAAAACAGGTGAACTTAAAGATTTAGAACCTCGTTGTTCTAAATTGTTAAGTTTAGGACTTTCAGCAGAATTGGTATAGAATGGAAAATATCTTTAAGTATTTTGATTTTTCTCCATTCAAAAAAGACCAATCAAACTCTTTTAACGGAAATCAAATTTCTTTTACAGAGCTTAATTCTCAACACTTCCTAATATTTGAGAAAGAGGAAGAAATTTTTAATTTATACGTGTCTAAATATTTAAAAAAGGTAGATATTGGAATAAAACCTCCTGAAATTCTAGAACTTTTAGTGACAAATTATGATAAAAGTAAACCAGAACATAGAGTTGCTTTAAGAAGATATTTAGTGTAGGTATAATCTTAAGAATAAAATAAACTTACAAAAAATGGCATTTAAAACTTTAGAAATGAAAATGAACTTAATAATTTTTTCTGTACTGTGCATACTATTTGTTAATTGCAGTCAAAAGAAAAGCTGTAAGTATATAGATGATCGCAATCAATTGTTAATACCAGTTGTACTTAAAAAATTTGATGATGATGTTCAAAAGGTTTTTCAAAATGCGTCTTTAGAGGTAACGGTAAATGCGCAACTTGTGAATGTTCAGTTAGACTCTATTCAAAAAAACCATTATACAGCAAATTTAATTTCTAATTATTCAAATCAAAGCATGTCTCAATATTCATCTGCATTTCTAGAAATTTATTGTGATTCAATTGCAAGGATCAGTTCTAAACCAGTTTCAAGGTTTGAGTTTGAAGAGTTTTACAACAAGTAATATTCATATGAAATATTTGATCCTCATATCATTTTTTTTTGTAACACCATTAATCAAAGCTCAGAAAGTTTTTTCAGTTAATAAAGACTATAAGGCAGATATTAAAGTATTTGTAGTAAGTGCAGATTATAAAGCTGACCTACTGGTGTATAAGGTATCTTCAGATTATAAAGCAGTTGAAAATAATGGAAAGTGGTTTTTTACTGATGCTGATTATAAGGCTGATAAGAAAATTTATTTTGTGAACTCCGCCTATAAATCTGATCTTAAAATTTATTTTGTAGAATATGCCTATAAAGCGGGTTGGAAAAACAAATCTAAGATACATTTATTGTACTAAATTTAAGTGCTTACATCTTCTTATTTAGTTTTAAAAAACAACTAATAATATTTTTATTATATTTAAATGTTATTAATAAAAAACTATTTAAGATGAATTCAAAAATAATATTTACGATTTGCGCTATTTACAATTTAATTGTAGGACTGATGTTATATTTTATGGCTGAACAAATTGCACTACAAAGTGGTGCTGATACTGCTAGTCTAGAGGCTGCCGCAGGAGGAAATATGAATACAGCTACTGCATTTTTAGGTCTTGGTATTTTAACTTTTATGATTAGAGGCATTAAAGGTGAAGAAGCTAAAAAAGGATTAACTGGATGGGGGTTAGCAGGTTCCGTAATCTTATTAGATTTAGTATATAGAATGCTAACTAATGATAACTTCAGTCCACCTTTATATTTTCTAATTTCTGGAGCTTTAGTTGTTGCATTTGCATTCTATGGGGCAACTAAGTCTCAAATTTAAATAGGATAAAAAAGTCTTTCTTTTATATTTAGGAGTAGCTTCGCTGATCCTGATAAAGCTCCGCTCTAAGAATAGCATAAACAAAAAAACGCTCAAGCAAGCTTGGCGTTTTTTTTAATTGTACTATTCATTTGTGACCATGACAGGATTCAAACCTGTAACCTCTTGAGCCGTAATCAAGTGCGCTA
>JAYOAM010000014.1:0-38112 GCA_038104255.1 Flavobacterium sp. | reverse complement strand
CGATATAAATTATACAAACTCATACCCCCAAAACGGGACGCAAAGATACCATTTAATTAAAGCTTAACACAAGAAATAAATGAAATATTTTTATAGAATTAACAACATTTGTTCTAATAAACTAATAACCTTTGTGTTAGCGTTTATTATTTTTTTTTGAAGTCTTCTTTTTATTCTTAGCAAACATCATTTTATATTGTTCTACGTCAATTTTACCTTTTTTAGCAGCTGCTATTTTTGGAAAATCAATAGTAACTTTTGACTTTTGAACTACTAACCTTTCATCTATAAAGGCTCTTTGAAGCACATCTTCAATCAAATAATCTTCATTAATTGACTCAGGATGATAATCGCTTTTAAGAGAGAGTTTAAATAAATTAGCTGTGGTATTATACCAAAAGGCTTTCCATCCACTTCTTAGGGTTTTGATATTATTATAAGCTGTTTTTCCAGTTTGTCTATAGATTAACTTTATTAAAATTCTCCCTTCCGTACGAGTCATTTTTTTTAATTGATCTGTAAATTCTCCTTCGAGATACTTTTGGGCTCTTTTGGTATATCTAATCTTTGCTCTTTTGGTTTTAATTCTATTTAATCTAGAGTTCAAAGAATCCAATCTTTGTGATGCTATTTTAGCATACGGATATGCTTTAAATACTTTTCGCTTGAACCAGTAATAGTATCGAGCATCTTCTGGAGAGGTAAAATTGTGTTTCGGTAAAACTGCAAATTCATCTAAATCTATGGTTAACGTATCTCCAGTTTTCACTAAAATATAATCTTCCAAATCTAGAGGCGCTGAATCCTTTATTTGTGCTGTCAGATGAAAAGGAATGAATAATAAAAGGAAAAATATTTTTTTCAAAAGTTTTTTTAAGGTGTAAAGATATTATAATTGACGTAACTTATTATTTTTTAAATACTATGTACTATGGTAAATTATTCATAAAATTTCACAATAAGTTTTATTATTTGTTTTTAGGGTGTAATAAATGATTTATTTTTACAAAAAACAGAGAAAATATTATGAGTAAAAAGTCAATATTAAATAAAAAATCCATTTCTTTTTTAGAAAGTTACTTAAATAATGCTGCTCCTACAGGCTATGAATGGGAAGGACAAAAAATATGGATGAATTACTTAAAACCTTTTGTAGATGAATTTATCACAGATACTTATGGAACTGCTGTGGCCGTAATTAATCCAAAAGCTAAATATAAAGTAGTTATAGAAGGTCATGCAGATGAAATATCGTGGTATGTAAATTATATATCTGATAATGGTTTAATTTATGTAATTAGAAACGGAGGTAGCGATCATCAAATTGCTCCTAGTAAAGTTGTAAATATTCATACAAAGAAAGGAATAATAAAAGGAGTTTTTGGTTGGCCTGCCATTCATACAAGAAACAGAGCAAATGAAGAAGCACCAAAACCTGAGAACATATTTATTGACTGCGGCTGTAATACAAAAGAGGAAGTTGAAAAATTAGGTGTACATGTAGGTTGTGTTATTACTTATCCTGATGAATTTCACATATTGAATGAAACAAATTTTGTTTGTAGAGCTCTAGACAACAGAATGGGTGGTTTTATGATTGCTGAAGTTGCTAGACTACTTCATGAAAACAAGAAAAAACTACCTTTTGGGTTGTATATCACTAATTCTGTACAAGAAGAAATTGGATTACGAGGTGCAGAAATGATATCTCATACCATCAAACCAAATATGGCAATAGTTACTGATGTTACTCATGATACTACAACGCCAATGATTGATAAAAAGAAAGAAGGTCTAATTAAAAATGGTGAAGGCCCTGTAATTGCCTACGCTCCTGCTGTTCAACAAAAACTTAGAGATTTAATAACAGAAACAGCCACTGAAAAAAATATTCCCTTTCAACGATCTGCGCTATCTAGGGCAACAGGAACTGATACTGATGCTTTTGCTTACAGTAATGGTGGAGTACCCTCAGCTTTAATTTCTCTCCCTCTCAGGTATATGCACACCACGGTTGAAATGGTTCATAAAGATGATGTTGAAAATGTAATTAGATTAATTTATGAAACATTGCTTAAAATAAGTGGTAAAGAAACTTTTTCTTATTTCGAATGAATCTATGCTAAGAAACAAGAAAGAACTTTTTGATATTCCAAATGAAGTCAACTATTTGAATATAGCAAATCAATCCCCTTCATTTAAAGCTGTTGAAAAAGCTGGAATTGAAGCTGTTATAAAAAAAAGTCATCCATACAAAATAACAACAGACTCTTATTTTGAGCCTGTAAAGGAACTCAAAAAACTATTTGCAAAATTAATTGAAGCGGAAGACTATAATAGGATAGCTTGTATTCCTTCCGCCTCCTATGGGTTGTCTAGCGTAGCAAATAATATTTCATTAGAAAAAGGGGATGAAATACTTCTTCTAGAAAATCAATTTCCCAGTAACTATTATGTCTGGGAAAAATTAGGTACAAAGTTCCAAGCAAATATTAAAATTGTGATGCGTCCAACTGTTGAAGTAAATCAGGGATTATTGTGGAATGAAGCAATTTTAAATAATATTACACAAAAAACAGCTGTGGTAGCAATTGGTAATGTTCATTGGGCTAGTGGAACACTTTTCAATCTCAAAGCCATCAGGAAAAAAACTACCCAATTTAATTCTCTCTTAATTATTGATGGTACGCAATCTGTAGGAGCACTCCCATTTTCAGTAAAAGAAATTAATCCTGATGCATTAATCTGTGCAGGCTATAAATGGCTATTTGGTCCCTATGGATGTGGCTATGGATATTTTGGTAAATTCTTTGACAACGGAATTCCTTTAGAGGAGAACTGGTCAAATAGGATGCATAGTGAAAAATTAAGTGATTTGACAAGCTACGAAGCTAAATACAAGCCCCTAGCAAATCGATACTCTGTTGGTGAACATGCGAGTTTTATTCATACACAAATGCAAATAACAGCCCTAAAGCAAGTAATTGAATGGAAACCAGCTGCGATTCAAAAGTACTGTTACACTATTACCAAAAAAGCTGTTGACGATTTAAAAGAGATAGGATGTTTCATCGAAAATTCAAAAGACAGGGCACACCATTTGTTTGGTATTCGCATACCGGAAAATTTATGTATGAAAAAGCTTAAAGAAGAACTATCTAAAGCAAATATTTTTGTTTCTTTTAGAGGCCAATATATTCGTATATCCTGTCATGTATTTAATACAAAACAAGATATTGAGGCATTGGTCACTTGTATAAAAACTGCTATAAATTAATTTCTTTGGATGAACTTATAGACATACTTGACCCTCAAGGAAAAAAAACAGGTAAAAATTGCTTAAAAACTGTTGCACACCAACAAGGCTTTTACCACGCTACAGTTCACATTTGGTTTTACACTTTAGAAGGAAATATATTACTTCAACAAAGAGGGGCAAGAAAAACAATTTATCCTTTACTTTGGGATGTCAGTGTTGCTGGTCATGTAAATTCGGGAGAAAACTTATTTGATGCGGCTGTAAGAGAGGTAAAAGAAGAGATAGGGTTAACTATTAGCAAAGATGATTTGAGAAAAATTGGAGTAATGAAATCTTTTAAATCCTATGATTCTGGTGTTATAGATAACGAATTTCATACTGTTTTCATTTCAAAATTAAATGAGGATATAAAAAATCTTTGTCCACAAAAAGAAGAAGTTGAGGCTTTGAAAATAGTTTCTTCATCAACATTTAAAGAACTATTAGAGGATTCTAAACATAATTCTCATTTTATTGCTTCAAATAAAACATATTATGATTTTGTATTAAAAGAAATCAAAAATTATTGTGTACAAACTTAGATTTAAAAAATGTATATTAAATTTTTGCTTGATAGGTATACAAATCAAAATATCTACCTTTCGCTTTAATTAATTCATGATGGGTTCCTCGCTCTACTATTTGTCCACTTTCTATAACTAATATTTGATCTGCTTTTTTTATAGTACTTAATCTGTGTGCTATGACTATTGTTGTTCTATTTTTAACTAATTGTGTTAAACTTTTTTGAATTAAGGATTCACTCTCTGTGTCAAGACTTGAAGTAGCTTCATCTAAAATAATGATTTTTGGATCTGCTAAAATAGCTCTTGCTATGGCTAAACGTTGTCTTTGACCTCCCGATAGCTTAATACCGCGCTCTCCTATAAGTGTATCTAAACCATTTTCGAATCGACTTGTAAATTCATCTACATAAGCAGCTTTAACTGCATTATTTAATTCTGTTTGTGTTGCATTTGGTCTTGGGAAAAGTATATTTTCTCTTATAGTCCCCTCAAATAAAAACTCATCTTGTAGTACAACCCCAAGATGTTTTCTGTAACTAGATAGTTTAATTTTAGACATGTCTTGTTGGTCTATAGTTATAATACCTGATGATGGGTTTAAAAAAGTGGCAGACAACCCTGCTATAGTGGATTTACCAGAACCTGAACTTCCAACTAAAGCCGTAACGGAGCCTGAGGGAACATGAAAATTTATGTCATGTAATACCTCTTTTCCCTCCTCGTAAGAAAAAGACACATTATTAAACACAATATCACCTTCTACTTTTTTTAAGGTTAATGTTCTTTCTTTATCATCCTCTTCTGCCTCCATATTCATAAGCTCTTCTGTTCTATCTAAACCTGCTAAAGCTTCAGTTAATTGACTACCAATGTTACTCATCTGAACTATGGGTGCAATCATAAAACCTAAAAGTAATGTAAACTTCAAGAAATCTCCAGTTGTTAATTGACCTTCAATCATATAATACCCACCTATTCCCATAATTCCAACTGATGCTAAACCCAATAAAAAAGTTGACGAGCTAGTCATAACTGCAGTAGCTGTTAAACTTTTTTTCACGTTTTGGAATAAAGAATCTACTCCTTTTTCAAATGTTTCATGCTCTTGATTTTCAGCATTGAAAGCTTTAATAACTCTAACTCCTGCCAATGTTTCTGTTAATCTTCCTTTGACCTCAGCATTAATTTTTCCACGATTTCTAAAAATTGGACGGATATATTTAAATGCTTTTAGAGCTATAAACCCAAAAACACTAACTGGTAAAAAAACAAATAAAGTCATCCAGGGATTAATTTGAATTAATAAAACCAGAGATATGATTGCAGTGATTACACCACCTACTAATTGAACAAGACCTGTACCAATTAAATTTCTAACACCTTCAACATCACTCATAATTCTTGAAACTAGAGCTCCTGATTTTGTATTATCAAAAAAACTAATTGGAAGCGATAGAACTTTCTTTTGAACCTGAGCTCTTAGTTCTGAGATTAAATATTGAGCTTGAACGCTTAATATTCTAGTTAATAAAAAAGAAGTAATGGCTTGGATTAACAATGCAAAACCGACAATCCATAATAAATTATATAGAGAATTCATATCTCGATTTGGATAAATATCATCCAATAGGTTTTTAGATTTTAGAGGAAGAACAAAACCAGACAACCTATTAATCACTATTAAAAATAAACCTATGAATACCAAATTACGTCTAGGCCATATAATTGTTTTAAAAGCAAGAGCCATAGTAACTTTTTGCTTCTTTTTATTTATTTTCATTTCATCTTATTTGTGATATAAAAATAATTGACAAATGGTATGCAAAACAAATATTAAGGAACATATTAACAAAAATATAGCAGCTTATTTTTATTTACCATTTTAGCAGAGTCTATTTTTAAAAAATAAAATAATTATGAATTTTCATACCATATAAAAACTATATTAGCTTTATGGACATAGAAATAATTACCAATCTTATTGAAATTTATTGGCATGTATTTTTATTATTTTTTTTAATTGCTGTTCTTTACTCCTCTATTGGATTTGGTGGAGGGTCAAGTTATCTTGCAATTCTTGCCTTAACCGGTATTGCTTTCACACAAATTAGATCTATATCATTATTGTGCAATATAGCTGTTGTGAGTTTAAATGTTATACATTATCAAAAACAACGACTTTATGACTGGAAAAAAGTTATTCCTATCATAGCTTTTAGTATACCTCTAGCTTTTATTGGTGGGTTTATTGAAATTAATAAGAATATATTTTTCATTTTGTTGGGCCTAACTCTATTCATTGCTTCTCTTGTAATGTGGTTTAATAAAAAAATAATTTTAAAACGAGTTAATACTAGTAAAATTAGTCTATCAAAGCATAGTGGTTTTGCAGGTATCATTGGTTTTATTTCAGGATTAGTTGGAATTGGTGGAGGAATTTTTTTAGCTCCATTGTTACATTTAACACAATGGGATACTCCTAAGAGAATTGCAGCAACAGCCAGTCTCTTTATACTGTTAAATTCTTCAAGTGGAATTTTAGGTTACGCTCTTAATTCAAAAGTTTCGATAAACTGGAATCTAACCATAATGCTAGTTCTAATAGTTTCAGTTGGTAGTTTTATTGGCAACAAGATTAGCAAACAATTTTTAACTCCAATGCTAATTAAAAAAGGTACTGCACTATTGATCGCTTATGTGAGTATTCGTATTCTAGTTAAGTTTTTACAGTGAGAGTTCATTTAAACTATCCTGATATCTTTTTTGAATAATCTTAATAATTCTTTTGTTAATTTCTGAAGAATAATTCATGTAATATAGGTATTCTGTTGCTGAAAAATGACCAATAATAAACCCCAAACAAATATTTCTAAATGCTATATCTTTAGTCATCAAAGAAATGATTTTATTTAATTTTTTGACTTCTGAAAGGTTATTAAAAATAATTTTTCTTTTTTTAAAGTAATTCTTCAAGGAAAGAATTAATAAATGATGTTGCATTTTTATAATTGGACGTACTGTAGTATTTTGAAAATATTCAAGATCTCTTGTACCACTATTTATTAAACCCTCAAGGATTGGACGTTCTTTTCTATTCATTCAACAAAAAATCTAATTCTAATTGATAATCATATTGCAAGTCTTCATGAAGAGTTGATATTGATTTTTTAATTAACAATAATTGTCTATTGTAAATATTTTGAAGTCGAGGACTTTTAGAAATTGATGGGTTTAACTCCTTTAATTCTTTACAAAAATGCAATAATAATTCTACCTCTGTATCCTTTTTTTTTGAATAGCGTATCTGTTTTTTCGTAATCCTGAGTATTTTACGAACACTTTTTCTGATGTAAAAAAAACTTTTTGTATTAATTTCCTCAAATTGAAAGGTCACATATTCTTTAACCTTATTTATATAGGTTTCTTCATCTTCTTTATCAAACAATAAGTAGGTAAGTAATTCTTTATTTTCTTTTTTAAATTTTGATAAAACTAAACACAATTCAATCAATTCTTGTGAAGATTTATAATGTAATTCGTCTTTAATTTTTTTTATTGTTACGGGTTTCATTAAGAAACTATTTTAAAAACTATTTAAAAAAGAGGTTGTATTTTTTTCTATTCTTTCCAAAACATTTGATGTATTTGCCTTAATAAAAACATCTCCTGTAATTTGCTCATATAATTCAATGTAACGCTCTGAAATTTCAAAAATTTTTTCATCTGACATTTCTGGAATAAGATCACCTTCTTTCCCTTGGAAACCATTTTCTATTAACCATTGTCGAACAAACTCTTTGGATAATTGTTTTTGTGGTAGATTATTATCTTGTCTTTGCTGGTAACCATCTGCATAAAAATAACGTGAAGAATCTGGTGTATGAATTTCATCAATGAGAACTATTTTACCTGATTCTGTTTTTCCAAATTCATATTTTGTATCAACAAGTATTAAACCTCTTTTTGCCGCAATTTCAGTTCCTCGCTGAAAAAGCTTTCTTGTATAATCCTCTAAGATTAAATAATCTTTTTCAGAAACAATTCCTTTAGCTAAGATTTCCTCTCTTGAAATATCTTCGTCATGATCTCCATTTTCAGCTTTGGTTGATGGAGTAATTATAGGTTCATGAAATTTTCCATTTTCTTTAATTCCATCTTTCATTGGAACACCACATAAAATTCTTTTTCCTGACTTGTACTCTCTGGCTGCATGCCCAGATAAATAGCCTCGGATGACCATTTCTACTTTGAAAGGAGTACATAAATGACCAATAGCAACATTTGCATCTGGATTTGCAATTAACCAATTAGGAACTAAATCCTCTGTTTCTTGCATCATTTTTGTAGCTATTTGATTGAGAATTTGTCCCTTGAATGGGATTTGCCTTGGCATAATTACATCAAAAGCAGATAATCTGTCTGAAGCGATCATAACCAGTAGTTTATCATCAATATTATATACCTCCCTAACTTTGCCTTTGTAGACATTTTTTTGTTTTGGAAATTGAAAATTAGTTTCGTTTATGGTATTCATAAATTTTTGTGGGTTGGGTTGCAAAAATAGTTAAAGCATATATATTTTAATCAGTTTCTATACCTTTATAAGCACTAATAATTCTTTTTACTAATCGATGACGAATTACATCTTTATCATCTAAATAAATTTGAGCAATACCTTCTATATCTTTTAATGCCAGCAGAGATTCTTTTAGTCCAGATATTTGTTTTCGAGGAAGATCAATTTGTCCTGGATCACCATTAATTACAAACTTTGCATTTTTTCCCATTCTGGTTAAAAACATTTTCATTTGATTATGAGTGGTATTTTGAGCTTCATCCAAAATCACAAAAGCATTGTCTAATGTTCTCCCCCTCATAAAAGCAAGAGGAGCTATCTGAATAACACCCTTCTCTAAATGCGACTCAAGTTTCTCATGGGGTATCATATCTCTTAATGCATCATATAATGGTTGCATATAAGGATCTAATTTTTCTTTTAGATCTCCGGGTAAAAACCCTAAATTTTCACCAGACTCAACAGCTGGCCTAGTTAAAATTATTCTTCTAACTTCTTTTTCCTTCAAGGCTTTTACAGCTAAAGCTACAGCGGTATATGTTTTACCTGTTCCAGCTGGGCCTACAGCAAACAACATATCATTTTTCTTCATCATAGAAACCATTTTCCTCTGATTTTCTGTCTGAGCCTTTATATGTCTACCGTTAACACCATGAACTAAAATATCTTTTGCTTTTGCACCGCCAGACTTTTCCTCTTTCCCTGTAGAAGTTAAAATTCTTTCTATACTATTCTCATCTAATTTATTGTATCTATTAAAATATTTTATAAGCATTCCCAAGCGCTTTTCAAACTCATTTAGAAGGTCAGATTCTCCATATATTTTAAGTTTAGACCCTCGAGCAACTATTTTAATTTTTGGAAAGTATCTTTTTAATTGCTCAATAGTGCTATTGTGAGCTCCAAAGAAATCTTTTGGATTAATTTCAGTAAGCTCTATAATGCGTTCGTTCAAATGTTTTGGGTTTATTGGTTATTGATAAATAATACAAATTAAAAATAGTGAATAAATTTTCAGAATTGTTTAGCTTTGTGTGAAATTTTTAAGCAACTTTTGCACATTTAATTAACAGATAATTTTAATGTCTATAATTACATTAACTACGGATTTTGGAACAAAAGACCACTTTGTAGGTGCTGTTAAAGGCGCTATATACTCCGAGTTACCTGACGCAAAAATTGTTGATATTACGCATCAAATTTCTCCATTTAATATCACCGAGACTGCTTATATTTTAAAAAACTCATACAAAAGTTTTCCAGAGGGAACAATTCATATTATTGGAGTTGATTCTGAATTGAGTGACACAAACAAACACATTGCTTTAGCTCTGGACAATCATTATTTCGTTTGTCCAGATAATGGATTAATTTGTATGATCACAAAGGAAATTAAACCCACAAAAGTTGTTGAGATAAATATCCATGACAGAGTTGAAAGTAGCTTCCCTGTGTTGGATGTTTTTGTACAAGTGGCCTGTTTTATATCAAGAGGTGGAAATTTAACTGTTATTGGAAAAGAAACGTCAAATTATAAGGAAATGACTGAAATCCAGCCAAAAATTAGCCAAGATCAAAAAACAATCACTGGAGGCGTTATTTATATTGACAACTATGGTAATATAATTAGTAACATCAATAAAAAACTTTTTGTAGATGTAGGAAAAGGAAGAAGTTTTAAAATTTCTGCCGCTAGATATACCTTTACGAAAATAGTTAATAAATACAATGAAATATTAGGAGAAAATCCTTCTAACTCTCGTCAATTTGATGGAAACAGGTTGGCTTTATTTAATTCGGCTGGTTATTTAGAAATTGCCATTTACAGGAGTAATTTAAAAACAGTTGGAGGAGCAACTACCTTACTAGGATTAGATTACAGAGATACCATAACCATAGAATTTACCTAAACATATGGTGATAAGAATTGTAAAGTTGAGTTTTCATGATTAACCTCTTAAAACTAAATAATCTAATCTAATGGGAAATTTTAACTTTAAACAATTCCCAGAATTGGTTACCAATAGGCTTGTGTTAAGACAACCATGTGCTAGTGATTCCAAATCTTTATATCAATTGAGAACAAATAGAAAAATTAACAAGCTGATTTCTAGAAAAATTCCTCAAAATATCACAGAAACTACTAAATTTATAGCAGAGTTAAACATGCGATTTGAGGATAAAAAAAATATTTTTTGGGTAATTGTATCAAAAGAACATCGTCGAGTAATTGGAAGTATTGCTTACCATAATTTTAATCATAATTTTACCTATGCAGAAATTGGGTATGAATTACATCCAAATGAACATCTTAAAGGCTATATGAGTGAGTCTTGTAAAGCAGTTTTAAATTTTGGGATGTATACAATGAATTTGACAACTATTGAAGCCTTTACTCACAAAAATAATGAAGCCTCTAAAGCCTTGCTTAAAAAGCATAAATTTATTTTTCAAAACGAAAGAAGAGAAAAGGGTTTTGATCATAATAGAATATTTCAGTTAAAAAAATAAAATTATCTCTATGCTAGCCATATTAAAAAAAGAATTTAATTCATTTTTTTCCTCCTCCATTGCCTATTTGGTTATTGGAATTTTTTTGTTGGTTAATGGCTTATTTTTATGGGTTTTTAATGATGAATTAAATATTTTAAATGCTGGTTTTGCAGATCTTACTAGTTTTTTCTTCCTAACACCATGGTTGTTATTATTTTTAGTACCTGCAATTACAATGAAAACATTTTCAGATGAATTCCATACAGGAACTATTGAGATTTTAAAAACAAAACCCATCACAAATTCTGAAATTATCTTAGGTAAATTTTTCGCAGTTATAGTATTAATTTTTATTGCTTTAACTCCAACTTTCACCTATGTGTACTCTATAATTCAACTGGGGAGTCCTATCGGTAATGTTGATTATGGAAGTATTATTGGATCGTATACAGGTTTATTTTTATTAGCCAGTTCGTATGCTTCAATCGGAGTTTTCACCTCCTCTATTTCAAAAAATCAAATTGTCGCTTTCTTAGCTGCCGCTTTCATAATCTTCTTCTTCTACTATGGGTTTGATGCAATTTCCAATTTATTTGGAAACTTTTCATACAATGTAACATTGTTTGGAATGAATGCTCACTTCAAGAGCATTAGTAGAGGAGTTATAGACACAAGGGATGTTTTATATTTTACAAGCATAATTGTTTTCTTTTTATTCTTAACCAAAAAAAAGTTGATGAATGCCTAAAAAAATAAAACAAATTTGTGGTTTAGCTCTAGTATTAATATTACTAAATATTTTAAATCAAAGCTTTTATACTAGAATTGATTTAACCTCAGACAAGAGATATACATTGGCTTCAGTTACCAAAGAAGTGATTAATAAAATAGACAAACAGCTACTCATTAAAGTCTATTTAGAGGGTGATTTCCCTTCAGAATTTAAACGCTTACAAATCGAGACTAGACAATTTTTAGAGGAACTAAATGCTAACAACTCACTAATTAAAGTTCAATTCATAAGTCCAGATAATCAAAGGGAAAAATTAATAAAAGCAGGTATGATTCCCAGTCAATTGACAGTAAAAGAAGACGGAAAATTATCAAATACCATTATTTTCCCTTGGGCGGAAATTTCATACAAAAATAAAATTAATAAGGTCTCTCTATTAACCAATGGGGAAGCACAATCACAGGAAGATCAGTTAGAAAAAGCTGTTGAAGGATTGGAATTTTCATTTAGTAATGCCATCTATAAACTTTTAGAAGAAAAAGAAAAGAAAATAGCTGTTCTTTCTGGAAATGGAGAATTATCAGACATACAACTATATTCCTTTTTAAGTGAGGTTACTAAAAAACATCGATTGGCAAAATTCACCTTAGATTCAGTATCAAAAAACCCAAAAAAAAGCTTACTTGATCTTCAACAATTTGACCTTGCTATTATAGCTAAACCCACTCAACCTTTTACAGAAAATGAAAAATTTGTATTGGATCAATACATCATAAATGGTGGAAAAACACTTTGGATGATTGAAAACGTTCAAGCAGATACTGACAGCTTATACAATGATGGAAAAATGTTGGCTTACCCTAGAGATTTAAATTTAACTGACTTTTTCTTTTCCTATGGATTACGCTTGAATGCAACTTTACTTCAAGATCTATATGCTGCAAAAATCCCTCTGGCTACAGGTAATATTGGAAATAAACCACAATTTCAAAATTTAAATTGGTTTTATCATCCCTTGGTTACAGGAAACCCAAGTCATGCCATATCAAAAAATATAGCCCCAATTAGATTACGATTTGCAAATCAAATAGACACGCTCCAGAATAATCTAAAAAAAACACCTTTACTTATGAGTTCTATGTTAACAAGAAAAATAGGAACTCCAACGATCATAGAACTTAAAAGTATAGCAGACGAACCTAAAGAAGAAGAATATACAAATGGATTTCAGATTGTTGGTTTATTAACGGAAGGACTTTTTACCTCAGTATATGCCAATAGAGTTAAACCATTTGATCTAGAGGATTTTAATAAAAAAAGCCTTTATAATAAAATGGTAGTTATCTCTGACGGAGATATTGCAAGAAATCAATTAAAAAAAGGAAAACCTTTTGATTTGGATAAAGATAAATGGACAGGTCAACAATTTGGAAACAAAGAATTTTTATTAAATACTATAGATTATCTGTTAGATGATAATGGCTTAATTGAATTGAGAAATAAAAATATTCAGTTGAAACTGTTAAATAAGAAAAAGGCATATCTAGAAAAAACATACTGGCAATTTGTAAATATTGTTTTACCCCTTATCGTTTTATTGGCTTTCGGTACTGTTTTTCAATATTTAAGAAAAAGAAAGTATTCTTAAATTTCTAACAAACTATCATGTATAAATTGATAACTCAAATCTTCTTGTAGTTTTTTAGAACTTATTATTTTAAATTTTAATGCTAAATTTTCCTCAAATATGGGGGGCTCAAAATTCAATTTTTTTCTCGCATTTGTATAAAAATCTCTTCTTGTAGGATGATCGTTTGAACAAGCATTAAAAATTGTATTCCAACAATCTTGATCAATAATTTCATGTATAATACTGATACAATCTTCTAAGTGTATCATATTTACAAAACCATCAGGGTAAGGTATTACTTTACCATTCTTAAACCAATTTCCCGGATGCCTTCCAGGACCAAATAATCCAGCAAAACGAATAATTGTTGTTTCAAAAAACGTATTATTTTTAAAAAGATTTTCAATTTCTATAAGAGGTGTGTTTAGGGTTATTGCTTCTTCAGTAACTATAGAATTTGATGCTGGATATACTGAAGTAGAACTGATAAAAATAACTTTTTGAACCGGTGAAGTTTCAATTTGTTGAATCAATCGTTTATATGCATTTATATCTTTTGAAGTTATAGCTATCAAAAGAATTTCAGAGGCTAAGAATAAATCAAATTCTTCAAATTCAGTAATATCAATAAGGTATGGTTCTATTCCTAAAGTTTCTAATTCTTGAATTTTTATCTCAGAAGTTGTGGATCCTTTTACTAAAAAACCATCATTAATTAAAGAAACTGCCAATGGTTTTCCTAACCATCCACATCCAAGCAGGCTAACATTCTTCATCGCAACAATTTTCATGCTTTACAAATTTGCAACTCACTACCGCCAGTAATGCTCCTATAATTGGAGCTAACATGTACAACCAAAGTCCTTTAATATTTCCAGAGACAATATTTGGAGCTAGTGATCGTGCAGGATTCATTGATGCATTTGTGATGGGGCCAGCAAAAATTGCCTCCAATAAGACTACTGAACCAATAGCAATTCCAGCCATCATCCCTACCTCTTTGCTTCCTGTAGAAACATTAATGATAACAACCATTAAAAAAAATGTAAGTATTAGTTCCAATACAAAAGCTCGCCATACATCAACAGTTGGAATTGTAGCTCCTAGAAGTTCACTTTTTGGAAATAACCACATCAACAATAGACTTGCTGTAAAAGCCCCTGCAACTTGAAATAGAATATACTTGGGTACTTCTTTCCATGAAAATTTTTTGGCATAAGCAAATGCAATAGACACTGCCGGATTAAAATGGGCTCCCGATATTTCACCAAAAGCATAAATCATGGCCATTACAATTAAACCCCATGTTATTCCAATCCCTACGTGTGTAACACTTCCACCAGTTACCTCATTAATTGTCATTGCTCCTGTGCCACAGAAAATCATAGCAAAGGTTCCTATAAATTCAGCAATATAATTTTTCATTATTGTTTTAATTAATAATTAATTAATGATAAAAACTTAAATGCAAAGATACATTTTGTTTAGGTTAACTTTTTATTATGTTTTACCTTGCTATTTTATTAAACCTTTCATATTATGAAAAAAATCATCTATTTAATTGTGAGCTCTTTACTCCTATGTTGCTCAAATCCTAAAACAAACATTAATTCTCTTAGCGAACAGGAACGATGGAATTATAGAGCCAAGAATACAGAAATCATAAGAGATGATTTTGGAATTCCTCATATCTATGGAAAAACAGACGCTGATGCAGTATTTGGGATGTTATATGCACAATGTGAAGATGATTTTAAACGTGTAGAACGAAATTACATTTGGGCAATTGGACGTTTGGCCGAGGTTGAAGGAGAAAAAGCCTTATACAGTGATGTGAGAGCTAATCTTTACATGACCCAAGAAGAGGCCATTTTAAATTATGAGAAAAGCCCTAAATGGCTTCAAGATCTTTGCGTTGCATTTGCAGACGGTATAAACTTCTATTTAAAAAATCATCCCGAAGTAACTCCAAAATTGATTACTCATTTTGAACCATGGATGCCCATGTATTTTAGTGAAGGTTCTATTGGAGGAGATATTGAAAGAGTATCTATTAAGAAAATAAGAGATTTTTACGGATCAAAAACTGATTCAAAAAAATTAGCAGTCTCGGATGGATTAATTCGTTTGAAAGATGACGAACCTAGAGGCTCTAATGGTTTTGCAATAGGGGGAGAAAAAACTGCTTCAGGGAATGCCATGTTATTAATAAATCCTCATACCTCTTTTTTCTTTAGAGGAGAATCTCATGTGGTTAGCGAAGAAGGTTTAAATGCTTATGGCGCAACAACCTGGGGACAATTTTTTATCTATCAAGGTTTTAACGAAAAAACAGGATGGATGCACACCTCCACAGGTACAGACATTATTGATGAATTTAAAGAAACGATTGTAAAAACTAATACTAAAACACACTATAAATATGGAGAAGAATTACTTCCAGTAGATTCTATTGAAATCTCATTAAAATACACTACAAAAGCGGGAATCTCATCAAAAGATTTTACTTTATATAGGACTCATCATGGACCAATTACTCATGCTGAGGGTAGTCATTGGATATCAACTGCTTTGATGTGGAGCCCTATAAAGGCATTGAAACAATCATTTACAAGAACAAAAAAATCAAATCATAATGAATTTCATGAAATGATGGATATCAGAACAAATTCTTCTAACAATACTGTTTATGCAGATGCAGACGGAACCATTGCTTATTATCATGGAAATTTCATTCCTGTAAGAGATGAAAAATTTGATTACACAAAACCTGTTGATGGAAGCAATCCAGCAACAGATTGGAAAGGGTTACATACATTGGACGAGAATATTTTTGTGAAAAATCCTCCAACACATTGGATACAAAACTGCAACTCTACACCTTTTAGTTCCGCAGCAGAATTCAGCCCCAAAAAAGAAAATTACCCTAAATATATGTCTTCTTTCCCGGAAAACTTCAGGGGCATACATGCGATTCCCCTATTAAAAAAAGCAGAAAATTTGACTTTAACTTCATTAATTAAACTAGCATATGACCCTTATCTTCCGGGAGCAGAGAAACTAATATCAGGTTTAATTAAAGCAGCAAAGAAAATACCTTCACAATCAAATAATGTCAAAGAAGCCATTAAGATGCTAGAAAAATGGGATTTTAAAGTATCCATAAATTCCATTGAAATGACCTTAGCACAATTTTATATTAATTCATATTATGAATCAGGCAAAATTCCAACCATGTCCTATGGGAAAAGAAGCTCGAGACTCGCTCGTTTTGAATATATGAGTGTAGAATCATCACCTGAGGAACGTTTAGCAATTTTTGAAAAAAGCTTACAAAAATTAATTACAGATTTTGGTTCATGGAAAACTCCTTGGGGAGAATTTAATAGATATCAGAGAAATGATGGGAAAATTTTTCAAAATTTTGATGATACTAAAAAAAGTTTACCCGTAGGGATGGCATCCGGTAAATGGGGTGCATTGGCCTCATATGGCACAAGGTTCGGAAAAAACACCAAGCGTCAGTATGGAACTTCAGGAAATAGTTTTGTAGCTGTAGTTGAATTTGGAGAGAAAGTAACTGCTAAAACAATTTTGGCTGGAGGTCAAAGTGGAGATCCAAATTCGCCACATTTTGATGATCAAACTCTACCCTATATAAAAGCTAAATTTAAAGACGTAGCTTATTATAAAGATGATGTTTTAAAACGTGCAAAAAAAATCTATCATCCCGGAGAAGCAGAGTAAGTTGTGCTATTAAGAACCCAAAATAATTGTATTTTTGCATACTAAAAACTTTATGATTTATGAAAAAAAAATATTTAATAATTACAAGTGCTTTAGCACTAATAGCTAGCATTTCATTAACTAGTTGTGACAACGTCTCTTCTAATTTAAAAGTTGAAACCAAAAAAGAGGATGTATTAAGAATAACTACTCCCCAACCCAGTCCTCTAGGTTCGGTTTCACAACGTGTAGGATTAACAGATGTTACCATTGAATATTCTAGACCAGGAGTTAGAGGGAGAACTATTTTTGGAGATTTAGTCCCTTTCGGAAAAACATGGAGAACTGGAGCTAATTCTAATACAAAAATTACTTTTAATTCAGATATTTCTATTGATGGCCAAACACTAAAGGCTGGCTCATATGGATTGTACACGATCCCAAATGAGAATTCTTGGGAAGTAATGTTCTATGCTGAGACAGATAATAGTGGAGTTCCAAGAGATTGGGATGACACCAAGGTTTTAGCTAAAACAACTGTAGACGTTTATTCAATGCCAATGAATGTTGAGACATTTACCATCACTTTTGATGATGTCTCTTCTACTTCTGCTGTTATAGGTCTTCTATGGGAAAAAACTTATGTTGGAATACAATTTGAGGTTCCAACAGATGTGTTGGTTTCAAAAACTATAGATGCTGTTATGGCTGGTAGCCCTAAAGCTGGAGACTATTATAATGCTGCAATTTATTACAGACAACAAGATAAAGACATTAAAAAAGCTAATGAATGGATGGAAAAGGCTATGTCTATGACAGAAAAACCAGCATTTTGGCAATTGAGACAACAATCTTTAATTTATGCGAAATTAGGAGAAAAAGAAAAAGCAATAGCTATTGCAAAAAAATCTTTAGAGCTTTCTAAAGCAGCGGGTAATGGAGCTTATATAAAAATGAATACAAAATCCATTTCCGAATGGAGTAATGATTAATGATATACTCAACAAATTAAATATAAAAGACAGCTAGTAGCTGTCTTTTATTTTTTTACTAAGATCTATCCTCATAGTATGCATAGAGCAAGTCATTCCTGATTTCTCATAAGATTTTATAGCAGCAAAGTTAGTTGGGTACACTTCAAGCCTAACTTCATAAACGCCTTTTGATAAAGACCAGTCATATAAATAGTTCAGGATTAAATTGTTTACACCTTTACCTCTATAATCCTGTTTTGTGAACATAAAACCTAAATATGAAAATTGTTTAAATTGAAAACAATCTCTTGCATTTTTAATTTTTGCATATCCACATCCAACGACATCATCATTAATTTCAGCTATTATTAATTCTACCGATGGATTCTCTATCAGTTCTGGAATATTATAATAATAAGTATGCTCTACTTTCAAAGTAGTATCCATAGGCCTTTCAGCTTCAATGACTCCTTGCTCAAATTCATATAAGACTGTTAAATCTTTATGAGTAGCCTTTCTAAGTTTAACCATTTTAATAGAGATTAATAGTTTAAGTTAATTTGTTTTCTTATACGATCTAATGTCGTTATAATGTCTTTCGATATGGAAAAGCTCATTAAATCACTTTCTTTTTTATCATCTCTAAGTAATTGATTGAAGTGTTCGATTTCAAAATTGTAACCCAAGGTTTTGACAGAAAAATCTATTAATTCTTCTTTTCCATTTTGTATCAAAGCAACGGTTGATGGTTGATGAAACCTAGTATTTATCCTAACAATCCCTTGTTCACAAGTAAATGTTGCTTCTGTAGGAGTTTCCTCTAGAAATGTACTTTTTAAAATTGCTTTAGAATCATCATAATTAAAAATAATATGACAAGATGAATCTGCTCCATTTTTATAATAGGTTGCATCGGCTTGTATGGTTTTAGGAACTCCCAACGAGGACAACGCCGCAAAAACAGGATAAATTCCTATATCCAATAAACTTCCTCCTCCCAATTCTTTTTTTAATACTCTACTTTCTTTGCTATGAGTTGATTTAAAACCAAAATCGGCCTCTAAATGGATTATACGTCCAAAAGTCTTATTCTTCAAAAAATTCATTACAAATTGATAATGAGGTAAAAAAGTAGTCCAAAGAGCCTCCATTAAAAGTGTATTTTCACTTTTAGAAACACTTATCATTTCCTCAACCTCTTTCAAATTCATAGCAAAAGGCTTTTCACATAAAACAGCTTTTTTGTGCTGCAAACAAAGAATTGTATGTTCTTTATGAAAACTGTGAGGGGTTGCAATATAAATAGCATCAACTAATGGATCTTTAACCAGTAAATCATAAGAATCATAACTAACTGTAGCGTTAAATGTATGAGCAAAAGTTGATGCCCTATCAGAATTTCTCGAAGCTACAGCGTGTAAGACAGATCCATTAACAGTAGCTAAATCTTGAGCAAATTTTTTAGCAATATGACCTAATCCTATTATCCCCCATCTAATAAGTCTATTTTCTTGCATAGTCATCTCTTATACTTAATACTTGAACTTCACTAAATTAACTGTGAAGATGATTTTTTTTCAATACTCAATATTCCAATGAATAAAAACAAAGACATTAAAACGATTACATGATAAAGGGTTAAACTCAAATAAACAGCATCAAAAGTTGTTTTTACGAGGGTTAAAGTTATGAATACAAGGGTTATATTGATTTTGAGTTGATTTTGTTTAAAACCATAAATCAAGGCTATAAAAATAACCAATACACACCCCACAAAATTCAGCCATAAATAACTAAGTATGGGAGCCAAACCAAGTTCTTCAGGTTGATAAATTCCAAAATAATAAATCAATAAAATAACTATTTGAGTAATAATTGCACCAATAAAAACTGCATTCCCTTCAACTCTTTTGAAAAAGAAGGCTAGTAAAAAAATACCTAATACATTTCCATAAAATAGAGATCCAATAATATTAACCAATTGAATTAAATTATCAAATAAGTCTGCAACACAAGCAATAATTATTGCCAATATACCCCATGCAAATGTTAACCATTTAGAGGACTTTACGTAATGGGCCTCATCTCTTCCAATTGCTATATTTCTTTTATATACATCAATAGTTGTTGTAGAAGCTAATGAGTTTAACTCAGATGCAGTAGATGACATAGCAGCAGCTAAAATAACAGCCAACAATAAACCAATAATCCCTTTGGGAAGATTATTTACGATAAAATGAATAAAAACATAATCTTTATCATTTTCTTCAATTTTTTTATCAGTAGAATCATCTACTTTTTTAATGATACTTTTAGCTAAATTTTTTAAAATCTTATCTTCTTTGTTAAGTGCAATAATTAAATCTCTCTCAGAATCTTGAATTCCATCTATTAAAAGTGTTTTCTTTTTGTTTTCTATAAGGATATGTTGTTTTTTTAATTCTTTAAACTCATCATAATATCTAGAATTGATTACAGCTTCATTAGCTTTAGGATTAAAATTTAGTGGAGATGCATTAAATTGATAAAAAACAAATACCATAACCCCTGTCAATAAAATGAAAAATTGCATAGGAACTTTTAATAAACCATTAAATAGTAATCCTAACTGACTTTCTCTAAGGGATTTTCCAGACAAGTATCTTTGAACTTGACTTTGATCAGTTCCAAAATAAGAAAGCATTAAAAATGTACCTCCCAAAAATCCAGTCCAGATTGTATATTTTTTATCTAAATCAAATGAAAAATCTAAAACTTTCATTTTATCACTTGCTCCAGCAATATCTAATGCTTTTGAAAATGTTATCTCATTAGGCATATAATACATAATTAAACTAAAAGCGGTTACCATTCCTAAAAATATAATAATCATTTGCTGCTTTTGTGTTACATTAACAGCCTTTGTACCACCAGAAACAGTATAAAAAATAACCAATAAGCCTATGGCAATATTTAATGCTATTAGGTCCCAACCCAAAACATAAGATAAGATAATTGCAGGGGCATATATGGTAATTCCGGCAGCTAATCCACGTTGGATTAAAAACAAAAAAGCTGTAAGTGATCTTGTTTTTAAATCAAATCTAGATTCTAAATATTCATAGGCTGTATAAACATTCAATTTGTAATAAATAGGAATAAAAACTAGGCATATGATAACCATCGCAATCGGAAGACCAAAATAAAATTGGACAAACCCAATACCATCATGAAATGCCTGTCCAGGAGTAGATAGGAATGTGATAGCACTCGCCTGAGTAGCCATAACAGATAAACCTATAGTCCACCATTTAGTATCTTTACCCCCTTTGATATAATCTTCAACACCGTTATTTAATTTTCGAGTCTTATAGACTCCATAAAGAACAATGAATAGTAAAGTTGAGAGTAAAACTAACCAATCTAAAGGGTGTAAATTTGAAACACTCATATTTAACTACTGAAAGATTTTGTGATTAAATAAAAAATAATGATGTACAAAACATTAACAATTAAGACAATTGAATATATTTTTTTCCAATGTTGCATTATGTTTTTCATAATTATTTTTTTAATTGATTTTGTTGTTCAATATTGGTTTTTCCGATAGATAAAATATTAGCAAATAATTTATAGGCTCCAGAAACACCCGCAGGTAATTCTCTAAAAAAACTCAATCCAGTATATATGTAATTACCTTTACCATATTTGGCAATTAATAAACTACCTTTTTTAGGTTTTTCTCCCTTATCCTGCATTGATAAGATTGGAGTATATTCTGAACTCCATGCGTTTGGAAAATATAGTCCTCTTTCTTGAACCCAACCCTCAAAATCTTGTTCAGAAATCTTATTAGGAAAATTCATAACAGAATGATTTTTTTCTAAAATCTCTACTCTAGCATTTTCATCAGTAACTCTATCTCTAGAAAGATTTAATTCATAAGGTGCAGCAACATCAACTCTTCTACTTGTGTTGTATTGAACTACCATATTTCCACCATTCTTAACATATTCGAGTAAAAATTTTTGTTTATATTTTAAAATTGGTAAGGTATTATATGCTCTAATTCCCAAAACAACTGCATCAAACTTTTTCAATTTTTCTGTTGTGATTTCTTCGGGATTAATCATCACTACACTGTAACCAATCTGCTTTAAACTTTCGGGGACTACATCTCCAGCACCTTTAATATATCCAATAAAATTTCCAGCCTTTTTAATATTTAAACGCACAACTTTTGCCTCTGAACTTCTAAGTACAGTTTGTTTGGGTATGTGATCGTATTTAATTTCAATTAATTCTTTATCAAAATATTTACCGTCTAAGAGAACACTAGCTTTTATGATTCCTTCAGAATCATTAATTGTTGGAGTTATTTTAAATTTATAGTCTTGAGTATCTCCTTTTTGAGTTATTTCTATGTTTACAGAATTTGGAGATACTTTCCATCCTTTAGGAACATCTAAAGATAATTTACCCTCGACTTTGTCAGTACCTGAACGAACTCCAACTGAAACCATTTGTTCTTTAGCATCTGAAAAAAGTAATACCTTGTCATTTAATTTTGTAGTTACTATTGGTGTCACTTCGAAAGGATCATATAATTCACCTTTATCTCTTTTTGAATACCTGTGAATAATATTTTTTTTAATTGTAAGTTGAACATTATCAATTAATAGATTAAAAAATACAGAGACTTTCCTGGGTGTTTCAGGCTTACCTATTAATGTTCTTTGACCTACCTTATACATTCCAAGAGAACCTTTTGATTGAAGCCAATATGGATTAGAGTAGTCTAATTTTCCTAAATTTAAAGTTTTATTATATTGTTGCTTTATGTTGTTTTCTAATAATACATCATATTCAATATTTTCAGTAGTAGTTGTTTTATAACTTATAGATTCTAAAAAAACTGGTACTTCAGAGCTTCTATTTAAAACCTCAATAGCAAGTTCTATGTCATCATTTGGAACTGAGCTTGAACTTCCAGCCGAAGCTTCAAGATATAATCCGGCACAAGCTTCTATAATTTGAATTATTTGTTTTTCCTTGATATCTCTCCAGTATTTATCCTCTAGAGATTTAATTTTTTTATAAGCTTGTATTAAGTCTTTTAAATGTATCTCTGGATTTTTAAAGTCAAAATTCTTTTCAATATCGTATAAAATTGCACCAATATCTCCCCCATTTTTAACTCTATTCCAAGTGGTATTAATTCCTGAAAAAATGTCATTTTTATCTTTTGGATAATCTCCTTTTAAAAATTCAATATACTCATTTTGGCTTCCTCTTATGGTTAACCTTCCAAAACCTTGACATAAATGTTGACTACTTGCTAAAGAGGCTACCTCATTGTTAGACAATCCTTTCAAAGGGTAAAAAACACCAACATTAACTGATGTTAACTTACCCTCCGTTGCCTTCTTGAATTCTTCCTGAGATTTATAAAACCAAGATGAAGTATTAAAAAACAAACGTTTAGGTTGCCAAATTTCGGTGTGTTTTAGTTGATTAGGAAATTTTGAAGGATCATTTACCAAGTCAAAAGCTTGCACACTCAACATTGCTGAGGCAGTATGATGACCATGAGTTGTACCAGGGGTTCTGTGATCAAATCTGTTTATGATAATATCGGGTTTAAAAGTTCTAATAGCCCAAACTACATCACTTAAAACTTTTTCCTCATCCCAAATGTTAAATGTTTCATCAGGGTGTTTAGAGAAACCAAAATCGTTTGCCCTTGAAAATAATTGTTCCCCACCATCTATTTTTCTGGCGGCCAAAAGTTCTTGAGTTCTAATGACTCCTAATAATTCTCTAATTTCGGAACCTATTAAATTTTGTCCACCGTCACCTCTTGTTAATGACAAATAACCAGTTCTCGCATTCACATGGTTTGATAAATAAGAAATTAATCGTGTATTCTCATCATCTGGATGTGCTGCGATGTATAAAGCAGTCCCTAAAAAATTTAATTTCTTAATTTTTTCAAAAATTTGATTTGATGATAATTTTTCAGGTTTTTGAGATAAAATTGAACCAGAAAAGAATAAAAATGAAAGAATGACTACTATTTTTTTCATTATTGAGGTTGGTTTGATCGTTAACAAATGTAATATTTTAAATTTTCTCATAAAATACCCCATGATTATTTTAAGCACTTAAAAAATACTGTAGCAAACTATTTTGTTTTGGTTAGAAAGCTATCAACAATACAGCTAAAATGTTGATAACAAAATTTTCAAAATCACTAAATTCGAATATCTTTGTAAAACAACCATTTTTAACAAAGAATCTAAATGAAATTCATCGTATCAAGTTCTCAACTATTAAGGCAACTACAAGTTTTGGGAGGAGTAATTAATAGTAATAATACCCTACCCATATTAGACAATTTCTTATTTGAAATTTCTGAAAATAAATTAAAAGTCTCTGCATCAGATTTAGAAACAACGATGAGTGCTGTAGTTGCTATAGAATCTGATTCCACAGGGTCCATTGCTGTATCCGCTAGATTACTTTTAGATACTTTAAAAACATTCCCTGATCAACCCTTAACTTTTAAAACCGAGGGTGATAATATCATAGAAATTAGTTCTGATCAAGGTAAATATGATATGGCTTATTTTGGAGGAGATGAGTTTCCTAAATCAGTAAGTTTAGAATCTCCTAGTAAAACTATTGTTCCTTCAAATGTATTGGCAACCGCGATATCTAAAACAATTTTTGCTGCTGGAAATGACGATTTACGACCAGTTATGAGTGGTGTTTTCTTTCAATTCAGTACAGACAACCTAACATTTGTTGCCACAGATGCTCATAAATTAGTAAAATACACAAGAACAGATGTAACAGCCGACAAAACAGCGGAATTCATCATGCCAAAAAAGCCTTTAAATTTATTAAAAAGTGTGCTTGGTGGTGAGGAGGATGTTACCATTGAATATAACGATGCAAATGCAAAATTTACATTCGAAAATTTTGTGTTGATTTGCCGCTTAATTGATGGAAAATATCCTAATTATGAAGCAGTAATTCCAAAGGAAAATCCAAATAAATTAACTGTAGATAGAGCCTCTTTTCAAAACTCTGTTCGTCGTGTTTCTATCTTTTCAAGTAAAACAACGCATCAGATTCGTTTAAAAATGGCTGGTACTGAATTGAATATTTCAGCTGAAGATTTAGATTTTTCAAACAAAGCTGATGAACGATTGAATTGTGATTATCAAGGAGACGATATGCAGATTGGTTTTAATTCTCGTTTTTTGAGTGAGATGTTAGGAAACTTAACCTCAAGTGAAGTTTTAATTGAGATGTCTCTACCCAATAGAGCTGGAATCTTAACGCCAATTGATGGTACTGATGAGGGTGAAAAGATTACCATGTTGGTAATGCCTGTGATGCTTAACAACTAAACAAGTACATTGTGAAAAGGTTTACTTTTTCATAAATTAAAATATAAATTCACAACAAAACACTGCAATAACAGTATAATGTTGTGTTTTTTTATTTAAAAATATTAAAAATTTGAATTTTCTCGCGCATTTATACCTATCGGAGAACTATCCAAAGATTATGATTGGAAATTTTATAGCCGATCATATTAAGGGAAATCAATTTACCCACTTAGATCCGACAATTCAAAAAGGCATTAAATTACATCGAGAAATTGATACTTTTACAGATAGTCATAAAATTACAAGAATGAGTAAAAGGAGACTCCACAAACGCTATGGATTGTTTGCTGGGATTGTAATTGATATCTTTTACGATCATTATTTAGCAAAAAATTGGAGCAATTATTCTGCAATTCCACTTAAAATTTACGTAAATTCATTTTATGATTTAGTCTATAGTTATCAAGAGGTTTTACCAGAAAAAACATTAAAAATGATCCCTTATATGATAAAATATGATTGGCTTTTCAATTATCAGTATAAAGAGGGTATAAAAAATGTTCTTGAAGGAATGAATAGAAAAACTAACAATAAAGGACAGATTGATTTAGCTATCCATGACCTCAGAAAATTAGACAAAGATTTTGAGAAAGATTTCGAATTATTTTTTACAGATTTACAACGCTTCTCTCACCAAAAAATTAAAGAATTAAGTATACAAAACACATATTTATGAAAAAAATAATATTCATTATTACGATCTGCATTTTAACCTTGTCTTGTCATCAAGAGATAGAAGATGTTACTAAAGTAACAGGTTTAGTTACAGAAAAAGCAATGGTAGTTTCTGCTCGTATTGAAGCATCAAAAATTGGAACAGAAATTTTAAAAAAAGGCGGAAATGCATTTGATGCTATGATGGCAACAGAATTGGCATTAGCTGTAAGCTACCCCGTTGCAGGTAATATAGGTGGAGGGGGTTTCATGGTCTACCGAAAAAACAATGGCGAAATAGGCGCCCTAGACTACCGAGAAAAAGCACCTTTAGCCGCATCCAAAGACATGTATTTGGATCGTGAGAGGAATATTATTAAAGGGAAAAGTACATCAGGTGCAACCGCTGTTGGGGTTCCTGGTACTATTGCGGGTGTGTTTAAAGCTCAAAAGAAATACGGGCTATTAACTACAGAAGAAATTTTAACTCCCGTAATAGCCTTGGCAAAAAAAGGGATTGTAGTTACTAAAAAACAAGAAAAAAGGATACAAAGACATCAAAATGCTTTTCAAAAAGTGAATAAGGATTCAATTCTTTTGTTAGACCACTGGCAAGAAGGAGATACTATTAAATATTTAGCACTCGCAAATACTTTAGAGCGTATTTTAAAAAATGGTAGAGATGAATTTTATAAAGGTGAAACTGCAAAAAAAATAGCAAATTTCATACAAACAAATGGTGGAATCATAACAGAGGAAGATTTAGCTAAATATGAAGCTAAATGGAGAACTCCTGTCACATTTATGTATGATGATTTAAAAATAATATCGATGTCTCCACCCTCAAGTGGAGGAATTTGTCTAGCACAAATTATGAATGCTATTGAACCCTTCGACATTCATTCTTTTGGTCATAATTCTTTAAAAACAATGCAAGTGATCACTGAGGCCGAAAGAAGAGCCTATGCAGATAGAAGTTATTTTTTAGGTGATCCTGATTTTGTACTAATTCCAAAAGATTCATTAATAAGTAAATCTTATTCAAAGGAAAGAATGCAAAATTTTTCTTTTGACAAACCAACTCCTTCAAAAGAAATATCTCATGGCTCTATTACAATAAAAGAAAGTATGGAAACTACACATTATTCTATTGTAGATCAATATGGAAATGCAGTAGCTGTTACCACAACTCTAAATGGTGGATTTGGGTCTAAACTATATTCATCTGAACTAGGTTTTTTCTTTAATAATGAAATGGATGATTTTAGCAGTAAACCGGGAGAACCAAATATGTTTGGATTAATTGGGGCTAAAGCAAATGAAATTGCCCCCGAAAAAAGAATGCTGAGTTCAATGACACCAACTATTGTAGAAAAAGATAATAAACTATGGATGGTAGTTGGAACTCCAGGTGGCTCTACCATTATTACCTCTGTATTGCAAACTATTTTAAATGTTTATGAATTTAATATGGGAATGCAAGAAAGTGTAAATCAGCCGAGATTCCACCACCAATGGTTACCCGATGTAATTATGATTGAGCCCAGCCAATTTGACAGGAATGTTATTAATCAACTAAAAAGTATTGGTTATGCTATAGATGAGCGAAACTCGAGAATTATAGGAAAAGTTGATGCTATTTTAGTTTTAAATAATGGTAAATTAGAGGCTGGTGCAGATCCAAGAGGTGACGATACAGCAGTAGGATTTTAAAAACTCATCCAATAAACAACAAAAAAATAAAAAATGATTCAACCATTTCACTTGGCCATACCCGTTAAAAATTTAGAGGTTTGCAGAACTTTTTATAGAGATATTATTCAATGTGTAGAAGGAAGAAGCGACACACATTGGGTCGATTTTAATTTTTTTGGGCACCAATTAGTAATTCATCAAAAAGATGATTTTATACCACAACAAATTTCAAATCCTGTAGATGGACATGACGTACCCGTACCTCATTTTGGTGTGGTACTTAGCATGGACGATTGGGAGAAATTAAGTCAACGATTAATAAAAAATGGAACCGAATTTATCATAGAACCAACCATCAGATTCAAGGGTAAACCTGGTGAACAAGCTACATTATTTTTCAAAGATCCAGAAGGGAATGCACTTGAATTCAAAGCATTTAGAGATATAGGGCAATTGTTTGCAACATAAATGAGTGTCAAAGAAACTCATATTGCCAAAGAGTTAAATGAGCCTATTCGAATACAAGAATATGCAGTGGGAATATTTACTACCGTTAAAACAAAATCTGCTGTCAAAAAAGCCATCAAAAACAAATTAATCCTCGTAAATGATTTACCGACAACTACAGCTAAAATAATCATTGGGGGTGATAAAATTACTTTGTTGAATTCCATACATACCCCACACAAAAAAAAATTAGTTTTTAGACTAAAAATTATTTTTGAGGATGAATACCTTGCTATAATAGAAAAACCGGCTGGTATATTAGTAAGTGGAAATAAATTCAAAACAATAGACAATGCTTTGCCGCAAAACCTAAAAAAAAGTAAACTTAAAGACGCTGTTAGACCTAGACCAGTTCATCGATTAGACTTTCCAACCACTGGTTTATTATTAATTGGCAAGACAAGTTCCAGTATAATAGCATTAAATCAGTTGTTTGAAAAAAATGAAATCATAAAAAAATACTATGCTATTACCATTGGAAAAATGAATGCTAAAGGTTCAATTAAAAGCACCATAAGTAAAAAAACAGCAATATCTTACTACAAAACTATTCACACAGTAAAATCTGAAAGATTTGATTGTTTAAATTTAGTTGAGTTATTGCCAAAAACAGGGAGAAGACATCAATTAAGAGTACATTTATCTGGGATTGGTAATCCAATTTTGGGTGATCAAGAGTATGGAACGGAATCACTAATTTTAAAAGGTAAAGGATTGTACTTGCATGCCGCTAAATTAGATTTTACACATCCATTTACGAAAGAAAAATTATCTATAAAATCTGATCTTCCTGATAAATTTAAATTGATTACAACATAAAATTTAACTTTAAAATCCATAAAAATTATATTTATAATCTGTTGTAGTATTTACTCGACTAATTTTTTTATTTTAGATTATTAATCTTTTTGATTCATCTTAAAGAAAAATTAAAAAAAATTATGAAAAAATTTCTAAAATCAATTGGTGTATTATTAGGGGTTTTGATTGCCCTAATAGCTATCTATTGCCTAGTTAGCAATGAGTCGTTGCCGAAAGGGACTCAAGGAAAAGAAGCAGATGAATTAGCAGAAAAAATGATGTCTGCCATCAATAAAAAGGCCTTTGATAGTACCGAAATATTAACATGGAGTTTTAGAGGTAAACATCATTATGTATGGAAAAAAAAGGAAGGATTAGTAGATGTTTCATGGAATGATAATTCTGTTACTGTAAATCTTAATGATTACACAAAAAGTATTGGTGATAGCCCTGAACTTATTGAAACTGCAATTAAATATTTTAACAATGATAGCTTCTGGTTAATTGCTCCTTACAAAGTTTTCGATAGGGGTGTTGAAAGAAGTCTAGTTAAAATTGATAACAAAGATGCATTACTTATTAAATACACTTCAGGAGGAACTACACCAGGAGATTCTTATTTATGGATTTTAGACGATAATTATGTCCCTGTTTTATTTAAAATGTGGACACAAATTATTCCAATTGGAGGAGTTTCTGCAACTTGGAATGATTTTATAACATCAGATTCTGGTATTATGTTACCTAAGTCACATACACTCTCCATTTTTGGAATGAAAATTAACATGGGTACGGTAAAAGCTTATAACCCAAAAGCTGATAAAATAGCTAATACTATGTTGAAGGCCATCAAACATGAGGCATACAAAGAAACTCGCTTTATAGAATGGGGATATAAAGGAAAACGTTTTTATAAATGGGATAAACAACAACACATTGTTGATATCAGATGGAATGATGCAAGAGTAGTATTACACCCAAATGATTTAAGTAAAAGCACAGCTTATCTAGACAATAAAGAGATTCCTTTCAACAAAAACCTAGTTAGTAGAGCTCTCAAGTTTTTTAATAATGATAGCTTCTGGTTGGTAGCTCCTCATAAGTTATTCGAACCTGGTATTTATCGAAGTATTAAAATGATAAATGGCAGAGAGGCATTGCATGTCAAATATTCTAAAGGGGGAACAACTCCTGGGGATTCATACACATGGTTATTAGATAAAAACTATATGCCAACTCATTATCAAATGTATGTTCAAGCTATGAAAAACAAAGGGACCACTGTAACATGGGAAAAATGGATCCAAACCGCATCAGGTACGCTATTACCAACAAATCACAGATATTTGAGTGGTAAAATAATAAATATGGGAGAAGTAAAAGGATATAATTAAATGAATTCAAAAATAATTACAAACGGAATTTTAAAAGCATTCGCTATCATAATGGGTATTATTGTAGTTGGCTATTTTTTACTAACTATTCAATCAGTTTTAGTCTACATCATTATTGCTGCAATTATTGCATTGATTGCTAAACCCATTATTTTATTTTTAAGATTAAAACTTAAATTTCCAAATATTCTTGCCGTTATAAGCACTATGTTACTGTTTATGACAATAACCCTTGGAGTTACAGGAATGTTTATACCACTGGTTATTGAGCAAGGGGAAAGTCTTTCTTTACTCAAAACGACAGCACTAGAGGAAAATATTGGGAACCTTATCACACAGGCAAATGATTATTTTGAATCTGAAAATATTAATATTTTAAACGAATTACAAAATGCAGATATATTTACAAGTTTAAAAACCATCCCTAATTTACTTAATTCAATAGTGGGAGCACTAGGATCATTAAGCATTGGGCTTTTTTCTGTCTTATTTATCTCTTTCTTTTTTATGAAAGATAATAGACTATTTAAAAATGCGCTTTTAACACTAATACCAAAAGGTTCTGAAAATAAATTTTCACATTCATTAGAAAAAATAAACGATTTATTATCAAGATATTTCATTGGCTTAGTCATTCAAATTTCAATTTTGTTTTTCATTTACACCTTAATTTTTTTAATTGTTGGAGTTTCGAATGCAGTCGTAATTGCATTCTTATGTGCACTCCTGAACATTATTCCATACGTAGGACCTTTAATTAGTGCATTTTTAATGATTGTTTTAACAATGACAAGTGGCTTAGGTCAAAGTCTTGACTTTCAAACAGAAATTCTCCCAAAAACAGTTTATGTTATGATTGGTTTTATAATTGCTCAGATCGGGGATAATTTCATAAGTCAACCGATTATATTCTCCAAGACCACAAAATCTCACCCATTGGAAATTTTCTTAATTATAATAATTGGTGGTTTATTAGCGGGTCCGTTGGGGATGATTATAGCGGTTCCCTCCTATACAGCATTAAAAGTTATCTTGAAGGAATTCATGTCTGATAATAAAATTGTTTCATCACTTACCAAGGAAATTTAGACAATTGAACAAAAGAATTTTACAACAAGATATTCAAGAGTATATTAATAACCATTTAAAATCTGATTTTCATAAATTAATTTTAAAAGGCATTCCTTTTGAAGGAATTACAGTTCAAGAAGTAGCCAATCAATTAATTTGTAAGCAGAAATCTGAAAAAAAATTACCTACTTGGTTTTTGGGTACACAAATTTATTATCCAAGCAGAATAAATATTGAACAAACATCCTCAGAATTAACTGCTAAGTATAAAACAGCATTGGTTTCTGGTAAGAAACTAATAGATTTAACTGGTGGCTTTGGTGTAGACTCTTATTATTTCTCAACAGCTTTTGAAAAAGTAATTCATTGTGAATTAGATGAAAATCTTTCCAGAATAGTTTCACATAACTTCATGCAGTTAAAAAAAACAAACATAGATACTGTAACAGAGAATAGTATTCAATACTTGAAAAAATCTAAAGAATTTTATGATGTTATCTATGTAGATCCATCGAGAAGAGACGATGTAAAAGGAAAAGTTTTTTTATTGAAAGATTGTAAACCTAATATCCCAAAATATATTGATTTATTATTCAATAAAACTAAAACAATACTCATAAAATGCTCTCCAATTTTAGATATTACAAGTGCCCTAAATGAATTAAAATTTGTGAAAGAGATTCATGTTGTTGCCGTTAACAACGATGTAAAAGAATTACTCTATCTAATGGAAAAAGAGTACAATGGTAATATCAAAATAAATACTATAAATTTTTCAAAAAATAATAGTCAAGAATTTAACTTTGATTTCAATAAAAAATCAATATCGAATTTCGAAGAACCTTTAAATTACTTATACGAACCTAATGCAGCTATTCTAAAATCTGGTGGGTTTCATGAAGTAACAAATCAACTAGATGTATACAAAATTCATCAGCATTCACATTTATATACCTCAGAAAATCTAGTAAAATTTCCAGGAAGAAAATTTAAAATAGTAAATGTAATTGGTTACGATAAGAAGAAAATTTTAAAAATATTACCCAACAAAAAAGCCAATATTACAACTAGAAACTTCAGTAAATCAGTAGCTCAATTAAGAAAAGAATTAAAAATTAAAGATGGAGGAAATGATTATTTATTTTTTACAACTAATCTACATCATAAATTAATATGTATTCATTGCGAAAGGCTCTAGAAATTGATTTTTTCAGTGGTATAAAAATATCTGTTTAACTCCCATTGATAAAGGCTTTTAATAATTTATACCATATTTTTCACTAAGTTTGTTATTATAACTTCACTAGTTATCTTATGCAAACAAATGCCTACCAAGGTCTTCATATTAACAAGACAATTCAATCAATTACTTCAGATGAAATAGTTGTTGAAGCCCCATTACAGATTAATATAAACAACGAGTCTTATACTGTTATTATGAGGACTCCAGGCAATGACAAAGATCTTGTTCTAGGATTATTATATGCAGAGGATATATATAAAAAACCAATACCAATACCTTTCGAAATTATTGAAGAAAAATTTAATATTTCAAGTGTTATAAATGTAACCATAGAATCAGATAGTTTAGGAAAGGGATATCTAAATAAAAGAACATTATTATCTGTTTCATCATGTGGAATTTGTGGAAAAAAAGAATTAGATCATATTAAAGTAAATGGTGAAAAAATTAGAAAAAAAGTACATTTTTCACCTGAAAGTCTACTAAATATGTTCACTCTTTTACAGGAACATCAAGAAACTTTTAAAAAAACTGGAGGAAGTCATGCAGCTGGTATTTTTAACAGTCAATTTAAATTACTCAGCATAAGAGAAGACATTGGAAGACATAACGCAGTTGACAAATGTATTGGCAGTTTACTTCAAATAAATACATTAAAAAATGCTTCGTATTTATTGGTTAGTGGAAGAGTTTCCTATGAAATTGTTTCTAAAGCTTTTCTGGCAAAAATTCCAGTTATTTTAGCTGTTTCGGCTTGTTCCTCTATGGCTATAGATTTTGCTAAAGAATTTGGTATTTGTTTAATAGGGTTTACCAGACAAAATAAAATGACTGTTTACGCTAATCCTAGCTTTTTACAAAAAAATTAAGATTATGAGTACTAAAAAAATACATGCCCAACCTCCCAAAAAACTAACGGGTATAGAATTAGAAAAAATTCCATCCTCAGCTGCTGGTATTCCGGCTATAAAATCTGCAATTACTCACATAAAAAATGAGGTTGGTTTAAAAAAAGGTATTGGATTACTCGCTAACTTAAATCAAAAAAAAGGATTTGATTGTCCAGGGTGTGCATGGCCAGATCCAGATGAAAAAAGAGCTTTTTTATCAGAATATTGTGAAAATGGAGCCAAAGCTGTAGCTGAAGAAGCTACAAAGAATAAAGTCTCACCTCTTTTTTTTGCAACCCATTCTATTTCTAAACTATCGAAATTATCCGATTATGAAATAGGGAAAAAAGGTAGAATTACTCACCCTGTAGTTGTTTATGAAGGCAGGAACCATTATGAGGAAATTTCTTGGGAAGATGCTTTCAAAATGATTGGTAATGAATTAAAATCTTTACCCTCACCTAATGAAGCCATTTTTTACACTTCAGGCAGAACCAGTAATGAAGCTGCTTTCTTATATCAATTATTTGCAAGAAAATATGGCACCAACAACTTGCCTGACTGTTCAAACATGTGTCATGAATCTAGTGGTGTTGCACTTACTGAGACACTTGGAATTGGAAAAGGATCAGTAACCTTAGAAGATTTTAATCATTCAGAATTGGTAATAGTAATAGGTCAAAATCCAGGGACAAATCATCCTAGAATGCTAACTGCCTTGGGAGAAACCAAAAAAAGAGGAGGAAAAATCATCACCATTAATCCTTTACCTGAAGTTGGTTTAATGAGATATAAAGATCCTCAGAATCCACTTAAATGGGTTGGTAAAGGACAAAAGCTAACTGATATTTTTTTACAAGTAAAAATAAATGGAGATGTTGCCTTACTAAAAATAATTTTAAAATTGTTATGGAAAGAAGAACAAAAATCTCCTGGATCTATTTTTGACCTTGAATTTATAAATTCAAATACTTTAGGTTATGATGATTTTATTAAAGATTTAGAGAGCTATTCTATTGAAGAGTTAATTCCGCTAACAGGTATAAAATTTGAAATTATCAAAGAGGCCGCAACTTTAATAGCTGCAAAGAAAAAAATAATCATCTGTTGGGCTATGGGGCTAACTCAACACAAGAACTCAGTAGATAATATTCGTGAGGTTGTAAACTTATTATTAGTAAAGGGTAGTGTTGGTAAAAAAGGTGCTGGTACCTGTCCTGTTCGTGGTCATTCAAATGTACAAGGAGACAGAACTATGGGGATTTGGGAAAAACCCAAAAAATCATTTTTAGAAAATTTAGAAAAAGAATTTCATTTTAACGCTCCAAAAAAACATGGTTATGATGTTGTGAATGCAATTGAGGCCATGCATGATAAAAAGGTAAAGGTTTTTATTGGTATGGGAGGTAACTTTCTTTCAGCTACACCAGATACAGAATATACTGCTAGAGCACTACAAAATTGCGATTTAACGGTACATATCTCTACGAAACTAAATAGGAGTCATTTAGTACACGGAAAAAAAGCATTGATTTTACCATGTTTAGGAAGATCTGAAAAAGATATTCAAGAACAAGGAGAACAGTTTATAAGTGTAGAAAATTCTATGGGAGTTGTCCACTCTTCATCTGGACATTTAAAGCCAATATCTGAGTCTTTACTTAGCGAACCCGCAATTGTTGCTGGTTTAGCAAAAGCAAGTTTACCTGAAACTACTTTAAACTGGTCTGAACTAATTAAAGATTATGATCATATCAGAAATAAAATAGAGGCAACTATTTCAGGTTTTGAGAATTACAACACAAGAATTAGAAAAAAAGGGGGGTTCTATTTGCCTAATAATGCAAGAGATAAAGACTTCTCTCCTACGTTAACAGGTAAAGCTAATTTTACAATTAATTCCATTTCAGACATTGTACTTAAAAAAGATCAATTTATAATGATGACCATCAGAACTCATGACCAATACAATACTACCATATATGGACTAGATGATAGGTATCGCGGAATTAAAAATGAACGAAGAGTACTTTTTATGAATCCTACAGACATGAAAGAACAGGGATTAAAAAAGCTTGATATGGTAGATCTAGTTAGTCATTTTAATGAGGAAAAAAGAACTGCAAAGAAATTTCTTATTGTTCCCTACAATATCCCAAGACAATGTACTGCTAGCTATTTTCCTGAAACAAATGTTTTGGTACCCATAAAGAGTAAAGCAAGAATTAGTAATACACCAACCTCAAAAACCATCATAATTTCGATTCATAAAAAAGAGTCATAGTCCCATAAAACACAAGAAATTTCTAGAGTTCTAAAATGTGACTTTTATTTATTAAATTGGAGGTGCCCTAGTTATATATGTAATATCATCTTCAATTGATTAAAATTAATTATGAAAAAAATAGATCGTAGAAAAGCAATCAAAAATTTAACTATTGGACTAGGTGGAGCCTCTCTACTTTCAAATCCTCTAGTTGGATATGCGAATACAATAACCAATTCAAAAACTATCCCTTCCAAAAAAATTGGAAATTCTAACATTAAAAACCCAGTTACTGTAATTACCTTAGGTGCAGGTGGAAGAGGAAACGTGTATGGAAATTATGGGATTAAGTTTCCGAATGAATTAAATATTGTTGGAGTAGCTGAACCAATCTCAATCAGAAACGAACGATATGCAAGAAAACATAACATTTCAAAAGAAAATAGATTTGTTACTTGGGAACATGTGTTTAATCGACCTAAATTTGCAGATGCAGTGATTATATCAACCCCAGATGATTTACACTATGGCCCATGTATGAAAGCACTAGAGATGGGTTATGATGTTCTGCTTGAGAAACCAATTGCTCCCACTGAACAACAATGTTTAGATATTTTAAATTTAGCCAATAAGACCGGAAGAATTGTAGCTGTTTGCCATGTATTACGCTATGCACCTTATTTTATAAAATTAAGAGAGATGGTTCAATCAGGATCTATAGGTAAACTGATAAGTATTCAACATCTTGAACCTATTGAACACGTTCATATGTCGCATTCTTATGTAAGAGGAAATTGGCATAATTCAAAAAAAACAACACCTATAATTCTTGCTAAATCTTGTCACGATTTAGATATATTAAGATGGATTATAGATAAACCTTGTAAAAGTATTGCTGCATTTGGTAGCTTAAAATGGTTTAAAAAAGAAAATGCCCCTGAAGGAAGTACCAGTAGATGTTCAGAGGGTTGTAAAGTTGAAAAAACATGCCCTTATTCTGCTTTAAAAATTTACAATACACCCAATGGTTGGTCTTCAGTATTTGATTTACCAGATGATTCCTCAAAACACGAGGAATATATACTAGAACAATTAAAAACCACAAATTATGGACGTTGTGTTTATAGAATGGAAAATGATCAGCCAGATCATTACGTAACATCCATGGAATTTGAAGATGAAATTACCGCCAATTTTTCAATGGAAGCTTTTACATCATACCACGGAAGAAGAACAAGAATTATGGGTTCACACGGAGATATAATTGGTGATATGACAGAATTTATCCATACAGATTTCTTAACAGGTAAAGTAACAAAATGGGATATTTCTGTTGAAGAAGAAAAAAACAGTGGCTATCAAGGTGGTGGACATGGAGGTGGAGACTGGGGATTAGTTACAGATTGGATAAAGGCTGTAAAAAATCAAGATCCAAGTGTATTAACTTCTACAATTGACGCATCAGTAGAAAGTCATATCATGGGCTTTAGAGCTGAAAAAAGTAGAGAAATTAAACAAATAATACCTATTCAATTAACATAAATATCTTTTCACATTACAGTCTAGGTTTAGTATGAAAGTAGGTCATATATTATTCAAAACTAATGATTTAAAAGCTTCATTTAAAGCTTTTGAAAAGTTAGGTTTTAATGTTGAGTATGGCTCTAAAAGAAACCCTCATAATGCCTTGATCTATTTTCCAGAGGGGCCCTATATTGAGCTTTTAGAAAAAGCACCAATAACTTCATTTACTAAATTAATATTACGATTCATTGGTAAGGGTTATTTGGTGGAAAGATTTAATTCGTGGGAAAATGCTCAGGAAGGTTTTTTTGAAATTTGTTTAGAAAATAACACAACAAATTTCGCAAAAGAAATAGAGATATTAAAAAAATTTAAAGAGGGTTATTTTATTACGAAGAGTAAAAGAGTTGATCCGTCTAATCGAGTTTTAACATGGAGACTCCTCTTTCCAAACGAAATAAAAATTCCTTTTCTTATGACAAAATTTAGCGAAAATCCAAAACCAAAAAACTGTATACATCCCAATAAAGTTAAAAGAATAAAACACATATGCTATGGTGCTCATTCAAAATTTATTCCTTTGCTTAATGAATTGTGTAATGATGATACACTTCAAATACATGAAGGCTATGGCATTAAAGAAGTTTCTTATGAAAAATAATTCGTTATAA
>JAYOAM010000008.1:0-130404 GCA_038104255.1 Flavobacterium sp. | reverse complement strand
TCTGACCAAACCACAAAAAGTATTTTAGTAGGTATTTAGAATGATTATAAGTAACTCTCTATGAACCTTGTTTACTGTTATTTTAATTTTTTTTTAAAGTTTTACGCAACCTTTTAAAATTTTGTTCACCTAATAAATAATTAAAAAGTTAGTCACCAAAAAATCCTAATGCTATGAAAAAACTAAAATTTCTTTTACTAATCTTTTCGAGTACAATTTTGTTTTATAATTGTGATCCTAACAACGAAGATCTAATTTCTGAACCTGTGTCAGATCCTCAAGAAGACCCTGTATTGGTCTCAAATCTATCATTCAATGAAATCTACGCTTTTGAAGACAATCTTTTAGGCGGCCCTCATATCGGGATGACCTATTCATCAAGTGATAACAATCTGTTTATTTCTTGTAGAGAGAATGAACCTTCGGGAACTACCACCGAAGAAGAAGTTTTTAAATTGAACTTAGATTCTTATCAGCTAATGCGAAAAAATACATCTCCAGGTGGATCCATCACAAAACAATTAACTATTATTAATGATACATTAGTTTCTATTGGGGGTACTGAATTTAAATTTTTTGATACAAACTTCGAATATGCAGGCAACCAATCCTATGAAAATAATTTTACGCTAAGTAAATTTGGGATTGCAACTCATAATAATGATACATACATTTTAGGTGGATATCGTGTTGACGGACCTTCTCGAGAAAATAAAATAATCAGAAAACTAAGAGGTAATATTACTGGTAATCTATTTGAAGCGTTTATAAACACTCCTGAAACAATGATTGGCGCCAGTGGAGCAGTAGTTAATGAAAGGTTACATGTTTTTGGAGGTGCTTTATACGAAGATTGGGAAGCAACAAATAAAATATATATCTATCCTCTAAATAACCCTCAGCGTTATGAGGAGTTTAGTATGACTGTGAAAGCAGATGTTACTTTTGTTCATAAATACGGCGAAATGATTATTGTAGCTGGATATAAAGGATTGTATTCTGGTGATAAAACATCTTTTGTAGGAGTATTTAACACTACAACCAATACATTTGAGGAAATTGAAACTAACCTAGACAGTGAAGGAGGAACAAAAGCCATACATCAAATGATTTTAAAAGAAGATAAAATTATTGTACTTTTTGGTCATAAAGCAGGGTCAGGGTTACCTCAATCTAGATGGTCAATATTATCTGCAAATCTGTTGAAAGATTAAAAATCGAATTGAAAAATTTATGAAAAAGATAAATTTTGTTTTTTGAAGAGAGCTTCTATATTTATTAACCGTTATTGATGATAATCATTTACCCTAAAAATTAAATAGTTATAGAATTAGAAGTTCTCATACAAAAGTGTTGCAAACAAAATTTAAGTGCACAAGCAAAAATTTACAGCTTGTATGCTGATAAATTATTCAAGGTCTGTTTAAAATATTCCAGAACCTTTGAGGATGCTCAAGATACACTTCAAGATAGTTTCATGATAATTTTCAAAGACATAAAAAAATTTAACCATAAAGGATCTTTTGAAGGATGGGCAAAAAGAGTTACGGTAAACGTTGCTTTGCAAAAATTTAGAAAAAAAACTAGTATAAAATTTGATAATATTGAAGAAAGCAAAATACCAGAGAAAGAAGTATTTGTAGATGTTGATGAAAAAAATATTACGCTTAACTTATTACTTTCATTGATTAAAGGATTGCCTCCAAAGTACCAACTGGTTTTTAACTTGTATGTACTTGATGAATATTCACATCAGAAAATTTCAGAAATTCTGAATATTTCAGTTGGCACCTCAAAATCAAACTTATCTAGAGCACGTAAACTGTTAAAAGCGCAAATTGAAAATTTAAACCACTAGAATGAAGAAGAATATAGATGAATTGTTTAAAAACAAAATGAGCAAATCTAAAATAACTGCTCCCACAGAATCTTGGACAATAATTGAGGCCAAACTAAAAAGAAAAAGGAATATTCGACTCGGATATATGTTTAGCATATTAGGTGCCTTTAGTTTAATTTGCTTTATGCTGTTTTCTACGCATACTGAAACCCTCCCTTCAAAACCTCTGCAAAAAAACACATCTCTAAAAAATGAGGTTATATTAAAAGACGTCGATCTTAATATAATTGACTCAAATGAAGATAATCTTCCTGCTTCTGAACCTCAAGAAGATTCAAAAAAATTATATGCAACTATAGCTACAAAAAAAGAATCAAAAAATAATACATCCTCAGAAAAAACCCCTTTTTTTGAAAAAAAGGTCAAGGATACAGTTATTGAAAAACAAGTAAAAAAAATTGACTCACTAGTTAACAACCTTGATCATTTGGTGGATCATTTAAAAGATGATCTAAAGAAAGAAAAGAAAAAACTACTTAAGAAAAAAGACTCTATAGATGTAGCAGAATTTAATAAAGAAAAACGTAGAAGATGGAATATTATTCCTGTTTTTGGGATTTCAAATACGGGTAGATTGTCAAAAAATGTTTCAACACTAGGAACACTTAGAGCAGTAACATATCCTAACGAATATTTTGATGATAACAAATCTTCAGGTTTAATATCAAGTACCTACGGTTTTAATGTTGTATTTAGAGCCTCTAATAGAATTTCTATTCAAACAGGTGTTTTTTCAAAAGAGTTGCGTTTTGTTACTGAAGGCTTATTCTTATCGGAGTTTATACCGGATGTAAATCCAACTAATATTATTTACAACCCAGGAGTTGAGGTTCGATTTTCAAATACTCCTGACATAGGGGGCTCTGAAAGTGCTAGTTTAACCCAAACTATTGTTTATATGGAAATGCCATTTGAATTAAAGTACAGGATGATTGGAAGTTCAAAATTCAACACAAATCTTGTAGGTGGATTTAGTTTTCTTTATTTAAATAAGAACGAAATTCGAGCAAAAACAAATACATCGTCAAGAAGTATTGGTAGAGCTAGCAATCTATTAACAACGAGTTCTTCCTTAAATATTGGATTAGATATTGAATATCATCTGTCTAAACGTTTGGTATTTAATTCAGCTGTAATGTTTAAAAAACATTATAATACTTATAAAGACTACAATAACGAATACTCACCTTATAATATTGGAATGCATGTTGGTATTGGGTATAAATTTTAAATAAGAAAATAGCGTAATCGTCTACTGAATTTCAAAAACTTCAGTAGACGATTCTATTTTAACAGTGTAGACTCCTTTAGGCAAGAAATATGTGCCATTTTTAGCGGCTTTTAATGACTGTTCTTTAAACTTTTTTAAATAGATTTTTCTTTCTTTTTCAGAAAAGGAAAGATCATAACTAAACTCATTAAAACCTTCATCTGAATCTTTAACTATGGAAGCTACTAGTAACTCATCTTTATAAATATTTATAATTACTTGTCTTGAACTACTTAAGTAATATGGAATTGAAATTTTTGGAATAAATGGCGATGACCATCTCCCCCATGAATTTCCCCATGATCTATTTTTTTTAATCGTTGAAATTGGAAAAATATGTGCTTCTTTTGCCATTACCTCTGAGGTCATCAATTGAAGTGAAGCAATATTTGCTTTATATAAACTCCTTCCATGTGTTCCTAAAATTAAATGCTTTGCTGAGGGTTGAATAACTAAATCATGAACAGCTACATTGGGTAATCCTTTACGAAAAGGGAACCAATCTTTACCTTGATTAAAAGAAGCATAAGCCCCATTGTCTGTTCCAACGTATAATAAATTTGGGTTTTCAGAATCTTCTCGAATTACATTTACTGGTGATGTTGGAATATTATTAGAAATATTCGCCCAAGTTTTCCCATAGTCATCAGATCTATAGACATACACTGTAAAATCATCAGATCTATACCCGTTTAAGGTCACATATACTCTTTCTTTTTTGTGCTTTGAGGCAATAACCCTACTCACCCATAACCCTTTTGGAAAAGAGTTTGAAATACGATCCCAAGAACCTCCTCCATTTTTTGACACATGCACGTAGCCATCATCTGAACCCGTATACAATAAACCAAATTGAAATGGAGACTCAGATATGGTAGTTAATGTTCCATAAGCAACATTTCCTTTTTTTCCCCCTGTAGTTAAATCACTGGAAATAGCTTCCCAAGTATCCCCTTTATCTAAACTTCTGTGTAATTTATTACTCCCCAGATATAAAATATCTTGGTTATGTTTTGATAAAAGAATTGGAGTCTGCCAATTAAATCTGTAGGGTGCTTCCCCTAAAACATGTTTCGGTTGAATATAGGTTCTCTCTCCTTTGTCTCTATCCAATCTAAAATAATTTCCAAATTGAGAACCTGTATAAACTATCGATGGATTTCTGTCGTCTACTTGAACTTGCATCCCATCACCTCCCATAATTGATGAATATGGATTTTGACCTGTTTGGTGCCACCTACTATTCATTTTTGCATTATTAGAGGCTGTCCAGACACCATTGTCTTGCAAGCCCCCGTATACATTGTATGGTTTTTGATTATCTGCATGAATAGCATAAAACTGCCCTACAGATGGCGAGTTTAATTTAATCCAATGTTCACCATCATCATAAGAAATGTTTAATCCTCCATCATTCCCTTCTACTAGATGGCCTTTTCTTTTTGGGTTTACCCAAAGTGCTTGATGATCTGAATGAACATTTTCTTTACCAATGGAGTTAAATGTCTCTCCTCCATCTTTAGATTTAAGAATAGGAACCCCTAGAACATATATTGTGTTTTTATCTTGAGGATCTACACGAATTTCACCAAAATAATAACCATAAGAATAATATAACCCATCAATATGGTTTTTATGAGTTTTACTCCATTTCTTTCCTCCATTTGTTGTTATAAAAACCTCAGCCCCTTCAACTGGAGTATCAAATAACAGAGAATTAGCATCTTCCAAATACTTTGCTAAGTCTATTGGTTTCACGTTTCCTTGAGAAACCATTTTTTTAACAGTTTTTGAAGTATATTTTCTTTGAAAACGATTTGCTCTTAAGTAATTGTTTACATTCTTATCCGTTAATGATAAGAACTCCTCTGTAGACATGTTTTTAAAATCTTCTTTTATTAACCCTTTTGAGGATTTATTTTTCTTCTTTTCAGACTTTCTTCTAAACTGACTATCATGAATAGCATACACGGTATTTTCGTCATATATTGCAAGTCCTATTCTTCCTACACCATCTCCGTTTCTAAAACCATTATTGACAGAAATATTTTTCCAAGTATCTCCTGCATCTGTGCTTTTATAGATAGCAGAATGACTTCCATCTCCATCAAAATTCCAAGCTTTACGATCACGCTCCCATGAAGCAGCATACAAAACATTGGGATTTTCTGGTGCAGCTACTACATCAATAATACCAGTACTACTGTTAATGAATAATGTTTTTTTCCATGTTTTTCCGCCGTCTATTGTTTTAAAAATTCCTCTTTCTTCGTTTGGTGAATACAAATGCCCTATAACACCAACAACTACTTCTTCAGCATTATTTGCATTTATTATAATTCTGCTCACATGATGAGAATCCGGTAGCCCAACATTTTCCCATGTTAACCCTTGGTTGTTGGATTTGAGAATCCCTATACCAGCATAAGAAGAACGTGAAGAATTTTTTTCACCTGTCCCAACCCAAATAGTTCCTTTCTTCCAATCTACAGCAATGTCCCCTATATTCTGAGTAGGACTATTATCTAATACCGGCCTAAAAGAATTTCCATTGTTGTTTGTATACCACAAACCACCTGATGCATATCCCACATAAAACTCCGTAGGGTCATTTGGATTTACATCGATATCTGCAACTCGACCACTCATAATTGTTGGACCGATATTATTAAAAGAGACATTTTTAATAATTGATGTGCCTTCAAGAGCTTGCTTTTCTTGAAGTGATTTTAATACAACTTGTGAATTTGTAGTAGATTGTTGAGCTGAAGCACCAATGGCAATAAATAAAAGGAAAACTCTAGTAATAGATTTCATAATACATGGATTTTAGATATGTGAAATAGTCTTCTTCAAAAATAACGAATAATTTAATGCATGCCTTTAAGCCCTCTAAAAATATTTTAATAATGACAGAAAGTATACAATCATGCTTACAATTAATCGGTGTACATTTGCATCAATATATAGAGAGAACAATGTAGTTTTTTCTTAAAATTTATCGATGTCGTTTAAAGATTTAGGATTGAAAGGTGCTCTTTTAAGGGCTATTAAAGAAAAAGGATATACAACCCCTTCACCCATACAAGAAAAAGCAATTCCACATATTTTAGGAGGAAAAGACGTACTTGCTTCTGCTCAAACAGGCACAGGAAAAACAGCTGGTTTTACTCTGCCAGTTCTACAGTATTTGTCAGAGACAAAACATCCAAAATACAGACCAATTAGAGCTTTAATTCTAACCCCAACTAGAGAATTAGCTGCTCAGGTGTATGATAATGTTAAAGAATATAGTTCCTATTTAAATATAAGATCTGCCGTGGTTTTTGGTGGAGTAAAAGCGGCTTCTCAAATAGCTACACTAAAACGAGGTGTTGATGTTTTAGTAGCAACCCCTGGGAGACTTATAGATTTACACAATCAAAAAGTTGTCTCTTTCAAACGAATAGATGTATTCATTTTAGACGAAGCAGATCGAATGTTAGATATGGGTTTTGTGAGAGATATTAACAAGATTATTAGTTACATGCCGTCAAAAAGACAAAATCTACTATTCTCAGCTACTTTTTCTAAGGAAATCAAGCAACTAGCTCATACCATATTGAAAAACCCTGTAATGGTTGAAGCTGAGCCTGAAAACACAACTGCCGAAATGGTAAATCAAAAAGTGTATCGAGTTAATAAAAAAGAGAAAACAACCATTATAACCAATCTTATAAAAAATGGTAACTGGAATCAGGTGTTGGTTTTTATGAGAACTAAACACGGAGCAAATAAATTAACAAAAAAATTACTTAAATCAGGAATTTCTGCTGCTGCAATTCATGGAAATAAAAGCCAAGGAGCTAGAACAAAGGCTTTGTCAAGTTTTAAATCTAATGAAATTAGAATTCTTGTTGCTACAGATATTGCAGCACGTGGTCTAGATATTCCTTTATTGCCTCATGTTGTTAATTATGAACTGCCTAACGTTCCCGAAGATTATGTTCATAGGATTGGAAGAACCGGAAGAGCTGGAGCTAGTGGTGAAGCTATTTCATTAGTTTGTAGTGAAGAAACAGAATACCTTAAAGAAATTGAAAAACTATTAGAAACTAAAATTGCTACAAAAATTATTGAAGGATTTGAACCCACAGATAATGCCCCGCCAAAAAGAGCCGCCTCACAAAGTAAAACCACTTTCAAAAAATCATCTTCTAAAAAACCTCATCGCAAAAAACATTCTCATAGAGATTCAAAACTTGAGAATTCTAATCTTAAAAACCGTAGAAGGTCGAGAAATAGGCGTAGATAAAAACCTTTATTTTAGCTACATTTGTGAAACAAATTAGCATATAATGAAATACCAATCCATAGATTCTAGTCTTTTTATCAATAATAGAAAAAACTTTTCGGCTAAAATGAAGCCTAATAGTCTTGCTGTATTCAACTCTAATGACATTTATCCAATTAGTGCAGATAGTACTATGCCTTTTGATCAGCACAGAGATATTTTTTATTTAAGTGGAATAGATCAGGAGGAGAGTATTTTAGTATTATTTCCAGATTGCCCAAAAGAGAAACATCGTGAAATTTTATTTTTAAAAGAAACTAATGCACATATTGCTGTTTGGGAAGGAGAAAAACTAACTAAAGAAGCCGCGTTTAAAACATCAGGAGTTCAAACTGTTTATTGGCTTCAAGATTTAGAAAAAGTTTTATTTGAACTTGCTACACAATGCGATACTTTTTATATAAACACGAATGAACACTACAGAGCCAATGTAGAAACTGAAACGAGAGAAGATCGTTTTACAAAATGGTTATTGGCTAAATACCCTGCTCACTCTGTAGCAAAAAGCAATCCTATTTTACAAGAATTAAGAGCCATAAAACACAGTATTGAAATAGACTTAATGCAACAGGCTTGTAATATTACAGAAAAAGGATTCCGTAGAATTTTAAATTTTATAAAACCAAATGTTTGGGAATATGAAATTGAGGCTGAATTAGTTCATGAGTTTATCAAAAATCGATCAAAAGGATTTGCCTATACACCAATTATTGCCTCTGGTAATAACGCTAATGTATTGCACTACATAGAAAACAACCAACAGTGCAAGGCTGGTGATTTAATACTATTAGATGTCGCTGCGGAGTATGCAAACTATAAAAGTGATTTAACAAGAACTGTCCCTGTGTCTGGAAAATTTACAGATAGACAAAAAGCAGTTTATAATGCCGTAAATACTGTTAAAAAAGAAGCAACTAAGTTATTGGTTCCAGGAGCCTATTGGGATCAGTATCACATAGAGGTTGGAAAACTGATGACTTCAGAATTATTAGGATTAGGATTATTAGATAAGGCGGATATTCAAAACGAAAATAAAGATTGGCCAGCTTATAAAAAATATTTCATGCATGGTACCTCTCACCATATTGGATTAGATACTCATGATTATGGGTTGTTACATTTACCAATAGAGGAAAATATGGTTTTTACAGTAGAGCCAGGTATTTATATTCCTGAAGAAGGCTTTGGAGTTCGTCTGGAAGACGATGTCGTTGTTCAAAAATCTGGAGAGCCCTTAAATTTAATGGGGAATATTCCTATTGAGGCAGACGAAATTGAAACGTTAATGAACCAAAACTAATTTACTTTTTAAGAAGATAGACTATTTATAAAACCTATTGTTTTGGTATTAAAATCATCTGGTTGTTCAACATTAACAACATGACCACAATTTTTTATCACGTATAAGGAAGATTCTATATGTTCTTTAACAACTCTTTTTATGGAGGGTAAAAACAAATGATCTTGCTCACCCATCACATACAATGTAGGGATTTTTATATCTTTTGCTCTAAAAAATCGCAATAATGGGTTAATTTCAGAGGTGAGCTTAAACCATCTAATAAATTCTTTTTGATATAATTTCTTTGCCTCATTTACAAAAATCATTCTCGATTCTTTGTGGTTTCTTTTTGGCATAATAATGAAAGCAAATAACTTATATAGCATCATGTAAGGAACTACAGACTTGAATAGGTTTCCCACTCTCATTAATATTTGTGAGCGAAAATTTAACTTTAAAATAGCTCCACCAAGCACCATACTTTCAACTAAATCTGGTCTCTTTTCTGCTAAATTTCTAATAAGAATTGTTCCTAACGAGATTCCTATAAAATGAGACTTCTTAATATTTAAATGTGTTAATACCTCTAAAATATCTTGAGTTATAGCGTTAAAAGTGTACTCAGTGTTAAACGTATCTTTAAGGGTTGGCTTGCTGTTCCCATGGCCTCTTAAATCTAAAATCAAAACATTAAATTCTTTTTTAAATGCTCTTATTTGTCTAAACCAAATAGAGCTACTTCCACCAGCACCATGGATAAAGCTAACCCACTTGGTGGTGTTTTCATTTAAATAAGTATAATGATTTAGCATAGTCTTTATTGCAAATATAGTTTTATTTTCTAGTATGAAGAGGCTTCTGAATTGCTCGTTTTAATTCTTTCATTGTAAATATTAAGTATAACGAAGACGATAAATGCAGGAAGTATCCATCCTAAACTTTGAGAAGAAAACGGAATCCATTCTAATAAAGAACTCAATACATGTTGAAAATTTAAAGTCCCTAAAAAATCAGGAATACTAAATATTAATGTTGTTATTATTACTCCTTTGAATACATTGGAAGAGGCTAAACGCTTTGGAACTACATTCAATAAAATCAATACAATAGTTACAGGATAAATAAACATTAATGCTGGAATGGCTGCTTTGATAATGAAGCTTACTTCAAAATGACCAATAAGAATACCTAACACACAACTTATAAAAGCGGTAAATACATATGCTTTTTGTGAGTTATTAAACATTGCTTTCACATAATCAGAAGTTCCTGTTACAATACCAACAGCTGTTGTAAAACAAGCTAATGCTACCAAAACACTTAAAAAAGAGGTTCCAACAAACCCAAGTGTTTGCGAACTTAAACTCGTTAAGACTTCTGTTCTTGAGGCTCCTTTAATAAAGGATGTACTTAATACTGCACCACTATAAATTAACCCTCCATAAATTAATAATAATCCTAATCCAGCAATCAAACCAGCCTTTGTAATCAATTTTTTAGTATCATCATAAGCTCTTTTACCTTGAATATTTAGAGAAGCTATAAGTACCGCTCCTACAACAACTCCCCCAATTGCATCGAAAGTTTGATAGCCTTCAAATAGTCCACTTACAAATGGAACTTTATATATATTTGATGACATTGTTCCTTGATTTCTTGAGATTGCCAATAATATTATAGCAAGGAGTATAACAACAATAATTGGGGTTAAAAACTTTCCAATTAAATCTATCACCTTTGAACGATTCATCACAAAAATAAAAATCAATAGAAAATAAATACTACTCGTGAGTAAGGGGCTAGAACCAAAAAAGGGTTGAATCGCCATCTCATGAGCAACTGAAGCAGTTCTTGGTGCAGGAAGTGTAACAGCAATTAAGTACATGACTATACAATACAAAGAACTAAACCAAGGAGAAATTTTACTTGCCAGATCATACATGGTTCCTTGTACTTTAGCATGGGCATATATTCCTAAAATAGGGATAAAAACAGCTGTTATGGTAAACCCTAAAAAAACCAAGCCCCAATGCGCTCCAGAATTTACTCCTAAATAAGGAGGAAGGATTAGGTTTCCTGCTCCAAAAAAAAGAGCAAAAAGAGCAAATCCAGTAATCCAAATTTCTTGTTTTTTGATCATTTATTGTGTTTTTTAGTCAAAAATTGATGAAAAACGATAAAAAAAGGATAAAAATGACAAAAAAATACAAAAATTGAATTTTTAAAGAAATTGATTAAAACCGTCTCTTTAAGAGAACTTCTATTTGTAAAAAGCATGGATAAATATTGGAGTATCATAGTATGTTCGTTCTTAAATTTAGGTAAATATCGATCTCAATTTGTATTGTTCATTAAATATTATGAAAATAGATGAAAACGTGGAATAAATTCTGTGTTAAGTAGGAAAGATACATATTTTTGTACTATGGAAAAGTGGCTATTATTTAAAAATACTAAAATTTCTTACACAGACTCAGGAAAAGGAGCTGTAGTGGTTTTGTTACATGGATTTTTAGAAAACAAATTCATGTGGAAAAATATTATCCCTGAAATTTCAAGAAACAGAAGAATATTAGCAATAGATTTATTAGGGCAAGGAAAATCAGAATGCCTTGGTTATATTCATTCTATGGAAGAAATGGCCGAAAGTGTCATTGTGGTTTTAAAATCCTTACGAATTCGAAAAATTACGCTTATTGGCCATTCGATGGGGGGTTATGTTTCGATGGCTTTAGCTGAAAAAAAACCTGAAATGATTAGAGGTTTGTGTTTATTAAATTCTTCGGCAAACTCAGATGACTCCTCCAGAAAAAAATTGAGAACAAGAGCGAATAAAATGGCTCAAATTAATTTATCTCATATGATACGAATGTCTTTTATTAATTTGTTTAGCGAAGAAAGTAAAGTTGACTTTAATGCTGAAATACAAAATGCCATGTCTGAAGCTTTAAAAACATCTTTACAAGGGTATATTGCCTGTCAAGAAGGGATGAAATCTCGGCCAAACAGAATGTCTATCCTAAAAAAGAATAGTTTTAAAACATTATTTATTCTTGGTGAAAAAGACCCTGTATTGCCTCTAAAAAAAGGAATTAAAGAAGCCAAAGAAACAGAATCTGATGTTGTTGTTTTATTGGGAGGACATATGAGTCATATTGAGAACTCAAGTACCTTAACAAGAGTTTTAAAAAAATTTATTAATCAATCCTAAGATCGAACCTAAAACTAGTACTCACTGTTTGTAAGTGCATTCCATCCTTGTGCTTTTAATTCTAATTCTTGCCCGGCTCTAGTAACCAAGTTTAATCCAGCGAATTGATCAGTAATATGGCCTATAACTGAAAGGTGTGGATTCCCTTTTACCTTATCAAAATCTGCAATAGGTACAGTAAATAACAATTCATAGTCTTCACCTCCACTCAAAGCCACCATAGTACTATCTATATCAAACTCCTCACAAGCAGAGATTACTTGGGGGTCTAAGGGAATTTTATCTTCATAAATTTTACATCCTACATTGCTTTGTGAACAAATATGCATAATTTCAGAGGAGAGTCCATCAGAAATATCAATCATGGCAGTTGGCTTAACATCCATATCTTTTAAAAGAGATGAAATGTCTTTTCTGGCCTCTGGCTTCAACTGACGCTCAATTAAATAGGTATAATTATCTAGATCTGGCTGATTGTTAGGGTTTACCTTAAATACTTGTTTTTCTCTCTCTAAAACTTGCAATCCTAGATAAGCGGCACCCAAGTCACCTGAAACTACGATTAAATCTGTTTCATTAGCTCCATTTCTATAAACAACCTCTTCTTTATTTGCTTTTCCGACAGCGGTCGCAGAAATTAACATCCCTTTTGTAGATGAAGTAGTATCTCCGCCTATTAAATCAATCTGATAGGTTTCACATGCCAATTGAATTCCAGCATACAATTCTTCAATTGCTTCTAAAGGGAAACGATTGGAAACAGCAATTGACACTGTAATTTGTTCTGCCGCTCCATTCATTGCATAAACATCTGAAAGGTTTACAACCACAGCTTTATAACCCAAATGCTTAAGAGGCATATAACTTAAATCAAAGTGTACACCTTCAATTAATAAATCTGTAGTTATTAGCGTTTGTTTTTTTGAGCTCTCCAATACAGCTGAGTCATCACCAACAGCTTTTACAGTTGTTTTGTGAGAACTCTTAAAATGTTTTGTAATGTGATTAATTAAGCCAAACTCTCCTAGTTGATTCAAGGAAGTTTTTGATTGATTTTTATCTTCTAACATGATGCAAAGATATACACATCTGAATTATAAACCCCATTCTTTTTGGTTGTAATACAAAATACTAAATTCTATTTTGAATCTTTTACCTTTGATTTAAAAATTTTGTGCCTCATGAAAAATAAAAACACACTTTTTTAATATTTTTGAGAAAGCGTTTTTATCAAAGAGAATATTAATGATAAAGAATTCGTTATCCCTATAGAAAAAACCCCTAAAGGATTGTATATTGTTATAACAATACTTTTTTTAAAAACATAATTTTTTATTAAAACCTAATTTGTAATGAAAAAAACCGTCATATTATTATTGTTATCAGTGTTGGTCTTCTCATGTGATCGATCTGTAGTGCTAGAAATACCTCCTCCTCAAATCATTTCTGGTGATACTGGGATAGACTTGGTAGAAAACACCGGTGCAGGACAAACAGTTTATGTGATCGTGGCTACCGATAATATTGAAGTAACTGGCTATTCTTTAGGCGGTGCAGATGCTGAATTGCTTTCACTTAACAATGATACTGTAAGCCTAGATGCTAATCCTGATTTTGAAATAAAATCGAGTTATAGTTTTGAGGTAACTGCAAACGATGCTGTAGGGAATGTCAGCGATATTAAGACTGTAACATTTTCAATTATTGACGTAGATGAAAACCCTCCATTTGTCCTTGAATTTTGTGAAAATGGATTTGCAGGCAGCTATCCTTGTAATAATTATGATTTGATTGGTCATATAGATTTACCCACTTTAGGCGGAAATTCTGGGAATGATTGTTGGGGATGGACAGATCCACTTACTGGTAAAGAATATGCTTTAATAGGTCTTAATACTGGAACTTCCTTTATCGACATTTCTGACCTAGAAATCCCTAGAATTGTTGGGTTTCTCCCAACTCATACAACAAACAGTTCCTGGCGAGATATCAAAACTTATGGAAACTATGCTTTTATAGTAAGTGAGGCACCTGGTCATGGAATGCAAGTTTTTGATCTTACAAGATTAGGAAATATCCCTGTGAATCAACCTCCAGAAACGTTTACATCAGATGCGCATTATGATGGCTTTGGAGATGCACATAACATTGTTATCAATGATTCTCAAGGGTATGCCTATGCAGTGGGTACAAATACTTACAGTGGTGGTCCACATTTTGTAGACATCTCTAATCCCTTAAACCCAACAGCCGCAGGAGGTTATGGGGAAGATAACTACTCTCATGATGCGCAAGTAGTAACCTATAATGGTCCAGATAATGATTATACCGGAAAAGAGATATTAATAGGGAGCAATCAAAATGAAGTTGTAATAGTAGATGTAACCGATAAAGCTAACCCAACACAAATATCTACAATCAATTATCCCAACATAGGGTACACTCATCAGGGATGGTTCACTGAAGATCTTAATTATTTCATTCTTGGTGATGAACTAGATGAGCGCAACTTTGGGGGAAATACAAGAAATATTATTTTTGATTTTACTGATTTAGATAATCCATCATTACATATGAATTATTTTGGCCCTACTACTGCAATTGATCACAATGGTTATGTAAAGGGAAATAACTACTACTTGGCAAATTACTCTGCTGGAATTAGAATAATTGACATTACCAATATTAGCAGTGAAACGATGACAGAAATTGGATATTTTGACACCTATCCTTCAAATGATAATGCCTCTTTTAATGGAGTTTGGAATGTATACCCTTATTTTGAGAGTGGTAACATTATTATTAGTGATATCAATACAGGATTTTACATTGTTAGAAAAAGTGAATAGATACTTGATAAAGAAACTGATTTTATTAACTTTTCTAACCGTGATCAGTTGTTCAAATCCAGATAAAGATATAAATTCATCTATTCCTATTTCAAATGGTACTCTTGAACTAGCAAAGACTTTTGGCGGGTCAAAAAATGATGTAGGAAAATCTGTAATAGCTACTGCAGACGGTGGGTTTGCTGTTCTTGGTTTCACCCAAAGTATGGATGGAGATGTTGCCGGAAAAACTAGTGAAAATTATGATTATTGGGTTCTCAAATTTGATTCACAAGCATTATTGGAATGGAACAAAACTTATGGAGGATCTGGTGATGATCGAGGAAGTCAACTAATTGAAACTTCAGACGGTGGGTATATGCTGATAGGATATTCAGATAGTTCAGACGAAGATGTGACCTTAAATAATGGAAATAGAGATTTCTGGGTTGTGAAAACTGATAATTCAGGTGCCATCTTATGGGAAAAATCTTTTGGTTATGGAGGAGCAGATGAAGGAGTATCAATACTGGAAACATCCGACAACCATTTCATACTTTCTGGAATTTTGGATGTAACAGCCTCGGGAGGAGAGGGAAATATTGGTAGGAATACAGCAACGCATGCTGGAGGTGATTATTGGTCAATTAAAATTAATCCTTCGGGAGATATAGTATGGTCTCGTTTTTATGGAGGATCTTTTACCGATGCACCTACTGGAGTTATTGAGAATACAAGCAGTGATTTAATTACTGTAGGAAGATCTGACAGCAATGATGTTGATATTTCAAATAATAAAGGCACCTATGACTTTTGGGTTGTGAAATCTTCTTCTAACGGAGATATTATATGGGAAAAATCATATGGTGGCTTAGAGATTGATGAAGCAAGAGATGTAATTTCTATTGATAATGAAAATCAAATTATTGTTGGAGATACAAGAAGTGAAGAACAAGATGTTTCCTCAAATAATGGAGCTGCTGATCTTTGGATTTTAAAAATTTCTAACCAAGGAGATATTATTTGGGAGAAATCATTAGGTGGGTCTAATTTTGATGTAGCGAGATCCATAAACCCAACTTTTGATAATGGATTTATAATTGCAGGAAGCTCAAGAAGTTCCAATGGTGATGTAAGCGAAAATAAGGGTCAAAATGATGCTTGGGTGATTAAAGTTGATAATACTGGTCAACTTCTTTGGGAAACCACTGTTGGAGGTTCGGAAATAGATTTTACCTACGATGCCGTACAATTAATAAATGGAACTATTGTTGCTGTAGGGGAAACAAGTAGTTTTAATGGTGATGTTTCAGTAAACAAAGGATTTACAGATCTTTTAATCATAAAAATAAATTAAAAAATGAAAAAGAAAATAGTTCTCATAATGTGTCTCTTTTTTGTGTTGTATAGTTGTAGTGAAGACAGGGATATAAGCCTAAACCCCGTTGCCATAACTTTTAACTTTAGTCATTCTTGGAATGGAACAGAAATTACAAGTGCTGACTTTAACCAGTTAAAATTCACTAATGAAAATGGACAAACACTAAGTATAGAAAAACTAAGATACCTTATTTCTGAGGTCTCACTAACACATGAAAGTGGCGTTACAACTATTCTTGATAATTACAAGTTAGTAGACCTTGAAAATAACGAAAGTATGTCTTTCGAAACCTCTCAAGCTGTTTTGCCTGGAGATTATAATTCTATTACTTTTAGATTTGGTTTTAAAGAAGAAGACAATATAGATGGAGCCTATCAAGATTTAAATACTGCTAACTTTAATGTTCCAGAACCTTTAGGCGGAGGTTATCATTTTATGCAATTTGATGGAAAATACATGAATACGTCTTCTATTGAAACCCCTTTTCTGTATCATGTTATAAGTGCAATAGACCCAACAAATGTGAATGACACTACAGATACCTCATTTACCATTAATATTGGATCGGCAACTGTTGGCAGCAATACAAATATTAATATACAAATGGATGTTTCAGAGTGGTTTAAAAACCCAAATACTTGGGATTTAAATGAATATGATATAAATTTAATGGGAAATTATGACGTGCAGCTTTTAATGAATCAAAATGGCACGTCTGTGTTTGACCTAGTATCCATTACTCAATAAAATGAATATAAAATACATTCTTTTTCATTTTTTAATCTTAATTTTTTTCTCATGTTCTGATCAGGATGTAGAATTAGAGGAAGAATATATCCCAGTTCCTTTTTCACTCAAAATTCCTGAAATTTTTCAACAAAAACTGTTAGATCCATTAATCCCAAACAACAATCCTTTGACTGAAGAAGGTGTTGCTTTAGGGAAAAAATTATTTTTTGATAAAAAACTTTCTGGAAACAACACCCAAGCTTGTGCAACTTGTCATAAACCTCAAAATTCATTTACTGATGAAACCCGTTTTAGTGATGGAATAGATGGTGTATTTGGTTTTAGAAATTCGATGCCTCTTTTAAATTTAGCCTGGAACTTTGGCGATAAATTTGCTTGGGATGGAAAAGAATTGGGCTTAGAGAGACAAGCTCTTGAACCTGTTATAAACCCTATTGAAATGCATAGTGATTGGAAAAATGCTGTGGAGAAACTTGAACAAGATTCAGAATATCCTATCCTTTTTTCAAGGGCTTTTGGAACAACAACAATAGATTCTATACTAGTTGCAAAAGCAATTGCTCAGTTTGAAAGAATTCTAATCTCTGGGAATTCAAAATTTGATCAATATCTTCTTGGAAATGCTACATTAAGCCTACAAGAACTAAATGGCTTTGCAGTCTTTATGGATGAGGAAAAAGGTGACTGCTTTCATTGTCACGGAAGTGATAACAACCCTTTATGGACAGATAATGAGTTTCATAATAATGGTTTAGATGCTAATTTTAGTGATTTAGGTTTAGGTGCTGTTACTGGAGATCCTAATGATAATGGTAAATTTAGAACGCCCACACTTAGAAATCTTATTTTTACCGCTCCATACATGCATGATGGTCGTTTTAATACCTTAGAAGAGGTTATAAATCATTACAGTGAGGGGTTACAGCTCTCCTCTACAATAGATCCTTTAATGAAAAAGGCCAGTGATGGAGGGGTACAACTCTCTGATCAAGAAAAAATATCTTTAAAAGCTTTTTTGCTTACCTTGACAGATTTTGAATTTATTAACAACCCAGATTTTCGAGACTGATAAAATTAATTGATTTTTGTATAAATCAATATAATTCAAGCAATACTAGTCTTTTTAGACTTATGTCGTATCTTTGCCCCCACAATTTAGAGTTAATCTATTTAAGTTATGATAAAAGTTTCAGACACTGCCAGAGATAAAGTGATTCAATTAATGACAGACGACGGTTTTAATGCTAAAACAGACTTTGTTAGAGTTGGGGTAAAAAGTGGTGGTTGTTCTGGTCTGTCCTATGATTTAAACTTTGACAATAAACAAAAGGAAAATGATAAAGTTTTTGAGGATAATGATGTTAAAATTATCGTAGATAAAAAAAGCTTCCTGTATTTGGTAGGAACAACTTTAGAATTTTCAGGAGGCTTAAATGGAAAAGGATTTGTGTTTAACAACCCTAATGCAAACAGAACTTGTGGTTGTGGAGAAAGTTTTTCATTATAATTGAAAATTAAAATGAGTAAATATACAGAAGACGATTTAAGAGAAGAGTTAAAAACCAAAGAATACGAATATGGTTTTTATACTGATATTGAAAGTGAAACCTTTGCTAAAGGGCTGAATGAAGACGTTGTTCGTGCAATTTCTAAAAAGAAAAATGAACCTAAGTGGATGACAGATTGGAGGCTAAAGGCGTTTAAAGTTTGGTCAAAAATGGAAGAGCCTGAGTGGGCAAATGTTAATTATAAAAAACCTGATTTTCAAGAAATTGCTTATTTTTCGGCACCAAAACAAAAGCCCAAATTAAATAGTATTGATGAAGTTGACCCAGACTTGCTTGCTACTTTTGAAAAATTAGGCATTTCATTAGAAGAACAGAAAAGATTGGCAAACGTCGCTGTAGATATTGTTGTTGATTCTGTTTCCGTTGCCACTACCTTTAAAAAAACACTCAGTGAAAAAGGAATCATTTTCATGCCTATTTCAGAAGCAATTCAAGAACATCCTGAACTGGTAAAAAAATATCTTGGAACTGTTGTTCCTACATCAGACAATTTTTACGCGGCTTTAAACTCAGCTGTTTTTTCTGATGGTTCATTCTGTTATATCCCAAAAGGAGTTCGTTGCCCTATGGAATTATCTACTTACTTTAGAATTAATGAGGGCGGAACTGGTCAGTTTGAAAGAACTCTTGTTATAGCAGACAAAGGAAGTTTTGTTAGTTATTTAGAAGGATGTACAGCACCTAGTAGAGATGAAAATCAATTGCATGCAGCAGTTGTTGAACTGATTGCTTTAGATGATGCCGAAATTAAATATTCTACTGTTCAAAACTGGTATCCAGGAGATCATGAAGGAAAGGGAGGTGTGTACAATTTTGTAACCAAAAGAGGTTTATGCGAAACCAATGCAAAAATTTCATGGACACAAGTAGAGACAGGTTCTGCAGTTACATGGAAATATCCAAGTTGTATTTTAAAAGGAAATAATTCGGTAGGTGAATTCTACTCCATCGCAGTGACTAATAATTTTCAACAAGCAGATACAGGGACTAAAATGGTGCATTTAGGGAAAAATACTAAGTCAACTATCATTTCCAAAGGAATATCTGCTGGAAAATCTCAAAATAGTTATCGAGGTCTAGTTCAAATAAATTCAAGAGCTGAGAATGCAAGAAACTTCTCACAATGTGATAGCTTATTAATGGGTAATCAATGTGGTGCGCATACTTTCCCTTATATAGAAGTAAAGAATAAAACTGGACAAGTAGAACACGAGGCCACAACAAGTAAAATTGGTGAGGAACAATTATTTTACTGTAACCAAAGAGGTATTGATACTGAAAAAGCTATTGCTTTAATTGTAAACGGGTTTAGTAAAGAGGTGTTAAACAAACTACCGATGGAGTTTGCTGTTGAAGCTCAAAAATTATTAGAAATTAGTCTTGAGGGTTCTGTTGGATAAGTAAAAATAATACTTGTGATTACATCCACAAGAAAATAGAATAACAACATGTTAAAAATTAAAAATTTAAAAGCAAGCGTAGACAATAAATCAATTCTAAAAGGATTGAATTTAGAGGTAAATTCTGGTGAAGTACATGCAATTATGGGGCCTAATGGGGCTGGTAAAAGTACGCTAGCAAATATCATTGCGGGTAAAGAAGATTATGAAGTGGATCAGGGAAGTATTGAGTTAGAAGGAGAAGATATTAGTGATTTATCCCCTGAGGAAAGAGCTCACATAGGTGTATTTCTATCTTTTCAATATCCAGTAGAAATCCCAGGTGTTTCAGTAACAAACTTTATTAAAACAGCCATTAACGAAAATAGAAAGGCTAAGGGTTTAGAAGAAATGCCTGCGAAAGATATGTTAAAGATGATTCGTGAAAAATCTGAACTTTTAGAAATTGATCGTAAATTCTTATCACGTTCTTTAAATGAAGGTTTTTCCGGAGGAGAAAAAAAGCGTAATGAAATTTTTCAAATGGCTATGTTAGATCCAAAATTGGCCATTTTAGATGAAACAGACTCTGGTTTAGATATCGATGCTTTACGAATTGTCGCTAATGGAGTTAACAAGCTTAAGTCTAAAGATAATGCTGTTATAGTAATTACCCATTACCAAAGACTCTTAGACTATATTGTTCCAGATTATGTCCACGTTCTTCATGACGGTAAAATAGTTAAAACAGGAGATGCCTCCCTGGCCTTAGAACTCGAAGCTAAAGGTTATGACTGGATCAAGGAAGAAATGATATCATAAACCAGCACTATGGATTTAAAAGAAAAAATAGTTTCCTCATATGTTGCCTTTGAAGACGGTGTAAACATCAATTCTGATATTCATGACATTAGAACAGATGCCTTTCAGCAATTTGAAAAGCTTGGATTTCCTTCAAAAAAACTAGAAGCCTGGAAATACACTTCTTTAAATGCCATCTTAAAAGAAGATTATAGTATTTTCCCAGATAAGGAAAAGACTGTTAATCTTGCAGACGTTAAACAATATTTTATTCATGATATTGATACCTATAAGATAATTTTTATTGATGGTAAGTATAGTTCTTTTTTGTCAGAAACAACACATGATAACATAGATGTATGTTTAATGTCTTCTGCTTTATCTAAAAGTAAGTATAAACCTGTAATTGAAAATTACTTTAATAAAATTGCTAAACAAGACAATTTAACTTCATTAAATACTGCCTTCTCTAAAGAAGGTGCCTATATACACATTCCAAAAAATACTGAAGTAGAAAAGCCAATTCAAATTATAAATTTTACAACAGGATCTGAAGCTGCAACAATGTTACAGCCAAGAAATTTAATTGTAGTTGAACAAAATGCTCATGTCCAAATTATCGAGCGACACCAAAGCCTAACAGACAATGCTGTTTTTACAAATGTCGTTTCTGAGATTTATGCTGACAGGCATGCAACCGTAGATTATTATAAAATTCAAAATGATCACATATCAGCCTCCTTAGTAGACAACACATTTATAGAACAACAGTCAGAAAGTATTGTCTCTGTTCATACTTTTTCATTTGGAGGGAATATTACAAGAAACAATTTAAACTTCTATCAAAAAGGCGAACATATTGATTCTATTTTAAAAGGAATTACCATTATTGAAGGAAAACAACATGTAGACCATCACACACTAGTTCATCATATAGAACCAAACTGCGAAAGTCACCAAGACTATAAAGGTATTTTTGATGAGCGATCGACAGGTGTTTTTAATGGAAAAGTTATTGTTGAAAAAGAAGCTCAAAAAACAAATGCTTACCAACAAAATAATAACATTTTAGTAAGCGATAAGTCTACAATTAACGCAAAACCTCAACTTGAAATTTTTGCAGATGATGTAAAATGCTCTCATGGATGTACTATTGGTCAGCTGGACGAAGACGCCCTATTTTATATGCAGCAACGTGGAATTGGGATAAAAGAAGCAAGAGCTTTATTAATGTATGCTTTTGCCAATACAGTACTTGAAAGTGTTAAAATTCCTGAAGTTAAGGATAGAATAACAAAATTGATTGCAAATAAATTAAACGTTAATATTGGATTTAATATTTAATTAGAAATATAAAACAAGCCAAAAAAAGACTCGTTTTATATTTACTATTTTTCTAAGTAATCTAGTGCTAAAGCAGATAAGGTTTTAACCCCCAACACAAAACCACTTTCATCCAATAGAAAATCTGGTGTATGGTGTCCTGCAGCGTCCTCTGGCTTTACATCTATTGCTTTCCCTCCTAGAAAAAAATATAAGCCCGGGACTTTCTGTTGAAAAAAGGAGAAATCTTCAGCACCAGTAATAGCATCAGTTTCAATCACATTTTCTTTTGATGCTATTCTTTGTAATGTAGGTAGCATCTGATTAGTTAATTCTATGTGATTAAATGTTATTGGATATCCTTTTTCAATCTCAATACTTGCTTCAGCTCTGAATGCTTTTGCAATGTCTGGGACCATTTCTTTCATTCTTTTATTTATGAAATCTTGCATCCCATAATCTAAAGTTCTAATCGTTCCAACAATTGTCGCTTTTTCAGGAATAATATTACTTCGAATTCCTGCGTTAATCATTCCCACAGTAATTACAGCACCTTCTTTAGTTAATTCAGACTCTCTACTTATAATTGTTTGTAAACCATTAATTATCTGAGTTGAAGCCATTATAGGGTCAACACTTGCCCATGGTCTAGACCCATGAGCTTGTTTTCCTTTAACGTCTATTTGATAAGATTGAGATGCGGCCATAATTCCTCCAGATTTATAGGTGATTTTTCCCGCATCTAAACCTGCTGCGATATGCAAACCAAATATAGCATCTACGTCTGGGTTTTTTAAAACACCTTCTTTAACCATCAACTCAGCACCACCTTCTTCTCCTTTTGGAGCACCTTCTTCTGCAGGCTGAAATATAAATTTAACTGTTCCTTGAAGTTCATTTTTCATTTGAGACAATACTTCTGCAACACCCATTAATATCGCTACATGTGAGTCATGACCACAAGCATGCATAACACCTGTTTCTTTTCCATTATACGTTGATCTTACATTAGACTTAAAAGATAAATTATTTCTTTCTGTAACTGGAAGTGCATCAATATCTGCTCGTAATGCAACAACCTTTCCTGGATTTTTACCTTTTAAGATTCCTACAACTCCCGTTTTAGCAACACCAGTTTGGACAGACATCCCCAAACCTCTGAGATGAGTTTCTATATATTTGGCTGTCTTAAATTCTCTGTTTGATAATTCAGGGTTTTGATGAATATGTCTTCTCCATTCAATAACTTTTTTTTCTACGCCTTCAGATAAAACTCTTATTTTTTTATCATTTTTTTGTGCAAAAGCAATGCCTGTAATGCAAAGTAATGTAATTAAAATCGTTGCTTTTTTCATTTTGAATATAATTTTAATGTATTGATTGTAAAATTCCTTTTAAAAATTCATTTTCTTCAAACCAAGATAAACCAAACCGAACAATAACTAATTCTTCCTTAGGAAGAATATAAATTCTTTGTCCTTGATATCCATCTGCAAAATACATGTCTTCAGGAACATCCTTTAGCTGACGTTTTGTATTTAACCAAAACTGAGCTCCATATATTCCGTTTGAAGTTGGTGTTGGTGATGTCACATAATCTACCCAATCTTTCGAAAACAACACTTCATTGTTCCAAACTCCATTGTGTAAATATAACAAACCTAATTTAGCCCAATCTCTTGTTGATGCCCAAGAATATGATGAAGCCACGTAGTTTCCTGCTAAGTCACTTTCTAAAATCATAGAATTCATACCTATTTTATCGATTAGGTCAGTGTACCAAAAGTCTAAATATGCTTGATGACTTTTAAATTGGTTTCTTATAATTCCTGATAATAAATTTGAAGTTCCTGACGAATAATTCCAAGTTTCATTTGGTTTTCCAACTAAATTTTTTTCTTCCTGACTTTTAGTCATATCTCGTTCTAAAAAAAGCATTTTTGTTACATCTGAAATTTTATTATAGTTTTCATCCCACTCCAAACCTGAATTCATTTGTAATAAATTATGAATTGTAATTTCCTTCCTAGCGTCATTCTGCCAAGAAGTTACCGGTGCCTTGTCATATATGTTTATTTTTTTTTGATATTGTAATACTCCAAAAATAGTACTCATGATACTTTTTGTCATAGACCACCCCAAAATTCGAGATTCTTTGTTAAAGCCTTCAGCGTATTTTTCAGCAATGATTTTATCTTTATAGAGAATTAAAACAGATCTTGTCTTTCTCTCACCAAAAATTGAATTAACGGTTTTATTGAGTTTATTATAATCTATATTATTAAAAACTGAATCTTTGTGAGGGGCGTCTCCATAAGGATAAGATTTTGTGCTTTGTCTTGTTTTTACCCTTTTGGGAGTAAGATTTATTTCCTTTTCGTCTTGTTTGTTTAAGGTTAATACAGATCCTAATCCTTCTCTTATAATGGCCTTTCGTGTAAGCAGCCTAAAAACAGAAGAACTTGCTGTCTTCATTTTTTCATCAACTGAATTAAGCGCCAAATTAACCGGTGAAAAATTAGTATCTGTAGTATCAGTAAAAGACAGACTTCTATTGCCCAAAAAAACAGAGGAAGCAGTATTTTTTGCTGAATAACCAGCAATAATATTCAATTTAGGATAATTTAAAATTAAAGTAAGTAATAGTATAACTACTATGAGTAGAAAAATTCGTTTTACTATTTTCATCTCTTAAAAATATGGTTTTTAACAAACATAAGAATAAAATAACAGGTTTATTAAAAGTTTTATCTTTGATGTTCTACCTTTGTGTTTCAATATCAATAGAATGTTTCCAATAGAAAAAATTCGTAAAGATTTTCCAATACTGCAGAGAACTGTTAATGGAAAGCCATTAGTGTATTTTGACAATGCAGCTACTTCTCAAACACCAAAAGTTGTGATTGATGCTATTGTAAATTATTACACAAATTATAATGCGAATATTCATAGAGGTGTTCATACGCTAAGCCAAGAAGCAACAGATTTATATGAACAAGCAAGAATAAAGCTTCAAAAGCATTTTAACGCTCAGTATGCTTATGAAATACTTTTTACCTCTGGAACTACATTAGGAATCAATATGATTGCCTCAAGCTTCTCTAATCTTCTTAAAGCTGGAGATGAAATTATTGTTTCAGCTTTAGAACATCACTCCAATATTGTTCCATGGCAAATGTTATGTGAAAAAACAGATGCTGTATTGAAGGTTATTCCCATGAATGAAGAAGGTTCGTTAGTGATGTCTAAATATGATGAGTTATTATCTGAAAAAACAAAACTAGTATTTTGTAATCATATTTCGAACGCATTAGGCACCATAAATCCTGTGAATGAAATTATTGAAAAAGCGCATCGTGTTGGAGCGGCCGTTTTAATTGATGGGGCTCAATCTACGCCTCACATGAAAGTTGATTTTCAAAAATTAGACGTAGACTTCTATGTAACCTCTGCGCACAAAATTTGCGGCCCTACAGGGATTGGTTTATTGTACGGTAAGAAAGAATGGTTAGAAAAATTACCACCATACCAAGGTGGTGGCGAAATGATTGAGACCGTATCATTTGAAAAAAGCACCTACGCCGGACTTCCTCATAAATTTGAGGCAGGAACTCCAAATATTTGTGGAGGTATTGCTTTTGGTGTGGCCATCGACTACATGAATTCTATTGGATTTGACGCTATTAACAAGTATGAACAAGAATTACTCGAATATGGAACTCAGGAATTATTAAAAATTCCTGGCATTAAAATTTATGGCACCTCCACAAAAACAGCTGTTATCTCGTTTAATGTTAATGGTATTCACCCATATGACTTGGGTTCAATTTTAGATAAATTAGGAATTGCTGTTAGAACTGGGCATCACTGTGCCCAACCCATAATGGAGTTTTATAAAATCCCTGGAACTATAAGGGCATCTTTTGCATTTTACAACACCAAAGAAGAAATTGATGTTTTTATCAAGGGTTTACAAAAAGCAATACTAATGTTGAGCTAATCGTTCTAAACTATTTTTATGTTAAAAGATGATGTTTTCTTTACCTTTACGAAAACAATCTCATGAAAAAAATACTTCTTATTTGTTTCACGTTCATGGTTGGCTGCTCATCTGTTCAACAAAAGGCTAGCTTCCAAAAAATACAATACAAGGCAATTACTCGTGGATATTCAACTGATATTCTTTTACAAAAGAATACCCTAAAGTATTTTAAAGATGCTAAAGAAAAAAGGGCTTTATCCCTCACAAAAAAAATAAAGGATTCATTAAACAACCTACTTAAAACAATTAAACTTAAAACAATTAAAGACTTAAAAGCGCCTTCTAATAAATATCAATACGATGGTGCAATGTATACTACTTTAGAGATAGTTTGGAATGGAGAAACTTTTATAAGCAATGGTTTTGATCATGACAATCCTCCCAAAGAACTAGTCCCATTAATTGACTATTTACTAACTTTAATTCAATAAAAAAGGCGACCATCAGGTCGCCTTTTTTATTTAGAAACTTTTGTATTAATAATCAAAAGTTAATTTAAGAACTGTTCTACGACCTATTACTGGCATATTAGGAAAAGCTCTATATTTCTGATCTAGTACGTTTGTAGCAGATAAATCTAATTTTAAATTATCTGATACGTTATATCCAATGTTTACATCAAATAAATTTTTCTCTTGAACTCTTCCTGAGAAAAATCCTTGGTTAGAGTTGAAAGCATCATCATGTTGAAATGCAATTGCTCCTCTAACTTTGTCTTTTGCGTATTGAACACCTGCTCTATATTTAAATTTTGGAGCATTTAAATAAGAAGAAAATGGTAATCCATCATCATTAGACTCTCCAGGAATCCATTCAGTTTGACTCAACCAAGAGGTATTTAACCATAATGTTACATCATCATTTAAGAAATATTCCATTGCTAAATCTGCACCAAAGTGACTTCTTGTAGCGCCATCAAAACGACGGTATCCTGCAGGAATATGCATTAAACCATCTCCCTGTGGAACACTTGTAGTTTCAACAGTTCCAAATATTGGGTATAGTGGCGATACTGCTGCTTCAAAACCAGCTCCACCCTGGGTGAAAGCTCCTCCAACTGCGCCTGCTGCGCTTGCAATTGTTCCATTAATTACTGTACCAATAGGTGCAATAGCTGGAGATCCAGGGAAAAGAGCACCTGCTGGAGCTCCTGTATCCCAAATAGCTTGTGGGATTCCTGCCGCAGTGTACTGAGCTTGTACAGCTCCTGTTACAGCACCTATTACTCCTGGGTCAGAAGCAAAGTCTGCTCCTACTTGAGCTCCTAAATCATTTGCAATATCTGCTCCTACTAAATTAAATGTTGGACCAATAGCTGTAAATTGAGTAAATCCTTTTCTTTCGTATGTGTAAACATCTAATGCAACAGATAGTTTATTTGCGATTAGTCCTTTATATCCTACTTCAAAAGAATTTAATGTTTCAATTGCAGATCGGCCTGTTCCCACTAATTCATCCATTGGTTCTCCATTGAACAAGTTATAACCTACTAATTGTCCAGTTCCTCCAGATGGTACGTACCCGTTAAAGAAATTTTGTACCACTGGCAATAAAGGATTTCCTGCTAAACCTCCATATAATGCTTCCAATGTAGGTTGAGCAACGGCCCCATAAGCATAAGCTAAAGGAAATGATGTTGCTCCATAAGGAAGATCAGGTAAACCAGGTACCGCTAAGTCTATTGTTGGATTGTCTGGAAACACTTGTGGTGCATATTGACCCGATAACCAAACGTCTGCTATTCCTGGCGCTAAAACAGACACAGGAAAATCAATATTTTGTTGTAAAGCTGTAGGACCTGTATTCGCTCTGTTAAAAGACGCTCTAAACGTATGGTTCTCATTAGCTTTATATACTAATGCAACTCTAGGTGCAAATGCTCCTTCGTCGATAAAATTAAATTTATCGTATCTACCTGCATAAGTTAATTCTAATTTATCACTAATTTCTGAAGTTCCTTGAAGGTATGCTCCAGTTATAATATAATCATCTCTGTCTTCGTTAATACCAAATAAGGTATTTGCTGAGTCTGATTTTGTATTTCTATAATCTGATCCAATGGTAAAATTAGAGTTCAAAAAATTTGGAATGTCAAAATTATACTGTAATTGTCCTTCCAAAGATGATCTTTTAGCTACTTGTCTTAACCCTGATGCATATAAAAATGTTGGGTTTTCTGCATCTCCACCATTATTATAATTGTAAAATACTTGAGCAAATAAACCTCCTGATTGAATTCTAGCTTGTGTCCAGTAATCTTTCCCTTGAGAATATCCTACCCCTTGAGAATTAAACATCAATCCTCCACCACTAGCATATCCTCCAGAGAGAAAAGCTGTAGTGTTATCATTTGGTCTAAATTCTAAATGAACATTTGCTGAATAATTTAAGTACTCCGTTGCAATTGGATTACCATCACCATTATCATCTAAATCTGAAAGCGTTAATAACAATTCTCCAGGTTGTGTAGGATCAACTCTACCGTTCACAATCGCTGGCTGAGAAATTGAAGTTTGTTGTGAGGCTATAAAATCAGCATCAGCTACTGGATCTAGCTGAAAATCGGTACCCTTTTGATATCTTACATTGACTTTAAAACCAAATTTATCATTGTCATTTTTGAAAGCATGACGAACAGTCATTCCAGTTGTATTTAAAGTACCTCCTAGCATTTCTACTGTAGTTCCAGGATAATCAATCGCACTTTTTGACATAAAGTGAACAACTCCTGAAGTAACTCCAGGACCATATAAAGCTGAGGCAGCACCTCTCACTACTTCTACTCTTTGGATATCTATATTAGACATCCCTGTTTGGTAGTTATTAAATTGACCTGATGCTGGTGTTACTAGGTAACGATAATCTAATATTGGAAATGTTGAGGTTCCAAAAACACCAGAACCAGCTCGCATTTCAATATTTATTGAATTTGCTGATTGTTGTTGAATTTGAACACCCGCAATATTAGCAAGATTCATAACAGGGTCTACTACCGCTGCTGAATTTAAAATATCTTTCGGTGTAATAATACTAACTGAAGCTGGAGCTTCTTGTACTTTTTGTCTTCTTCTAGAGGCCGAAAATACGATTTCTTCTAAAGCTGTTGAATCTTCTTGAAGACTCACCATCACTTCTTGATTGTTTTTAGTTATTTCAACGTTCGTCGCTTTGAAACCAAGCATAGAAATTTCGATTGTAAAAGGCGGCGCATCATTAACTTTAAGTAAAAACTTACCATCAAAATCTGATGTTGTTCCTACTGCTTTTCCGGAAACTTTGATATTAGCTCCTAAAAGTGTTTCACCTGTTTGTGCATCTTTAACCACACCGGTAATTGTGGTTTGTGCTAGCATTGTTGCACTAGCAAGCATAACAAATGCAAAGAAAATTGTCTTTTTTATCATGATATATATTGTTTATTAGCTAAGACGAATGTACGATTTTTTTTGATTTTTGTAATATTTTTGTAATATTTTTGAGTGATTGCATAGTTTTAAGCTATATTTTTACTAAAATCTTATTTTGCATTAGAGATAGGTATTATTGATTTTTGAATTGTAACTTTGTGCTTTAATTATACTTCTTTTGAAAATTATTCGATCTATTGCTGCTTTTGATTCTTCTGAAAAAACAATTGTTACCATAGGCACATTTGACGGTATTCATATTGGTCATAAAAAGATTTTAAATAATCTTATTAAAACGGCAAATAAAGAAGGTAAAAAATCTGTACTTCTTACTTTTTTTCCCCATCCGAGAATGGTGTTACAAAAAGACAAAACTATCTTGTTGTTAAACACCTTAGATGAAAAATCTACACTTCTAGAAAAAATGGGCTTAGATTATTTAATTATACACCCGTTTAGTAGAGAATTCTCTAGACTTTCTGCACTTGACTTTGTAAGAGATGTTTTGGTAAATAAATTGAATACTTCAAAATTAATTATTGGTTATGATCATCATTTTGGGAAAAACAGAGAGGGTAATATTCATCAGTTAAGAGAATACTGTTTACTGTATGATTTTGAAATTGAGGAGATTCCTGCTCAAGATATTGATGATGTTTCTGTAAGTTCTACAAAAATTAGAATTGCCCTAAAAAAGGGGGATTTAAAAACAGCAAATAAATATCTAGGATACAACTATATGTTAAGTGGTGATGTTGTTAGTGGTAAAAGATTGGGTGGGAAAATTGGTTTCCCAACAGCCAACATAAAGATCAAAGAACCTTATAAATTAATTCCAAGCATGGGGGTATATGTTATTAGAACATATATAAATAATGTATTATTTCACGGAATAATGAATATTGGCTTAAACCCAACAGTTCTTGGAAAACAGCAAACAATTGAAGCACACCTCTTTGAATTTAATGGTGATCTTTATGGCAAAAGGATTACTGTTGAATTTCTCTATTTTCTAAGAGAAGAGCAAAAGTTTAAATCAATTAAAGAACTTATAGCTCAATTAAATATAGACAAAGAAAATGCCATTTCTTTTCTATCAAACAATCCCAAATAACACATTGTGATATTGGTTCACATAGTATATCTTTGAAATCTGATATATCCACAAATTATGTTACAGGTTCCGTTTATTAGAGACAATCAAAAATTAGTTTTAGAAGGCTTAGCAAAAAGAAATTTTATTAATGCTAATGAAATTATAGCAGAAGTTCTAGAGAAAGATGAAACAAGAAGAAATACTCAGGCTTTACTTGACAATACCTTGGCGGAATCTAATACACTCTCTAAAGAAATTGGTGTTTTATTTAAAACTGGGCAAATTCAAAAAGCAACTCTTGCCAAAGAGAAATCTAAAAAACTAAAAGAGGAATCTAAAAATTTTACTGAGCAACTAAATACGTGTACAAAGGAGCTTCAAGAGTTATTATTTCAAATTCCTAATATTCCTCATGTATCTGTTCCTTCTGGACAAACCGAAGAAGACAATGAAGAGGTTTTTAGAGAAGGGAATATTCCTGTTCTTGACAAAAACGCTCAGCCACATTGGGAGTTAGTCAAAAATTATGACCTAATAGATTTTGAATTGGGCACCAAGATTACGGGTGCTGGTTTTCCGGTTTATAAAGGAAAAGGTGCAAGACTGCAAAGAGCTTTAATTAGTTATTTCTTGGACAAGAATATTGCTGCTGGGTATACCGAGTATCAAGTGCCACACGTAATTAATGAAGCTTCAGGAATAGGGACTGGGCAACTTCCTGATAAAGAAGGCCAAATGTATCACGTTGGTGTTGATGATTTATATCTCATTCCTACAGGAGAGGTTCCTATTACTAACATGTACCGCGGGAATTTAGTTAATGAAAATGATTTGCCAATTAAAGCTACAGGTTATACACCGTGCTTTCGTCGAGAAGCAGGAAGTTATGGTGCTCATGTTAGAGGCTTAAATCGTTTACATCAATTTGATAAAGTTGAAATTGTTAGAGTTGAGCACCCAAATAACTCATACAAAGCTTTAGATGAGATGGTAAACCACATCAAAGAAATTTTAAATGAATTAAAACTTCCGTATCGAATACTTCGATTGTGTGGCGGAGATACTGGTTTTACAGCCGCATTAACCTTTGATTTTGAGGTATTCTCTACCGCTCAAGATAGATGGCTAGAAGTTAGTTCTGCTTCAAATTTTGAAACATTTCAAGCAAACAGATTAAAATTGCGCTTTAAAAATAATGAGGGCAAAAATCAGCTAGCACATACCTTGAATGGCAGTGCTTTAGCACTTCCAAGAATATTGGCGGCAATTATAGAAAATTATCAAACAGATGAGGGTATATTAGTACCTGAGGTTTTGATTCCCTATACAGGTTTCTCAATTATTAATTAGCAACAACCGCATGAAGTAGTCTTCTGTACCTCTTCATTTCTAAAAGTGCATTAAAGTAATTGGTTATTTGACCTGTTCTCATAAAATCTATTGAGTTTTGTTTCGCTTTTTCGTATCTTTCAGTTAGTTCATTCATTTTAATTCTTATTTTAGGGTTATATCGTTGTTTTTTCTGCGTTATTTAATGTTTTAAAAATAAATTTCAAGAAGTGTGCCAAAATTTTAGAATTCGTTTTCGAAATAAAAAAGTTTAATGAAATTTAACATTTGAGTTGATTATCTTTGATAGAGATGAAGCACCTTTTTCTCACATTTACATTCTTTCTATCCTATTTGGCTTACAGTCAAAATAATTCTTCTTTAGCTGAAAATTATTTCCGAGAAGGGGAGTATGAAAAAGCGTCTCAATTATTTGAATCATTAGAAAAAAGCAACCCTTTCAACAGTAGATACCTAAAACGTTTAATTACTTGTTATCAAGAAACCAATAACTATAAAAAGGCTACTGAACTTCTTCAAAAAAAATTACTTAAAAACCCTACTGAGCACTACTTAAGAATAGAAATAGGATATAATTTTGATCGTCAAAAAAAATCAATATTAGCAAAAAGAGAATATGATATGGCTATAAAAGCTTTGGATTTAAACCCAAGGTTAGGTGGAATTATGGGAAGGATGTTTCAACAAAATAATCTCTTAGATTATGCAATTGATGCCTATTCAAAATCAATGAAGCTTGATAAAAATGTAAGCTATGAATTTCAAATAGCTCAAATCTATGGGGAAAAAGGAGAGTTCAAAAAAATGTTTGAATACTATATTGAACTCATAGATAAAAATGAAAACTATTTAGCCAGTGCTCAACGATATATCAGTAGATACATAAACGAAGAGGCATTGAATGCTAATAATATTGCTTTAAAAAAATCTATATTAAAAAAATCTATAAGCAACCCCAAAAATGTTTGGAATGAATTATTAAGCTGGCTTTTCACTAAACAAGAAGAATATAGAAAAGCCTTTATTCAAGAAAAAGCTCTTTTTAGTAGAGATCCAAAGTATATTGATAATATTTTTAGATTGGGGGAAATTGCTTTTGAAAACAATGATATTAATGCTGCTAAAGTGTGTTTTGACTTTATTCTTGAGAAAACTAATTATATTGAAGAGAAACTAACGGCAGAATTATTTCTTTTAAAAATTCTAATTAAAGGGAATGAAAGAGACTATACAAATGAATTTGAAAAAGTACTACAAAAGTATGGAGTTAATAGAAATACACTAGATGTTCAATTAGAATTTGCTGATTATTTAACCTTTGATAAAAACAAACCTCTTGAAGCAATTAATTTGCTTGAAAAAGCGATGTCCTTCTCTACATCAAAGTTTAAAGCTGCTCAAATAAAATTAAAACTAGGTGAGGTTCTCGTTTTTACTGAAAAGTTTAATCGTGCTTTAATTTATTTTTCTCAGGTACAATCTCAATTAAAAAACCATCCGTTAGCTCAAGAAGCTCGTTTTAAAGTGGCACAAACATCTTATTTTAAGGGTGATTTTAAATGGGCTAAATCTCAATTAAAAATTCTAAAAAGCTCTACAACACAACTAATTGCTAATGATGCTGTTGATTTATTTTTAACGATTTCAGATAATGAACCTAAAGACTCTATCCCTTCTGGACTCGTCGATTTTGCCAAAGCAGACTTACTGGCCTATCAAAATAAAAATAATGAAGCAATACTATTATACGCTTCTTTATTAAAAAGATATCAAGGTCAAAACATTGAAGATGAGGCATTGTTTAATCAAGCAGCTCTTTACATTAAAGAATCTCTGTATGAGAAAGCTATTGAAAATCTTTTAAAAATTATTTCTATAAATATTGATGGAATTCTCGTAGATGATTCTTATTATTTATTGGCAGAAGTGTATAATGATAAGATAAAAGACGTTCAAAAAGCTTCAGAATATTATCAAAAAATTATCTTTGATAAACCTTCTAGTATTTACCTAGTAAATGCTAGAAAAAAATATCGAAAAATTAGAGGAGATCAGGTCAATTAAACCTCTCTTAACATTAAGTGTATAAAACCCAATGTATATATATAACGTTACAATTAATATAGATGAAAGCGTTCATAACGACTGGCTTTCTTGGATCCAAGTCCATATACAGGATGTATTGGCTACTGGATGTTTTTGTACTGCAAAGTTAACACAAGTACTTGTAGAGGAGGAAATGGGTGGAATAACATACTCCATTCAATATTCAGCCAAAACCAAAGAAGATTTAAACAAATATTATACCCTTTATGCTCCTAAATTAAGAAATGAAAGTATAAAGAAGTTTGCAGATAAAATGATTTCGTTTAGAACAGAATTAAAGGTTATTAAAGAATTTTATCCGTCAAGAAAATGACAGTCAAAGCCAAAAAGCATTTAGGTCAACACTTTCTTACAGATGAAGAGACTTCTAAAAATATTGCCAACTCCTTAACTGGAATTGGCTACAACACTATTTTAGAAATTGGTCCGGGCATGGGCATGCTGACTAAGTATTTATTAGAAAAGAAGGCAAGGGTCGCTGTCATGGAAATCGATACAGAATCTGTTGTGTATCTGAATAATGATTTTAAAAATGAGTACCTCAGTTTAAACACTTCTTCGAAAAATTTTAAAATTATAGAAGGTGATTTTCTTAAATGCGATTTAGCTTCTTTTTTTAACAACCAACAAATTGCGATTATCGGTAATTATCCCTATAACATCTCCTCTCAAATTGTTTTTAAAGCAATAGAATTTAGAAGGTTTATTCCTGAATTGAGCGGAATGTTTCAAAAAGAAGTTGCCAAAAGAATTGCAGAAAAGGAGGGAAGTAAGAGCTACGGAATTATATCTGTACTCACACAAGCATTTTTTGATGTAGAATACTTATTTACTGTACCCCCAAGTGTTTTTAATCCTCCTCCAAAAGTGGATTCTGGAGTTATACGTCTTATTAGAAAAAAAGATTTTTCTCTATCGGTAGATGAAAAATTATTTTTTAGAGTGGTAAAAACAGCATTCAATCAACGTCGAAAAATGCTGAGAAGTAGTTTAAAATCTTTCAATATTTCGGATACCTTAAAAGAAGATGCTATATTTGCGATGCGGCCAGAACAATTGTCTGTAAGCGAGTTTATCAAACTCACGCAAAAAATAGCAACAGATGTCATTTGAAATCACTAACGAACTATTAGCAAACATTACTTCTTATATAGAAGCCTCTAATGACAAGCCGATTATCGCTTTGTTTGAGGATATGCATTACGCTGATGTTGCTGAAATTCTAGATGAACTTTCTTTTGATGACATCATCTACATTATAAAACTTATCGATAGCGAAAAAACTTCTGCTGTTTTGATGGAGCTTGATGAAGATATTCGTGAAAAGATTCTTCAAAAACTTTCAGCTAAAGAAATTGCAGAAGAGGTTGAAGAATTAGATTCAGACGATGCCGCAGATATCATAGGTGAATTATCAGAAGAAAGACAAGAGGCTGTAATGTCTCAAATTGAAGACGAAGAGCATGTAAAGGAAATTGAGGAGCTCCTTACCTATGACGAAGATTCTGCAGGTGGATTGATGGCAAAAGAGCTGGTAAAGGTTAATGAAAACTGGAACGTTCTTAAATGTGTGAGAGAAATGCGTTCTCAAGCAGAGGAGGTAACAAGAGTTCATTCTATATATGTAGTTGACGATGGTGAAAAATTAAAAGGACGATTATCTTTAAAAGACCTCCTAATAACCTCAACAAAAACAGCAATTTCAGAAGTTTATATTCCTAAAGTTGACTTTGTAAATGTTCATGATGATCTTGACGAAGTATCAAATAAAATGCGAAAATATGATTTAGAGGCAATTCCTGTTGTGGATAATGATGGTGTTTTGTTAGGTAGAATTACAATTGATGATATTGTAGATATTATCAAAGAGGAAGCAGATAAGGATTATCAATTAGCAGCTGGTTTAACCCAAGATGTTGAAGCAGACGATAGTATTCTTCAGTTAACCAAAGCTCGATTACCTTGGCTATTCTTAGGGCTTATAGGAGGAGTGGGTGCCTTCCTTATCATGCAAATGTTTGAAAATACTTTTGAAGAAAATGCTGTTTTATTCTTTTTTACACCTTTAATTGCTGCAATGGCAGGAAACGTTGGTGTGCAATCCTCAGCAATTATTGTTCAAGGTTTAGCGAATGATGATGTAAAAGGGAGTATTAATAGCCGATTAATAAAAGAGATGTTATTAGCGGCTTTGAATGGAGTAGTTTTAGCTATATTTTTGTTTGGTTTTATATGGTTATGTGAAGGCAAAATGAATACAGCTTTTGCAATTTCAGCTTCTCTTGTCGCAGTTATCATTGTCGCAGGCTTAATAGGAACTTTTGTGCCTTTATTTCTAAATAAAAGAGGAATAGACCCAGCAATTGCCACAGGCCCATTTATCACTACAAGTAATGATATTTTTGGAATTTTAATTTATTTTATGATTGCAAAAATTATTCTAGGAATATAACTGCTTTCTATATCTTTTGATACAGATCCCAAAGAACAACTCCACAACTAACTGATATATTTAATGAATGTTTAGTTCCTATTTGAGGGATTTCAATACAATAATCTGACTCAGAAACAACCTCTTGTTGCACCCCCTTCACTTCATTACCAAAAATTATAGCAATTTTTTTGTTTGGCTCTGGAATAAACTTGTCTAACATTATACTGTTTTCTACCTGCTCTATTGCTGCCACTTTAACTCCTTGATTCTTAAGATCGTTTACAAGAGTTCGCGTATCTTTTTTGTACTCCCAATCTACAGATTCAGTTGCCCCTAGGGCTGTTTTATGAATGTCTCTGTGTGGTGGTTTCGCTGTTATTCCGCATAGATAAATTTTTTCTACCAAAAAAGCATCACTTGTTCTAAAAACAGAGCCAATATTATTTAAACTTCTAATATTATCAAGAACTACAATAATTGGTGTTTTAGGTGTCTTTTTAAACGTAGAAACAGAGATTCGTCCTAGTTCGTTATTTCTTAGTTTTCTCATAAAAAGTTCTATCTTTAAACGCTTATTGTAAACAATAGTAAAACTAACAGAAAAATTCTATAATTTGGCAAAATCTTCGACCAAAAAGGTTACCCCTTTAATGAAACAGTACAATAGCATCAAAGGAAAGTATCCGGATGCAATGTTGCTTTTTCGTGTTGGAGACTTTTATGAAACTTTTGGAGAAGATGCGGTAAAAGCAGCAAATGTTTTAGGTATTGTTCTCACCAAAAGGGGGGCGGGTAGTGAAAGTGAAACCGCTTTAGCCGGGTTTCCTCATCATTCATTAAACACCTATTTACCAAAATTGGTAAAAGCTGGAATGCGTGTAGCAATATGTGACCAGTTAGAAAATCCCAAGTTTACAAAAACCATTGTAAAACGAGGTGTTACAGAATTAATAACCCCAGGTGTTTCATTAAATGACGAGGTTTTACAATCAAAATCTAACAATTTTTTAGCTGCTGTTCATTTTGGTAAACGTTCATTAGGGGTTTCTTTTTTAGATGTTTCAACAGGAGAATATTTATTGGCTCAAGGAAACGAAGAATATATAGACAAACTTCTTCAGAATTTTAGCCCTTCTGAAGTGTTAGTTCAAAAACAATACAAACAGAAATTTAAAGACCTATTTGAAGAACGTTTTTATACATTTTTCCTTGAAGATTGGATATTTCAAAAAGAATATGGTTTTGAAACTTTAAATAATCATTTTGGTGTAAATTCTCTAAAGGGTTTTGGAGTTGAAGAATTACCCGAAGGTATTATAGCAGCTGGAGCTGTTTTATTCTATTTGTCTGAAACCCAACATAACAAGTTACAACACATTCAAAATATTAGTAGAATTGGTGAAGATAATTTTGTTTGGATGGATCGGTTTACGATTCGAAATTTAGAATTATATCACCCAAATTCTATAAATGCTGTTACTTTACTAGAGATCATTGATAAAACAATATCTCCAATGGGAGGGAGGCTGTTGAAGCGCTGGTTGGCTCTTCCATTAAAAAATATAGAAAAGATTCATCTACGACATGAGTTGGTTAAATATTGTATAGAATATGATGATTTTCTTGAGAAAATCCAATATCAACTACAACAAATTAGTGATATAGAACGCTTAATTTCAAAAGTAGCAACTGGCAAGGTTTCTCCAAGAGAATGTGTTTTATTAAAAAACTCCTTAAAAGCGATTGTCCCTATAAAAGAAATGGCTTTAATCAGTAAGAATGTTTCTATTAATAGTCTTGGAAATCAATTTTTAGATTGTTCTTATGTCATTTCAAGAATAGATACTGTTTTATTTGAAAATGCTCCAGTCAATATTATAAAAGGAGGAGCAATTGCAGACGGGGTATCGAAAGAATTAGATGATTTAAGGGCAATATCTAGCTCTGGAAAAGAATATCTAGATAATATGCTTGCCAGAGAAAGTGAACGAACTGCAATTCCTAGCTTAAAAATTGCTTTTAATAATGTTTTTGGGTATTACATTGAGGTTAGGAATACACATAAAGATAAAGTTCCATATGATTGGGTTCGAAAACAAACTTTAGTTAATGCAGAAAGATACATTACAGAAGAACTTAAAGAGTATGAAACAAAAATTCTTGGTGCTGAAGAAAAGATTAAAGAATTAGAGCAAAAACTTTTTACAGATTTAATACAATACATTATACAGTTTATTCATCCTATTCAACAAAATGCAAAAACAATTGCTGAAATAGATTGTTTAATGTCTTTTGCTGTTTTAGCTGTTTCTAACAATTATGTTTGTCCTTTAGTTGATGAAAGTACAGATATAGAAATTAAAAATGGTCGTCACCCTGTTATAGAAAAGCAATTGCCTTTGGGAGAAGAATATATTGCAAATGATGTTGTATTAAACAGAACACAACAACAAATTATCATGATTACAGGCCCAAACATGTCTGGTAAATCTGCTATTCTTAGACAAACAGCACTCATTGTTCTATTGGCTCAAATGGGAAGTTATGTTCCTGCTCAAAATGCAAGAATTGGTGTGGTTGATAAAATCTTTACACGTGTTGGTGCAAGTGATAATATTTCTATGGGTGAATCTACTTTTATGGTAGAAATGAATGAAACCGCATCTATTCTGAATAATATTTCTGAAAGAAGCTTAGTTTTATTAGATGAAATAGGGCGCGGAACCTCAACCTATGATGGTATTTCTATTGCTTGGGCTATTGCCGAATATTTACATGAACACCCTTCTAAAGCGAAAACACTTTTTGCGACACATTACCATGAGTTGAATGAAATGACAACTACTTTTCAACGAATTAAAAACTATAATGTTTCCGTAAAAGAATTAAAAGACACTATTATTTTCTTGAGAAAACTTGTTACAGGTGGAAGCAATCATAGTTTTGGAATTCATGTAGCCAAATTAGCAGGAATGCCAAATCAAGTAATTCATAGAGCCTCAAAAATCCTAAAGCAATTGGAAAAAAAGCAAACACGTGAAGAGCTTAAAGAAAACTTGAAAAGTGTACAGCATGATCAAATGCAGCTTAGTTTTTTTCAGCTAGACGATCCTTTACTTGAAGATTTACGGGAAGAAATATTAACAACGAATTTAGATACACTAACCCCTATTGAAGCCCTTATGAAACTGAATGAAATAAAACGCATGTTGATAAAAAAATAGCCTTTCTCCCAAAAAAACACTTCAGAAATTAGTTATTAGTATCTATTCAATCTTTATTATCTTTGCAGCATATGTTTAGCAGTTATTTATTTATTGGTGGTCCAGAAATTTTCATTATCATTCTTATTGTGGTCATGGTTTTTGGTGCTGATAAAATTCCTGAAATAGCAAGAGGTTTAGGCAAAGGTATGCGTCAGGTTAAAGAGGCTACCAATGATATTAAAAAAGAGATTAACAATAGTGCAAAAGAACAAGGAATAGATACTGATTTAGCGAAAGATATTAAAGACGAAATTAGCAACGTTAAAGAAAGTATTGATGAAATGTCGGGTCCAATAAAACGTAATTTTTAATACTCTTTTTCATTAAATTCGACTCGTTAAACCTAGCTTCGTTAACACACCTTCACATCTTACCCCTTTGAAGTACTTTAATTAAATAATTATTCGTTGTATTAACGCACTCTACTAATCGTAAGCCCGTCTCTTATGGGTAATAACACAGTTTCAATTCTATTATCGGTGTTGAGAAGCCTATTGTATTCTAAAAGAGCTTTCGTGTCTTGATCTTTAGGGTCTAATTTCTCTACAACTTTTCCACTCCATAAAACATTGTCAGATAAAATAACTCCACCTTTATTCATTTTATTAATGATTAGATGAAAATAATTACTGTAATTAGATTTATCTGCATCAATAAAGACTAAATCAAACTTTTTGTTTAACGTAGGAATAATGTCTAATGCATTACCTATGTGTTGAGTGATTTTACTTCGATATCCAGATTTTTCGAAATACTTGTTTTGAAAATCAACTAACTCTTCATTTTTATCGATTGTATCTAGACTAGCGCCATAAGGTAATCCTTCTGCAATACATAGTGCCGAATAACCCGTGTATGTGCCAATTTCTAAAGTATTCTTGGGTTGAATAAGCTTAGATATCATTGAAAGTACACGTCCTTGAAATGCACCACTTAACATTCTTGGATTTATTATTTTTTGCCATGTTTCTTTAGTTAACTCTTGTAATATTAATGGCTCTTCTTGTGAGTGATTAATTGAATAGTGATCTATTTTCTCTGGTAAAAAATTCATGTTGCTGAATGCACTTCTTTCTAATGTTCAAATATACATTTTTTTATAGCTGTGATTGAAGTAGAGCTTAAAGATTAATTTACAGATATTGGTGTTTTTAATTAATTTACCCAAGATGTTTTTTATGACTAAACTAAACTAGATTTATATCTGATGATATTTAGTACTTTTACAAAACCTAATTAATACCATTATGTCTGTAGCGAAAAAACAATACAAAAGAATTACTACTAAATCTTTAGTAGAAATGAAAGCAAACGGAGAAAAAATATCTATGTTAACAGCATATGATTATACCATGGCAAAAATTGTTGATGGTGCTGGAATAGATGTAATTCTTGTTGGAGACTCTGCATCAAATGTAATGGCTGGTCATGAGACAACTTTACCAATTACTTTAAATGAAATGATTTATCATGCCAGCTCTGTAGTAAGAGCGGTAGAACGTTCTTTGGTTGTTGTAGACTTGCCTTTTGGTAGCTATCAATCTGATCCTAAAGAAGCACTACGTTCTGCTATAAGAATCATGAAAGAAAGTGGTGGACACTCAATTAAAGTTGAAGGAGGAAAGGAAATTAAAGAATCTATTAAACGAATTCTTAATGCTGGAATTCCTGTAATGGGTCATTTGGGCTTGACTCCTCAATCTATATATAAGTTCGGAACTTATACTGTTAGGGCTAAAGAAGAAGAAGAGGCAGAAAAATTGCTTGAAGATGCTTTAATGCTAGAGAGATTGGGTTGTTTTGCCTTAGTTTTAGAAAAGGTTCCTGCTATTCTAGCTGAAAGAGTAGCAAAGTCAATAACGATCCCTGTGATTGGAATTGGTGCGGGGGTTGGTGTTGATGGACAAGTGCTTGTAACTCATGATATGTTAGGAATGACTCACGAATTTAACCCTCGCTTTTTAAGGAGATATCTAGATTTATATTCAGAAATGACTTCTGCGTTTAAAAACTATAATGCCGATGTAAAAAGTAAAGATTTTCCAAGCGAAAAAGAACAATATTAGTATTGTGAAAATTCTACATTTAGACACAAACCATCCTACTTTACTTAAACAGCTTAACGCTGCAGGACATGAGAACCATGAAGATTACACTTCGTCTAAAGTTGAAATTGAAAAGAAAATTCATAATTACGACGGAATCATAATTAGAAGTCGTTTTTCTATTGATGAACCCTTTTTAAAGAAGGCAACAAAACTTAAATTTATTGGTAGAGTTGGGGCTGGCTTAGAGAATATTGATTGCCGTTACGCCTCTTCGATAGGGATTAAACTTATTGCTGCTCCAGAAGGGAACAAAAATGCTGTAGGAGAACATACGCTTGGAATGATATTATCTCTTTTTAACAAGCTTAATAAAGCGGATAAAGAAGTAAAGCAAGGGTTTTGGTTTAGAGAGGAAAACAGAGGGATAGAATTGGATGGGAAGACAATCGGCATAATTGGCTATGGAAATATGGGGAAATCTTTCGCTAAAAAACTTCGTGGTTTTGATGTTGAAGTTTTGTGTTACGACATTAAACCATCTGTTGGCGATGAAAACTGTAAACAAGTTTCCTTAAAAGAGCTGCAAGAAAAGATAGACGTTTTAAGTCTTCATATTCCACAAACAATACTTACAGAAAAAATGATAAATACTTCTTTTATCGAAAGTTGTACAAAAAACTTTTGGTTAATCAATACAGCTCGAGGAAAATCTGTGGTAACAAAAGATTTAGTTTTAGCATTAAAATCTGGAAAAATATTGGGTGCTGGATTAGATGTCTTAGAGTATGAAAAGTCTTCTTTCGAAAATCTATTTTCGAAAGATCAAATGCCCGATGCGTTTGAATATTTGATTGCATCTGAAAATGTTTTGTTATCGCCTCATGTAGGGGGGTGGACTCAAGAAAGCAAAGAAAAATTAGCAAATACAATTGTTACAAAAATTAAAAATAATTTTTATTGAAGTAAAACTTTATAGATTAAAACGCTCAATTTCAGTGTTTTAAACTTTTTTTATTACATAAATTGTCTCAAAGGCATCCAATGTATAGACAATTCAAGGATTAAAATAAAAGACATTAAATTAGCCTACAAAACCTAACCAATTATAACAAAATGAAAATGCTATCAGACCATCCAACAGAAATATTAATCTTACTTTTTTTGATTGTTACTTTTATGCAATCTGGAATTGACAAAATAACAGACTGGAAAGGAAATGTTGGATTTATTAAAAGTCACTTTAAAAATTCTCCATTGAAAAATAATGTTCCTTTTTTGCTCGCTGTTATTTTAACCATTGAAATAGTTGCAGGAATTTTTATGATAGTTGGAACATATCAGATTTACTCTTCTGGACAAAAAGAAATTGCGTTAATAGGTGTAGAGCTCTCTGCTATTGCCTTAATTTTCTTGCTTATTGGTCAGCGTCTGGCAAAAGATTATGCAGGAGCGATGACACTTGCAGTCTATTTTATCATTACTCTTTTTGGAGTATTTCTATTGCATAGTTAAAACTGATGTATTAAAGAAAAGGTATAAGAAAACTTGATTATAAAGTTGGCTAAATCTTCTGTTTTAAGCCGTTTTATTTTTTTAAACTACTGGTTGGGTTAATAAACTAAAAAAACTGTTTAAAAAGCCTAATTATCGTTATTCCTGCTTTTTTATAACATAAATTAGAGATGAGTACTCAGAAGAAGCCCTTGCCTTCCAATTTGAAATGAAACCTCTGTAAAGGGCGCTCATAACCTTAGTCTTTCCGTTTTTATATTTTTCACTCAACAGAGAAACATAATAGGAATCAAAAATCATAGGAATTGTTTTTTCAACCAACATATTTTCAGCCTTAAAAAGACGATGAATTGATTCCTGAGAAAAGTGCCACAAATGCCTAGGAACGTCATAGGCTGCCCAAAATTCTTTATAGTGCTTTGCATCTTCACTCTTAAAATTAGGTACTGCAACAATTAACCTTCCACTATTTGAAAGTATATGATTTAAATTTGAAATATATGCTGATAAGTCTTCTACATGCTCTAGAACATGCCAAAGTGTTATAATTTCAAATTTTTGATTTGAAAATTTGGAAATATCTTTCTCAAGCACAATTCCTTTTTTTGCAGCAATATTTCTAGCGTCATTATTTGGCTCTGTGCCAAAGACAGTCCAGGAATTATTTTTACAAACTTTTAAAAAATCTCCTGTCCCAGCCCCTACATCTAAAATGTTCTTTTCTGGCCTAAACATACTATTTTGTATACGCAAGCTCTCATTAATTAATCTTAATTTACGTTTCAGGGTAATCCTTTTTACGGCTTGATATGCTTTATCAAAAAAGGTTTTTTTAGAATCTGTATGAGAAATATAATCCTTACTCTTATAGTATTTAGATAGGTTTTCAGGAACTGGTTTTGTTACTAGCATATGATACTCTTCGTTATGCATAATACAATAATCCTCACCCGAAACAGTATGGTCTTTACAATTTAAATACGGTTTCAAATTTTTAAAAAAGTCTGTTTTTTGTGACATATAAATTACATTGTTCCACGAGGAACATTTGATTTATTTAAAAATTATCTACCCATATAAACAAGCAAAACAGAAATGTCGCTTGGAGAAACACCGCTTATTCTACTCGCCTGTGAAATGGTTGTTGGTTGTATTTTACTAAGTTTTTCTTTAGCCTCGTGAGACAAAGAATTTACCTTGTTATAATTAAAATTTTGTGGAATAATAACGTTTTCTAGTTTATTTAATTTATCTGCATTAGACTTTTCTTTATTTATATATCCAGAATATTTTAAATGAATTTCTACTTGCTCCAATATTGTTTTATCTATCTCTTCTTTTTGAAAAAAAGCTTGAAGAGCATTTAGTTCATCAAAATCATTTAATGAAAGTTGGGGTCTTGAGGCTATCTTATAAAGCTTAACAGACTGATTAATTAAAGATAAATTCTTTTTGGCTAGTATTGGATTAATTTGATCCTGAGTAACACTAGTATCTGATAAAAATTTAATGAGTTTATCTGTTTTGAGAATTTTTAAGTTTACCTTATCTAGTCGCTCTTTAGAAGCTAATCCGATTTTATAGCCAAGAGGAGTTAATCTTATATCAGCATTATCTTGTCTTAACAAGGTGCGATATTCTGCCCTAGAAGTAAACATTCTATAAGGCTCCTCTGTTCCCTTGGTGATTAGATCATCTATTAGAACCCCTATGTAGGCTTCATTCCTCTTAAGAATAAATGGAGCTTTTCTCTGAACTTTAAGGGCTGCGTTAACACCAGCCATAAGGCCTTGGGCTGCGGCCTCTTCATAGCCAGTTGTCCCATTTATTTGTCCAGCAAAAAAAAGATTCTCTACAGGTTTAGTTTCTAATGTATGTTTAAGTTGTGTTGGTGGAAAATAATCGTATTCAATTGCATAACCGTATCTGAAAAACTTTACATTTTCAAACCCAGGGATGAGTCGAATGGCTTTATCTTGAATATCTTCTGGCATAGAGGTTGAAAAACCATTAACATAAATTTCAACGGTAGTCCAGCCCTCCGGTTCAACAAACACTTGATGTCTGTCTTTTGATGCAAATCTATCAATCTTATCTTCTATAGATGGACAATATCTAGGGCCAGTAGATTGGATTCGTCCATTAAACATAGGCGACCTATCAAAACCGTCACGTAATACTTCGTGAACTTTTGAATTGGTGTGAGTTAAATAACAAGACCGCTGTTTAACAAGTGGCTTAGTAGCTAAATATGAAAATGTTTCGGGGGCTTGGTCGCCAGGTTGTTCTTCCATTTTAGAATAATCTAAAGATCGTCCATCTACACGAGGGGGTGTACCTGTTTTCATGCGTCCTGCTTCAAATCCTTTAGAAACCAAGTCTTCTGTTATTCCAGTTGAAGACCCCTCTCCTGCTCTACCTCCACCAAATGTTTTTTCTCCTATATGTATCAATCCATTAAGGAAAGTACCCGCAGTGACAATTACAGTTCGTGCTTTAATTTGAAGACCTAAAGCTGTCTTAACACCAGTTACTTTTGAACCTTCAAAAAGCAAACCATTAACCGAATCTTGATAGAAGTCTAAGTTTTCGGTGTTTTCCAGCATCGTTCTCCAAGTTTCAGCAAACATCATTCTGTCTGATTGGGCTCTTGGACTCCACATTGCTGGGCCTTTGGATTTATTTAACATCTTAAATTGGATTGCTGTTTTATCGGTTACGATTCCACTGTAACCACCAAGTGCATCAATTTCACGAATAATTTGACCTTTTGCAATACCTCCCATGGCAGGATTACAGCTCATTTGAGCGATATTCTGAAGGTTCATTGTTATAAGTAAGGTTGATGCTCCCATATTAGCACTTGCTGCTGCAGCTTCACTGCCTGCATGCCCACCACCAACTACAATAACATCATATGTTGTGTTAAATAAACTCATACTTGTTTCACGTGAAACGTTTTTATAAAATACTCATTATCAGTGCTTTAACCTGTTTAAAAACAGGTCTTCTTTAGCTCTCATGCTCTGTTTTTCATCAAAAGTTTTATCTTTATATCCAAGGTAATGTAATATTCCATGAATCATCACCCTATTAAGCTCCGTGTCAAATGAAACATCATAAGTTTCTGCATTATCTGATACACGATCTATAGATATGTAAATATCTCCGTTAACCTGTTTGCCAACACAATAATCAAAGCTAATAATATCTGTCAAAGTATCATGATCGAGAAACTTTTTATTGAGTTTGCCAAGATATGCATCATCACAAAAAATATAGTTAATTTCTCCAACTGAATAACCTTCAGAAGAAATTATATCCTCAATCCAGATTGTGATTTTATCTGATGCTTTGAGGTTAAAAGGCGTTTCTGAATTAAATGTAATCAATCTTCACTTTTATTTAAAAAATACTTCTGAACTCTCTTTTGAAATTCATCTTGCAAAGGTAGTGATTGTCTATTTAATATCTCCATTTGATTATAGAACTGTTTTTTTAACTTAAGCCTATTTAGTTGTTTTCTTTCATATGAAAAAACATTTCGTTTAGCTTGTCTCTCCTTGTCTTTACCTTGACTAAAATAAGCATTATCGAGTTTTAGCAATTGATACTCGAGTTGCTGCATTCTTTCAATATTTTTCATACTAAATCCTTTTTCGAGTATAGCATTTTCGAGCTGCTCCATTGTTTTTAGAACTTTATTTATTGTGTTGTTGTTTTTCCCAAATTTACCAAGAGCTTCTTCAAGTTGTCTTCTTAATTGACTTTGTTCTTGATATATTTTAAACAATTTTCCATTCATTTGCTCATCAAATTCTCCATTTCCATTTTTACCCCCCTTTTCTTTATTCTTTTGAGTGTTTTGATGTCCGTTCATTTTTCTCAACCCTTCCTTAAGTTTATTTGAGAGTCCTTTTTGCTTTTCTATTAGTGATGGTAAACTAAATGAGTTGTTTTTTCCTTTACCCCCTGGAAAGCCCATATTGTTTTGTAGATCGTTTAAAAGATTGCTTAATAAATCTGCTAGATTATTAGCAGATGTCATTACATATTGTTGGTTAGACCCGGCTACATCGAATTTATTTTCCGACAAGTTGGCTAAGGATTCATCTAAATTATAGTATGCATTTGATAGTTCGGTTTGAATTTTTGTTGTCAGTTGAGGAAGCCTCATAGACAACACAAACAAGCTATCATCAATATGTTCGAAGTAAGATTTTAATTGATTTTGATGAATAAGTTCTTTTCCAAAGTCAGGGTGACTAACAGAGATGTTATCGAATTTTATAAGCAATTCCTCTTGCTTAAAAGAAAAAGTTACAAGATTTTCTAAAATTTTTCGTAGGTCATCTATATTTTCATCTATGGTGTTTTTTTGCATATCAGCTGCAGCTTTTTGCATTTGCATACTCATTTGTAGCATTTTTTTGGAGATATTCTTTTGTGTTTTACCTGCGTCTTGTTTTTGGTTTTTGGATAATTGATCTTCTGCTTTCGATAACGCTTTTTTAATTTCCTCGGTTTCTTCAAGTAGTTGGGGTATACTTAAAGGATTTTTTAGTTGCTTGTTATCCTTGGTTAAGCTTTCTAATTCTTTTGAAATTTTTTCAAAATCTTCTTCAACTTCTTTTTGTTCATTAACAGCACCATTTTTAGTATTGTTTATGGTGTCTTGCTTTTTTGACAATGTTTTTAGTTTATTAGCTATTTGAAGTGTTTTTTCTTCAACATAAAAACGTTTTGTTAACTCTAGAATTCTTTCTAAACTTCTTTCTTGTTGTTTGTTCTTTTGTGCTAATGCTTTTGTTTTTTTAATCAGAGCTTCTTTATCTAGTTTTTCAGTAATTTTTTGAAGCTCATCTAATAATTTTTTCTGTTTATTTAACGCCAATAGTTCCTCTATTCGTTTTTGTAATTGTTGCTTTTTCTCCCTAAGCATCTGCTTATCACTATTGCTTTGTTTTAAGGTTTGCTGAAGGGTCTCAGTTTGGCGCTCCATCATTTGTTGATGTTGTTTTTGCATGCGAATAAATTCACCTACCTTTTTCTTATCATTCCAATCAAACGTTTTTTTGTTTTTAATTTCTTTTTGGATTTGCAAAAAGCTTTGCTGTTGACGAGCTTTGTTTTGAATCGTAGTTTCTAAATCTTTTATGGTTTCTTTTTGAGTATTTAAAAGGTCTTGTTTCTGCTCTTCATTTGTTTTTTTTCTAAAGCTATAGGTTTGGCTTTTTGTGACTTTATTCCCAGAAACTGCATCATTATCAGTTACTTGAAAATAAAATTCATAATCAAGACCTTTTATGAAATTGATTTCTTCTGGAAAGTCATAATAAAACGTTTGGGTTTTTGCTTTACTAAGGCCTAATAAGACTTTATTTTTTTGCTTCGGTGTGTCTTTTCTGTAGTAAATAAATTCCAACATATTGATTCCATAATCATCTGATACACGACCAATAAAATAGGTGTTTTCAATTGTTGTGCTATCAATATTAGAGCTTACTATTATTGAAGGATATTCGTCCTTAACAACTTTTAACGTATAAGAAACTTTTTCAAAATCTTGTAGTTTTTTATTTGATGAACTTATCTGATAATCGAGATTAACCTTTGCTGTTTTCTCATATCTAAAGTTATTTTCAGATACCCTAATAAAATAATCTCTATGTGTATTATCCTTAAAAGCAACACTATCTGTTTGATAAGTAGAAGCGTTCCATTTTATTTTTGTTCCAACAGGAACTGTTAAATTACCAGTATTTTGTATTATTTCATCCTTTATTTGTGTGTGGGCTGGATAGTCTAAAGAAATCTCTAGGTTTTGAATAAGAGGTGTTTTAATAACATTAAGAAAGTAGGGCTCAGAATAAACTTCACCTGAATAACACTGAAATGTTAAAGATTTAGTTAAGTTGGTAAATGTAAATGAAAACACTCCTTTTTTTACTTCTTGCATAAAGTAAGTTTGATGGTCATATTGAATCTTAACTTCCTCAGGAACAAAGTCTCCTTTGGTCGAAATAAGAACAGTATTTGAGCCCCCCTCAAGTAGGTCTAAATTTTTTGTTTCTAAATGAAATGAAAACAAGGCTGGAGGAGCATATGCGGTTTTCGGGTTGGCAACTCTATTAAAACTATCATATAAACCAACATCTATTCCTGTTAAAAAAAACACAACCCATAGTAATGTGGGCAGCATTAAATACTTTAAATAAATAAAATTTTTTTTAAAATTAATAGCCTTAGAAAACTTTATTGGTTGTAGTTCTGTAGATTTTTGCTGAATACTAGCAAGTATAAGATCCGTTGTTTTTGTTTCATTTTTTAATTGTAAAACGTTCAACAATTTGTCTTGAACCTCAGGGAAATAAGCTCCAATAATCTTAGAAGATTCTATATCGTTAATCCCTTTTTTAAGCTTTATTAAATGAATAATTGGAGTGATAATGAACTTAAAAAACAAAAAAGATTCTGTCACTATAAATAACATCAACAAAATCATCCTGAAGTTGGGCTTAAGCCATAAAAAATATTCTATTCCTAAGGTTATAATAAAATACAACACACCAAATAGAGTAAATAAAATAGCTCCTTTAACTAGTTCGTTTGTATAATACTTTTTATAAAAGACAGATAGTTTTTTCTCTATGTTTAAATATGCGTTCATTAACTAATAAAAATACTTTTTTTTAAATAGTAATGGAAAGATTTTTTGTTAAAGATTCTTTCGCGTTAAGTCTAAAATAAATAGCTTTTTTTATCTAATATTAGTAAGGTATATTTGTTCTTTAAATATAAAAAGTGAATGATGTCTAATATTCGTGTTCGTTTTGCTCCTAGTCCAACAGGCCCTCTTCATATGGGTGGATTAAGAACTGCTCTATATAATTATTTATTTGCCAAAAGACATAATGGTGTTTTTGTTCTAAGAATAGAAGACACAGATCAATCAAGATATGTTAATAATGCTGAAGAATATATAATTAATTCTCTAGAATGGTGTTGTATTCCTTTTGATGAAGGACCGGGTAAAAATGAACAATTTGGCCCTTATAGACAGTCTGAAAGAAAAAAGATATATGAAGAATATGTAGGTGTTTTAATTGAACAAGGAAAAGCATATTATGCATTTGACACCTCTGAAGAACTCAGTGCTCACAGAAAACAACATGAAGCCAAGGGAAAAACTTTTATATATAATTGGCACAATAGAGAAAAAGGAAGATTAATAAACTCTTTGGTTTTGTCTGAAGATGAAACAAAAAAAAGAATAGAAAAAGGAGACAGGTATGTAATTCGTTTCAAATGTCCTCAAGACGAAACCTTATTATTAAATGATGAAATTAGAGGCTCTATTTCTATTGAAACAAACACACTTGATGATAAAGTGCTTTTTAAATCGGATGGAATGCCTACATACCATTTAGCAAATATTGTAGACGACCACCTTATGAAAATTAGTCATGTAATTCGGGGTGAAGAATGGCTTCCCTCTTTACCATTACATGTTTTATTATACGATGCTTTTGGATGGGAAGTGCCAAAATTTGCCCATCTACCTCTTATTTTAAAACCTGAAGGAAAAGGAAAACTTAGTAAACGAGACGGAGATAAGTTAGGCTTTCCTGTTTTTCCTTTGCAGTACACAAACGAAAAGTCTGGTGAAACTTCTATTGGGTATAAAGAAAGTGGCTATTTTTCAGATGCTTTTATAAACATGTTATCATTACTGGGATGGAACCCTGGAACAGAACAGGAAATTTTTTCATTACAAGAGTTGATTGCCGCTTTTGATCTTTCAAGGGTGAGTAAATCTGGCGCAAAATTTAATTTAGACAAAACAAAATGGTTTAATCAGCAATACCTTCAAAACAAGACGAATGCTGAATTAGCTAAATTGTTTTTAGAAATCCTAAAAAGTAAGAAACTAGATAGCCCTCCCTCTTTAGGCTTTGTAGAAAAAGTTGTTTCGCTAGTAAAAGATAGAGCTGTATTTGTAAAAGACTTTTGGAGTCTATGTCATTATTTCTTTGAACGCCCTGAAAAATACAATGAGAAAGCTGTAAAAAAACAATGGAAAGAGGAAACAGGTGATTTAATGAACGAGTTAATAAAAGTGTTTATTTCAATAAATGATTTCTCTTCTAATTCTGTTGAAATGGAAACAAAAAAATGGATATCTTTAAAGGAAATTAGTTTTGGTAAAATTATGCAGCCTTTAAGGTTAGCTATAGTTGGCGAAATGAAAGGCCCTCATTTATTTGATATCATTGAATTAATTGGAAAAGAGGAAAGTCTTCATAGAATGAATGAAATAATAAAAAAACTATCATGATTAAAACTTTTACTTTAATTATAATTTTACTGATGACAATGTCAGTAGAAGCCCAATTTGATTCTCGTTATGGCTCCCAGTACAACAGAAGGCAAAGTATGCAGCCTAGACAACCTAGAGCGGCTCAACAGCCTAGAGTTCCTGAAATTGATGTAGAAAAAGCTGTTGGTTTAGTTTTCTACAATACAGAAAAAGTAAGTAAAAAAATAGGAGTTAAAAAATCTTCTGATGTATATGGAAAAGTATCCTCCACTTTTAACTCATTTAATAAAGAATTGAAACAAATAAAAAGGATAAACACTTTTTTATTCTCTGAAGGAAAATCAAAAATGGAGGCAGCTCAAAAAGAATCAATGAAAAATAGAGATTTTAGTGCGCTTCAAAAAGCAAATAAAGAAGTTACAGAATCTTTTAAACCGATTATAAAAGTCATTGACGATAAAGAAAAAAAGCTAGATGATGTGTTAAAAGATATCTTGTCAGTAAAACAATTTAAAAAATGGACAAAATATAGAGAAAACTTAAAGAAGAAGTAAGTTTTTGTAACGTTTGAAAGCTTTTGCGTCTTACTAATATAAAACAAATGAATACTAACTATTAAAAAATAATTATGAGTTTATATCTTCCAATCATTCTAGGGTTTACTTTTATTCTAATTTATGGAGCTGTTTTTATTGTAAAACAACAAACTGCTGTAATAATTGAAACGTTTGGTCGTTTCGGCAGTATTAGGCAATCTGGACTTCACTTTAAAATTCCTTTAGTTCAAAGAATTGCGGGTAGATTAAGTTTAAAAATTCAACAGTTAGATGTTATAATTGAAACAAAGACTCTCGATGATGTATTTGTAAAACTTAAAGTTTCTGTTCAATTTAAAGTTATTAAAAACAAAGTGGAAGATGCTTTCTATAAGTTAGACTATCCTCACGATCAAATTACGTCTTATGTTTTTGATGTAGTAAGAGCAGAAGTTCCTAAAATGAAGCTAGATGATGTTTTTGTAAAAAAGGACGATATCGCAATTGCAGTAAAGTCTGAACTGAACGATGCTATGGTTAATTATGGTTATGATATTATTAAAACATTAGTTACAGATATAGATCCAGATGCGCAGGTTAAAGCGGCTATGAACAGAATTAATGCCGCAGAAAGAGAAAAAACAGCAGCTCAATATGATGGTGATGCTGCACGTATTTTAATTGTTGAAAAAGCAAAAGCTGAAGCAGAGAGTAAGCGCCTTCAAGGACAAGGTATAGCAGATCAAAGAAGAGAAATTGCGCGAGGATTAGAAGAATCTGTTGAGGTTTTAAATAAAGTGGGGATTAACTCACAAGAAGCTTCAGCTTTAATTGTGGTTACACAACACTATGACACACTACAATCTATTGGTCAAGAAACAAATAGTAATTTAATATTATTACCCAACTCCCCACAGGCAGGAAGTCAAATGTTAAATGATATGGTAGCGAGTTTCACTGCCAGTAATCAAATTGGTGAAGCAATGAAGAATAACAAAAAAAAATTAGATAAATAAATGATATTATCTACAACAAATAACATTGATGGTAAACCTATAAAAGACTATATAGGTATTGTTACTGGAGAGACCATTATAGGCGCAAATATTTTTAAAGACTTCTTTGCAAGCATAAGAGATGTTGTTGGTGGAAGATCTGGCTCTTATGAAAGAGTGCTCAGAAAAGCTAAGGATACTGCTTTAAAAGAAATGGAAGAAAGTGCTAAAAGATTAAATGCAAACGCTATTGTTGGTATTGATTTAGATTATGAAACTGTAGGTAAAGGAGGAGGTATGTTAATGGTAACTGCCTCAGGAACTGCTGTTAAGCTATAAAAAAACCTAAGCTATTAGCTTAGGTTTTATATTACTTTTTCTCCTCTAACTTTTCATCATCTTTTTTATCGTCTTTTGAGGCTTTTTTAAACTCTTTAATACCTCCACCTATACCTTTCATTAGTTCAGGTATTTTTTTTCCTCCAAATAATAGTAATAGCGCTCCTACTATAAGGGCCATAGAAAGTGGGCTTGGCATTCCTAATAAAATTATATTTAGAATAGTCATTTATTTAAATTTATTATACAAATATACAAAAAGGTTTCAATCAATTAATTCATTTGCTTTATAATTCCTCCAGCTGTTTTTTTGTTTTTTATAACTTCTGGATCTCCTTTATAAAGAATAGACCCACCAAAACTAACTTTTGCAAATAATGTTTCTCCTGCATTTACTTCTGCTTTTGATCCTGTGCCCGCTTTGATTGTACTACTGTTTGAAGCCTTTAAACCATAGCCTTGATATACACCATATAAATCTAACTCTACATCTTGATTTTTTGATTTTCCGGTTAATTGAACGACACTTCCTGACACTGACTTAACTTTTAAATGTTTGGTATTAATTTCTAAAGTTATTGAAGCGCCTTCTTGAGCTTTTACCTCTAAATGTGTTTGATTAATGTCTCTTCCTATAATTTTTGAGCCTTCATTTCCATCAATTGTTTGAATATCTTTATTATAAAATAATTTAACACTTACTTTATCTCCAGCTAATAATTCAGGAAATCGAAGGCTTACTTTTAAAACACCCTCTATATTCTTTATTTTAACTTTATTGGATTTAGTTCCTGTAATTTCAATTTTATTCTCATTAGACTTAATGAGCTCAAGACTTATACCGTTATATACTTTAATTTTATAAAAATCCTCTATTTTTTCTTTGGTAATTGATTGAGCATAAAAGAAGTTGGTTGCTATTAATAAAAATACGGTTATATGGTTTTTCATCTTTTTACAATGTTTTAAATAATAACTACAAAAAAATAATTCTATTGTTCTAAAAGAGTAAAGTCTAGATGTTTTCTTTCTAAATCAGTGTGTTTTACTTTTACTGTAACAACATCACCTAATTGATAAATGTGTTTGGTTGATTGTCCTATTATAGCAAGTTGTTTTTCATCAAAAATGTAATAATCGCTTTTTATATCTCTTATTCTTACCATACCCTCACATTTATTAGAACTAATTTCCACATATATTCCCCATTCTGTAACACCAGTAATTACACCAGAAAACTCTTCGTCTTTATGATCTTGCATGTATTTAACTTGCATATATTTAATAGATTGTCTTTCTGCTTTAGAGGCAAGTTCTTCTTGTTTTGAAGTATGTTTACATTTTGTTTCATAATCATCTTGTTTAGGAGATTTACCTCCACTAAGATAATGTTGTAACAAACGATGAGTCATCACATCAGGGTAACGACGAATTGGAGAGGTAAAATGAGAATAATAATCAAAAGCTAATCCATAATGGCCTATATTATGAGTTGTATAAACTGCTTTACTCATTGTTCTGATCGCTAAAGTCTCTATCATGTTAGATTCTGGTTTACCATAGACGTCTTTTAATAATTTATTTAAACTCTCAGTGGTACTTTCTCTAGTTAAAGTATTTATTTTATACCCAAAATTCGAAATGATATTTTGTAAGGTTGCAAGCTTTTCAATATCAGGTTCATCGTGAACCCTATATATAAAAGTTTTATTTGTAATTTTATTTTTTTCTTTTCCTATAAATTCTGCAACTTTTCTATTAGCTAATAACATAAATTCCTCTATTAATTTATTAGCATCTTTTGATTCTTTAAAAAATACACCTACTGGATTTGCATTTTCATCTAGATTGAATTTTACTTCAATTCTGTCAAAGGATATTGCTCCTTTATTCATTCTTTTCTTTCTTAGGATCTTTGCTAACCCATCTAATTTTAATATAGCTTCAACTAGAGAGTCGGAAACGTGATAAGATTCTTTTGTAATAGAAATATTCTCAGGTATAAAATTATTCTTAGTTTCTATAACCGCTTGAGCTTCTTCATAAGCAAATCGCTTGTCTGAATAAGTAACTGTTCTTCCAAACCATTCATTTAATATTTGAGCACTTTCATTAATTTCAAAAACAGCTGAGAAAGTAAGTTTCTCTTCATTAGGTCTTAAGGAACAGACACCGTTTGATAAAATTTCAGGTAACATAGGAACTACTCTATCTACTAAATATACCGATGTTCCTCTATTATATGCTTCTTCATCTAAAATGGTATTTGGTTGAACATAATGCGAAACATCTGCAATATGTATTCCTATCTCATAATTACCATTAGGTAAGTTTGTAAATGATAGCGCATCATCAAAATCTTTAGCATCTTTAGGATCAATTGTAAAAGTTAGATCCTTTCTCATATCTCTTCTTTTAGAAATTTCTTCTTTTGTAATTTCTAGAGATAAACTACTCGCATCTTTTTCAACCTCAGACTCAAATTTATAAGGTAAACCATATTCTAATAAAATAGAATGAATTTCAGTATTATGATCCCCTGGTTTTCCTAAAACTTGTGTAATTTTACCAAAAGGATTTTTTGAATTTTCTGGCCAATCAGTAATTTTTACTTGAACTTTATCCCCATGCTCTGCTCCATTTACACGAGCTTTTGATATAAAAATATCTGTATACATTTTTTGGTTATCACACAAAACAAAACCAAAATTTTTACTCATTTGAAGAACCCCAACAAAAGTTGTTTTGTCTCTCTCTATAATTTCAATAATATCTGCTTCTAGTTTATTACTCCTGTTTCTTTTATATACAAATGCTTTTACTGTATCATTTTGTAATCCTTTACCTAGATTATTGGAAGGAATAAAAATATCTTTATCGAAATCATCAGAAATAAAATATCCATTACCATTAGAGGTTATGTCTAATGTACCAATATGATATTTTTTATCAATAATAATTTGATATTTACCTCGATCTACTTCTTTTATTTTTTTTGTTTCTTTTAATTCTGCTAATTTTTTAAGTATTTGTGTTTTACCATCAGAATTTTTTACACCCAACTTTGCTGCTATCTGTTTGTAATTATAAAATTTAGAAGTATCATTATTAAGAATCTTAAAGATATCTCTTGTTAAATTTTTAATTACGCTTCCTTTCTTCTTGTAGATTTTTTTCTTTCTACTCATACTACTATCTATATTTTTTTATCTGTTGAAAAATATATATTTTTTATTCTTTATTATCTAACTGTTTCAATTTAATTTTTATGTATGATATAAAAGAATCAAAAGATATAAATACATGGTTTTTAATTGTAAACCCTTCCTCAGGGAATAAAAATTTTAAAAACTCATGGAATGAAATTAAATATTTATTAAATATTAAAAAGATTCAATATTCTTTTGCTTTTAGTCAATATACGAAACATGAAGTAGAGTTGGTTAGGGAAGTAATAAAAAAAGGTTATAAAATTATTATTTCTGTTGGTGGTGATGGTACTTTACATCATGTTATAAATGGTGTAATGACACAAGCATATATAAAAACGAATAAAGTAAAAGTAGGTATAATTCCGTTAGGAACTGGAAATGACTGGATAAAAACATATAATATTCCAAATTCTTTAGAAAAATCTATAAATGTTATTAGAAAAAATACAACAACTCTTCAGGATATAGGTTGTATAACCTTATTTAATGGAGAAAAAGAATACTTTAATAATCTTGGAGGAATAGGATATGATGGATATGTTGTTCATAATTTAAAGAATTTAAAAAAAATAGGATCTTTAGCTTTTTTAATAAGTGGTTTCTATAGTTTATTATCATACAATAAAACTAAATATACCATTAGAGTTAAAAATAAAACACTTCATGAAGAATGTTTAATGATATTATTTGGTATTTGTAAATACTCTGGAGGTGGATTAAGACTTACAAAAAATCCAAATCCAAAAGATGGTTTATTTGATATAACTATTGTAAAAAACATCTCGATTTTTGATTTACTTTTAAACTTACCAAAATTATATAACGGAGATATAGTGTACCATAAGAAAGTAGAAACCTATAAAGATGAGGTTATTCAAATTATAAATCATAATAATTCAATAATTGAGGCAGATGGTGAGATAGTAGGAACTGATTCTTTAGATGTAACTATATATCAAAATATAATTCAGTTTTTTTATTAAGATGTAATATAGTTAATAAAGAAAAAAAGACAAATAATACTATTATATAAAGTATCACAGAAAATAAGGAAAAAAATAAATATTTGAGAACTTTCTTTTTAAACATATTGATAGTAATTATATATAATTTCGATAATATCTATAATTAACCAACAACAAAAAAAATATGAAATTATGGTTATTAAAATTAATAACTTAATATTTATTGATTTTATGTATATGTTTAAAGTTTTAACTATAGTACATATTAAAAGTTAAAAAATATTACCCTTATTATAATAAGGGTAATATATTTTCATTACAATTTTTTATCTTATTTCGGGTACTATATCTTTTTTTAATTTGTTCTAGTAAATCTATTTTTAATTATATTTTATTTAAAAACTTATTAAGTTTATTAAATGTAAGACACATAAATACACATATATTAAGTATATTTATAATCTTAAAATAAAATCAATTTGTTTTTAAAAAGATTAACTCTATTACTTTTTATTATTTTATCATATAAAGGATACAGTAGAAATCCTAAAAATATAGACACCTTGAAAATTCATAATCAAATTAAATTGTTTGGTTTAGATGATGAAGTAATAAAATTTAAGTCTCATTTTTTTAGCAGTATTGTATTTAAAAATGATTCAACTCTTTTTTACAACCCAAATGGAACGTTTTATCTTTTTGAAATCCATTTAAGTAATGAACCTAAAGTCTATAAATTAACTTTAGATGATCATTCAGAATTAAATTATAATAGATATTTATTTATTAATAATAATATCTTGTATAGTTATGGAGGACAAGGAAAATTTGATTCGTTTCCCTGGTTAATTTATTTTGATTATGATAATAAAAAATGGGAAAAAATTCATATTAAAAACTATCCTTATGATGTAAAAAAAATATTAATGTCATGGACGATTGATAATAAATTAAAAGTACTTCTAAATCATTCATCAGATAAGTATAATGAAATATTTTCAGAGACTAAAAACAAATATACATTCGGAGAAATTGATCTAATAAATTATGAGTTTAAAGAAGAATTTAATTTTAAAAGTAAGTTTAGAGATTTATTATTTGTGTCTTCTTATGGTTTTTATAGAGGAAATTATATATATGAGTCAGATTTGTATTCATTACATGGGTATTATTTAAAAGATAATGGAGTTGAATATAGAATATTAGATAAAAAAACAGGAATATTAAGATATACGTCTAAATTAAAAGAATTAGAACGTGTTAATGGTATATCCTATCTCTATGTTAAAGATTCTTTGATTTATTTTAAAAATAAATTAGGTTACGTTAATTCTTTTAATGTTAAAGCAGGGATAATAGATGTAGAGAAAAATTTAATTAATAAACACTTATCTCATAAAAAGAGTAACCTTATATATTATATTATAATTATAATTATAATTATTTTCTTTTTACTTTTTATTATTATAAAGAAAAATAAATCTTCATATAAATTGATTCCAGATTTTAAAGTTATAGAAAGAAAAATTATAAGTTATAAGTCAAATACTGTTAATAAGGACAAATTAGATGAACTTTTTGGGTTATCTAATTACTCTTATGAAACTATAAAAAAAAGAAGAAGTTTGATTATTAAACAAATTAATAAAAATGGTAATGTAAGAATAGATAGAGTGAGAAAATCTGACGATAAAAGATTTTACGATTATAAAATTTATTAATAATTACAACTTTATTAACAATCTATATAATAATAATATATTCTTTATTTTAAATTTTAAAATCATTATTAACTATTATAGTTTGTGAATAGTTAACATAGAAAATTAGATTTTATTTTTGATTTATTACTTATTAAAAGTAATACACAGTTTATTATTTTATATTCCTTTAAAATACTATAAAATTAATAGTTGTTAACAGTCTTTATAAACAACTATAAACATATTTTATTAATTAATAATAAGTTAATAAGTGTAAGATTTACACTAAAATATTGTTTATAAGAAGTAGTTAAAAATTAATAGTTTTTATTGTGTATGTGATAAAAAAAAATCTATTAAAATTATAATTGAATTAATCAAATCTATTTTTAAAAACTTACTTATACTTTTTAACATTTATATAATTTTAGTTAATTATCTAATAAATAGTTAGTTACTAATTAGAATATAAAATTACTTATGAAAACTGTTGATAACCATATCAATTTGTATTTTTGCTTATATTAAAAGTATAAAAATCAAACTATTATGAATATTTCTATAGGGAATGATCATGCTGCTACAGCATATAAATTTGAAATAATTAAGTTATTAAAATCAAAAGGTATTAATGTAAAAAATTATGGTACAGATTCAAATGAAAGCGTTGATTATCCAGATTTTGTTCATCCTGTCGCAAAAGATATAGTTTCTAAAAAAGCACAATATGGTATTTTATTATGTGGTAGTGCAAATGGTGTTGCTATGACTGCAAATAAATATAAAGAGGTAAGAGCAGGTTTGTGTTGGACTAAAGAAATTGTAGCACTAATTAGACAACATAATAATGCTAATATTTTATGTATACCAGCCAGATTCACATCAATTCCTCAAGCATTAAAAATGGTAGAAAAATTTATAGAAACAGAGTTTGAAGGAGGGAGACATTTAAATAGAGTTAATAAAATACCGGCTTGTTAAACATGATATTCATAACAAAGAAATTTAATGAATTAACAACTCATGAGTTATATGATATTATACAACTTAGATCTGAAGTTTTTGTTGTTGAACAAGATTGTGTATACCAAGATTTAGATGATAAAGATAAGCTTGCCTATCATATATTAGGTACCTTAAACAATCAAATAATTGCGTATGCAAGAATTTTTAAATCAGGTGATTATTTTTCAGAACCTAGTATTGGAAGAATTGTTGTAAAAAATGAATTCAGAAAACATAAATATGGATATCAATTAGTTTTATATTCAATTCAATTTATAGAAAATAACTTTAAAAAAAGTAATATTAAAATTTCAGCACAATCTTATCTTGTTAAATTCTATAATTTATTAGGTTTTTATCAAATAGGAGAGGAGTATTTAGAAGATGGTATACCACATATTAAGATGTTAAAAAATTAAAATAAAACATCAACTTCTTTTACCTCACCCAATTTTAATTTTCCTAACAAAATAGACCCTATTCTAACTCTTATTAAACGTAAGGTAGGAAAACCAATTGCAGCAGTCATTTTTCTTACCTGTCTATATTTACCTTCATTTATAGTTATGGAAATCCAGCTCGTTGGTCCATGTCTATCATCTCTAATTTTTTGTGTTCTTTTCTCAAACTTTGGTTCTGGTATTAAAGAAGACATACAAGGTTTTGTACTATATTTTTGTCCGTTAATACCTATAATTACACCATTTTTTAAAAAATTAATATCATCTTGTGTTATACAACCATCTACTTGAACATAATATTCTTTTTCAACTTTTTTACTTCTTATATATTCACTTACTTTACCATTAGTTGTTAATAAAAGAAGCCCTTCAGAATTTACATCTAACCTTCCTATAGCCATTGTTTTTTTTGGAAAATTGAAGAAATCACCTAAAAGCTTTTTCTTTCTTTTATGTGGGTTAACAAATTGTGAAATTGTACCATAAGGTTTGTGAAAAATAAAGTGACTGTGGTTAGACATGTGAAGAAAAAAAGAGATTCAAAATCGTTCAAAAATAATCTTTTTTCACTAATTTTTACTAACCAAATTTTGTACCTTGTCATAGTTTTAAAAATTTAATAAGTAGTATTTATGGCAGCAGATAAAGAAAAACAAGCAAAGCTAAAAGCACTTCAATTAACTTTAGATAAGTTAGACAAAACTTATGGAAAAGGGTCTGTTATGAAAATGGGAGATAGTGTTGTAGAAGAAGTAGAGGCTATATCCTCAGGTTCTTTAGGTTTAGACTTAGCTTTAGGAGTAGGAGGGTATCCAAGAGGAAGAGTTATAGAAATTTATGGACCCGAATCTTCAGGTAAAACAACGCTTACACTTCATGCGATTGCTGAAGCTCAAAAATCTGGAGGAATTGCAGCCTTCATAGACGCGGAGCATGCTTTTGATCGTTTTTATGCTTCAAACCTTGGTGTTGATATTGATAATTTAATTATATCTCAACCAGATCATGGAGAACAAGCTTTAGAAATTGCCGATAATTTAATTCGCTCTGGAGCTATAGATATTGTAGTTATAGATTCAGTAGCTGCTTTAACACCAAAATCAGAAATTGAAGGAGAGATGGGTGACTCAAAAATGGGGTTACACGCTCGTTTAATGTCTCAAGCGCTTCGAAAGTTAACAGGAACAATTAGTAAAACAAAGTGTACGGTTATTTTTATAAATCAATTACGAGAAAAAATAGGCGTTATGTTTGGAAATCCAGAAACAACAACCGGAGGTAATGCTTTAAAATTTTACGCATCTGTCCGCCTAGACATTAGAAGGAGAACACAAATAAAAGATAGCGATAAAGTAATTGGAAATCAAACCAAAGTTAAGGTTGTAAAAAATAAAGTGGCACCACCATTTCAAATTGCAGAATTCGATATTATGTATGGTGAAGGAATATCTAAAGTTGGAGAGGTTCTTGATATTGGCGTTGAATTAGGTATTGTAAAGAAAAGTGGATCATGGTTTAGTTATGGTGAAACTAAATTAGGTCAAGGAAGAGATGCTGTTAAAACTTTAATTAAAGATAACCCTGATTTAGCAGAAGAATTAGAATTAAAGATTAAAGAAGTTATTGATAATCAATAAAAAAATAGTTTATTATATAGAAGCTCATTGATTTATTAATGAGCTTTTTTATTTTAAATTCCTGTACTTCCAAAACCTCCATCACCGCGTTCAGTTTCATCTAATACCGTGACTTTCTTCCATTTAATCTGCTCGTATTTTGCAATCACCAATTGAGCGATTCGATCACCATCATTTATTATAAAATCTTCTTTAGATAAGTTAATTAATATAACACCAATTTCTCCTCTATAATCGGCATCTATTGTTCCTGGGCTATTCAATACAGTAATCCCTTTTTTAGCCGCAAGACCGCTACGTGGTCTCACTTGAGCCTCTAACCCTCTTGGTAAGGACATATACAAACCCGTTTTAATAATAATTCTTTCAAGAGGTTTAAGAGTAACAGAAATATCAATATTTGCTCTGATGTCCATACCCGCTGAAAGCACAGTTTCATACGAAGGTAACTCGTGTTTAGAATTATTTATTATTTGAACTTCCATTGTCCTATATTATTATAGACAAATATAATAAATCACTTCAGTTTACATATTAGATTTTAGAATTATTACTTTTGGGTTTTCTAAGATTAAAAAACAATGAAAAATCAACCAAAAATAGCTGTTATCGGAGGGGGTAGCTGGGCAACCGCTATTGTAAAAATGCTCTCAGAAAATTTAGATAATATAGGATGGTATATGCGCAGTGTTTATGTTTTAGAACATATTAAATTAAATAAGCATAACCCTAATTATTTAAGTTCTGCTGAGCTAAAACCATCACAATTAGACCTTTTAAGTAATATTAACGAAATTGTATCAAAATATAATATTTTGATTTTTGCAATTCCTTCAGCATTTTTATCCTTAGAACTCAAAAAACTAACACAAAGTTTAGAAAACAAAATAATTTTTTCCGCTATCAAAGGAATCATCCCAGAATCTGGCTTAATTGTTGGGGAATATTTTCATAAAAAACATAACATTTCATACAAAAATATTGGAGTAATTACAGGACCGTGTCATGCAGAAGAAGTAGCAATGGAGAGACTTTCCTATTTGACTGTAGCTTGTCAAGACGAAGAAAAGGCAGCTCTAATAGGAGAGGTTTTAACAAGTAGATATATTAAAACTAAAATATCAGACGACATAATTGGTACTGAATATGCAGCAATGCTAAAAAATATTTTTGCAATAGCTGCAGGAATATCTCACGGTTTAGGTTATGGAGATAATTTTCAATCGGTGTTAATGAGTAATGCCATTCGAGAAATGAAGCGATTCATTAAAAAAGTTCATAAAATGAAAAGAAATATAAACAATTCTGCTTATTTAGGAGATTTATTAGTTACAGGGTACTCTACTTTTAGTAGAAATAGAATGTTTGGAAACATGATTGGTAAGGGGTATACAGTTAAATCAGCAATGTTCGAAATGAGCATGGTTGCAGAGGGGTATTATGCTACAAAAAGCGCCTATAAAATCAAAAAAAATAACGGGGCAAAAACCCCTATCATAGATGCTGTTTATGCCGTTCTTTATCAAAGCAAAGATGCAAAACAAACATTTAAAGAATTAACTAATTTAATTAATTAAAAAATAGATTTTAAGAGTTAAACAATATAGGTTTTGAAAACAATACAAGAGGCCGTAGAAAGCACGGTTCGAAAAACACCATTTATTGAAGAAGCGCTTCATGAGAAATTAATAAACGTATCTTCTTTAGCGAGAATTATACTTCCCGAGGTAGACAAACTACTTAAAAAACAAGTCAAGGTCGGTGCAGTAATGATGGCAATTAATAGACTCTCACCAGCTAGTGAATTAAGAATACGTAAAAACATCAGAAAATTTACACTTTCTTTAGGTGATTTTATTGTGCGCTCAGACCTAAGTGACTATACCTATAAAAACACAAAATCACTTTTAAAAGAAATTGCTAAAATTTTAGAGATTGCTGCAAATAATGATGATTCATTTATTACTGTTTCAACAGGTATTTTTGAGACAAACATTGTTATTAGCCAACCTCTGAAGCCTTATATAAAAGAGTTTTTCACACATGAGAAATTAATTCATAATGTAGAAAACTTAGCCTCCATAACCATTAAATTACCAGAGGGCAACTTAGAACAGTCAGGTTTTTATTATTTTATTTTAAAACAATTAGCATGGGCAGACATCTCTCTTCAAGAAATAATATCAACAACAAATGAAATGACAATTGTTGTAAAAGAAAAAGATATTAATCAAACATTCGCTATTCTGATGGATATGAAGAAATAATTCATAATGTTAAAAAATAAAATAATATAAATCAAAGTGTTATCTTCGTTGTCTAAAAAATAAAAAATAAAAACATGAAAAAAAATTACTTCAAAAGACTATTAATTTTCTCCTTTTTTCTATCAACTTTTTTTGTTTTTTCTCAAACTGAAGAACAAATAAGAGAAATTAAAAAAGCCAACAACACAGAAGAATTAAAATATATTGAAGAATCCTCAAGGCAAATTTATTTAGAAGCAAAAGAGAAAGCTTTAGAAATGGCCTCACAAAAAGGATGGGCAATTACTTATGTTGAGGATGGAGTGCTTTTTGAACTTATGAAGGTTTCTGAAGATAACCAACCTATCTATTTTAGAACATTTAACCAGAACGCTGCAATATCAACCAGAGTAAACCATCTTAATACAGGAGGTAGTTTGGGCCTAGAGCTTGAAGGACAAAACATGACAGCCTATGTTTGGGATGGTGGATGGGTTTATACAAATCATCAAGAATTTGACGGTCCTGGAGGAGATGACAGGGTAACTATTGGTGATGATGAAAATCAATATAGTGATCACGGAACTCATGTAACAGGAACTATTTTAGCTTCAGGTGTTAATCCAGAAGCAAAAGGAATGGCGCCTCACGCAAAAGGAGTTTCTTATCGTTGGAATCAGGACACCCCTGAAGTAGCAAGTGCTGCAGACAACGGGATGCTATTATCTAACCATTCTTATGGATGGGGCGCATCTAGTTTGCCAGATTGGTATTTTGGCGCTTATCTAGATGAATCGAAAGCATATGATGAAATCATGTATAATGCTCCTTATTATTTACAAGTAGTTTCTGCTGGTAATGATGGAAATAGTAATTCAGTTAACGCAGAGCCCCTAGAAGGAAACGCTCAGTTTGATAAGCTAACCAATATGTCAACAGTTAAAAACAACCTTGTTGTTGCAAATGGACAAGACGCTCAAATAGATGCTGATGGTGCCTTAATTTCTATGAACAGAAATAGTGGTAGTTCTGAAGGACCTACAGATGACCTGAGGGTAAAGCCAGATATTATCGGTAACGGAACAGCTCTTACATCACCTACAAATGACAGTAATGGTTATGGTAGTTATTCAGGTACTTCTATGTCTGGACCAAACGTAATGGGTTCATTACTATTAGTGCAACAACACTATAATAATGTAAATGGATCATTTATGTTGGCAGCCACTCTAAAAGGTTTGGCATTACACACCGCAGATGATATTACACCAGACAATTCTAGTACAAACTCTCAAACACTTGTTGGACCAGATGCAACTACAGGTTGGGGGTTGTTAAACACAAAATTCGCTGTAGAAACTATTGATAATGTTGATTTTAAAAGCGTTGTTAAAGAGAAAACCTTAAATAATGAGGAGGTTTTTACAATGAACATCAAATCAGATGGAGTAAACCCATTAGTGGCATCAATCTCTTGGACTGATGTTCCTGGAGAAGTGGCTAGTGGTCAATCAAATGACCCCACCGCTGTTTTAGTTAATGACTTAGATATTCGAGTTTCACAAGTTATAGATGGTGAAACAACTGAATATCTTCCTTGGAGATTAACCTCTGTAAACACTAACGAACAAGGTGATAATTTAGTAGATCCGTTTGAAAAAATAGAGATTGCTGATGCTTCAGGTGAGTATACAATTACAGTTTCTCACAAAGGAACATTAGTAAATGATTCTCAAAACTATTCATTAATAGTAACAGGTTCATTGTCTGATATTAACCTTTCCAGCATCAACCCTGAAATCATACAGTGCTCAACAACAGATGCTGAATTTAAGTTTGATTATGTTCAACAAATTCAGACAACTACAACAATAACTGCTGAAAATTTACCTACAGGAGCTACCGCTTCATTTTCACCCTCTTCAATCAGTGCAAACGGTGAGGTAATCATGACCGTAGGAAACCTAGAAAGCGTAGCGGCGGGAACATATAATATAAATGTAGTAGCTACTAACGGAGATGAAACGCAAACTAAAAAAGTAGAGTTACGAGTTGTGCATCCAGATTTTACTGACAATCCCATGGGATTACTATCTCCTTTAAATGAAGAAGCAGGTGTTTTATATCCAGAGATTGAATTAACATGGAGCGAAAACATAAACGCAGAGTCTTACACCGTAGAGCTCTCTGATAACCCATCTTTTACAAATATCATAGCAACATCTACTCAAACCGAATTAAAATATACAGCCACAGGACTAGTTGATAACAGTGTATACTACTGGAGGGTAAACCCAACAAATCAATGTGGTTTATCAATTTCTCCTGTAATCTTCAGCTTTCAGACTGCAGGATCTGAAGACTGTACAAATACATATACTGCCACAGATTTTGACAATGACCGTTTAGGGGGAGGATCCTCTGTTACTGCGTCGTTGCCAATTGAGATTACAGACGATTTAATAATAAGTAGACTAAAAGTTAATGTTGATATTACACATGTTGCTATTGGAGAATTACAAGTATTAATTCAAGAGCCTGACGCAATAGGAGCAAACACAACAGTTCTTTTAGAAAATGTATGTGACCAAGTTGCTAACGTTACAGGGGCCATATTTGATGATAATGGAGAGCAGCTAACTTGTGGAACATCAGACCCTGCTGTTTCAGGGACTATTATGCCTGCTCAAAGCTTAGCTAGTTCTGCAGGTAAAAGTTCACTAGGAACTTGGTTGTTAATTGCAAATGATGAAACTTTTCAGAATGGAGGAACCTTTACAACAGGAAGCTTAGACGGTGCATCGATAACTGTTTGTACAGCCTCAGCAAACACATCTGTTCCAGAATTTTCTTCCAATCTTGTTTCAGTTACAGCAAACCAAAGTACCGTTTTTACTTCTTCTGACATGCTCGCATCTTCAGATTCTGAGACTGCTTCTCAACAAGTATATACAATTGTGATGGCGCCAACGATGGGAGTAATCACTAAAAATGGCACTGATTTAGCCATTGGAGGAACATTTACGCAGGCAGATGTAGACTCAGGTATTATTGCATATTCAAATACACAAACAACATTATTTTCTGATTCGTTTAAAGTTGACATAACTAACTCATTAAACGGTTGGTTACCAAACCAAGAGGTAAATATAGAAGCAACAACATTAAGTACAAATTCTTATAGTTTATCAAACGTATCTATATATCCAAATCCTTCAAACGGTGTAATCAATGTTCGTTTTGAAACTGTGTCTAACGATTTAGTTAAAATAGAATTATTTGACTTACAAGGTAGAAGAGTTTATCGTTCTACCCACACAACCAGTCAATCACTGTTTGATGAACCAATAGTTACAGGAAAGTTAGCTAATGGTATATATGTATTGAATGTGTCGCAAGGAAATAAAAACACAACAAGAAGAATAATTCTTTCAAAATAATTAGAGTTATAAATATAAATTAAAAAATGGGGTTACGTAGTAGCCTCATTTTTTATATATTATATATTGATTCAAATATATCATGTCTAAAAAAAGAAAAAACGATCCCTACGCAGCCTTAAGAATAAGAGAATTTAATATTTTTTTATTGGTGCGTTTTGCGTTAGTTTTTGCATGGTCTATGCAATTTATTGTTATTGAATGGAAGGTTTATGAACTTACAGGAGATCCTTTATATCTTGGTTTTATTGGGTTAATGGAAATTATACCTGCTTTGTTAATGGCGTTATTTGCAGGGCATATTGTGGACCAGAGAGAAAAAAGAAATTTATTAGCATTATGTATTTCAGCTTTCTCTTTAATAAGTTTTGGTCTTTTTTGGTTTACATCAGAAGCGGCAGAAAAAACATTTTCTACCCATACAATTTTATATATCATTTATGCTTTTGTTTTTTTTGGTGGCTTTTTAAGGGCATTTTTTGGACCAATTATTTTTTCTTTAGTGGCTTTAATAGTGCCCAAAAAAATATATCCAAATGCTGCAACATGGAATAGTTCTTTGTGGCAAATGGCGAGAGTTTTAGGGGTTTCTTTTGCTGGTTTTTCCATCAATTGGATTGGTGTTCACTGGTCTTTGTGTGTTATTTTTTTCTTAGTGACTTTTTCTTTCTTTGTGGTATTTAAAATAAAAAGGAAACCTGTTCTAAATCCAAAAATTGGAGAACCTGTTTTACAAAGTTTAAAAGAAGGTGTTCATTTTGTATTAAAAACAAAAGCAATTCTAGGAGCCCTCACCCTAGACATGTTTTCTGTTTTATTTGGAGGTGCAATTGCACTCTTAGCTGTTTTTGCTGAGGATATTCTAAAAGTAGGTCCACAAGGGTTTGGAATTCTAGTAGCAGCACCCTCAATTGGCTCTTTTTTAACAATGCTTGTAACTGCTTATATCCCCATAAGCAAAGATGCAGGAAAAAAATTATTAGTCGCCATCTTTGGTTTTGGGATATGCATCATTATTTTTGGAATCTCATCTGTTTTTTGGATTTCTGTTGTTGCATTGTTTTTTAGCGGAGTTACAGATGGAGTTTCTATGGTAATAAGACAAACGATACTTCAACTTAAAACACCTGATGAAATGCGAGGAAGAGTTTCATCTGTTAATTCAATGTTTGTTGGCTCATCTAATGAGCTTGGAGCTTTTGAAAGTGGCCTTACTGCAAAGCTAATGGGTACGGTTACAGCTGTAGTTTTTGGAGGAAGTATGACATTATTAACGGTTGTTGCAACAGGGGTTCTTAATCCAACACTAAGAAATCTTGACCTTACAAAAAACCTTGAGGAACACGAAAAAAGTGAGTAAATTAATTAAACGAAGTGATGAGTTTAAGAATCTTGTTTAATTCTTGTTTCTTATTATATAACTCTTCATCTTCCCACGAAAGATGTTCAGAAAATTCAAGCAATACAAGGTTTAAGTTTTCATAAACACTATCAATATCAAAGTAAGCTCTTCCGGTTCTTCGCATAAAAAAATCAACAGGAGAACATGTCATTTCATAATAAATAGTATACCACACTTCTGCTTTTATCATTTTTTCTTGAGGGCTTCCCTCTCTTAATTCACTATATTTATTTAGAATAATATCAGTTTGTTTACCATAGTTGTGAACAAGATATTGAGCGTTTTTACCATCAATTTCATACTTAATAAGCCTCTTGTGAATTATTTTTATATATTTTTTTACGGCATTAAAATCGTCAAACTCACCTCCAGATAGTATGATATGTTCTGTTTGTACTTTTTTAAACTTTTTAGAAAATCTTTTAACGTATTTTTTAGCTACTAAATCAATGATTCGTTCCGACATCTTTCGATATCCCGTAAGTTTCCCTCCAGCTATAGAAATTAATTCTGATTTAGATACAAATATTTCGTCTTTTCTTGATAATTCAGAAATTGGTTTTCCCTCCTCATGAATAAGAGGGCGAAGACCGGCCCAAGAAGATTTTATATCATCAAGAGTAATAGAGACATTAGGGAACATATTATTTACTGCGGTTATAAGATACATAGCATCAACTAGATCAGTGGTTAAGTTATCTTTATCGCCCTGGTATTTGGTGTCTGTTGTTCCAAAATAAGTACTTCTGCCTCTTGGGATAGCAAACATCATCCGCCCATCTGGAATATCAAAATACACAGATTGTTTTACAGGTAATTTATTATGATCAACCACCAAATGAACACCTTTAGACAATTGAAGTTTATTACCCGTACCAGATTGATCTTTCAATCGTAAACCATCTACCCATGGTCCAGTGGCATTGATAACGTATTTTGATTTTATATTAAAACTTGTATCAGTTAATACATCTTTTACCGTTGCACCCACAACCCGACCATCATCAATTAAGAATTCTAAAACTTCTGAATAATTTAGCGGTTTAGCATCATACTTTGTAGCTGTTTTAACAAGCTCTAAAGTAAGACGGGCATCATCTGTTCGGTATTCTGTATAATAACCAGCCCCTTTTAAAATGTGTTTAGGAAGAAGAGGTTCTTTTTTTAAAGCCTCTCTTTGATCCAGCATTTTTCGTTTATCCTCATCATCAACAGCCGCTAAAACATCATACACTTTTAACCCTACAGAGGTAAGCCAAGAACCATAAGTTCCGCCTTCAATAAGAGGTAAAATCATTTTTTCAGGAACAACAAGATGTGGTGCTAATTCATGAACAATTGCACGTTCTGTTCCCACTTCTTTAACTAACCAAAAATCAAACTGTTTTAGGTATCTTAATCCTCCGTGTATTAATTTTGTAGAACGACTACTAGTTCCAGATGCAAAATCGTTTTTCTCTACTAAAGCTACTTTCATCCCTCTTGAAGCAGCATCCAAAGCAATACCTGCACCTGTGATGCCCCCACCAACAATTAACACATCAAATTCATTTGATTTGAATTCGTCTATAGTATTTTGTCTATCAAAAAAAGAAAAACGCTTCATGACATATTTTAAATGAAGTTAGTTTAAGAGTTCTTTTCGCAGAAGAGAACAAATAAATAAGGTTTTAATTAAATATATATTTCAATTATAAGGGAGAAATATAAAAGCTTTAGCACTATTTAGCAATTATTCCTCGCTTTTTAATCTCAGGAATCATTCTTAAACTCCCCTCTTTAATTGTATTTTCTTTAAAAGTAAATGTTTTGTCATGTAAACGATTATTGACAAAAAAAGTAACTTGAAACTGATTGGTAAGTTTAAATAATTCAGGTTGCATCCATTCTACTTTAGCAAATGAATTTGCGTTCAAAACATCAATTTTTTTACGCATAACGGAACTCATTTTTTCATTTCCAAACCCTTTAGAGACAATGACCATCATTTCTAAATTTATGTCATTATTGTTTATTATATAAACATTCCAATCCTCTGTTTTATAGATAGGGTTATGTTCGTAAACTATTGCCATTTCAACACCTGAAACGCTAGGAATTATAATGTCTTTTTTCATAGGAGCGTTTTGGGTAAGTGAGAATATTTATGGATTATTTAGCAGAAAAGAATTATAATACAGATTTAAATTGTTCAAGGAAACGAACATCATTTTCATAAAACATTCTAATATCTGGTATTTGATATAATAACATGGCAATTCGCTCTATTCCCATTCCAAAAGCATAACCACTATAAATTGAAGGATCAATATTGCAGTTTTGAAGGACATTAGGGTCCACCATTCCACAGCCCATAATTTCTAACCACCCGGTACCTTTTGTAATTCTATAATCTGTCTCAGTTTCTAGACCCCAGTATATGTCAACCTCTGCACTAGGTTCTGTAAAGGGAAAATAGGAAGGTCGAAGACGAATCTTAGATTTTCCAAACATTTCTTTTGTAAAATATAATAAGGTTTGTTTCAAATCAGCAAAAGAAACATCTGTGTCTATATATAAACCCTCAATCTGATGAAATATACAATGTGCCCTCGCAGAAATATCTTCGTTTCTAAAAACTCGCCCAGGAGAAATAGTTCTTATGGGAGGTTTGTTGTTTTCCATATAACGAACCTGAACAGATGACGTATGAGTTCTTAATAATGTATCAGGGTTTTTATCAATAAAAAATGTGTCCTGCATGTCTCTTGCCGGATGATATTCAGGGAGGTTAAGCGCAGTAAAATTATGCCAATCATCTTCAATTTCTGGACCCTCCGAGACCGTAAATCCGATTCTATTAAAAACCTCAATAATTTGATTTTTCACTAAAGATATTGGGTGTCTAGAACCAAGACGGATAGGTTCTGAAGGTCTTGTTAAATCTCCATAAAAACTTTTATTACCCTCAGAATCTTCTAGAGCATCATTTAAAAGAGTGACTTTTTCTTCTGCAGCTTTTTTAAGACTATTTAAAGCTTGTCCAAATTCTTTTCTTAATTCAGCATCAACATTTTTAAATTCAGAAAACAATTCTTTTAATACCCCCTTACTTCCAAGATATTTAATCCTAAAAGCTTCAATGTCTGATTTAGAGGTTGTATTAAATAAACGAACTTCTTCAATAAGCTCTTTAACCTGGTCTAACATATTTTATTATCAAATAATATTGTACAAATTTACATTTTTTATAAAGAAACTGTTTTATTTTCCTCTCTAAAACTAAATTCTAAGCGAAAACGATTGAATACTGATGCTCCAGACTAAAACAAAACTAAAAAACTATGATTAAGATGTCCTAAAATATATATCTTTGTTGCAATATTTAACAAATTAAAACAAATCAAAAATAAATATATGCAGGCAAAGATTAATGCTTTTATGGACTTGGTGAAACAAAGAAATCATCATGAACCAGAATTTCTACAAGCAGTACAAGAAGTTGCGGAAACAGTTATTCCATATATAGTCAAAAATGATATCTATCATGGGAAAAACATTTTACTTAGAATGGTGGAACCAGAAAGACTTATCTCCTTTAGAGTTTCTTGGGTAGACGATTCTGGTGAGATTCAAGTTAATAGAGGATATCGAGTTCAAATGAACTCTGCAATAGGCCCTTACAAAGGAGGTCTTAGATTTCACCCAACTGTTAACGCAAGTATTTTGAAGTTTTTAGCTTTTGAACAAGTATTTAAAAACTCCTTAACAACGTTACCAATGGGTGGAGGAAAAGGAGGTTCTGATTTTGATCCTAAAGGTAAATCTGACAATGAAATCATGCGTTTTTGTCACGCATTTATGAGTGAGCTTTTTAGGCATATAGGGCACAATACAGATGTTCCTGCAGGAGATATTGGAGTTGGAGGAAGAGAGATTGGTTTTATGTTTGGGATGTATAAAAAACTAAAAAATTCTTTTACAGGTGTTTTAACTGGAAAAGGTTCTTCTTGGGGAGGGTCTTTAATTAGGCCAGAAGCCACAGGCTACGGAGATGTGTATTTTGCCGAAAATATGTTACAGACAAAAGGCGACTCTTTTAAAGGAAAAACAGTGGTAGTTTCTGGCTCTGGAAATGTTGCTCAATATGCAACAGAAAAAGCAACCCAATTAGGAGCAAGAGTTGTAACGCTTTCGGATTCGTCAGGTTATATTTTAGACGAAGATGGAATAGATGCTGAGAAATTAGCCTATGTTATGTACTTAAAAAATGTAAAAAGAGGACGAATCAGTGAGTACATAACCAAGTATCCAAAAGCTACTTTTTTTAAAGGAGAAAAACCATGGTCTGTTAAATGTGAAGTTGCCTTACCTTGTGCAACACAAAATGAATTAAATGGAGATCATGCCAAGCAACTAGTTGACAATGGTTGTATTTGTGTGGCTGAGGGCGCAAATATGCCTTCAACACCTGAAGCTATTCATGAATTTCAAAAAGCCCAAATATTGTTTGCCCCAGGAAAAGCCTCTAATGCTGGAGGGGTTGCAACTTCAGGTCTAGAAATGAGTCAAAATTCTTTACGACTTAGCTGGACTAGAGAGGAAGTAGACAAAAAATTAAAGCAAATTATGAAAGATATTCATGAGTCATGTGTTGTCTACGGTAAAAATGAAGATGGTACCGTAGATTATATCAAAGGTGCAAATATTGCTGGTTTTGTAAAGGTTGCTGATGCAATGTTGGCACAAGGAATAGTGTAATTTAATATGATTAAAATCAAATATTTTTAAAAGCGCCTTGTATGGCGCTTTTTTTATTGGTATGAATATTTTAGGTTAGGGTTAAATAAATAAAATCATTCATCATTGGCATACCAGGCAAAAAGAATGATTTACAGAAAATCAAATTTTTATAAATTTATAGAGTGGGATTGAAGCCAACATATAGAAAAATAATTCATGTAGATATGGATGCTTTTTACGCATCTGTTGAGCAGCTAGACAATAAAGAGCTGGTTGGAAAACCAGTAGCAGTTGGAGGCAGTTCAGTAAGAGGTGTTGTCGCTGCAGCAAGTTATGAGGCCAGAAAGTTTGGCGTTAGGTCTGCAATGAGTGGTGTATTAGCAAAAAAAAAATGTCCTCATCTTATTTTTGTTAAACCAAGATTTTCTAGATACAAAGAAATATCAGTAAAGATTAGACAAATTTTTAATGACTATACAGATTTAGTTGAACCATTATCACTAGATGAGGCTTATCTAGATGTCACTGAAAATAAAAAAGGAAACCCGTCTGCAAGTTTAATTGCTCAAGAAATTAGAGATCGTATTTTCAAAGAGTTAAAACTGAGGGCTTCAGCAGGAATATCAATCAATAAATTTATTGCAAAAGTAGCCTCTGACATCAATAAACCTAATGGACAAAAGACAATTAGTCCAGAGGAGGTGATTCTTTTTTTAGAAGAATTACCTATTAATAAATTTTATGGAGTTGGAAAAGTGACTGCTGCAAAGATGAATAATCTAGGGATTTTTAATGGACTAGATATAAAGAAAAAAACACGAGAAGAGCTAGTAAAGCTTTTTGGAAAGTCTGGAGATTTCTATTATAATATTGTGAGAGGTGTTCATAATAGCCCTGTAAAACCCAACAGAATTCGAAAGTCTGTTGCTGCAGAAAGAACTTTTTCAAAGAATATTTCTTCTGAAGTTTTTATGTTAGAAAGATTAAACAAAATAGCAGTAGAATTGGAAAAGCGGATGAGGAAATCTGAAACAAAAGGGAAAACAATTACATTAAAGATAAAATACAGTGATTTTACCCAACAAACAAGAAGTAAAACCGTTCAAAAATTTATGCAAACAAAAGGTGAAATTATGGATATTGTAAAAGAGTTGGTATACCAAGAAAAGTTTAAAAATTCCGTAAGGTTATTAGGGATTTCTTTTTCTAACTTAGACACTGAAAAAAAAGAGCCTGTTTGGGTTCAGTTAAAATTAGACTTTTAGTAGGTAAAGGACTTTTACATCCAAACAGTGCTTAAAAATTTATAATCTAGTACCATGAGTAAAATCGTTAGAACAAACGCAAAAAATTCTGACTTCTTAAGATTAATATCTGAATTAGATGCTTATTTAAGGATAACTGACGGTGATGATCATGAATTTTACAATCAGTTTAATACTCTAGAAAAAATAAAGAACGTTGTAATTGCTTACCAAAACGATAAAGCAATTGGTTGTGGTGCTTTTAGAGCCATTGACACAAACACCGTTGAAATCAAAAGAATGTTTGTAAAAAAGAAGTATAGAGGAACTAAAACGGCGAGTTCTATTTTACAAGCCCTTGAGGAGTGGGCCTCAGTGGAAGGATTCAAAAAATGTATATTAGAAACAGGAGATCGTCAGATAGAGGCAATTAACTTTTACTTAAAGTCTGGATATATAAAAATTGCAAATTATGGACAGTATGCACAGATGGATAATAGTAATTGTTTTGAAAAGCTAGTATAATGAATTATAGTTATTGGGAATACAAAGAGTGGTTTTTAAACAATGATTTTATTGTTGTTGGTAGTGGAATTGTTGGTTTAAATTGTGCAATTCAGTTAAAAAATCGTTTTCCAAAATCAAAAGTCATTGTTTTAGAGAAAGGATTGCTTCCACAGGGAGCTAGCACAAAAAACGCTGGTTTTGCTTGTTTTGGAAGCACTTCAGAATTGTTAAGTGATCTAAAAAATCATTCTGAGGAAGAAGTGTTTCAATTGGTTAAGAAAAGATGGCAAGGACTTCAGCTATTGAGAAATTTATTAGGTGATGTACACATAGATTATCAACATAATTATGGTTACGAGTTATTTTTTGATTCTGTTTCCTTTGAAAAGTGCTTTAACAAAACAGAGGAATTAAACACGTTGTTATTTCCTCTTTTTAAGGAAAATGTGTTTTCAATATCACGTAACAAATTTAATTTTAAGCATATAACTCCAACGTATTTGATGAATAAATTTGAAGCTCAGATAGACACAGGAAAAATGGTCTCACAATTATTAAAGACAGCTCAAGAGAAAGGGGTTAAAGTTTTAAATAACATTACTGTTCAAGGTTTTTCAGAGGATACTAATCATGTTAAGTTGAATACCAACATAGGAGAGGTTTCTGCCGCTAAAGTATTTTTTGCCACCAATGGGTTTTCCAGAAAACTTTTCAAAGAAAATATCACACCCGCAAGGGCTCAAGTTTTAATTACAAGTCAAATAAAGGATTTACATATTAAAGGCACTTTTCACTTGGATGAGGGCTATTATTATTTTAGAAATATAGACAACAGAATATTATTAGGCGGTGGTAGAAATCTAGATTTTAAGACCGAAGAAACTACTCAATTTGGTGAAACAACACAAATTCAAAGTAAACTAGAAGAACTTTTGAAAACAACAATTTTACCAAATACAACCTTTGAAATTTCACATCGCTGGAGTGGAATTATGGGAGTAGGAAATCAAAAAAAGCCTATCGTTAAACAACTTTCTGAAAACTGTTATTGTGGTGTTCGTCTTGGTGGCATGGGTGTTGCTCTTGGTTCTCTGGTTGGGAAAGAGTTGGCAGATTTATTAAACTAACTAACCTTTATCTTAACCAATGTTAACTTTAAAAGAGGTCCTTTTTCAACAGTGTGAAGATTTTGTAAATACACGCCTTCAAAATATACAAACAACTATTTCTTCTCATCAAAAGGCATTGAGCTCAGAAACTAAAAGTTCTGCGGGAGATAAACATGAAACAGGGAGAGCAATGTTACAATTAGAGATGGAGAAAGCAGGTCAACAATTAGCTGCTGTTCAACAAATGCAACAAACACTTGTAAAGATCAATAGTTTAAAAGCAACAAATAATATAGCACTTGGCTCTATTGTAAAAACTTCTTTTGCACATTATTTTTTAAGTATTTCTGCAGGAAAGTTAAAAGAGAAAGAAACTGAATATTTTGCGATTTCTCCTTCTTCGCCAATAGGTAAATTGTTGGTGGGCAAGAAAGCCAAAGACAGTTTTAATTGGAGAGGTGAAGAAATTAAAATAGAGTGTGTTTTATAGCACCTTCACTATTAGTATAATCTAGTCTTCAAAGTAAAGACCAATCTCTTTTCCCGAAACGATATTTTCAGGATTTTGAAAGAAAATAACCTGAGAATTAAACCTAGCTTCAATCAACCAAAAAGACCCTTTGAAGAATGATTTTTTTACAACAGCCTTGTATGAAGAATCTTTAGAAACCTGAATTTTATGTGGATATATCAGCCTTTTTTCTCCGTCTATAAAAAGTTCGTTTACATCATCAAACAATGCTGCTACATAATGTTCTGAAGGGCTTTTATATAAGTTTCTTGGAGAATCAAAAGCAATCACTTTTTTGTTTTTAATCACCATCATTTGGTCTGCAAAAGAAAGCGCATCATCTCCATCATGTGTTGCCACAATACATGAAATATTTTTCTCTTTCAGATAACTAAAAAGTTTTCTTCTGAGTGAGTTTTTTTTAAAATTGTCTATTTGTCCAAAAGGCTCATCTAACAAAATAAGTTCGGGCTCTTTTGCCAAGGCTCTTGCAATTGCCACCCGTTGCTGTTGTCCTCCACTTAGGGTTTTTACTTTTTCATTTGCAAAGCTAGACATCTCTATAACCTCTAATAATTCATTAGTTCTTTGTTCCTTCTCTTCTGGGTAAAATCGCGATAAAAACTTTCCAATATTTTCAGCAACCGAAGTATAGGGCATTAAATCAAAATCTTGAGCTACATATTTAAAGAAGCTCATTCCCGGAACCAGGTGAAAAGCAGGACCTAGAACCTCTTGATTTTTCCAATTAATTGTTCCTTTTTTTAAGTCTAGCAAACCATAAACCGCTTTTAGTAGAGTAGATTTTCCTGAGCCGCTTTCTCCCATAACACAAAGGTGCTGCCCTTCTCCTAAAGTGAAAGAAATATCAATTAATATCTCTTTTTTAGGAGCATATTCAAATGAAATATTAGAGACTTTTAGCATAAAAAAACCACAAATTAATTGAGTTAATTTGTGGTGTAAAAATACTGAAAAAAGTATCGTTTAACTCTTAAGTTTAGCTTTTGGAGGATTTGGTAATTTATCATAGCCCATATTGTATAAAGTAAAGCCAAAGATATCAGCATATTGCTCAATGGTTTTTGCCACTGGGGTTCCCGCACCGTGTCCTGCATTTGTTTCAATTCGAATCAATACAGGGTTTTTTCCTGTCTGTTTGTCTTGTAATTCTGCAGCAAACTTAAAACTATGTGCAGGAACTACACGATCATCATGATCTCCTGTGGTAATTAAAGTTGCAGGGTAGGCAACTCCTTTTTTTACATTATGAACAGGAGAATACCCTTTCAAATAGTTAAACATTTCCTCACTTTGCTCAGCAGTTCCATAATCATAAGCCCATCCAGCACCAGCTGTAAACGTGTGATAACGAAGCATATCTAAAACACCAACAGCAGGCAAAGCTACTTGCATTAAATCTGGTCTTTGTGTCATGGTTGCTCCAACTAACAAACCGCCGTTTGACCCCCCTCTAATGGCCAAGTATTCTGATGAGGTATAATTGTTTTCAATAAGGTATTCTGCTGCTGTAATAAAGTCATCAAATACATTTTGTTTGTTCATTTGAGTACCTGCATCATGCCATTTTTTACCATATTCTCCTCCACCTCTAAGGTTTGGGACCGCATAAATACCTCCTTGCTCCATCCATATGGCGTTAATAATGCTAAACCTTGGATTTAAACTGACGTTAAATCCACCATAGCCATATAGAATTGTAGGGTTTTTACCATCCAATTTTATTCCTTTTTTATGAGTAATAATCATTGGAACTTTGGTTCCGTCTTTAGAACTATAAAACACTTGTTTGCTCTCGTAATCATTTGAGTTGAAATCAATTTCTGGTCTCCAATACAATTCAGACTCTCCTGTTTTACTATTAAATTTGTAAATACTTGAGGGAGTGTTATAATTGGTAAAAGAAAAGTAATCGATAACAGCATCTTTCTTACCTCCAAAACCACCGGCATTTCCAACACCAGGCAGCACCACTTCACGAATTTTATTTCCCTCAAAATCATATTGAAAAATCTTTGAAACAGCATCTACCATATACTCAGCAAAAAAGTATCCTCCCCCGGAAGAAGCACTTAACACATGTGCTGTTTCTGGAATAAAATCTTTCCAATTTTTGGGACTTGGGTCAGCTGCATCTACAGTTACAATTTTTTGATTTGGTGCATTAAGATTGGTCACCAAATAAAGCTTTGTGCCTCGGTTGTCAATTACATAAGTATCACTGTCAAAGTTGTCTATAACAGGGATTAAAGCACTATTTTTTCTCGTTAAATCTTTGATGAAAAGTTTATTTCCTGAGGTAGAAGTTGAAGCTGAAATTATTAAATATCGATCGTCTTCAGTTAAGGAGCCACCAACATATCTGTGTTTTTGTAATGCAGTTGCCCCAAAAACAACTTGGTCGTTTTTTTGTGAGGTTCCTAGCTTGTGATAATATAATTTATGTTGATCTGTTTTTGCTGAAAGCTCACTTCCATTGGGTTTATCATAGCTTGAGTAATAAAAACCCGCATTTCCTCTCCATGAAATACCAGAAAATTTTACATCAACTAAGGTATCTTCCTTTATTTTTTTTGAATCAACATCAATCACTATAATTTTGCGCCAATCACTTCCGCCCTCTGAAATAGAGTAAGCAGCTGTTTTTCCATCTTTTGAAAAGGACAAGCCGCTCAAGGAAGTTGTTCCGTCCCCAGAAAAGGTATTTGGATCTAAAAAAACTTCTTCATCAGCATCCTCTTTTTTTCTGTAAACAACATACTGATTTTGTAAGCCATCATTTTTGTAATAATAGGTATAGTCTCCTTCTATAAAAGGGGCACCTATTTTTTCATAATTCCATAGTTCAGACAATCGATCTTTTAGTTGTTTTCTATAAGGAATGTTAGATAGATATTCAAAAGTCACTTCATTTTCTGTACCTACCCATTCTTCGGTTTCTTTGCTTCTATCGTCTTCTAACCATCGAAAGTTGTCTATTACTTCGGTTTCAAAATAGTTGTCTACAACAGGTTTTTTTTGAGTTTCAGGATAATTTACTTGATGTTCTCTTTTAGGAGATTTTTTTTGGCATGCATTCAACATCATAATAGAACAAATAACAAGACTAAATAATTTTTTCATAGGTAAGTTTTTATTGAGTCCTAAAATAGATTATTTTTTTATGAAAGTAAAACAATTACTTTTGTAATATAAAAAAATGACTATGACTGAGAATCTAACGAAACAATCCTTTTTAGAGAAAGTTTTTAATTATGAAAAAAATAAAGACTGGGTGTATGAAGGAAAGTTGCCTGCTATTATAGATTTCTACGCAGATTGGTGTGGTCCTTGTAAGATGATTGCTCCTGTTTTGGAAGAGTTAAGCAATGAATATTCAGGTAAAATTAATATTTATAAGGTAGATACTGAAGCAGAGCAAGAACTTGCTGCAGCTTTTGCCATAAGAAGTATTCCTTCTATGCTATTTATTCCAATGAATGAAACTCCTCAAATGGCTAATGGCGCCATGCCAAAGCAAGAATTACAAAAACTGATTAAAGAAGTTTTAAAGATTTAAATAATTTTTTTTGTAACAAATTACTTGATAAAGATTCCTATAATTTATTAAATTACAATTTCATGACCTCACATTTTCTTAAACTCGAATGGAAACAATTTTTTCGTTCGTCATCCTTTAGTAAATCAATAGGAACCAAAATTTTTATTGGTTTTTTGGGCCTATACTTTACGGTTTGTTTTTTATTAATAGGTATTGGAGGTTATTGGATTTTGAAAAAACAATTTCCAGAACAAGACCCTTTAATGCTGGTAAATTCATTTTTAATGTATGCTGTTGTAGGAGATTTAATTTTTAGATATCTCATGCAAAAATTACCAGTAATGAATATTAAACCCTTGTTGATTTTACCCATTCCAAAAAAGAAAATTGTTCATTTTATTTTAATGAAATCATCATTCTCTTTTTTCAACATCATGGGATTGTTTTTTTACGTTCCTTTTTCTGTAGTTCTTATAATAGAGGGGTATAATCTTCCTGGGGTTATAGGCTGGTTGGCAACAATGGTTATATTAATTCAATCTACTAATTTTCTTAATTTTCTTGTCAATAAAAACAATATAGTTTTTGTGGGCCTACTTGTATTCTTAGCCTTTGGATATTTTATTCAGTATTTCAATTGGTTTGATTTACCAGGCTTTATAGGATTAGGTTTTGATGCGGTTTACCAATCTCCAATTCTAGCACTTTTGTTTTTTATAATGCTAATAGGCTTATATGTGATAAATTACAAACATTTAAGAAATGAAGTCTATTTAGACGCCTTGATTTCAGAGCAAACTAAAGAAATTAACTCAGCAGACTTATCATTCCTTGAAAGGCTAGGAGATTTAGCACCGTTTATTAAAAACGATCTGCGTTTAATTTGGAGAAACAAACGCACAAAATCATCAGTTTGGATAATTGCCATGGGGGTATTGTACGGTCTTTTCTTTTATCCAAACCCAATCTACGCAGGGATGGAATTTATGTATGTTTTTGTGGGTATATTTTCTACTGGAACTTTGTTAATCAATTTTGGTCAGTTTATTCCTGCTTGGGATAGTAGTTATTATAATATGTTGATGAGTCAAAATTTTAAATATGAACGCTATTTAAAATCAAAATTTACCATTATGGCAATTAGTGTTGTGGCTCTTTTTATCCTTGGAATACCATATGTATACTTTGGATGGAAAGTGTTATTAGTTCATTTTGCAGCAATGATTTATAATGTGGGAGTCAATACGCATGTAATTTTGTATGGCGGAACATTCAACAGAAAAAGAATCAATTTAGATGAAAAAGCAGCTTTTAATTTTCAAGGGACAGGCGCTGTTCAGTGGATTATTGGAATTCCATTAATGCTTATCCCAATGGCAATTTTTGCTTTAATTAGTTGGTTGGCTAGTTTTGAGATTGCAACGGCTACAATAGCTATTATGGGCTTTATTGGGATAGCATTACACAAAAAACTTATGATAATTATCACAAAAAAATACATTGCTAATAAATATGTAATGATTCATGCATTCAAACAAGAAAATTAAAAAACGATGATAGAAACGAAGCAACTTTCAAAAAAATACGGAAAAGCAGAAGTATTAAATATAGCATCTTTAGAAATACCTACGGGTCAAAGTTTTGGTTTAGTTGGTAATAATGGAGCTGGGAAAACTACATACTTTAATATGTTGTTAGATTTGATAAGACCTACAACAGGTTCAATTACGAATCACGATATTGTAGTAAACCAAAGCGAATCATGGAAAAATTTTACAGGCTCTTTTATTGATGAGTCATTTTTAATTGGTTATTTAACTCCAGACGAATACTTTGATTTTATAGGAGATTTGAGAGGGATGAACAAAGCTGATGTAAAGATGTTTTTAGCTCAGTTTGGAGAGTTTTTTAATGAAGAGGTTTTAGGAAAGAAAAAATACTTGAGAGATTTAAGCAAAGGGAATCAAAAAAAAGCAGGTATTATAGCTGCTATGATGGGTAATCCAAAAGTAGTAATCTTAGACGAGCCTTTTGCAAATTTAGATCCTACAACTCAAATAAGGTTAAAAAAGATTTTAAAAACACTCACCGATAACAAAGAGATTACTGTTCTTGTATCTAGCCATGATTTAAGCCATGTAACTGAGGTTTGTGAGCGTATTGTCGTTTTAGACAAAGGACACTTGGTCAAAGACATTGTAACTTCACAAGAAACTTTAAAAGAGTTGGAGAGCTATTTTTCTGTATAAGAAAGTGACTAATAGTTTTATTGTTATTTTTACAGTCTGTCTTACAATATATTCACGCTGAATAAGTTGTAATAAACAGCCTTATAGTTCATGAAAAACAGTCAAATAATAGGATTTTTATGTGTGCTTTTGTTCATCGTTTCATGTAGCACAAAGAAAGATGCATTTTTAAATAGGAAATACAATGCACTCACAACCCAGTACAATATTCTTTACAATGGAGGTATTGCTTTTGAGGAGGGGTTAAGTGAAATTAATTTAAACTATGAAGACGATTTTTTTGAATTACTACCTATAGAACCTCTGTCTTTTGACAACATTAAATTTAGAATTCCAATTCTATCAACCGGTGCTAAAGAACCCGGAATAGGCTTTGATGTAAAGACAACTGCAAATACAGAACCTGAAGTACAGTTAACCCCTTTTGATATTGCAGAGCAAAAAGCAGTTAAAGCAATTCAAAAACACTCCATGAATTTTGCGGGTAAAGAGCGTAATAAAAAAATAGATGACGCCTATCTTCTGTTAGGTAAATCACGATATTATACAGAGCGATTTATTCCTGCAATTGATGCTTATAATTATATTATTGCCAATTATCCGGATGCAAGCTTAATTAATGAGACAAAAATTTGGAGGGCAAAAGCCCACATTAGAATTGAAAATGAAGAATTAGCGATAGAAACACTTCAGATTCTTCTAAGAAAACCAGATTTACCAGACTTTATAAGAGAGGACGCAAATACTGCTTTAGCAATGGCATTTAGCAAAGCAGACACTACAGAATTAGTAAGAAAATATCTATGGAAGGCTACAGAAACCTCAAAAAACAAGACTCAGACCGCAAGAAACCTATTTGTTTTAGGACAACTATATGGTTTAGATAAAATTAAAGATACCGCATCAATTGTTTTTAAAAAACTTATAAATTTTAAGCAAGCTCCGTATAAATATAAAATTCACGCTGCAATAGAATTAGCTAAAAACTCTGTTTCAGACTCATCATCGCTAGCAATTTTAGAGCGTTATAAAAAACTTATAAAAAATAGAGACAATAGACCCTATTTAGATAAGCTTTATTATCAAGTGGCTGTTTTAAAGCAAGAAAGTGATAATCTCGAAGAGGCTATTTTTTACTACAACCAGTCGTTACGAGCAAAAAATGGAGGTGCAAAACAAAAAACCTACAGTTATGAACAGCTTGCAAAAATTTATTTTAAAGACCTAGATTATGTTACTGCAGGAGCATATTATGATAGTATACTTCAAGTTGCTCAAAATAAAAACACCTTAAGAATTAAAAGACTTGAGAGAAGGGCAAAGAATTTATCGTCACTTGTTAAATATGAAAAAAATCTTCAAAAAAATGATAGTATCCTAACTCTTGCTGGCTTACCTAAAGATCAATTAGAGAATTATTTTCAAGAATATATAGATAAAATTAAAAAAGAAGATGAAGAATTAGCTCAGAAAAAATTAAATCAAATTTCTTTTGGAAGTTCTTTTGGTGGAGGTTTACAATCTACAGATTTTAAAGGCAAATGGTATTTTTATAACACACAATCGTTAGGTTTTGGGAAAGGAGAATTTAAGCGCGTTTGGGGCAATAGGCCGTTAGAAGACAATTGGAGAATATCAGATAAATCGGTTTTATCTACTGAGTCGAATATGGACAACAATCTTGTTACCAATTTGAAAAACCCCCGCTATGAAATTTCTACTTATTTAGAAACAGTCCCAACATCTGCTAAAGATTTAGATTCTCTTAAATTTGAAAGAAATACCGCATTATTTGAACTAGGATTAATTTATAAAGAACAATTTAAAAACACCCCAAAAGCAATCAACAACCTAGAAAGGCTATTGGTATCTAATCCTGATAATGAATTAATTCTGCCAACAAACTATCATCTCTATCAACTTTATTCAGTAAGTGGAAACACAAAGGCCAGTCAGTATAAAGATTTCATATTAAATTCATATCCTGACTCTCCTTTTTCAAAAATTATCTTAAATCCAGAGATTGAACTTTCAAAAGAGAAAGTAATTGATGAAGATGCAGAGGTATATGAAATAGCTTACAGGCTATATAAAGATGATTTTTTTGAAGATGCGATCTGTTTTATAGACATGACAATTCCTACCTTAGCAGAAGGATCTAATTTATTGTCTAAATTTGAATTGTTAAAAGCATATGCAATAGGTAAATATCAAAATAAAGATTCGTATATTGCTGCTTTAGAGAAGGTTGTAGTAAACTTCCCACAAACTGAGCAAGGCAAAAAAGCTTTGGAAGTTATGAAAAGATTAAAAAAATAACCTCTATGTTTAACACTAAAGAAAAAATACAAAAACAGAAGGTCATGGAAATAAATGTAGTTGCAAAAAATACCGCTATTATTGGAGATATAACCTCTGAAGGAGACTTCAGAATAGACGGTTCACTAGAAGGAAATATAAAAACAAATGGACGGGTAATTATTGGTGTAGATGGTTCTGTTAAAGGGAAAATTGATGCTGTAAATTCTGATATTGAAGGTAAATTTTCTGGTGATTTATCTGTTCAAGAAACACTTACTATTAAAGCAACTGCAAATATTTCTGGAGATGTGATTATTGGGAAGTTATCTGTTGAGCCAGGAGCAACATTTAATGCGTCTTGTTCTATGAAAGGCGCAATTAAAGAACTCAATCAAAATGAGCAACAACAACCCGTCGAAAAAACCGCTTAAAAACGCATTAATACTTACTGGTGTTGCTTTTCAAATGGGAGCAACTATCTATCTTTTTGTATTGCTTGGGAAATGGTTAGATCGCACTTATAATCATGGAGATAGAGCATATATTATAGTAACCACGCTAGTAGGTGTTGGAATTTCACTTTATCTTACAGTAAAACAGTTGAATAGGATTAATTTTTAATGAACCGTATAGTTTCAAATTTTTTAATCAGATTGCTTGTAGTCACAGTAATGGTTTTTACAATGCATGTATTTGTGTTAACTTCCTTTGAGACTCCACTTTTAAACAACAAATTAGTGCTTTCTTATAGCATTAATACAGTTTCAGCAATACTTATTTTTTTGGTGTTATTTGTTTTGAGGCATAGGTTTAAAAACCAACTTGGATTTATCTTTTTATTTGGGAGTGTTCTTAAGTTTGTGCTTTTTATTCTAATATTATACAAACCATTTTATGCTGATGGGATACTTTCAAGAAAAGAATTTTTTACTTTTTTTATACCCTACTTTTTTACACATGTTATAGAGATTTTTAGCCTATCTAAATGGTTAAATAAAATTGAATAATAATTCCTTATTGAATCTTAGACAAACCCTATTAAAATAAAGTTTAAAATAGTTTTTCTTTTTATGAGAAAGACTTACATTTGCATCGATTTTTAAGCCACTATTATTTAGAGTGAAATGCATAGAAAAATAACAGTAAAAGCGTTAACCCTAGTATTCTTTTTATTTTCAATTGTAACTTTTGCAAATGATGATGATAAATCCAAAGAAGAAAAAGCTCACACAACTGAAAAAACAAAAGAGCAAAGAGAAAAAGAAGTAGAAGAATATATTCCTCATCACCTTTTAGATTCATATGATTTTAGTTTGTTTTCTTACACAAATGATGACGGAAAGCATGTTTATGTTGGATTCCCTTTACCAGTTATTTTATGGGATAATGGCTTAAATGTTTTCATGTCTTCAAAGTTTCATCATGGAGAAACCATTGCAAAATCTGGAGAAAATTACTATAAGTTAGATCATGGTAAAATATATAAAACAGACGCTTTAGGAACCATAACATATGATGCAGATCATCATGCAACAAATAGTAAGCCCTTAGATTTCTCTATCACAAAAAATGTTTTTACAGTGATGATGGTTGGGTTGCTTATGTTTTTCATGTTTAGCCGTATGGCAAAAGCGTACAAGAATAATGAGTCTATGCCAAAGGGTATGGGGCGTTTGTTAGAACCAATTGTTATTTACATTCGTGATGACATAGCAAGACCTAACATTGGTGAAAAACACTACAAAAGGTACATGAGTTATTTGCTCACGGTATTTTTCTTTATTTGGATTATTAACTTATTTGGGTTAACCCCATTAGGTATTAATGTTACCAACAATATTGCCATTACATTTTGTTTGGCAATTATTACCTATATTATTACAACCGCGACGGCTAAAAAAGACTATTGGAAACATATTTTTTGGATGCCTGGAGTTCCTACACCTATGAAATTTATATTAATGCCAATTGAATTATTAGGAACTTTTATCAAGCCATTTTCTCTAATGATCCGTTTGTATGCAAATATCACTGCGGGTCACATCGTATTGATGAGTATTTTAGGAATGATTTTTATTGCTCAAAATTGGTTGGGCGGGTCATTGTCATTTTTGTTGGCAATGGTGTTAGGAATATTAGAATTATTAGTAGCGGCTTTACAAGCTTATATTTTTACAATGTTGTCTGCTCTTTATTTTGGAGCGGCAGTAGAAGAACACGATCACCATTAAGTTGAGATCAACAAAAAGAATTTTTTAATTTTAAATATATATTATGACAGGTTTAAATTTTATCGGAGCAGGATTAGTAGTAATCGGAGCTGGTATCGGTATTGGTCAAATTGGAGGTAAAGCAATGGAAGCAATTGCTCGTCAGCCTGAAGCGACTGGTAAGATCCAAACAGCGATGCTTATTGCAGCGGCTTTAATTGAAGGTATTGGATTTGCTGCATTATTCGCAGTATAAACAAACACTCTAAAGTAACAGTCATAACGGTTGGTTATGATTGTTACTTTCATTAAACAAAAAATATTTAAAAAAATATACTTTAAAGATTATGGAAAAACTAATTGAAGACTTTTCTGTAGGATTATTTTTTTGGCAACTAGTTCTTTTTGTAGGATTAGTTCTTTTGTTAAAAAAGTTTGCCTGGAAGCCAATACTCGATTCTGTTAATGAAAGAGAAGACGGTATAAAAAATGCTTTAGCATCAGCAGAGGAAGCAAAAAAAGAAATGCAGAATTTAAACGCTAGTAATGAGCAACTATTAAAAGATGCTAGAACCGAAAGAGATGCTTTAATGAAAGAAGCGCGTGAGATTAAAGATAAAATGATTTCTGATGCAAAAGAAGAAGCAAAAGAAGTGACTTCTAAACTTATTGAAAATGCACAAGCCTCTATCGAACAAGAAAAGCAGGCGGCTTTAGCTGAATTAAAAAAGCAAGTAGCAGACTTATCTATTGGTATTGCAGAAACAGTGATTAAAAAAGAATTAACGTCTAAAAAAGATCAGCTTAAATTAGTTGAAGGGATATTAAAAGAAGTTACTTTAAAGTAAAAGGATGAAAGACGCAAGACCCGCATTACGTTACGCAAAAGCAATTTTGAATTTAGCCAAAGAACAATCGGTTGAATCAGAAGTACATGCCGATATGCAATTAATAGCATCTACTATTTCTGAGAATCTTGATTTGGAAATTATGCTAAACAGCCCAGTAATCAAGTCTTCAGACAAAAAAAACGCATTAATCAAATTATTTTCTAGTAAAATACATGTCATTTCTCTCGGGATTTTTGACTTATTAAAAGAAAATAAAAGAATGAATATGTTGTTATCTATAGCGAAACAATATTCAATAATTTACGATCATTCAAAAAGTATTCAGGTAGCCAAGGTTACAACAGCAATTCCATTAACAAAAGAATTAGAAAAGAAGGTTATGGCAAAAATTGTTGAATTGACAAACCATAAAGCTAGTCTAGAAAATATTGTAAACCCGTCTATTTTAGGTGGGTTTATTTTACGTGTTGGAGATGTGCAATATGATGCAAGTATTTCTAACCATTTAAATGAATTAAGAAAGGAATTTGACAATAGTCATTACATTCCAAAAATTTAAATCTACATCAAAATTTAAAAGATGGCAGCAATTAAACCCGCTGAAGTTTCAGCAATTTTAAAACAACAATTAACAAATTTTGACGCAAACGCATCATTAGCAGAGGTAGGGAGTGTTCTACAGGTTGGAGATGGTATTGCACGTGTTTATGGATTATCTAACGTACAATACGGTGAATTGGTTGAGTTTGAAAACGGATTAGAAGGAATTGTATTAAACCTAGAAGAAGACAATGTAGGAGTTGTTTTATTAGGAGCATCAACTTCTGTAAAAGAAGGATCAACAGTAAAACGTACTGAAAGAATTGCTTCTTTAAGAGCAGGTGAAGGTATTGTTGGAAGAGTTGTAGACACTTTAGGAAACCCAATTGACGGTAAAGGACCTGTTGAAGGAAAAACTTACGAAATGCCTTTAGAGCGAAGAGCGCCTGGAGTAATCTATCGTGAGCCAGTAACAGAACCCTTACAGACAGGTATTAAATCTATTGACGCTATGATTCCTGTTGGAAGAGGTCAGCGTGAATTGATTATTGGAGATCGTCAAACAGGGAAATCAACTGTAGCGTTAGACACCATTTTAAATCAAAAAGAATTTTATGATGCAGGAGAGCCTGTATATTGTATTTACGTAGCTGTAGGACAGAAAGCGTCTACAGTTGCAGGAATTGCAAGTATGCTTGAAGAAAGAGGTGCTTTAGCTTATACAACAATTGTTGCTGCAAACGCATCAGATCCAGCAGCAATGCAAGTTTATGCTCCATTTGCTGGTGCCGCTATTGGAGAATATTTTAGAGATACGGGTAGACCAGCGCTAATCATTTATGATGATTTATCTAAACAAGCCGTTGCTTATCGTGAAATTTCTTTATTATTGAGAAGACCGCCAGGACGTGAAGCATACCCTGGAGATGTATTTTATCTTCACTCTAGATTATTAGAAAGAGCAGCAAAAGTGATTAATGATGACAAGATTGCTAGCGAGATGAATGACTTACCAGAGGCATTAAAATCAATTGTAAAAGGTGGAGGTTCTTTAACAGCATTGCCAATTATTGAAACCCAAGCCGGAGACGTATCTGCTTATATTCCAACCAATGTAATTTCTATTACTGATGGTCAAATTTTCTTAGATGGAGATTTATTTAATTCAGGTGTTCGTCCAGCAATTAATGTAGGTATTTCTGTATCTCGTGTTGGTGGAAATGCTCAGATTAAATCCATGAAAAAAGTATCTGGAACATTAAAGTTAGATCAAGCACAATTTCGTGAATTAGAAGCTTTTGCAAAATTTGGATCTGATTTAGATGCTGCGACAATGAGTGTTATTTCTAAAGGACAACGTAATGTTGAAATTTTAAAGCAAGCACAGAATGATCCTTATACGGTAGAAGATCAAGTAGCTATTATATATGCAGGTTCTAAGAATTTGTTAAAGGATGTTCCTGTAAAGAAAGTGAAAGAATTTGAAAGAGACTACATAGATTATTTAAATGCAAAGCACAGAGATGCTTTAGATGTTTTAAAATCTGGAAAGTTAACAGAGGAAGTAATTGCAACACTAGAAAGTGCAGCAAAAGAAATCACAGCAAAATTTGCTTAAAGACTAAAGGTATAAATATTTAGAAATGGCAAACTTAAAAGAAATACGTAATAGAATATCGTCGATTGGGTCTACGATGCAGATTACTAGTGCCATGAAAATGGTTTCTGCAGCAAAGTTAAAAAAGGCACAAGATGCCATTACTGCAATGCGCCCATATTCTTCAAAGCTTACAGAGCTGTTACAAAACTTAAGTGCAACATTAGATAGTGATGCCGGCGGTGCGTATTCTAAGCAAAGAGAAGTTTCTAAAGTATTGTTGGTTGTTATAACCTCAAATAGAGGGTTGTGTGGTGGATTTAATTCTTCTGTAATTAAAGAAGCGACTCAAAACATTTCATCTAATTACCAAGACGTCGATGTAGATTTATTGACTATTGGAAAAAAAGGAAATGATATCTTATCAAAATCATATCCAGTTATTGATGCTAGAAATGACATCTTTGATAACTTAACGTTTGATAACGTCGCAGAGGTTGCAGAAAAAATCATGGATTTATATGTAAACGGCACCTATGATAAAATAGAAATCATTTACAATAGATTTAAAAATGCAGCAACTCAAATTCCACAAGTTGAGCAATTCTTGCCTATTAAACCTGTAGAAGGAGATACCAATACATCTGGTGATTATATTTTTGAACCGTCTAAAGAAAAGATTGTTTTAGAATTAATACCTAAATCATTAAAGACACAACTATATAAAGCTGTTAGAGATAGTTTCGCTGCAGAGCACGGAGCTAGAATGACAGCGATGCACAAAGCAACAGATAATGCTACAGAATTACGTGATGAGTTATTATTAACATATAATAAAGCAAGACAAGCTGCAATTACCAATGAAATTTTAGAGATTGTTGGAGGAGCAGAAGCTTTGAAAAATTAAATATAACATTACAATATTAAAAAGCGCATCTATATGATGCGCTTTTTGTTTTTTTTTATTTTTTTCTAATTTTGGCATACAATTTGAAATATTTGTAAACAAAAACAATTCAAGCCTTATGAAAACATTCAAATTAATTTTAATACTTCTAGTAAGTTCTGTTTTTTTTACTTCTTGTTCACGAGACGAGCCTCTAGATGGCTCAATTACTTTGGGTGAATTATTGTCTAGTTATGATTTATGGTATGTAGATATTCATGAAACTATGGGAACTGGAGATGTACCTTTTGTATCTAAAGCATTTACTTTGTCTTTTGTTAATGGTAATATGTATGCGAATAACAATATTACAGACGTTGGCTTTACTGGAAATGGTTTAGGCATTTCGGTAGGAAGGTATGATAGTCTTGGAATTTATCTTGAAACAAATCATAATCTAGACGGGAGATATACATTTGATGTACTGCAATTATCTTTAAATGAAATTAGAATATATGATACACAACAAAATGTTAGCTACCTTCTTGTGGGTTATCAGCGTGAGGAATTTGATTATGATATGTTGTTCTATGATAATATTGAGTATTTCCTGCAAGAGTATACAGCATGGGAAAGAACAAATATCAGTACAGTAGGGACACCAAATCCATTCGATGAGGAGCATTTTCTACAATTTACTCCGATAAATAATACTACATTTTATTCTTCAAGAGACCCTTTTGGCACAAATGTTGATAATTTAGTTTGGGATTATAGTGGTAATTACGAGGTCTTTGATGTTGTTGGTTTTGATAATTTAAAGATTCTTACGCTTAACTATGAGTTTGGTGATTTTGAGGAATTTGAACTGACTGTTGATAATGATCAAGTAGTTAATTTGTTTCATACGAGTTCGCAAACAACCTATGAATTTACGGGGAGAGGTTTTATTCAAATTTTGAGAGATGGAAAAAAAGAGAACCCTAGTGCGGAAAGAGAAGATAGAAAACGTTCTAAGATCATAAGAAAAAAGAAAAAGAAATTTAAATCATAATAATGTTTTGGTTAGTTGATTCTTAGTTGGTTATACTTAATAGTCAACAAGAAGGAAGCCGCTCTAGAGGTAGAGCGGTTTTTTCATGTTTAAAAATAAAATACCATTTCACATATCATGAAAATCAAGTATCTTTAAAGAAAAAGAACACCATGAGTTTAACTGTCTTTATAACTGGAGCTACTTCAGGAATAGGAAAAGCCACTGCAGAATTTTTAGCACAATACAACTATAAATTAATTCTTTGTGGAAGAAACAAGGAGCAACTTCAAAATTTAGAAAATTCTTTAGGGGAGCAAACTGATGTAACTACTTTACAGTTTGATGTTAGAAATAAAAACGACGTCTTTAATTCTATAGAAACGCTGCCTGAGAATTTTAGATCTATTGATGTATTAATCAATAATGCTGGAAATGCTCATGGTCTTAATACCATTCAAGAGGGAGATACCGATGATTGGGATGCCATGTTAGATATTAATGTGAAGGGGTTACTTTATGTTTCTAGAGCAATCTTGCCAAAAATGATAGAGAGAAACACAGGGTTTATTGTTAATATTGGCTCAACTGCTGGGAAAGAGGTATACCCTAATGGTAATGTATATTGTGCATCTAAGTCTGCAGTAGAGGCTATTAATAAGGGGATGAGAATGGACTTAAACAACTATAATATTCGCGTCAGTGCTATACACCCTGGGCTTGTAGAAACTGCATTTTCAGATGTTCGTTTTAAAGGAGATACGGAAAGAGCAAAAAAAGTATATCAAGGATATAAAGCATTACAGCCTGAGGATATTGCCGAAATTATCCATTTTGTAATTACAAGACCCTATCATATAAATATTGAGGATTTGGTAGTGTACCCCTCAGCTCAAGTAAGTGCAACGATGATAAATAAAAAATAAATGAGCACCTATTCAAAAATTATTGCAGGATGTATGTCATGGGGAGCATGGGGAAGACAATTTTCCACTCAAGAAATGATAACTCAAATTAAAACTACCTTAGAGTCAGGAATTACCACCTTTGATCATGCGGATATTTATGGAGAATATACAACAGAACAAGAGTTTGGTAAAGCTTTTTCTAAAAGCGGAGTAGACAGAGATAAGATTCAATTAATTTCTAAATGTGGAATTCAACATGATGGTGGCACTAGAGATAATAAAATAAAGCACTATAATTATTCAAAAGAATATATTATTTGGAGCGCAGAAAAGACACTTAAAGATTTACAAACAGACTATCTTGATTTGTTATTACTTCATAGACCCAGTCCGTTAATGCATCCAGATGAGATTGCAGCTGCTGTTTCAATATTAAAAGAGACAGGTAAAATTATCAATTTTGGAGTTTCTAATTTCACACCTTCACAATTTAATTTAATAGATCATGTCACTCCCATTTCTGTCAATCAAATAGAATTTTCTTTAACGCAACATTCAGCAATGCATGACGGAACCTTGGATCAGCTATTGCAGAAAAAAGTAACACCCATGTCATGGAGTCCTTTAGGGTCTTATTTTAAAGAATCGAATACAGTAAATAATCGAATTAAAAAAGTGTTGGATGTCCTAACAAAAAAATACAATGCAACTGAAGATCAATTATTGTTAGCTTGGATTTTACAACATCCTTCAGGAGTTTTGCCTGTAGTTGGAACAACTTCAAAAACAAGGTTAGATAATGCAACAAAAGCCATAAACATTACATTAGAGCTAGAAGATTGGTTTACTTTATTAGTAGAGTGTCAAGGCCATAAAGTACCGTAAAAATGATTAATAAACGTCTTTTAGTCAAAAACTTACTCAGTCATAATGATGAGAATAGTTTTTATGATAAAAAGATGAAGTTGTCTCTAACAAGTAAAGAAGGAAAAGGTAAATTCTTAAAGCATATTTGTGCATTATCAAATTCAAATCCAGAAAATAATTCTTATATTATTATTGGAATTGAGGATGGAGAAAATAAAATTATTGGGGTAGATTTTTTTGACGACAGTAAAATACAAAACCTGATAAATGCTTACTTAAAAAACCCTCCAACAATAACCTATGAAAATGTTCCCTTTCCCTCTTTACCTAGGCATAAAGTAATTGGTTTAGTAACGATTCATCCTAACAATAAAATTACTTCATTACTTAAAAATGCGTGGAAATACAGAAAAGACACTATTTTTTATAGAAGAGGTAGTAATTCAATGCCTGCATCTAAAAACTTTGAACTAAGAGGCACCAATAAATCTACAGTCAATTCTATAGAAAAAAATGCCAACAATAATATAAAGTTAACCTTAGATGGTGTATTTGATTTTTTTAATAATCATAAACCAGAATACAATCCAAAATACAAGGTTTTTAATGAGCAATTTGTGTTGTGTTGGGCTGGAGAAAAAAAAATTATTAAAGGGGAAGAATTTTTTACACGCGTAGATATTGAGCTCATAAACGAACAAGTAAGGCTATTCTTTTCATCATTAGATGAGGTTCAAATAAGCTATAATAAATCTTCGTTTATCATTACGGAGTTTATTTCATTAGGAATAGAAGCTGAAGAAAAACATTATCCTTTAGAGAAAACAATCATTAATTTTAAGGAAAATGGGAAACATGATATTGTTACAGCATTTTTATTTGAATCTCCTGTGTTTGATGATATTATGATTCAGCATATCTATCATAATAATAATGTCATTATTTCTAAAATTGAGGCAGGAATTCCGCTTTCAGTGATCGAACACGAAGACGTACTCAGGTTACCAAAAAATTATTTGCTTTGTTTTTTAAACGGATACTCAGATGCGGTTCAGCAATTAAAAAAAGCAAAAGAGTATATTAAAATCATAGAGGATAAAACCACTTATATAAAATATAAAGAAGCGATGCGTATTTTCAGAAAAGTAAAATACAGTTAATCAATCCATAATTTACCAACAGAATACGTTTTTGCCTGACCACTTATAATAACTCTATCATTTTTATCTAGGCAATTTAACACACCTCCTCTTTTGGAGAGCTGTTGTGCAGAGAGTTCTTTTTTATCCAGTTTTTTTGCCCAAAAAGGGATAAGAGAACAATGTGCAGATCCGGTTACAGGGTCTTCTAGAATAGAGGCTTGTGGAGTAAAAAAACGAGAAACAAAGTCACAGTTAGTCCCTTTAGAAGTAACGATTACTCCTCCTGTATTCAGATTTATTTGGTCAAAAAACTGTCTATTTATTTTAATATTTTTTATTTCTTGTTCTGTATCATACACCAAAACATAATCTCTAGATTTATAGACTTCTTTGGGAGCTATGTTTAAAGCTTTTTCTATGGGTTTAGGAAGTGTTGAAGGAACAGGCATTCTCGATGGAAAATCTAAAAAATAAAAATCATCTTCTACACAAACCGATAGGTCCCCGCTTAGCGTTTCAAAAATAATATTCTTTGAACCATATTTTAAAATTGTTTTTATACAATGAGCAGTTGCTAAAGTGGCATGCCCACATAAATCCATTTCTATTTCCGGCGTAAACCATCGTAGATGAAATTTGTTTCCTTTGGGAACAAAAAAAGCAGTTTCTGCAACAGCATTTTCTTGAGTGATTTTTAATAATATTTCATCTGGGAGCCATGAATTTAAAGGAATTACACAGGCAGGGTTTCCTCCAAAAACAGTATTTGTAAAGGCATCTATTTGATAAATATCTAACATTACTTTTTAGTTAATAGTGAGTCCCAAAATAATCTTGTTTGCTCTATATAATTGGCATTATTTTTATTTTTTGCCCATTTATTTGCAATTTCTACAACGACCAATGCTTCTTTATAGTTGTTCATTTTTGCAAGGATTTTTGACTTAAGTAAACCGTATCTAAAATTTTCTGGACTTTTGTTAAGAGCGCTATCAATAAAGTTGAGTGCATCCTTTAAATCTTTACCATTATTACTATAATATTGGGCGGCTTCAAAGTAGGTTCTGTGAGGAATCTTTTCAGGGGTTTTCATGAAAAGCTGCATTTGAGCTTCAATTTTATTATCAACTTCAACTTCAATTGGAATAGAAATTAGAATGTTTTCCCATGTAATATCAAGTTTTAAAGCGTTTGTTTTTACCTCTGAAAATTGACAGGTAAACGTCTCAACATAGGTGTTTTTTTTAGGAGCTATCTCAAATCTGAAAACATCATTTGACGGTTTGTAAGCTCCTCCAGCAATGCTTCTTAATGAAGTATTGGCATGAATAATTATAGTCCAACGATTCTTACGAGGAATGGTATAAATAGCATATTCTCCTGGTTGTATTGTTTTTCCTCCAATTTTTGCAACCTCCTTAAACGTAATTCTTGTTGCCGCATTTGCTCCAGTTCTCCAGACTTTATCATAAGGGACTAGTTCTCCAAAAACTACCCTTCCTTTAGCTGAAGGTCTAGAGTATTGTAAAGCCACTTCTGTAAGACCAACTTGTTGTGATATTTTACTAAAAGGACTCAGTGTAGGCGTCTTTAATCGTTGTCCATGACAAAGATTAAAACATAATAAAAGACAGATAACACAAATTGACGGTTTCATATAAGTGATGTTTTATGGATTGAAAACTATTCTAGTAACCTTTAAATTTAGGGATTAATTTTAAATACTTCGAATTTTCTTGACCATTCAATTGTTTTTTTAGGGTCCACTGAAATTTTAAAAAACAACTCAGGGCTGATCACATGTCTCCACCCCCAGAGATTTATTTTATCTGTCTTAAAGCTCCCAATTTCTTTCATGCCAAGGTTGGCTTTTAGATTTATTAATGTCCATTCAGCCTCTAGTTCTTTTCCTCCCGTTAGATTACTGAAAAAAAATTGTTTTCTAGGATTTTCGTTAAAGGAGATGCTATCATTACCTATTTCAACTTTGTTCTCACTATTTACAGTTTCATCAAAAAGAATTGGATGTAATGGAAAAGGAAATTTCAACAGATAGTCTTTATCGACTAAGGCGTTATTAATCGCTATAAAATTATGAACATATTCATCTGTAACAATTTTTTTTTCACCAGTGTTATGGAGAAGATAATCAATAGTAAAGCTGTTTTCAGAGATTGAAATTTCTTTTTTTAATTCATAGCAATAGCCGTTTACAGGTTCTGATTTACAAACAATTATTATTTTTTGGTCTTCACAAGTAATATTAAAATGTGCGGGTTTTATAAGATGATTTCTATGAAAAAGGTATTCCTTATGTTCTTTTTTTAGAAGGCCAATACCTATTTTATGAAACCATCCACCCATAGGAGTTTCTTCGAAACCTAAAGGACTGTTAATCCCAAATTCATTGAAAAGCCCTTTCCCTAAAAAATTAATATCTTTTGAACTAGGATCTTCAGCAGTTGTAAAAGGAATTGCCAAAAACTTTATGACTGAGATTTTACCAGACCAATCAAACCTAGATCCTTTATAGTTTTCTAAGGGTAAATCAACAGCAACCTCTAGCGTATTATTTTTTATAATATGAGTCATAATTAAACATCATAAAGAAATCAAAAAGAGTTTCTCAACCATTAAAAACATCTCATAGGTTTTAAATTTTAAAGGCTTAGTCTCAAAAATATATTCAACTAGGTTTAAAAAAATTTCTAAAAAATTTAACTGCCAACAGCACAGGGAAAACACATCCAAACAGTAGAGAAGGAATCATTGTTAATTCATGATAAACTCCAATTAATGTGTACTCAATTTTAAAAAAGGTAAACGCATATAGCATTAAGACATTTATCCAAGGGATAATTGAAAAAATAGCTAATTCCTTATAATTCAAGCTTATTGGTTTTTCTTTAAGTCTTCATAAAATTTTGCATAGCTAACTTGTATGTATGGGCTCAGCCATAAAAAACCAATCCCTAGCGTTAGTACACAAAGTAAGGCCCAGCCAATGAAACGCAATCCTAAACAGAAGTATTTCCATTTATAACCATCCATCATTTCTTTACTTTTTCGAAGCGCGTCCATTGAACCAATGGTATCATCCTCTGCTAGAATATAAAAGGTTTGTGAGTAAGCGATACCTGCAATTATACCAGGAATTATTAATAATAGTGCCCAAAGGAAAATAAACACAACCATTAAAATATAGGCGCCTAAAACAGTACCATAATTTCTAAAACCTTCAAAAATTTGTTCTAATCGTGCATTTTCATTTCTAGAGAGGCTTAGGGTAAACATACAAATACCAACAGCCATGGGTCCAGCAATAAAAAGCCCTATTACACCCCCAACCACAGGAATTACCTGAAGACTTCCAACAAGTATTATGTATACCAAATACGTTCCCACTGCCAATCCCCAATTACCAGAAAGTGAGGCTCTAGCCTCAGCCATTAATTCTTTATTTTCTTTTATCATTTTTATTTTTTTTTAGAGTTAATTATGTTACTGTAAAATTTATGAACCAAGATACTAAATTAAACGATACTATATCACTGAAAGACTCTATGGTTTGTCATTGATAATAAGCGCAGGAATGTTTAAGGTTTTGAATAGGACATTGTAGGCTTTCATTTCAGTATTTATAATCGTGTCTCTTTCATTTTTGTATACATCCCAATCGTTCATTAAATCATCAAATCGTTCTTTAGCACCCTTGGTAATTTTTGGGTTTGCCTGATCTATATAACTTTTTAGCTGAATTAATTGTGCGTTTAACTTGTTGTTAAAATTAATTACATCTTGAAATGTTTTTTGCTTGGCTTGTATAAGATTCTCCTCCCAGCGATTGATTCGCTTTAACAACTTTTCTCCTTTTTCAATTAAAGTGTCTGTATTAGTGTTGTTTTTTAAGAGTTTGGCATAGGTAGTAAGTTGTGTTTTTGCAGAACGCATTTGATTCACAGATTCATGCATTTCTTTGACAGTATTTTCTATTGAAACAAGGATCTTTTGTTGCGCTACAAAATCTTCAGAACTTGAAAGAACTTTTGGGTTTGGAAGAATAGTTGCCTCAGTTTCAGACACAACATCTCCTAATGTCATCCTTAAAGTATATTTTCCAGGGGCTACTCTAGATCCCGATAGTCCTCCAAAAATAAATACTTTATGTATAGACGGCAATGGGTCTCTTCTGAAATCCCAAGTAAAACGATTAACACCTTTTTTTGATCCTAAAACTTGAGGTTTAGAGGGGCCACCTGGCCATGATTTAAAATTTGGGTCTTTCTTATTTGTATACGTTCTTATAACTTCAGAATTCTGTAGAACTTCTAAGGTTAGTTCTAAAGAATCAACATTCTTATTTAAGTAATAATCAAAGGTAACCCCGCTTTTAGGATTTTGCCCTTGCCCAACAGCTTTAGAGTTTCCTCCGAAGATACGATAGGTATCTTTTGGGGTTACAATTTCAATAGCTTTTGAATAGCTACGTTTATTTTGAAGCGCGCCTAAATCATCTAAAATCCAAAAACCTCTTCCCGATGTTGCAGCCACTAAGTCATTATCTTGAATCATTAAATCGTTGATCGCTACTACGGGTAAATTTAGTTTTAAACGTTGCCAATATGCACCATCATTATTTGACACATACAGTCCAGTTTCTGTTCCTGCATATAGCAATCCTTGTTGCTTTTTATCAGCTCTAACTACTCTTGCAAAACCATTAGGGTCATTTAAACCAGTTACAATTTTAGTCCAATTTTGGCCATAATCATTGGTTTTAAAGACGTAAGAGTTTAAGTCCATAGACTTGTATCTCATAATCACTATGTAAGCAGTGGCAGGGTTGTGTTGGGAAATATCTATACTATTTATGATACCATCCTTAATTCCGTTGGGCGTAATATTGGTCCAGCTTTCTCCTCCATTCTTTGTAATGTGTAAAAGTCCGTCATCACTACCTGCATATAAAACGCCTTGTTCGTGCTGAGATTCTACCAAAGCTGTAATTGTATTATAATTTTCTCCACCGGCGGCTTCGTTTGTGTATGGAGCACCTCCTGGACCATGTTTATCCACCTCATTTTTGGTAAGATCTGGACTTACTATTGTCCAATTCATTCCTTGGTTTGTAGTTTTAAAAACAACATTACCGGCATGATAAACAGTAGCTCTATCATGAGGGGAGGTAATGATTGGAGCATTCCAATTGTATCGATATTTTGAATCTTTTGGAGCAATACTTAAGCCTAATTCTGGATATTCTTTAATTGATTTTTGTTCTCTTGAAGTTCTAGACCAAGTACTAATATTTCCTTGATAGGTACCTCCATAGATCAATTCTGGAGCGTCTGGATCAAAAGCAATAAAAGCACTTTCTCCTCCAGCTACAGAATACCAATCTTTCCAATCAATACCTCCATCATTAGTTCTGCTAGCAATACCAATTGCAGAATTATCTTGTTGTCCACCATATACATGATAAGGCACTTGATTGTCTGTAATTACTCTATAAAATTGAGAGGTGGCTTGGTTTTGTTGCGTGCTCCAGCTTTTACCTCCGTTGAAGGATACATTGGCTCCACCATCATTAGAATTGATAAGATTTCTGTTGTCAGTTGGGTTTATCCATAAATGATGATTGTCTCCATGTGGAACAGGAATGTTAGAAAAACTTTTTCCTCCATCTATAGACTTCATAACGGGTGCATTTAAAACATAGACCGTATTTTCATCTTGTGGATCGGCAAATATTTCCATGTAATACCAAGACCTGGCAATATTAACTCGATTGGTATTTACTTGTTTCCATGTTTTTCCAGCATTATCCGAACGGTATACCCCTCCTTTTTTACCAGCGGCTTCAATGACAGCAAAAACTCGATCTGGATTTGCTCTAGAAACAGAGATTCCAGATTTTCCAAAATCTTTTGGTAGTCCTAATTTCATCTTTGTCCATGTATTTCCCCCATTTATGGATTTGAATAATCCAGAATTTTCACCCCCAGATTTCATCACCCAAGGATATCTTTGGTGCTGCCACAAAGAGGCGTATAAAATACGAGGATTTGTCATGTCCATCGATAAAGAAGAGGCCCCAGTGGTATTATTTACAGAAAGGATATTTTTCCAGGTTTTTCCTCCGTCTGTTGTTTTGTAGATGCCCCTCTCTTTGGAAGGAGCATATTGAGCTCCTTGTGCTGTAATATAAATGATATTTGGATTGGTTGGATGGATAACAACGTCAGAAATATGTCGCGTTTTATCTAGCCCAAGATGTGACCACGTTTTTCCTGCATCCATAGATTTGTACACCCCATTTCCCATTGATGTCATGACTCCTCTAGCAGCATGTTCTCCCATACCTACAACAACAATATTAGGATCGCTTTCAGCAACAGCAATTGCACCAACAGAACCTGTCTTAAAAAACCCATCAGAGATATTTTTCCAAGTAATTCCATCATCAGTAGTTTTAAAAACACCACCGCCAGTAGAGCCCATATAGTAGGTGTGAGGTTTGCCAACAACTCCAGTTGAGGTCACGCTTCTACCGCCTCTAAAAGGTCCAATATTTCTCCATTTTAAGCCATGATATAAAGAATCAGTTATGGCAATAGCAGGTTTTTGTATTTTCTTTTTTCTTTTTTGAGAGCTTGCACTTATTGGAACAATAAGCAGACATATAAAAAGGAGTTTTAGTGTTTTCATAAAATTAATTTTGGCTGGTTGTTAATGAAACTACGGATAGATTTAAAGAATTAAAGTTACCAAATAAAAACACAAATAGAAAATCGATGGGTAGATTTAATAAATGATGAGTATTCAGTTTAATTTTAATTGAAACGCTTAATTAAATGGTATGAGAATTCTATAATTTCTTTATAATTCTTTTTGCTTATTTTTTCATCTATTCCATGAAAACGTGTCATTGTTTTTGGGTTCAATCTAATAGGGTAAAATCGGTACACATCATCTGAAATATCATAAAAATAACGTGCATCAGTTCCTCCTCCAACCAATCCAGGCACTACAATACTATTTGGAAACATACTTCTTATTGTTTTTTCCAATACTTTATATGCTTCTGAATCAATTGATGAAACAGGTGAGGGATTGGTTAAAAATCCAACGGGGGTAACCCTGATTTTTTTAGATATAGTATTTTCTATATGTTGTTGAACGGACTCTATAGTTTCTCCCGGAAGAATTCTAAAATTGACGGTAGCCTCTGCTATAGTAGGGATTACATTATTTTTTATACCGCCTTCAATGATAGTTGGAGCCGTAGTTGTGTGGGCATTTAATGCTTCTAATATAGGCTTCTTAAAAAGCCAAGGATTTGCGAAGGCTACTTTTTGAAAAAAAGGTAATTCTGCTCCCATGTATTCAAATTGGTAATTTACAGGAGCCACCATTTTGTAGGGGAATTGATTATTCTCAAGGTCTACAATGGCTTGCGCTAGCATCCCAATGGTATTCTCTCTGGGCGGTTGTGAACTATGCCCTCCCTTTGTCTCAACTGTTAATTTAAATGAAGAAAATCCTTTTTCTGCTAAATTCACCATAGCAACAGGATTGTTCACCCCAGGAACCATATTTTCTGCTAAAAAACCACCTTCATCAAGCGTCATTGCCGCTTGAACTCCTTTAGATTTTAAGTATTTTGAGATCTCAGCTGCTCCATTTGCTCCACCAACTTCCTCATCATGTCCAAAAGCAAGATAAATTGTTCTTGATGGTGAAAAAGATTCTTCTAAAAGCTTTTCAATGGCTTCTAATAGTCCAATTAGAGTGCCTTTGTCATCTATTGAGCCTCGACCAATAATTGATGTTTCTGTTATCCTTCCTTCAAATGGTCCAGCCTCCCAATCATTTAAAGTGGGTTTATCTACAGGTACAACATCTTGATGTGACATGAGTATAATTGGTTTTTTTGAAGGGTCTGTCCCTTTCCAAGTATAGAGAAGACTATAGGTGCTAATTTTTTCAAGAGAAAGTTTAGCATGTGTTAAAGGGAAAGCCTCTTTAAGAAACCGATGAAAACCAAAAAAAGCAGTTGAATCTGGAATCGCGGTTTCACTGTAAGAAATTGTTGGGTATTGTAACCCTTTTGAAAGATTTTGAAATATATCATTAGGGAGAGATATTTTTTCTATAGTTTCTGATGCCACTTGTTTAGAGTTTAGCATAAGGGTATTAAAAAGTAAAACAATGAATATTATTACTAAAGCTGATAGGATAATACGAATAATTTTTTTCATAAATATTAATATTTAAACAGTGATGTTTTCTTTATTGTGAGATCTGTTTCTAATAGCACCTCCAATTTAATAAATTAAACCTATTTTTTTATCATTTTAATTCCGTCAGAAATAAGTGAATCTAATTCAGGGTATAAAGAGATAAGCTCGTCAAAATAGTTCTCTATTAACCGATTTAGTTTTGAATCATTAGATAGTTCAATAATCTCAATAATTAGAAGCCATTCTTTGGGGTAAAGTGTAGTTACTTCTTCGAATAATTTTGTTAACAACCCAGCATCATTTTTCTTTTCTTTTCTATAATTTCTAACTACTCCATAGTACCTTTCTAATTTTATGATCCCTTTATTTTTTATGGGCTTAATTGTTAAGGTTGAAGATTCAGCATACAAATTTGGGAATGAATTGCTATCGGCAGCACCGGCAAAGGCAGAAACAATTTCCTTTCCTATAACCATATCATAGATGCCATTTTCAGGCAAAAATAAATTTTCATTTTTGTAGGAAATTGTACAGTCTTTTAATCGTATTAAAATTAATTTCCCTTGCGCATTTCTAATCCCAGTAATATTTAATCCCTCTACTTTTATACCGCTTTCAAATTCAAAGGAAAGCCACTTTCCATCATGAAAATTATAGGTTTTTAAATCATTTGGCCCCATATCTTCAATAGCAATCTTAATATTTTTTAACTTTCCTAATGGAGAGCTTATTCCATTTTTATGGTAGCTTATTCCATGACCTATTAATTCTTTTTCTCTGTAGGCAAGTGCAGAGGGTCCATTGGTTTGATAAAAGATTACGTTGTTATTTTCATCTAATAGTATCCTAGAAAATTTTCCAGACACTTGTAGTCCTGTAGTTAATTCTATACTCCCCACCATTTGAGATTCCATTAGCTTTTGAATTCCTTCTTTTCCGCCTTTTCGTAAACTCAATGTATCTGCAAACTCCTCTAAAACTTCCATCAAATGAGGAAAATTTGGGGTAACATATAATTGAGGTTGGGGCTTAGTAACATCAAATGGCTGTTGAGCAGCAGCCACAGAGTACGGGATTTTCTTCACATTACTTTTTAAGCATGAAATGCTTTCGCCAATTGAAGACAATAGGCCTGCGCCATATATTTTTGGATCATCAAGATTTCCAATTAACCCGTATTCAACAGTCCACCATTGTAAGTTTCTTATTTGTGCCATCTCCGAAAGCTCTACTTTCTTGTTTTGTAACTCATGAATTTCTTTTTCTACAACTCGAATCTCTTTTTCTTCAGTTCCTTCAGCTTCCTTAAGAATAGATAATTTTCTTACAGCCTCATACAAATCCATATCATGTTTAGAGAGAATAGCTTTAGATCCAATATCACCTAACCTTCTTAAATATTCTGCATAATCAGGATTTGCAATGATGGGGGCATGGCCAGCAGATTCGTGAATAATGTCTGGTGCAGGTGTATATTCAATATTTTCAAGCTGTCTTATATCAGATGCAATTACTAACACTTTATAGGCTTGAAATTCCATAAACGCATTAGGGGGTACAAAACCATCTACAGCAACGGCAGCCCAACCAATCTCTTTTAGAATTCTATTCATCCCATACATGTTTGGGATTTCATCAATACTTATCCCCGTTTTTTGTAGCCCTGTTAGATAGGAAGAATGCGCTACTTTGGTTAAGTACTTAAGTAAACGCCTCATAGCATAGCGCCATACAGCTTGGTTTATAGGAGAATAATTTTCATAGTGTTGAGGTTTGATAAACTGCTTAAGATGCTTAGGCAACCTATCAATTAATTTATTACTTCTATAGTCTTCTTTATTTGACATTCGATTTTTTTAATTTTAAAGTATATAAATTACTAAAAAACCTAAATAGGTACCTAAAGCATTTCCTAAAGATCCTACTAAAATTGCGGGTAATATTAATTCTTTTCTGTTAAAAGATTCTGCTAAAGCAATGGCTGTAGAACTTCCTCCCACATTAGCTTGACTAACAATAGCAATCATTTCCCAATCACGATATATAAGTCCACCAATCAAGATAATAATTACACCGTGAAATACTACTGAAAAACCTGTAAATAAAAACAGGGTAAGACCAAGGTTTTTAAGATCTATTATAGCAGTAAGTTCACAATATGCACCAATAACCGCCAGAAATAGAAATACTAAATACAATCCTAAATTATGACTTCCTTTTAATTTAGAAATAAATGTTGTTTGTGCTAATAAGATTCCTAGGGTTGAAATGGTTATAATAGAAGGAACTTGAGGAACATGCCTTTTTAATTCATCAGATACAAAGTAAGCACCTAAACCTAAAAAGACCAACCACATAAGTGATGTTAAATTGATGCTTTCATCTTCAATAAATCCTTCATTTTCTTGGGATATTTTTATTTTTGTTTTACCTGGCCAAAAACGAGAAAGAAATATAGGAAACGCCAGAGTTACAATGATCCACAGCGTGGTAATTACATTATCTACAGCTATAGTCCCTGCATATAAAGCACCTTTTTTTTGAAATCCAAATTCTAAAGCAATCGCATTAAAATTTACACTGCCACCAGTATATGTTCCTGTGAGCATTCCTGCAATAATTTTACCATCTTCACCTAGGGTGTTCTCAGGGGATAATAAATACCATGAGACAAGAATGCCTAATGCGGTTGCAAAAGACCCTAAGATGAATAAGCCTATCATTGGTATTCCTGCTCTTTTGATAGACGATAAATTGATATTTAGTAATAAGTAAAAAATAGAAATCGGAGCAACATAAGTAAAAATACCATCATACAATGGAATGCTTGTTGATGCAGACGGAATCACTTTCAAGTTGGCAAGTAGAGCTGTAAAAATGATAATTAGTAAGGCCGCTCCAAGATGTTTACCAAGTTTAGTTTTACCAACATAAACACCTAAAATAACCACAAGGCTTAATACAGTTAAAACATATATTGGATTGTTTATAAAGCCCATAAATAAGATGATTGATTAATGCCTCTAAAATATAAATTAACTGAGGATAATATTACAAAATCTAATTTAACAAATCCATATCAAACAGAAAACTTGATAATGTTGTTTATTTAGAGGAGGCACAACCATTACCATACTCTGGTTTTGTAAAGAAATTAAAATAGGATGTCCTTATCTCTTTTTAGAGATTAGTTTTACCTCAACCCATTAATATCATATCTAGACATAAAATTCCAAACTAATTTAGAAGCATTTTGACTCTGATAAGTTTCGGTAAACCATACGTGCTCTCCGCCAATATATTTATAATGTTCAACAGAAACTGAATTGTCTCCTTGATCATATATATAATGTTCAATGGTCATTCCACTAGTATTATCAATATTTATGGTAGGTGTAGAAACTGTATTATTGAAATTTGTCCAATAGTCTAATGTGCTTTGCACCGAGTTGTAATCATTACTACTCTCATCATAAGCGATAACACCATCGTTAGTTCCATGAAGATGTAGGACAGGCATAGGATGGCTAGGAGTGTCCAAACAGTCAAGCATAGATCCAGAAACAGAGGCTACTGCAGCAATTAGATTACTTTTATAATTTGCAAGCCCATAAGCCATCATGCCTCCGTTTGAGTATCCAGCAGCATAAATTCTTTCCATATCCAGATTATACTCAGTTGAAATTTCATTAACCATAGCCTCAAAAAAACCCAGGTCATCGGCTGAACTTTTATTGTCTCCACCTATAGGGAAAGGGTTCCAATGGGGTACTCCATCTAAACAACTGCCTTGGGGATATACTAAAATAAACGAGTTTAATTCCGCCTCAGCTCTCATATCAGCCCTACTTATAAATTGACTTGCACTACCTCCAAAACCATGAAAATTAAATAATATAGGGGTTGCAGAATTTTCATCATATGAATTGGGCACGTATAAAATATATTCTCTATTCATACCGTCATGAACTAAAGATTGAGCATTTGTGTTTAAATAACAATCTTCTTTATTATCTTCATCTTTGGTTTGATCATTAGTACAACTGATGATAATTAACATCAGAATTGTAAAACATAAATTTTTTTTCATTGATAGTATTTATTAGGTAACGATATAAAAATAAATTTAATTGTTTTAAATTGAAAATTCAACCACTAATCTTTGTAGCATCTCTACACATTTATCAAGTTGTTCTTGTGTGGTATATTCATTAGCTCTATGGGCCTGTTCAATAGATCCTGGACCACAAATAATACTTTGAAACCCTGCTTCATGAAATTGCCCAGCTTCAGCAGCATATGCAACAGTTTTCCATGAATATTGTCCAGATATCTTTTGAGTTAACGCAACAACAGCGTCGGTTAATTTTGTATCTAGCGCCGGTACAGGTGGATGAACAAATGTGTTGGTAATGGTAAAATCGGGAAATACTTTTCTAAGTTCTAGTTCACGTTCTTTACAAAACGAAAAATAATCATTGAAAATAGCCTCAATATTATCTTTTGGAATTACACGGACGTCCCATTCAAAACGTGTATAGTCTGCCACAATATTTGTTGCTACACCACCACTAATTTGTCCAACATGTAGGGTAGAATGAGGTGGCTCAAATCTGTGATCTTGTGTAGCCTTGGACAATTCTTTCATTTTGTTTTCTAACCACATAATAAGACGTGTGCTTTCATGGATAGCACTTATCTCTTTATGAATTCCACTGCTATGTCCAGCAGATCCATTAACTTCCGTTAAAACATAGCATACTCCTTTTTTGCCAATAACAGGCTCTAGAGAGGAAGGCTCACCTATAATAGCATAAGTAGGATTCTCAGTGTAAGTTTTTTTTATGCTTGCTATGAGTTCCGGCGCAGCTAAACAACCAATTTCTTCATCGTAACTGAAAGCAAAGTATATAGGCTTTTTTAAATCTGCTTTTATTAGAGTAGGTATAGAAGCCAAGCAGCAGGCAATAAAGCCCTTCATATCGGCACTTCCTCTTCCAAATAGTTTTCCCTCTTTTTTTGTGAGTGTGAACGGGTCAGAATCCCAAGCTTGCCCTTTTACAGGAACAACATCTGTATGACCAGATAATATCGCTCCGCCATCTACTGCCGGTCCAATTCTACAATGTAAAGAGGCTTTAGTCTTTTCTTCATTAGGCACTAGAGTAGTAGCTAATCCAAAGGGTTCAATATAATCTTTAATCCAATAGATGAGTTCAAGATTACTATATCCTCCCAATACAGGAAAACTCACCAATTTTGCTAATATATCTTCTACTTTCATATTATTGATATCCAATAGTTACTGCAGTTATTAATGAAATGGCAGCAAGTAAAAATACAACTATTGCTACAGGAAAAATAAAACGGAGCCATTTATCTAGCGGTACACGACACATGCTTAACATAGCAATTAAACCCCCTAGAGTTGGGTTTACAAGATTAGAAACTCCATCACCAATTTGAAATGCTAAAATAGTGGTTTGCCTTGTAAGCCCTATCACTTCTCCAAGAGGCAACATTACAGGAAGAGTAGCTAACGCCTGGCCGCTTCCAGAAGGAATAAAAAAATTGATGATACTTTGGGAAATAGACATTCCAATAGCAGATAAATACAAAGGCAATGTTTTTAACACCTCAGATAAATGAAAAGAAATGGTATCACTAATATGCCCCATCTCCATCAAAACTTTAATTGTAGTAGCAAAACCCACCATAAATGCTCCTGGGGCAACATAGGCAACAGACTTTAAAACCGTTTCACTTATATTATTTCCTTTCATTCCTCCTATGATTCCAGAGGCGAGGGTTACCATTAAAAAAACGGCAGATATTTCGTTGATATACCAATTTAGATTAAAAACCCCATATAAAATAGCTCCTAAGCCAATAATAAAAGTACTAATGACCAACCAATTATTTAGTGAAATGGAATACTCAGTTAAAGGTTTAGAAAGTACAATTCCCTCTTCATTTAATCCTTTTCCAAGTCTACTGTCAGGGTTTTTAGAAATCTGTTTTAAATATCGAACATTATAAAAAGCCAAGAAGCTTAGTGCAGATAAGCATAGAGCACTTCGTAATAAAGCACCAGAAAATAAAGGCAGCTCTCCAATTTTATGTCCTATACCCACTGTATACGGGTTTATTGGAGAAAGTCCAAAACCAATAGTTACTGCACCAACCGATATTCCTGCAGCCAATACTAAATCGCCACCAAGCGCTAAACTAACCACAGCAGCAATAGGAATTAGGGCAATATTATGTTCATACCCAACAAAAATCCCCATAGCTCCGTAGATGAATGTCATAAGTACAACTGCTAGGTATTTTTTTTCTCTTCCGATTTTATGAACAAAAGTACCTACTGCATTTTCAATAGCCTTAGTTTCTTCCATTACACCAAACATAATCCCTCCTGAAAATACAACAAACATAACCTCTATAGCAGCTTTAAAACCTAAAGGGATGGCTTTAAACATATCTAAAAAACCAATAGGCGTGCTAGGAATAACAACGAATGAACCAGGAACAACTCTATTTCTTCCTTCTATTAATATGCGTTTAAACTCACCTGCTGGGATGATATAAGTTAATAGGGTTACAAAAACAATAATTAGAAACAACATGGTTACTGCGTGTGGAATTCTTTCGTACCAATGCTTTGTTTTTGTAGATGATGATTTCATGAATGAAAGACTAAAAATAAAAGTGTCTAAAATAGTGTTTTTTATTCTTTAATTAACCCTAGCAGCTTTTTATTAAATAGAAATTTTAGAAGCGAAATACTGGCAAAAATTATGATAAATAGAGCTGGAACCCCCCCAAGTAATGATAGAATTCTTATATAATCTAAAAGTAATTAAAAATTATTGCTCAAGCAGATGAAGCCTATTCATTTTTTCTATTAAGTCTCCTTTAATGGCAACTACTGCAGGTTTAGGAATGTTGTCTTTATCAAAAGGCCATAAACTTGTGGGATTTTTAGGATCTATTGTTTGTTCACCAGGATGTTGAACACTTAAAAATAATGTTTTTCCATCTGGAGAAAACCATGGCCCTGTAAGCTCTGCATCTTTAGGCGCAGAAGCAACTCGAATTACTTTTCCTGCTTCTTCACCATATCTGGGAATTACATACAAGGCATTATTTTTAAAAGATGTGTAGGGATTGTCTGTTTGATTCATGCTGCTTCCAGAGATGTCTGAAGTAATCCAAAGATTTCCAGCCAAATCAAAGGCTAAATTATCTGGACATGTAAAACCAGTTTCTTCACCACCAGCAATATGTGTAGAAGCCTTAAAGGTAAGGGCATCAAATTTTCCGTTGGTTTCTTCTATTTTTAGAATAGAGCCATGAAAATCATTTTTCGGTTTATTATTAGTTAATGTAATTAAAATATTTCCCGAAATCGGATCAATTTCAATGTCTTCAGGACGATTTAAAGGAGTAGCACCTATTAGTTTTGAAGCTTCTCTAGCTCTAATAAGCACCTCAGTTTGGCTTTTAAATTCTTGTTTTAGAATGGGCTGATTTTCCCAGTCTAAAGCTAACCACTTTCCATTGATGGTATCTGCAACATACATGGTGCCTTCTTTTAGAGAGCCAGGTTTAGAGGAGATAAATTTATACAAATGCTCGTCATTAGTATCATCTCCTGAGTAAGCTACTACTCGCTTATCTTCCAATTCATATAAGGTACAGCATTCATGAGCAAATCTTCCAAGCGCAATGTGTTTTTGGCATAATCCATCTTTAGGGTTTACCTCTACTACCCAACCATAATGTTCTGGAGGGTAGGTATAAAATTCTTCCCACTTGTTATATTCACTCGGTTTGTGTTGAGGGTTATTGTTTTGATCGTATACCGTTTCTCCATAAAAATTGTCATAATTTTCTTCACAGGTAAGAAATGTATTCCATGGAGTAATGCCTCCTGAACAATTAGCAAGGGTTCCAATGACTGTATCTTTTCCTTTAATTGGTTCATCCCAATTGAGTTGCATAGGAGTTTTAGCAGTAATTCGTCTGTTTAATGGGTCGTTTTTTACGATACTCCAAGTACCGTTTTCTTCTTTAATTCTAACGATACTTCCACCAACATTATACATTTCTTTGTCTACTTGTTGTTTGGTGCGTTTTTCATCTATATTTCTATGATTATATCCCGAAACAAAAAGCGGATTAATGTATTCATGATTTACCCATAGCAAACCATCAGTTGGGTTATTTTTATCAAGAGGAATAAAACAAGTAAAATCATTATTAAACCCAAAGGTATCTGTAAAATTTATTTGATCTCCCCATTTAATAATCGTGTGATAATGAAGCCCTTCGGAAAGTACTAAATCATCTACATCTGAAGGGTCAATATTTTTTATAACTACTTGTTTTAATCTATCTAAGACGGTTTCAGTAATTTTTTCTTTTTCTATGGGTGAAGGAGTATTTCCACAACTCATTAAAAAGGGAGGAATAACAAATGAACCCAAACTGGCTTTTCCTAGGAAAGAAATAAATGATCGTCTACTGTGTTTCATTTTATATTCTAAATTACGTTGCATATACGCGTTCAATCGGCCAATGATCATCATAACCAGTTTGCCATTGGAGTGAAATTAATTCTTCTGTGGTGGATAGACAAGCAGTAAGATCCTTTCTTATTTGGTGTTCATCTAGATCCTGACCTATAAATACAATTTCGTTTTTTCTGTCACCAAATTCTTTGTGCCAGTCTTTTTCAATTTCATCTTGATTTTCTATAAAAATGAGATCTCTGATACGTTTATCAAACGACATACTGCTCCACCATACCCCAGCACTATCGGCCTTTAAAGAACCTCCTGCTTGGCCCCAAACTAATGCTTGCTGTGGTCTAGAAGCAAGCCAGAATAATCCTTTGCTACGTATTATTGTATTTGGAAATTGTTGTTGTAAATAATTCCAAAAACGCTGAGGGTCAAAAGGCTTTTTACTTCTAAAAACAAAGGAACTAATACCATATTCTTCTGTTTCTGGAGTGTGTTCCTCTTTATTTAGTTCTTCAATCCACCCGGCACTTTGTTCAGCCTCTTTAAAATTAAATAGCCTAGTATTTAAAATTTCTTTGGGTGATACTTTACCGTAGCTAGATTCAATAATCGTAGCAGCAGGGTTTAGTTTTTGTAGAGTTGCTTTCAACACCCCCAAGTGTCCTTTGTTAATTAAATCTGTTTTGTTAATAATAATTACATTGGCAAATTCTATTTGGTCAGTTAGCAGATTTACAATAGTTCTGTCATCTCCATCTATATCAGTTAGTGCTCTGTCTGTAAGTTTTTCTGGACTTCCAAAATCTTTGAAAAAATTAAATCCATCAACAACAGTAACCATGGTATCTACATAGCTAAATCTGGAAAGATCTATGCCATTTTCTTCATCTACAAAAGAGAAAGTCTGTGCTACAGGAACAGGTTCACTAATCCCAGTACTTTCTATAAGTAAATAATCAAAACGATTTTCTTTTGCTAAACGTTCTACCTCAACCATTAAGTCTTCACGTAGCGTACAGCAAATACAACCATTGCTCATTTCTACAAGCTTTTCATCAGTTCTTGAAAGAATGTTTTCACTTTTTACCAAGTTGGCATCTACATTCACTTCACTCATATCATTTACAATAACTGCCACTTTAAGACCTTCCTTATTGTGTAAAATGTAGTTGAGTAAAGTTGTTTTTCCTGCCCCTAAGAAGCCACTTAAAACAGTAACAGGTAATTTACTATTATTCATATTTTATCATATCAATTTACACCGCTAATTTTAGCTGAGCACAAATTTAATGATAAAAAAATTTAATGCAACAGAGTTGCTTTAAAATTAAATTAAAATTAATATAACGGTTATGATCTACTCTTAGTTAAACTAATCGTAGGATTAAACAAAATACTTCACAGTTTATTTTTTGATCATTTTTAAGAGAAAGCGAATTAATATTTTTCTTTCAAAATTTTGTAATGATGCTCTGTATGATAAGCTGTCCAGAGAACAATTTCTCTAATGGTCATTTTCCCTAACAGAGGATGTGGAAGTAGATAGATATCTAAATCTTTTTCTTTCCATTTTTGAAATTTGATACTTAGAGTAGTTTGTTCTTTTTTTAATTTTGAGATGTATAGATTTTTGTTGTTAGGTACAATTTGAGGCATATTTTTTGAAATATTGGCAATCAATCCAGGATATGCAGCTAATTTAAGATGATATTTTTTTTAATTTCATCATAGGTTCTGTTAGCTCTGTTGTTAACTCCGAATTTATATTTTAAAAAAAATTTTGGAAGCCATAGCGCCTTGTTTAGTGCTTTTGCACTCTGTATGAGATGAACAATATGTTCACCAGTATTCCACTTCCCGTCAGGTCCTTCAGCCCATTTTCCATCTGGGTGATTTTTAAGCCAACGATAAAGTATCTGGTGTTTTTGATTAAGAGTTGTAATTGTTTCTTGTTTGGTCATAGGTGGAAATTATTTTCAAATAAATTGCTTTGTAATTCGTTAAAAACTTAAATTTTTTGCAAGGCAGATACTATCTGGAATATCTTTTAGTTTACCATAGTTTTCTATCACAGAAAAATGATTTCTTGTATAGAGCTTCATAGCTTCTGGTTGATTAACTCCCATAAATAAAATGCATTTGCTAAACCCTAATTCTTGAGTCCAATTTTCTAATTCGGAGAGTATGCATTCTCCTATTTTTTGACCTCTATAAGATGGAGTTACATACATTCTTTTAACTTCCATGGTAGTTTGATTGTAATTAGATAAGGCACCACAACCCACAGGTTTATTATCAAGTAATACCAATACCACATAGTTAAGATTAGAAATTTTATTAAACTGAGCCAAAGGATGGTCTTTGCCATCTCTTTGTGCTAGGTCTTCATTTAGTTGTGATACAAGCTCTTGAAAAGCAGAGTTTAGATAATTTGTTCTAATGATCTTCATAGATTTTTTAAATATACATCAAAAAAAAGCCTTCTTTAAGAAGGCCTTTTTTTGTTTTTATCAAAAGAAAGATTATTCTTCTGTGGCAGCCTCAGTATCGGCAGCCAAAGAATTCATCATTCCTCCAAAATCAAACCAGTCTCCACCTCCAGATATTTTACCGTCTGTAAAGGCAAAGGCATGATATGCTGTAAGTTTAACAGATTTACCAGACGCTACGTGATCTGCAGTCCAAGTTCCATATACTCTTGTGCTACCATCTAATAATCCAGTAGTTTCATCTACTCCAGGTAACCAATAATCTGCAGTAAAATTCATATTATCAAATTCTTTTTGGTAATTTACAATAGCATCTTTTAAGCCCTGTGCATCAGCCATTTCTGAGCCATATACTGGCATATGCCATTCTAAATCATCATGAATCATTTCGAACATTTCAGCAGATTTTTCAGCTTGGTGTAGTTCAAAATATTTTTTTGCCATTGCTGTATTTTTTTCAAAATCAGCATGATTTCCAGTGGAGCAAGCGGTAACTAAAACCGTTAACATCATTAATTTAATAAAGGTTTTCATAATTTTTAAAAATTTAATTAATATTTATTTTTTGATTTAGAGGGTTTTTAATTAATAAATCCAACCACCAACTGAGGTTCTGTATTCAATTGGATAGGCTTTCAGTAAGTCTTTTAATTCATCAGTTGCATTCCCAGCAATAATAAATTTATCTATTTCAAACATTTTCATAAAAGGAGCAAAGTTTGGACCCCCTTCAAAGTTGTTTGCGTGTAAGATCATATCTGCAGAGGTATAATATTTTTCCACTAAAAATACTCGTTTCCCATTTTCAGAAATAAAATACGTGTAGTCATAGGTGTTAGGTTCGTTAGCCCTAACAAAATCATTTAATTTTTTAACGAGCGCTTGAACATCTTCTTTAGAATTTCCTTTGGTTACTTTTAGCTCTAGTAAAATCACTAATTTTTCAGAAATATTTTTGGCCGCTTGCATGGCGTTAAGCTCTTTGTCAAAAACAGCATTGTCAAAAAATTGAACTTCTTTACTTATTTTAAGCCCATCCCATTGATACGATATGTGAAAAGGAAAACTTACCTTTTGTCCTGTATATTTTCCAGTAGCACTAAAGGTGTTCCAGATGTTGGTCCAAACAATTCCATTGTCATAGACTGTTGTTTCTATTTCAGAATCAGTGGCATTTCCGTCTACATCTTCAAAACTAATTTCATCAAACATCTCAAAAAGTCCTTCAACTCCAGCAATAAAACCTGCTTTATCTTTTGAATTGTTTCTGGCATCTACAAAGGTCATGTCCTCAGAGAACACTTCTTTAAGATAGTCTATGTTTTCTTCACTAACTTGTTTAAAAAGGGTTTTAATAATTTCAGATCGTTCATCGTTATTGGTCACTGTTCCATTTGGGCTTTGGCAAGAACAGATTATTACCAGAATTACTATTGCTAATTTTTTCATCTATATATTTAGTTGTTTACAGCCACTAATATAGAAAAGAAATTAATCATTTGAAACTAGCTCAAGAGATTTGAAGAGTTTACTTACTTTTTTCAGATTATTCATACCCTATTTCTTTGGATAACGCTATTCTACTTTTGGTAAAATTACCAGTTCCAAAACCAATTTCTTTTCCTTCGGAATTGTATATGTTGGCTTCAGCTACAAATAACTCCTTTGATGTATACTTTAATTTGCCAACAGCTTTTATTACCCCTTGATTTACAGGTCTAATTAGGTTTATATTAAAAGATGTAGTAAGAACAAATACATCTTCTACTAAGGATTGAACAGCAAAAAAACAAGCATCATCTAGTAATTTAAAATACACTGAACCATGTGCAGCGCCCAAGGCATGAAAATACTTTTCCGAAATTGTTAACCCAATTTCAGCCTCTCCTTCCCTAATATTACATGAAGTAGAATTGAAGACCATAGTATTTACGTTTGCTTGTAAATACATTCGTTCAAGTTTTTCATAATGTATTGTATTCATAAAAAAATAAAAATTATTCTTTTGTAAATTTAATTTCACTGCCCCCTTGAAGTAACACCATTGTTTTTTCTATTGGATTAAAGTTAAATTTTGCCCCCACTTGATCTAAACTGAATTTGTCTTTTTCTGTAGCTTCAACAACAAAAGCTTGTTGCCCTGTAGCTTGAATAATTAAGGTATTTTTATTTTTTGTCACAGTTATTTTCAATGGAATTTGTTTAGTGGCATATACCCCTAAATATTTATCTAGATCTTCTGAGGTTAGGGCGTAATTTGTATATACAGGGATTTGATAAGGTTTATTAAAAACGGCACTTAATACAGCAATAGAAATATCGTTGTTATTCATATTAGTTCCATTAGAAGTTAACGCATAAGAAATTTTATCATCTTCAAAATAGGAATAAACAGATCTAAAACCGTCAATTCCACCAGTATGTCCAAAGCCTATTTTTGAGTAGAAAGGAATTTGAAATAATCCACTACCATATCCTTCTTTTATTGTTTTCATTATTTTAAGACTTTCTGGAGTTAAAAGCCGTCCTTCAAACAATGCATTTGCAAATTTTATTAAATCTGTTGGAGTAGATGTAATAGCACCAGCACCGAGGGGAACACTAAAATCTGTTTCAGCTTCTTTTTTCCAATAACCAAAATAATTATAAGACTTTGATTCATTATTTTTAGGGTTAATCTTCCCAAAAACATAAGTATTTGTTAGACGAAGAGGTTTAACAATTTGAGTTTGAACTAGCTCAGAATATGACATGTTAAAAGTCTTTTCAAGAATAAAAGTTAACAACACAAAATTTGAATTGCTGTACATTGCCCTAGAATTTGGTTGAAAGTCACTCCCTCCTTTTTGTATAATCTCAATCATTTCCTTTTCAGTTTTTGACTGCGTATTCCATTGAAGGTAATTTGCATTATTTGTGAAGTTGTGAATACCACTTCTATGGGTTAATAGATGTTTTATGGTTATTTTATTTGAGTTTGCAATTTTGGGAAACCATGTGTCTATAGTTTCATTTATATCTAGTTTTTTCTTTTCAATTGCTTTGAAAATTAAAACTGAGGTAAATGATTTAGTTATTGAACCTATTCGGTATTTTGTTTTTTCTGTGGCTTTAATCTTATGCTCAAGGTCTGCATAGCCTATAGATTTTGAATAAATAAGTTCTCCATTTTTTGAAAGAGCAACACTACCCATAAACTTATTATTTTTTTCAAGTACCTGGAAATAGGTATTTAATTTTGTCTTGTCAAAGGCCTGAGAAAATCCAATGGTTATAACAGATAAAAACAGTAGTGTGGTTAATAGCAGTTTATTCATTTATCATGTTTATTTGTTGAAATTTTATTTTAATTGGTTTCAATACATTTAAGTATTTATAAACGTATTAATTAATATTCTCTTAAGCCATTGAGAATATAATGCTTTTCAATATACAAATAAAAAAAGAGGAACTATAAAGCTCCTCTAATAATTTAGGTGGGTAAAACAAAACCCTTAAATGGAATTAACTATTAAATTTTTTATTTAGTGTTGAAGGGTCGTAATCATTTTTTGTGATTATGGAATGCAGTTCACTTTTTGAATCTTTTGATCTCACTAATGGAAATAGCAATTGAATATACCAGGCTTCTTTAACTTGATTCCACGCTCCAAATTTTTTTGGATACTTTCGAGTAATTTTTGCTGTTCCAAAAATAATATCCCAAAGAAATAGAAGATTTCCAAAATTTCCATTTGGATTTGAAATTTCGTCTTCATCGGTTAATCCATGATGTGCAAAATGTGTACTAGGTGTTGAAATTGTTCTTTCAATCACCCAAGCAAGAGGATGTAAAATTTTATAACGATACAAATATTGATCCCATTTTGTTTCACTGTGTGCTAATAAAATTACAACTAATTTTATGGGTAAATAAATTAAATAAACATATCCCATTCCTAAATAAATCAAGAGTCCCGAGAACCAAATTCCAGGCATTAAAGCATAGTATAATATTGCATTTCTATAAGTGACTAAGACGCCCATTTCTTCAACAACATGATGTGGTCTGTGTAATTTCCACATGATTTTACTCACGTGTGATAATCTATGCCACCAATATTGTAACATATCATCTAAGATTAAAAAAGCTAAAACATGCCACCATATAGAAATTTCAGAGAAGTAATTTTCATAAGAAGGGAAGAAACTACCTCCCACTAAAAAAATCAATAAAAAAATACTAGGCTGAATTAGAGTGGGTAATATTACTAAACTTAATACTTCAATTTTGAAGTCGTTTTTTGTTCTGCGATCATTTAAATATAAACCTCCAATGGCTTCAATAAGTCCTAAAATTAATAGGACAATAACGGGAATAATTTTACTTATAGTCTCACCATTCATAATCACTTATTCTTTATTAAATCCTCCAAAATTTGATAAATATTCAGCTTGAGTCATTCGTTGGCCATAAGGCGCGTAATCACCAATATAATTTTTTGCATCATGCGTAATTACGTGAGATGGATTGTTTGCAAAATCAGGTAAAGGAACTTGATGTATTGAATATGGCGCATCAGTATTTAAAGGCAAAAGATGGCGATATACTAAATATCCCTTTTTAACTTTTTCTGTCCATGGCATAAAGACATAGCCTGCATCTTCAGCTTTTTGTCTTAATTTTGAATTCTCCGCCGCAAGTACAAGGGTTACAAACCCTTTAGCATCTGTAAGATATTCGTGGTCATAAATTCCATCAAAGTTTTTTGTAAGATTATCGCCAAAATTCATGGAAGTGTAGCGTACTTCAGCGCCCTCATATTCTTCTTTGCTGGTGGGAACTTTTGGTGATTTCCATCTAATCATGTAAACATCATCATCATTATAATTTAAAAAAGTACGAACATACTGATTGTCGTTATTTGGATATAAACCAGTTGCATCACCACGATAAAAACGTACTTTATTATCAATTTGAAAGGCATAAGCTACATTTATACGAGCTAATGTTTGAGGTGTAACGGTTAAAATATCATTTGTTGCAGGAATAGTTACGGGTTTTTTTGTATCTAAATCAAAGACCTGTAAAGTAGGTAAAGGAACTCCAGCTTGGTCATTTTGTTCAGGAGCATAATAACGTAATATTAATGTTATTTTATCCTCTTTATCTCTAAATTTCAAAACATTATCCTCTGAATCATAGTCTGAAATTGACTCTGGAACAACAAATAGTGTGTATATGTTTTTATTCTTCTCGTTTTTGGAAGACAAAGAATTTTCTAGACCTTCAGTTTTAAAAGGATTGACGGAACAAACCTCAGGTTTAATTTTAGTATCAAACAAGGAGGCTGTTGAGTTTCTATCTGTGCTGTAGACATTATAGCTAAAGTATCGTGCATTTGGAAATTCGCCTTGAATTTTGAAGCCAATATTTGGAAATTTTTTCTTGTCAACCTCTACGGCCCAGTAATTAACATACTTATCTGGCCAAAAATCGACAGTTTCATCGTGTCCAAGGTACTCGTCCCAATAGGTTGTTGTTCCATTAATTGTTGAAGGGGTACATTTTGTAATTTTATTTTTAGAATTACAGCTTATTAAAAGTAGTACCAGTAGTAAAGATATAAAAGGGAAAGTATTTTTCATTGTTCTACAAATTAAAATAATTTACAGGAAAATATTTTTAACCTATGTGAAAAAATAAATTCTATTTAACAGAATTATTTCTAATTCTACTCAAACTTTGTTGGGTCATTCCTAGATAGGATGCAATATGGCCTAAATTTACACGTCGAAAAATGTCTGGATAATTTTTTATGAGTTCATTATATCTCGCTTTGGCATTCTTTGTTTGAAGATCAATGATTTTGCGACCTAAAGTTATCATAATTTGAGTGGTTAAAATACGACCAAAACGCTCTATAGTTTTTGAATTTTCAAATGCCTGTTCTAGAATTTCATGGCTTATCGCTATTACTGTTGTATCTTCAATTGCTTCAATATTAAAAAGACTTTTTTCTTGATTAAAAAAACTTTCAGGAGCAGTTACTATCATTTTCTCTTTTGCAAACCAATGCGTTATGTCATTTCCTTTACCGTCATAGTAGAAATTTCTTAATAATCCATGTTCCACAATGAATAGATATTTACAAATCTCTCCTCCCTTTAAAATAAGCTCCCCTTTTTTAAATGTTAGTGATTCTACTTTTTCAAGTAAAGATGTAAAAGCTTCGCTATTAAGAATAGTGGAATCTATTTTTATCATATAATTTATTTAATCAAATATTCTTGAAAAGTAATAAAAAATACTCAAGCTTTATTTGCATGAGAAAATTTTATTCTACCATTATTAATATTCATTTTTGGATATGCTTTTAATTCAATTTATAGGTTAACCCCAATGTTGGTCCAATTCCAGAATATATATTATTTGATTGTGTGGAGGTGATATTATTTGAAGTTATGTAGGGTAAAATAAATTCAATGCCAAAGTTTTCATTAAAATAGTAGTTCCCGCCAATACCAAGATTTACTATAGAGATTCCTCCACTCAATTCTTCATGTTGTAAATTTCTAAAATCATTGTTATCTGCATTATATTTTATAGTTCCTAAGCCAAAACCAAATTCAGCAAAAATTCGCAATTTACTTTTATTGATAAAATTATTCCTTAGTGATGGGATGAAAGCAAAAGAGTTATAGTAAGAACTGATATTTCCAACTTTTAAGTTATGCATAGTCGCATAGGATAAATTTAATTCAATTGATGTTTTATCCGAAATGTAGTATCCAAGAGTTGGTTTAATTACAAATCCATTTAAACTTGAAGTAAAATTTTCTGAGGACCCAAATAAAGGCAGTCCAGAAACTGTTAATTTTAAATCATTTTTTTTAGATTGACTAAATCCATTGAAAATTCCCAAAACAATAAAAGCTAACAGTGCTATATTTTTCATTAATTAAATTTAGGCTAAAACTATATTAAAAGTAGTTACTTGGAGGGCTTTTTTTACAAAGATTCCCAAAAAATACTAATAGAGTTCCAATGATTAATCGCAATCATTCAACTAGTAGCCTGCTGCTTGACCATCTTTTCTACTTTCGCTCGCACCGTAATAGACTTTGTTTTTTTCGTCCCACATTATCGCTTGATACCCTCCATATCCTCCTATATTGAATTGTATTTTATGTCCTTTTTTAGCTAATTCACGAATTACTTCATAATCTATGCCTGTTTCTAAATTTAAGATACCACCATTAGTCATAACCTCATCTGTAGGCTGAGAAGATCCAACATGGCGTATACGAGGGGCGTCACCTGCCTCTTGTAAATTCATATTAAAATCAATTAAATTAACTACAATTTGTGCATGTCCTTGGGGCTGCATTGCCCCTCCCATAAGTCCGAAACTTACCCAGGGTTTTCCATTTTTAGTTATAAATGCAGGAATTATAGTATGAAAAGGACGTTTAGAAGGCTCAAATGCATTTTTATGATTTTTGTTTAAAGAAAACATTTCTCCGCGATCTTGTAATACAAAACCTAGACCAGGTGGAGTCATACCAGACCCCATCCCCCTGTAGTTGCTTTGAATCAGTGAGATCATATTGCCGTTAGCATCAGCAACTGTAAGATAAACGGTATCACCGTCACGAAGTTTACTTTCAACAATTCTTTTGGCTGCCTTATTGGGGTTAATTAGTTTACGACGTTCATCAGCATAGGCTTTAGAGATAAGTTTTTTTACAGGGACTTTAGCAAAATTCATATCTGCGTAATACTTTGCTCTATCTTCAAAGGCTAATTTTTTGGCTTCGGTGAAAGTGTGAATGTATGCTTCAGAACCGAATCCCATCTCAGAAATATCATACTTTTCCAATAGATTTAGAATTTGTAACGCAGCAATACCTTGCCCATTTGGAGGAATTTCCCATACATCATATCCACGATAATTTGTAGACACGGGCTTAACCCATTCAGAGGTATGGTTGGCCATGTCTTCGTAGGTAATAAACCCTCCTTGTTCTTTCATATACTTTGCAATAGTGCGGGCAATATCACCTTTGTAAAATGCATCCCGGCCATTTTTAGCTAATTTTTTAAAAGTACTTGCAAGAGCAGGATTTTTAAATATTTCTCCTTTTTTCGGGGCTTTACCTTTTGGCGCAAAAACCTCTGCAAATCCATCGTATTTAGATAGAAAAGGGACACTTTTATCTAAATAGTAAGCTATTAATTCTGTGACAGGGAAACCATTTTCAGCATAGTCAATTGCGGGTTGTAATATTTCTGCCATAGGCAGTTTACCATATTTTCCATGCAATTCAAACCATCCATCTACGCAGCCAGGAACCGAAACAGGCAAAGGGCCATGCGCCGGAATTTTCGTAATATTCTTCTTCTTAAAGTAATCTAAAGATAAAGAACTTGGTGATCTTCCACTTGCATTTAATGCAGTTAATTCCTTTTTATTGGCATCCCAAACGATGGCAAATAGATCTCCTCCCATTCCATTTCCTGTGGGTTCTACTAGGCCTAATAGTGCATTAGCAGCAATAGCTGCATCAACTGCACTACCTCCTTTTTTTAAAATATCTATAGCCACTTGGGTAGCAAGCGGTTGAGAAGTTGCTGCCATACCTTGTTGAGCAATTACCTCAGATCTTGTAGAGTAAGTCTTTCCAGAAATACGATCTTGACCTTGTGTTGTTAAGCTTACAGTGAAAATCACCATAAGTAGAATAAGTTTTTTTGCCATAGTTATAATTTTATAGGGTTTACACCTCTTTATGAAATAGAAAATCTTAATTAGCTTTTTTTAATAATGTATTTACTATATACTACAATGTAAATTTAATTTGAATACAAGGTAATTGTTTTGTTTATGATGTTATTATTAGGGTTAAATATTTAACTTTTCAAACACAAACTAAATTCAAAACGCTTTAAGTTTTTAGGGCTTTATGCGCACACAGAACTCGTTGAGGAATTATTGTGTTTTTAAAATGTTTATTCAGTTTTATGGACTTCAAGCTCAATTTCAATCATAAACCCAGGCAATGCAAGACCCTTCACTTCTAACCAGGAGCCCGTTGGAAATCCATTTTTATAAATTTCAGCTCGGTAAGCTGATTTTGCTAACATTTGTGCCATATCAGTTGTAAAAATATCTTCTTTTACAACATGGTCAAATGTACATCCAAAGTGGGTTAATATTTTCTCTAAATCTGCATAACAGTTTTTCATCTGCTGTTCGATATCTCCCACAGCAGTTGGATTTCCTTGATCATCCATACTTACTGCTCCAGAAATTTTAATGCTATTTCCAATTTTTACAGCATGAGAGTATCCATAGGCTTTTTCTACATCAGGTCTTAATAGAAAATATTTAGGTTTTTCAACTTCTTTATTTTCTTTTTTTTGTTCACAGCCATAGAGTCCAAAAATTAAAAAACAAAGTACAGCTAGTAAATTTAGTTGGTTGGTTAGTTTATTCATAATTTAAGTTGTTTAATGCTTACATATTTCGGTTTTCAGTTTTCCTGTTTTGTGTGTTTACTTTTGTATGATGAGAACGATATTAAATTCATTACTTACAGTTTAAATTTACAAATTATTAATTTATCACCTATGAAAGTAATTTTTAAAATTTTTGAGCACAAAAAGAATAGTTAGCCATAGACAAAATTACTTATGACAAACTGTTAGCGGTTTATAAGCTCCTAATTTTTATGGGTCTTATACAAGAAATATCCAATTGTTCCGAATATTAAGAGTATAAATACTAGAAAAAACCAAGCCCCCAAACCGTTTTGTTTTCCTAATGCACTTTGTATTATTGAATAATTTATATAGGCAAAAACACAGGAGATGATAGCATTTAGAGTTCTAATCATTCTTGTATTAATTCCATACAATCTTTCTGCATTTTCTTCGGTTATTTGTTGAGAATAGTTAAAAAGGTGAGGAAATTTATTTAGCCAAAACAAACCAAAATACATTGCCACCCCAATAATTGGAAGCAACCATATCATTCCCTTGTCTCCAAAACCGTCTGGTTGTCCATTTATTCCGAAGTGAATTGGAATTCTTTCTGGGAGATTATCAAAATAGAACAAGGGTAAACTTATTAAAACAATCAATCCTAAAACCCCAATAATTATCGTTAGAATATCAACTAAATTTTTTTCTTTTTTTATATTTACATTTAACATTTTGAAAATTTGTAGTGCTTTCCTTGTGATGAAAACCACTTTTATTAATGATCTGAACTTTCTTTCAGTTCGTTAAATAGAATTTCATGATTAAATTCAACTTTTGAAATATGTTTGATTTTATCATTCCAATCTAGAGGTGTCCAGTATTTTGGGTATTTCACAACAATTGAATTGCCAATTAACCTCTTTTTCAAATCAGTTAGTTCTAATCCAATTTCTAGTCCTCTATTAATATAAAATCGACGTTGTACATTTTCTAAGATAAAAATAATATCATTTCCTTTATTGGTGTAAATTTCTTTTACAATTCCACTCTCCGAAATTGTATTTTTTTCAGTGACTATGGGGACAGGTCTAAAAATTAGTACTGCAACTATAAAAAAAAGAAGGCTGAAACTGATGAATATAATTTTTGATACTTTCTTCATGGATGTAATTTTTAGTTTTAAATAATGCGTAAGAATCTAACTTAAAAAAATATTGAAGACTAAATACAACAATGACTATATCATTGAAAAAAGATTTAAAAACAATAGAATACTACTTATTATTATGATTAGAAAATTTACCGATTTCCATGTTTTTTTCAATTGTCTTATACTACTACTTATAACTATAGCCGTTAAACTAAAAATAACACTCAAAATTGTTAACGTCCACCTACCATCGAGAAAATCAGGGAAATGAGCTTTAAAAATAGAAGCTCTTTCAGCTTGTGTTGTTCCTAGATTAAAAGAAAAAATCCATATACCATATATTGTAAATGGAATTGAAAAGCAGACAAAACTCAATAAAGTTAAAATTTTCAATTTGATTTGATTATCATTGATCATGTCGTATTTTTTTAATTAAAATGTATAAGCTAACCATTGTGTAATTCACTTGAGGTTATTACACTCTGTTTTCTAACTCTTTTCTTGTCTTAAAATTTTATTTATGTTTCTCCCCTTGGCCAGTTCATCAATAAGCTTTTCCATTCTTCTGCAATCTCTGTATAATGCAAATTCTTCTGAAATTTCTTCAATACGATAACCGCACACAACACCTTTTATTAAATGAGCATTTCGATGCATCTTGGCTCCCTCAAAAAAATCTTTAAATGTTCCATTTCCCTCAATAAAGAAGTCCAGTTCATTTTGATGATAACCTGTTAGCCATAAAATAACCTGGTTTAGTTCTTCTTTTGTTCTGCCATGTTTTTCTATTCTATTCAGATAATGTGGATAAATAGCTCCAAAATTCATTTGAGCTACTTTCTCATTTTTCTCTTTGGTTACTTCTGCCATCGTTAAGAATTTATTAAAACTCAATTTTATGGCTAAAAGACAAAGTCAGTCTCTTCAAAAAGAGGGCTATTAGCCATTGGAAATATAAGCTTTTTATCTAGCAATTTTTTCATAATCAACGCTTGCTTTTGCAATTCCTTTTGGATTTGGATCCAAGTAAAGTTCATAACCTTTTAAAAGTAATACTTTTATTTGGTCACCCTTTAGAATAGAAATTTCTTTAATTATTGATCCATTTTGTTGCACTCTTACAGTGAACATTCTTTTTCCTATATTTTTAATTATTGCAAAGCAGTCTTCTCCTAAATATGGATTGATGGTTGCGTCTTGACCAGGTCCTTTACCTGTCATTATCATACTTTGAGAGGGTTCTAATACGAATTCTGTTTGAGCTTTTGCGTCAAAATGAAAAAGGAGTACAAAGGAAATTATTAAAGTTAAAATTCTCATTGGATGTTTTTTTATGACCGTTATATCAAACACTTATGTTTCTTCAATAATATATTTGCTAACGGTTCTGGCTATGAGTAGTTGCGTGTACTAAGCTCTAAAATAGCAAATAATTATTGAATGCAAAATCCGCTAGGATTTTCCAAAGTAGTCTAGAAGCTAGCAATTGAATATACACGTTGTTGTAAGCAGTTATCTTTTAATTAACTTGTAGGTTGTCTGATTTGTACTGTTTAGGATGGTCAAATAGTATATTCCTGATTTTGTTTCTGGTATTTTTATAGTCCCTGAACATTTTCCTTCAATAACATTTCGCCCTAAAGAGTCATAAATGATGAAGTATTCATCACCAAGAAGATTCTCAACAAAAATATCATCTGAAAACGGATTCGGGTAAATTTTATACCCTTTTTCGATAAGGTTCTCTTCAATACTTGTCAAAGTAGTGCAGGAACTAACATCAATTTCACTGTATAAATTTGGGTCTTGGTTTGGGTCTTCAACCGTGTTGGCCATCATTGAAATTTTAACAATTTCATCACTTGTAGAAAAACAAAGTTGGTGAAAGTTGTCGTTATCATTTATATCTGCTATCGAAATAGGTACATGCGGTATTAGAACTCCAGAACTTTCAGAATAGCCAACATAGTACTGAAATAAGTCAGATTCGGTATCATCACTTGCATACGGTGTAATGCCACCATTCCAAGCAACTTGAATCGTTTGTGTTCCTGAATTACATTCATTCAGATTGCCATCAATTCTTTGGGCAAAGAATAAACTTGGTCCATCAGCAAGCGGAATAACATTCGTGGTAATGCTTCCGTTTAGGTTTATGATTTCTGAACAAGCGGACTCTCCAGAAAAAGTATCAGTTGTAAATAAATCCCCTACAACTCTAACTTCAACAGGTGGATTAGTAATAGCAGTTCCAAATTCACCTATCAATAGCACTGTTCGATTTTCACCGTTTTCATTTGCCGGTGCTAAAACAGCACACATCGGTATGTGTATATTTCCAAGGCTATCTACAACTTCAAAATCAGATTCTGACAAGGTGAATGCATCTAATGGGAATTTAAAATTAACAGGCATACCATCTAGCAGACTTCCTGGTTGATTACATAATAAACCTGGTAGTCCATTATCAAGTCCAAAAAAAGCTGAAACAAGAGCATCTTGTGATTTTGCACTGGTAACAAAAGATAAAATTGTTATTGCTGAAAATAGGATTTTTCTCCTCATATTTTATTAATTTATTTTTCAACTTAGACTCTTTTTATCTTGTTTGGTTTAATTGCTTACGGTTCTGGCTATGAGTAGTTGCGTGGTTTAGCATTTAACTTTGCAAATACACATCAAACTGAAAATCCTCGCTGATTTTCAGAAGCACACCTGAACAAGCAATTACTTATAGCCATTGTTAGCCACTGTATTTTTATAATTCTTTTTTCATTGCCATAAAATCAAAATTTTCTTTTCCAATCTGGAAGTCGTGATTTCCAATTTTTTCAAATCCATTTTTCTTATAAAAGTTTAATGCCCTTTCATTACTATTTAAAACTGACAACCAAATTTTTTCAAACTCCAATTCTTTTGCCTTCTCCAAGAGTAGATTCTGTAATTCTAACCCAATTTTCATTGACAAAAAATCTTTTAGCACATATATTTTTTGAAGTTGACATATGTTTTCCGACTCGATAAATTCAGATTTCGAATTCAGTTTGAGTTTTGCATACCCAACAGGTAATCTATCTATAAAAGAAATCCAGTAAATGTTATTGGATTTAGAAATACTTCTTTCTATTTTTTCAACTGAAAAGGTTGAATCATAATAATTAAGTAAATCTTGTCTATCTCGAAAAAAATGGTCGAAAGTTTCAGTAAAAGTTATTCTTGCAAGAAGAGCAATGTATTCAGCATCTTTTTTCTTCGCTAAACGTGTTTTTATTTTATTCATTCGGTTTTTCGATATTATTGCCAACGTTTTTGTGTATGGTGCGTATCCCGCAGGGTATGCATTATACACGTTGTTGTACACTGTTTTTTTGTTTAGTTTAAATTATATTCAGGAATCGATATTGTTTTTACAAAAATCAAACCGTCATAAGTTTCAGCATATTTTTTACTCATCATTATTTTATATAAGGGTTTAGGTTGATAGCCACCGCCTCCAATCATTAAGTGCTTGGATTCTTTATTAAAGAATTTAGAAGATTCATTAAATTCAATAAAATAAAGGTCTTTATCAGCTTGTATTAAGGTATTAGCGTAGGTTTTTTTGAAGGGTTTTTCAATGTTGTAGGTTTTCCAATGATTGCCTTTCTTTTTGTCAACAACGAAACCCTTTATTTCTCCCATCCCAAAGTCGAAACCAACACTGTAATAATCTTCGTTAAAATAATCTTTCAAATGCCGTCCTAAATTAATTATATTACTTCCCGTGTAGTACATTTCTTTTTTATTCACATGCTCATTATGAGCCCAAATAAATGCTTTTCCGTTATTACATTCTTTTTCTACAATATGTTTTACATTTTCAAACATTTTTAAATCTCTAAATTCAGTACTTTTCGGATAACTATCGTTTACCATTGATGCATATTCGGTATAACTAATTAGGTAATCTAAACTTCTTAATATATGCTTATATTCTTTACTTTCAGTTTTTGAATTTAATACTTCCTGCTTAAGCTCTTTTAATTTTGGAATCTGAATTAACCACCAACTCTCCTTACTGCTAAAGTTTATTGCCTTGTTTGCACAGCTATCCGCTGCAATTAACAATTCTTTTTTGACGGTTATTTTATTCTGAGTAATAAACTGTCTTATTTCCTTATTTATATTTTTCCCAATTTGAATATCCATTCCAAAAAATCGAATTTGATTTTCTATAGGTTTATTGAAATTGAAATCTCTCATCCATTGTAAAAGGTTTACAATTTCTTTGGTATACCAAAACCCTGTATTAAAATTTTTAGCAATCGTTTTCACATCTCCTTTACCACCTTTTATCCATTCATTAATTCCAAATTCGGCTTGGTAAGATTCCTCCATTATGAATGTTCTCACACCTTGATTTTTAACTAAATATTTGAAGAATTTAGCTTTTAAATCAAAAAATTCTTTTGTGTTATGAGATGCTTCTCCAAAACCAAAGATTTTTGCATTGGAAAACTTCTTAGGTGTATTTTGGTCAAAAATTATTAGCTCAGAATTCGGATTTGCATCTTCAATTTCTATAGAGTTAATATTAATCCAATCTACAATTTCTTTATTTTGAGAAAATAAAAGAAATGGAAAAATGAAAAGGAAAATTAGGAATAATTTTTTCATCAATTGTATTTGGTTAAAATGGTGTACAACGGTCTCAATAAAAAGTTCTACGTCTCTGTTTGTAAGTTCCGCTAAGGGTATT
>JAYOAM010000020.1:0-10128 GCA_038104255.1 Flavobacterium sp. | reverse complement strand
TATCTATTTTAAACCTCATTCACTAGAATGAGGTTTTTTTTTGAAGTATATTTATCAAAATGAAATATACTAATTCGTATTTAATTTCGATTCAATATTTAGGTTTTCGTTTTCATGGTTGGCAAAAACAAAAAAATGTGATGTCTTTACATGAAATGATTGATAAAACCTTAGGTTTTGTTCTTGATCATAAAGAGTTCAAAACCTTAGGATCAAGTAGAACAGATGCTAAAGTTTCTGCAAACAAGTATTTCTTCCAATTATTTACCAATGAGACTATTGAAGAAAGTCAATTTCTTGAGCGTTTTAATTTCAATGCACCATCAGATCTAAGAGTTCTTAACTTTAAGAGGATTTCAAAACCTTTCAATATCATACAATCCTCTAAATTGAAAGAATACCATTATTATTTTTCTCATGGAACAAAAAATCATCCTTTTTCTGCAGCGCTTATTGTGGGCTTTCAGGATCGTCTGGATATCGAATTGATGCAAGAGGGAGCTAGACTATTTAAGGGTACTCATTATTTTCATAAGTACTGTACAGAACCTAAAAAAAATACTAATTTTAAACGTGATATACATTCATGTACTATCGAGAAAAATACTATTTTGAAAGCGAATTTCTTTCCTGAAACTACTTATGTATTAAAAGTGCAAGGTGCTGGTTTTCTTAGGTATCAAATTCGTTTAATAATGGGAGTTTTAGTTGAATTAGGCAAACACAACATAGCTCTAGAATTTATCATCAATTCTTTAAAAGAAGATAATGATAGAAAATTTTTAAGAAACATTGCTCCGGGTTCAGGGCTACAGTTGTATGATATTAAATTTGATTAATTTTTTACTTAAGATAAATTTATCATCAACCTTTAATTAAACCCCTAGAAATTACAATTTTTTGAATTTCTGAGGTTCCCTCATAGATTTGAGTAATTTTTGCATCTCGCATTAATCGTTCTACATGATATTCTTTTACAAATCCATTACCACCGTGAATTTGTACAGCTTCTACAGTTTGTTCCATGGCTACCTTTGAGGCATATACTTTAGCCATTGCGCTAGACATATCGTAATTGTTGCCCTGATCTTTATCCCATGCAGCTTTCATTACTAAATGACGAGCCGCAGAGATTTCTGTATACATATCTGCTAATTTAAAGGCTATAGCTTGATGGTTACAAATTTCTGTTCCAAAGGCTTTTCTTTCTTTTGAATATTTTAAAGCTAATTCATAAGCTCCAGAAGCTATACCAAGTGCTTGAGCAGCAATACCAATTCGTCCACCAGAGAGTGTTTTCATTGCAAATTTAAAGCCAAATCCATCTTCACCAATTCTATTTTCTTTTGGAACTTTTACGTCATTAAATTGTAGTGTATGGGTATCACTACCTCTTATACCAAGTTTATCTTCTTTAGGGCCAATATCAAACCCATCCATTCCTTTTTCTATAATAAAAACGTTAATTCCCTTATGTCCTTTGGCACGATCTGTTTGAGCTATAACTAGATATATGTTTGAACGCCCCCCATTAGTTATCCAATTTTTTGTACCATTTAAAACATAGTGATCACCCATGTCTATGGCAGTTGTTTTTTGAGACGTAGCATCGCTTCCTGCTTCAGGTTCACTAAGGCAAAAGGCTCCTATATATTCCCCAGCAGCTAATTTTGTTAAATATTTTTGTTTTTGTTCCTCAGAACCGTATTCTTCTATTCCATAACATACCAAAGAATTATTTACAGATACAATTACTGATGCAGATGCGTCAATTTTTGATAGTTCTTCCATAATTAAAACATAAGAAAAAGTATCCATACCACTTCCTCCATATTTTGGATCAACCATGATTCCTAAAAAACCTAAATCTCCCATTTTTTTTACAAGCTCATCGGGGAATTCTTGCTTGTTATCTCTTTCAATGACCCCAGGGAGTAACTCTGTTTGTGCAAAATCACGAGCTGCATCTCTAATCATTAAATGTTCTTCTGTAAGATTAAAATCCATTTAGTATATTTTGTTATTGAATTCGTAAAAAAAGAACTCAAATATACTTTTTTGCTAGCAAATTTTCAACAAACATTTCATATTTTTACGGATATGAATAAGAATTATATATATTCAATTGGTCTGATGTCTGGCACTTCGTTAGATGGCTTAGATATTGTATATGTTAAGTTTAATAAAATTGATTTCAGTGAATTTGAAATCATTTATGCAACAACTATTGAATATTCAGAGCAATGGGAGAAAAGACTTAAAAACTCAATTCGTTTAGATACTGAAAATATTTCAGATTTAGATATTGATTTTGGTTCTTATCTGGGGAATAAAACTCAAGAATTTATTTCTAAACATAAAATTACTGCTCTAGATTTTATTGCCTCTCATGGTCATACTGTTTTTCATCAGCCAGATCTTGGAATAACTTTGCAAGTTGGTGATGGTCAACAAATTTATAATATAACAAAATGTATAACCATTTCTGATTTTAGAATTCAAGATGTTCAGTTGGGGGGGCAGGGAGCTCCTTTGGTTCCAATTGGTGATAGGATATTATTTTCTGATTATGAAGCTTGCATTAATTTAGGTGGCTTTGCAAATATTTCTTATGAATTTGAAAATAATCGTATTGCTTTTGATATTTGTCCTGTTAATATTGTTTTGAATTATTACTGTAAAAAAATAGGATTTAATTTTGATGATAAAGGAAAAATTGCATCGAAAGGAAGTGTCCATAAAGCTTTGTTTGAGGATTTAAATGCTCTTCAATATTACTTAAAAAAACCTCCAAAATCATTAGGTTTAGAATGGGTTTCTCATTATGTTTTTCCGCTTCTAGATCATTATAAATTAGAGGTAGGAGATATTTTAAGAACTTATACAGAACATATTGCTTCCCAAATATCACTAATTATAAATCCTTTTGATAATGTACTTTTTACAGGAGGTGGTGTTTATAATAATTTTTTAATCGAGAGAATTCAAAACCTCTCTACCACACAAATTATCATTCCAAAAGATGAAATTATTAATTATAAAGAAGCTCTAATTTTTTCTTTGTTAGGGCTATTGAAACTAGAGGATAAAATTAATTGTTTATCAAGTGTTACAGGAGCAAAAATAAATCATTCTTCTGGAAAAATATTTAGTCAAAATATCTCAAATTAGTGTTTTTTTACTTAATTTGGTAAAGATGAAATTACTTTATATGTTAAAAGTCAAATAGTTGTTAATGAAGGACTTACTTAAGAAATATGAAGAAAAAAAACCTGAGATAGTTTTCAATTGGAAAGATCCAGAGACAGAAGCTGAGGCTTGGACTGTTATAAACTCTTTACGTGGTGGTGCGGCTGGTGGTGGCACCCGAATGAGAAAAGGGTTGGATATGAACGAAGTACTTTCATTAGCCAAAACAATGGAGGTCAAATTTACGGTTTCTGGACCCTCAATAGGTGGGGCAAAATCTGGAATTAATTTTGACCCAAATGACCCTAGAAAAAGAGGTGTTTTAGAACGTTGGTATAAAGCGGTTACTCCCTTGTTAAAGCATTATTATGGTACTGGGGGAGATTTAAATGTAGATGCAGATAAAGATGTTATACCCATTACTGAAGATTGTGGTGTATGGCATCCTCAAGAAGGTATTTTTAATGGACATTTTAAACCTACCGAAGCAGATAAGATAAATCGAATTGGTCAATTGAGACTTGGGGTAATAAAAATTATAGAAAATAAAAAGTTTTCGCCTGATTTATCTAGGAAATATACTATAGCAGATATGCTAACAGGCTATGGTGTTGCTCTGGCCGTGAAGCATTATTATGACATTTATGGTGGACATATAAAAGATAAAAGAGCAGTGGTTCAAGGTTTTGGTAATGTTGGTGCCGCAGCTGCTTTTTATTTAACTCAATTGGGTGCAAAAGTCGTTGGTATTATTGACAGAGACGGTGGGGTTATTAAAGAAGTTGGTTTTTCTTTAGAAGAGATGACTCAATTATTTCTGAATAAAGAGGGAAATAAACTTGTTGCAGATCATATGATACCTTTTGAAGAAATAAATAATAAGATATGGTCTCAAAATGCTGAGATTTTTATACCAGCAGCAGCTTCTCGATTAGTTTCTAGAGATCAAATTACTCAAATGATTTCATCTGGATTAGAAGTAATTTCTCCAGGTGCTAACGTACCATTTGCTGATAAAGAAATTTTCTTTGGACCCATCATGGAATATACAGATTCTCAAGTTAGCTTATTACCAGACTTTATTTCTAATTGTGGGATAGCCAGAGTTTTTGCTTATTTGATGGAGTCTAGGTTAAAATTACCCATGCAAGATGAAGCTATTTTCAAAGATACTTCAGAAACCATCAAAAAAGCTCTTATAAGCACATTCAATATAAATAATAGTAAAAAGGAGATTTGTAAAACAGCATTTGAAATTGCATTAAAACAACTAATATAATTTAATAATTACATGGAATTAATCATCATCATTGTATTCGTACTAGGATACTTAGGAATAACTCTAGAACATAATCTAAAATTAGATAAGCTGATACCAGCATTAATTATGATGTCTATATGTTGGGCAATTGTAGCACTAGGAATAGATAGTTTTACAAATTGGTTTGACTCCAGTAAACATGGATTAGTTGAAGGTTTTTCATCCATGCTACATGAAGATAAAATGCATTTGGTTCAGGAGACCTTACTTCATCACTTAGGAAAAACAGCTGAGATTTTAGTTTTTCTTTTAGGAGCTATGACTATAGTTGAAATCATAGATTACTTCGATGGATTTTCAACAATTAAAGGCTATGTAAATTTTAAAAGTAAAAAGAAATTACTTTGGATGTTTGCCATTCTTGCTTTTATCCTTTCTGCTATTATAGATAATTTAACCGCCACTATTGTTTTAATTTCTATTCTTCAGAAAATTGTAAAAAGTAGAGAAGATAGAATTTGGTTTGCAGGTCTAATTATTATTGCTGCAAATGCTGGTGGGGCCTGGTCTCCAATTGGTGACGTAACCACTACAATGTTATGGATTGCCAACAAAGTAAGTGCAGGCATGTTATTCCTTTATTTAATTATACCTTCTTTATTGTGTATGTTAGTACCTACAATTATAGCCTCTTTTTTACCAGCTTTTCAAGGAGATATAGCCAATGATGAAGAAGATACAGAAAAGCCTAAAAGTAAGTATAGTGCTATCATGTTGTATCTTGGTTTAGGAGCTATTGTTTTTGTTCCTTTTTTCAAAACTTTCACGCATCTTCCTCCTTATGTTGGAATGATGCTTTCTTTAGGGGTAGTAGCAACATTTGCTGAGATTTTTAGCAATGCAAAATTCTCAATATCTAGTGTAGAAGGAGAACAAGCCAAAGAACATTCAGACGGTGCTCACCATAGTCCTGTTCATCATTCATTATCAAAAATAGAAATGCCTAGTATTCTATTTTTCCTAGGGATATTGATGGCTGTAGCTGCCCTTGAATCTTTAGGAATTCTCTTTAATTTTGCAGATAGTTTGAAAGAGAGTATTTCTTTAATAGGTACTGAATTACAAGGGACAAAGGTGTCAGATTTAGTTGTAATTTTATTAGGAATAGGTTCTGCCGTTATCGATAATGTTCCTCTAGTAGCAGCGAGTTTAGGTATGTTTTCTGAATCTTTAGATAATCCGTTGTGGCATTTTATTGCTTTTTCAGCAGGTACAGGTGGAAGTATGTTAATTATAGGTTCTGCAGCTGGAGTGGTTGCTATGGGTATGGAAAAAATTGATTTTTTCTGGTATCTAAAGAAAATATCATGGCTAGCACTTGTTGGTTTTCTTGTGGGATCAGCCTCATTTATGGTTATTCGACAATTCATGTAAAACACCCCAATTATTCTTATTGTTTTTTTGAACAATTTATATTTTGATACCTCGTTATTAAATTAAATAATATTAAAAGTATGTTGTCATATTTACAAGAATCACCTGAAATTGCAGCTGCTGTTTCAGAAGAAAAAACCTTATCTGTATTTAAATTAATTGTTGACGGAGGATTGGGAGGCCAAATTATTATTGGAATCCTTTTTACGCTATTGGCTATTTCTCTTTATATATATTTTGAGAGGTTTTTTGCCATAAAAGCGGCTTCAAAAGTTGATAAAAACTTTATGAATCAGATAAAAGATTATGTATTAAATGGAAAATTGGAAGCTGCTGATGCCTTGTGTAAACAAACAAATTCACCAACTTCTCGATTAATTGAAAAAGGAATATCAAGAATTGGGAAACCTTTAGAAGATATCAATAAAGCGATTGAAAATGCAGGTAAGCTAGAGGTATACCAACTAGAAAAAAATGTTAGTGTTATTGCAACTATTGCTGGATCTGCTCCCATGATTGGTTTTTTAGGTACGGTTATAGGAATGATTGTAGCCATCCATGAAATAGCCAACGCAGGAGGTCAAATAGATATTAAATTACTTTCCGATGGCTTGTATACTGCAATGACGACCACAGTAGCAGGTTTAATCGTAGGTATTATTGCATACATCTCCTACAATCATATTGTGGTTAGAACAGATAAAGTCATGTATCAAATGGAGGCAAAAACTGTTGAGTTTTTAGATTTATTAAATGAACCTGTGTAATGAATTTACGAGGAAGAAATAAAGTGAATCCAAATTTCAATATGTCTTCAATGACAGATATTGTTTTTTTACTACTCATTTTTTTTATGTTGAGTTCAACCTTAGTAACTGTTAGTGCCATAGATGTTATTTTACCAAAAGCAGGAGGAAAAACGGAGAACAATACCTCAGTAGCAGTTTCTATAACCAACCAGTCTAAATTTTATATTGATAAAACTTTAGTTAGTAAAGATAATTTAGAATTAGAAATTTTAAAAAAAGTAGGGGCTGATAAGAAAAAAACTGTTGTGATTAGAGGAGATCAAAATGTGCCTTATAAAAGTGTAATGCAAGTGATTGATATAGCAAACAAAAATAAGCTTAAAATGATTTTAGCTGTCAAAGGAAAATAATGGCAATTCTGGATTCTAAACATAAAAAAAAGGCTGTCTTATTTACTGCAATTATTTTAATTGCTTTTGTATGGGGTATTTTTAGTTTTGGATTGCGATATCAAGATCCACCTATAGAATATGGAATTGCAATTAATTTTGGATCTTCGGATTTTGGAAATAAAAAACCGAAAAATGTTTCAGAATCTAAATTACCTGTTCAAGACAACCAGGAAGACATAGCAGAAGAAGTTGTTGAAGAAATTACAAATGAGATTCCTGATGACGAATTTCTTTCTCAAAATGAGAACAATACTACTCTTATTCAAAAACCAAAAGAAGTACCTAAGCCAACGCCAAAAAAACCGTCAAATAACACCTTAAAAGCCTTTGATAATTTATTAAAAGGAGATACTTCTGATGGCAAGCCAACAGGGGATGGTGATGCTATTCAACAGGGAGTAAAAGGTAGTGAAAATGGAGATCCAGCTTCCACTAAATATTATGGAAATACAAATAAGTCTGGAGATCCTAATTATAATTTAGCTGGAAGAGCAGCCTTAACCAAGCCAAAAGAACAACCTAACTGTGAAGAGGAGGGTAGAGTTGTAGTAAGTATTGAGGTTAATAAAAAAGGGAAGGTTGTTAGAGCTGTTTCGGGAGTAAAAGGGACTACAAATACTGCAGATTGTCTTTTAAAACCCGCTAGAGAAGCAGCATTAAATACCAATTGGAATGCAGATCCAAATGCTCCAAATATTCAAAAAGGAACGATTATTTATCAGTTTTCACTCACCAAATAATGGCCTATAAAGACACAATTGATTGGATGTTTTCTCAACTTCCAATGTATCAAAGACAAGGAAAAACTGCTTTTAAAAAAGACTTGACCAATATTCTTGATTTTTGTGATGTTTTAAATCATCCAGAACATAAGTTCAAATCAATTCATGTGGGCGGAACCAATGGAAAAGGATCTACCTCTCATATCCTGTCTAGTGTATTACAAGAGGCGGGCTATAAAGTTGGTTTGTATACCTCTCCTCATTTAAAAAATTTCACTGAGCGCATACGAATTAATGGCGAGGAAGTTTTTCAACCTTTTGTTGTTGATTTTATTTCAAAACACAAGAATTTCTTAGAGAGTAAACAGCTTTCTTTTTTTGAGATGACTGTTGGAATGGCTTTTGAGTATTTTGCTACACAAAGAGTAGATGTAGCCATTATAGAAGTTGGTCTAGGAGGTCGATTAGATTCTACCAATATCATAAATCCAGAGGTATCTGTGATTACAAATATAGGTTATGACCACACACAATTTTTAGGAGATACGCTCAAAGAAATCGCCTCTGAAAAAGCCGGAATTATAAAAAATAATACTCCTGTGGTTATTGGTGAAGATCAAGTTGAAGTTATGGATGTTTTTCTCAAGAAAGCCTCTGAAATGAATGCTGGTATTTACTGGAGTTCTGATGTAAAACACGATTATGTAACGGATTTATTAGGAAGTTATCAGAAGAAAAATATTAAGACTGCTCTTCAAACTTTAGAGGTGTTAAAAGGTTTTACAATTTTGGAAACTCACATTCGAGAGGGTTTACTGCATGTCATCAAAAACACGAATTTTAGGGGGCGATGGCAGATTTTGAAAGAAATCCCTAAAGTTATTTGTGATACGGCGCATAATAAAGAAGGATTACAGATTGTGTTGGATCAATTAGCTAATGAGTCTTTTAAAAATCTTCATATTGTTTTGGGTGTTGTTAATGATAAAAAGTTAGAGGAGCTACTTCCTCTGTTTCCAAAACATGCGAACTACTATTTTTGTAAACCTGAGATTCCTAGAGGATTAGATAAACATGCATTGGAATTAAAAGCTAATTCATTTGGCTTGTTGGGTAGTACATATGAATCTGTAAATAAAGCCTATTTACAGGCAGTTTCCAATGCAGATAAAGAAGATTTGGTATTTGTTGGCGGAAGTACATTTGTAGTAGCAGAAGTAGTTTAAAAAAGTGAGTATTTTACATTAATTAGTTGAACCCATCACTTTTTTGTAATTTTGAACATATAATTAAAGACCCTCTAGGAACACTTGTGATGGATATAAAAAAACTGGCCCGAGAAGTATTTGAAATTGAAGCAAAAGAAATTGCATCACTTATCCACAGATTAACGGATGATTTTGAGCATGCTATTCATGCCATTCATCAAAGTTCAGGGAAGTTAATTGTCTCTGGAATGGGGAAGTCTGGAATCATTGGAAAAAAAATTGCAGCTACTTTAGCAAGCACGGGAACCCCAAGTTTTTTCTTGCATCCAGGAGAGGCCTATCATGGAGATTTAGGTATGATTGAACACAATGATATTGTGTTGCTAATTTCAAACTCTGGTGAGACAGATGAAATACTAAAGCTTATACCATTTTTAAAATATCAAAAAAATTGTACCATTTCTATGAGTGGAAATGAGGAGTCTACCTTAGCAAAAAATACTAAATATCACCTCAATATTTCAGTAGAGAAAGAAGCTTGCCCTCTTTTATTAGCGCCAACTTCTTCTACAACTGCAACTTTAGTCATGGGAGATGCTATAGCGGTTACTTTAATGAAATTGAGAGATTTTAAAGAAGAGAATTTCGCAAAATTTCATCCGGGAGGTAGTTTAGGCAGAAGGCTTTTGACTACTGTGGGTGATGTGATGAAAAAACAAGAATTACCCACAATAAACTCTAATGCTACTATAAAAAAAGTTATACAGAGCATCACTGAAGGCAAGTTAGGTTTGGTTGTTGTATTAGAAGAGCATAACATTAAGGGGATAATTACTGATGGAGACATTCGAAGGGCTATGGAGTCTCAAGAGAAAGAATTCTTTAGTTTAAAAGCTAAAGATTTAATGAGTACCGATCCAAAATTAATTGATGTACATGAAAAATTAATCACTGCAAGTGCTATTATGAGTAAAAATAAAATCAACTCTTTACTCGTTGTGAATACAGATAATGATTTTTTAGGTGTGGTTCAAATGTATGATTTAGGGATATAATTTATGAAAAAAGTAATTGTAATCCCAGCCAGATTAGACTCTTCTAGGTTGCCAAAAA
>JAYOAM010000007.1:0-136026 GCA_038104255.1 Flavobacterium sp. | reverse complement strand
TGTTGACATATTATTTCTTTAATTAGTTTTTGTGTTAAAAATTTGCTCTAGTATTTTCTTTGTAATTGCATATGTTGGGATTACACCAGACATTCCTAGCCCACCCGAAGCAAGAGTTGCACCAGTCTCTAAAGGATTATCAGAAGCATAATAAGCATAACGTACTTTTACATTTTCAGATATATTTCCTCGTATTTTAGACGCTGATTGAATGGCTTTTTGATAGTGTGCTCCTTCCATTTCTAGACCAATTACATTCCATGTTGAATCATGAAAGAATTTAAGTAAATCTTTGTTTTGTAGAGAAGTTCCTAATACGGTAACCATAGCTCCATCAATAGAAGCTACTCCAAACCCTTCAAGATCTTCCTTTGTCAATTGATTTGTAAATGGATAATTATCTGCTGTCCCTTCAAAAATATGTGCTGAAGGAATCATGATGTCTCCTTTTCCTCCCTCTAAAATTCCAGCTTTACCCATAATTGATATAGATTCAACATTTAAATGAGTTGAACTTTTATTTTCTTTATAAGGTTTTAACAACTCATCCATAGTCTCATAGGCCTGTTCACCAAATGCATAATCCATCACAATGATTACAGGATTTTCACCTTTAATGTTTTCATTTTTAAATGGTGATTTGTCAATACTTGCCTTTTTAGTGTCTATAACCTGAACATTAATATTAGTTCCGGAGGTATCTTTTATGTAAATCAACCCATTTTCAGAAGCGTATTCTTTTACTTTTTTCTGAAGGGGCTTACTATCACTATTGCTCAATATCTCGTACAATTCAAATCCTTCTTTATCCTTTGCTATTGTTGATAACGCATTAGTTGCATAAATAGTATTGAGAACACTATGCATATTTGCACTAATAATGTGTATAGGCCTTTCTAAAAGAGCATTATCTTTCAATATTTTTTTAATCGTATTGGCCCAGATCTCACCATAGATGTGATGCCCAATTTCTTCTCTCAAAACAGAGCTAAAATTAATAGCTCTCTTTTGTTCATTGCAAGTCTCACCGATTGCCAATTTACCTAACCAATATATAATCTGAAAAAAACGATCTGGATTCTCTATAGAATAAAAAGTTTTATAGGTATCAGCAATCTCATCGTATGTTCTTCCTAAAACACTTGCCAAATGAACTTTAGTAACTTCTCTTTCTTCATCAGAAATATTTTTGTGATGAAGAACAATTTCCTCTAAGTTTTTCCATTCACGGGTAACATCTCCTTTTGTATTTAATAAAATACGATCTTTTATTTTATGAGATTCTATAAATAAAAATGTAAGGTGTGTTAAAATATCATAGATTTCTGATCTTCCTCTAGTAATCTCAATATTCATTTGATCTTTGTCAATCCTATAACAATTTCTTCTTCTCTTAGGAGGAATAATTACCTTAAAATGTGATTTGTTGTATCGCTCATCTGCAGTAAGGTTTATAAACTGACACTCTTCGATTCCTTCAGGTAAGCGTTCTATAACGTAAATCAACCCATTTAACTCTACTCGTTCCTCCGCAATAGAACCATAAATTTCGGGTCTAAGAAGCAATAGTGATTTTCGCAGGGTCTCCCCAGAAACACCCATGGGCTTATAAAAACCTCTACTAAATAGATGTCTCATCGATATGTATAAACGTTCAATTGCGTTTGTTGATTCTTGAGCTCTAGTTCTTTCTTTATGATTGGTTTTTGGCATAGTATTTCAATGTGTAAATATAGGCAATTCGACCAGATTTAAGCCCCATTAAGAATATTGGTATATCTAATTTTATTTTTAAGGATTTTAACCGCTTCTAAAAGTACTATATCGTTTTTTAATTTTTTCTCATAAACCCCATTCTTGTAATAATATCTTACTAAAATATTATCTGTAATTTGGTCTGATATAAAATCTTGATCTTTGAAAAGCTCATCAATTTTAACTCGTAGAAATTTCTTCTTTATTTCTTGATATTCTTCAGAAATTAAATCAAAATTTGAAGACGATTTAAACGCATTTGAAAAGAGGTGCTCTTGAGAAGTTTTAAACGTAGTATCTGAGGTTTTAATATAATTCAAAAAATCTTTAAAATTTGAGGTAGAAAAAGAAAAGTTATACGCTGAACTTATCGTTGGATTTTCATAATAGAAATTTGTGGCAAAATTAAAAATTGCTCTTGATTTTAGTAATGCTTTAGTTGATTCATTTCTCTTTGAAAAACCTACCGTTATATCTGGAGTAATTCCTCCTCCATCATAAACCAACCTTCCGTTTTTTGTGCGAAATGAGTTGACTGTTCCATCTGAAAACTTCGGAACTTCTCCACTTTTATCTCTATTAGCATAATCTAATTCTTGAATACATCTTCCACTAGGTGTATAATATTTAGAAATGGTGAGTTTAAGTTGTGTTCCATAGGATAAATTTATATAACGCTGAACCAAGCCCTTACCAAATGAGCGTTCCCCTAAAATAACTGCCCTATCATAATCTTGAAAGGCACCCGCAACTATTTCAGAGGCAGATGCTGATTTTTCATTAACTAAAACCGTCAAAGGAATATTTATATCTAGAGGAATTTTTGAGGCATTATAAATAGTACTCCATTTTTTAACTTTAGCTTTAGTTGATGTAATTTTACTTCCTTTAGGCAAGAAAAAATTTGAAATTTTTATGGCCTCTCCAAGGGAACCCCCTGGATTATTTCTTAAATCAAAAACTAATTTTTTCATCCCTCTTTTCTTTAATTCTAGAAAAGCTTTTTTAACCTCAGAAGAAGCTTTTTGATTAAAACGAGTTAAGGCAATATATCCTGTTTCTGGATCAATTAAATCATAAAAAGGTACAGGATTTATCTCAACTTTTTCAGTAACTACTGTTTTTTTAAAAACTTTTCCTTGTCTGTAAATAGAGAGCTCTAAAGAGGTGTTTGGAGCTCCTTTTAATATTTGTGACAGTTGATCAGGATCCATATTTTTAAGAGATTGACTTCCTGCTTTTATAATAATATCTCCGGCTTTAAGTCCTTTCTCATCGGCTTCGTAACCTTGATAAACTTCATTTAATGTAATTCCCCTATGATCAAAAAAAACTGATACTCCTATTCCTGAATATTCTCCCGCTCTTCTAATTTTAGCTTCTTCAACTTCTTGTTCATCAAAATAATTTGTGTAGGGATCTAAATCTTTTAGCGTATTTTTAATAGCTTTATTTGTAAATTCAGCTGGATTAATTTCATCTACGTAATATAAATTCAACTCTTTAAATAAAGTTGTGTAAATCTCCAGCTGTTTTGCTACTTCAAAAAAATTTGATTTAAATGAAAAAGAAAGAAAAATAGTTGCAATAATAAACGCAAAAAGTACCTGTTTTTTTATTGAGAGGTTATTCATTGTCTTTTCTAGTTTGTGTTTCAATAAATAATTTTAAAAGTTCTCCTATTTTTTTTTGTGCCTCAGAAAATGTTGGTTCTTTCTTGCCAAGAAAAGTAATCATAAAAACACAATTAAAACTTAGTGTTTTAACTAGGTTTTTTTTCTCTAATCGATAAGCTTCTTTAATCAATCTTTTAATCCTATTTCTATCTACTGCTTTTTTGAAATTTCTTTTTGGAACTGAAAATGAGGATTTTATTGGAGGCTTTTCTGTAGTGATATAAACTAACCTAAATGGAAAATTTTTTATTGAAACACCTTCCTCAAAAAGTTTCTTAATGAGCTTTTTACTTTTTAATCTCTCTGTTTTACCTAACGTATTGTTCATCTTTACAAACTTACACAAAAGGGTTTTTAGTAAGGAATATCTTACACACTATTTTCAAATGATAGGAAGAAGCTTAACTACAAAATAATTCTTTTTATTGGTCTTGTTAAGCAGGTAGGTCCACCACCTCCTTTAACACTAATCTCAAGCCCCTTATAACTAAAAACTTTACATCCTGCCTTTTCAAGTAATTTTTTTGTGACAGGATTCCCATCAACCATCAAACAATCTCTGGGAGCTACAGCTAAAACATTACATCCCATAGATTCGAATTCTTCGTCTGGGACCTCTATCAATTCAAAGCCTCTGTAGAGCAATTCATTTCTGAATTTTATAGGCATTAAAGGAGAATATACTACTGCTAAATTTTTATCAACTGGGCTGAAAATAGACATCAAATGAAAAACATCTTCTTTACCTTTATAATGAGGTAATTCTACAACAATTACCTCTATCCCTTTAGGACATAGTAACGATTTTAATTGATGAATCCCCTCTTCATTTGTTCTGTAAGTATGGCCGACAGCTAGGGTTTTTTGATCTAACCAAGCTACATCTCCACCTTCGAGAGTTCCTGGAAACTTAATCTCTCCCAATATACTCATATTGTTGTTTTGGTAGGTCTCTAATTGAGCTTTGGGTTCATATAATCTGCCTTTTTTTCCCATATTGCATAGGATCATTCCAAAATCTGTAGCAATTGAAGCATCTCTACAATAAATAGAATCTATCTCGGTTTGCTGATGCTCAGGAAAAAAAGATAATGCTATGTTTTTACTGGCTAGAAATAGTTGAAATCTATGGTACTCTTTTAAAGATTCCTCAAAGCTAGGTTTTGAAAGAAACTGTAATTGTTCCCATTGTTCTGATAGCCGCTCTTCTGAATGAAATGAACTTTCAGCAGATTTTAAATACAACGTTAATAATTTTAAATATTCAGAATGATGGGTTTCTTTCATTTTCTTTTGTATTTATTCCATTGCATTAAAACATAAAACGGAATTCCAAGCAATAATAACAAAAATCCATAAAAAACAACATCTGCAGTAGATCCATATATAGCCCACAATGAATATATAAATCCTAAAAAACCTAAAATTATAGTTTTTAAAATGCGATTTGTATGAGTGTGTTTTTGAATAATAACAATAATATAAGCAGCAGAGACAAACAAATAAGGAACCAAACAAGCCAATACTGTAAGATTAACAACAAATGTGAATTGAGTGACTAAGCTTTCTGAAAAGTTCATTAACATTACAAGAGAACTTAGAAGGCTTCCTATAATGAGCCCTAAAACAGGAGCTCCTTTTTTGTTATTTTTTTTAAAAATTTTTGGAAAAATCTTGTCTTTTGCAGCTGCCATTGGGATTTGTGCTAATATTAAAATCCAACCGTTTAGAGCTCCCATACCAGAAATTGCTGCTCCTAAAGCGATAAAATACCCAATATATTTACCCCCAATAATTTGACCTGCTTCAGCAAACGGGGCTGGAGAATTTTGTAATGTTTCAACGGGTAAAACTCCAAATAAAACAACTGTTCCCAAAATATAAATACACGTACTAATCATAGTACCAAGCATGGTTGCTTTAGGAACTATTTTTGATGGATTTTTTATATTTTCAGCAGGAATACTTGCAGATTCCAAACCTAAAAAGGCATATAATGTTAATGCTGCTACTAAAGAAAATGCAGTAAAATCATTTTCTCCAGTTAAGTTCAACTTTGGAAAATTATGACTACCAAAAAAAAACAAACCAAAAATAATAACAAATAGTAATGGAAGTATTTTTAATACAGTAGTGATTACTTGAATTTTACCTGATGTTCTAATCCCTTTCGAATTAATCCAAGTAAAAAACCAAATCATTGATAATCCTACACTAACTGCTAATAGTGAATTTGTTTCTAAAATCGGGAAAAAAAAACTTAATGCTCCTATAATAGCAATTGCTATTGCTGCATTACTGATCCATATAGATATCCAATATCCCCAGGCTACTAAGAACCCAATAAAATCTCCAAAACCTTCTTTTGAATATACATAAGGCCCTCCGCTTTTATTAACGATAATTGTACTGAAATTACTAAATATCTTAGCTAAGATTAAAGCTCCTGTAGCGGTAAAAACCCATCCTAATAGGCTAATACTCCCATAAGTTGATAAGGAGGCGGGGAGTATAAATATCCCTGCGCCTATCATATTCCCAACAACAAGAGATGTTGTGGTTATTAAACCGATTTTTTTATAGCCAGAACTCATAAAATTTGTGTAATTTTAAAATCAAACACTTGAAAGATACAATTTAATTTAACAACTAAAGATGAGGTTTATAATCAATTCAGACATCACAAAAGCAGAAACCCTACCTGCTATTTTTTATAAGGATCTTGAAGTTTTTGAAACAATTAAAGAAAAAGTTTTTTTAAAATCGTGGCAGTGGATTGGTGATGAAAATCTTGTAAATAAATCAGAATCCGTTCATCCATTTATCTTACTAGAAGATTTTTTAAACGAACCCCTACTTTTAACTAAAGATAAAAACCATCATATCAATTGTTTAACTAATGTATGTACGCACAGAGGTAATTTATTAGCATTAACGTCAAAATCAACAAAAAAACTGACTTGCTCTTATCATGGAAGACGTTTTAATTTACAAGGTAAGTTTGAATTTATGCCTGAATTCACTGACGCTAAAAACTTTCCAAGACCTTGTGATCATCTTCATACATTTCCAATTAAAAAATGGGGGCATCTTTTATTTGCTGGACTAAATCCTAGTTTTGATTTTCAAGAGGTGATAAATATTATGAATGAGAGAATTGGTTTTTTACCAATTGATAAATTTAAACTTGATAAAACATTAAAAAAAGACTTCTTAATTGATGCCAATTGGGCACTTTATTGTGATAATTATTTAGAGGGGTTTCATGTACCTTTTGTTCATGAGGGTCTAAATGAAGTGCTAGATTATGGTAGTTATGAAACAATTATTTATAAGCATTGTAATTTACAAATTGGCTATTCCGATGAAACTACTGAAATTTTTGAATTCCCTGAAGATCATATAGATTATGGTAAGAGAGTTGCTGCCTATTATTTTTGGGTTTTCCCAAATATGATGTTCAACTTCTATCCATGGGGGCTATCTATCAATATTGTAAATCCTTTAAAAATAAATAAAACAAAGGTTTCATTTATTAGTTATGTCCTAGATCCTTCAAAGTTAAATAAAGGTGCAGGGAGTAATCTTGAAAAAGTAGAAAAAGAAGATGAGATTGTAGTAGAAAATGTTCAAAAAGGTGTTCGTTCTTCATTTTATAAAGCTGGACGATTTTCACCAAAAAGAGAGATGGGAGTTCACCATTTTCATGTATTGTTGTCAAAATTTATTAACCAATAAAAAAATATTTAAAACTTGTCTAAATTAACATCTATTCTTTAAATTTGACATCAGAAAGCAAATTAAAGAACATGAAACCAGATTTATTTCAAGCACCTGATTATTATCAAATAGATGATTTACTGACTGAAGAACACAGGTTGGTTAGAGAAGCTGCAAGAGATTGGGTAAAAAGAGATGTATCTCCTATAATAGAAGAGTATGCTCAAAATGCAAAATTTCCGAAGCAAATTATTAATGGTTTAGCAGAGATAGGGGCATTTGGGCCCTATATACCTGAAGAATATGGAGGTGCAGGCTTAGATCAAATTTCTTATGGTTTAATTATGCAGGAAATAGAAAGAGGGGACTCAGGTGTAAGATCTACAGCCTCTGTTCAATCCTCACTAGTAATGTATCCCATATGGAAATATGGAAACGAAGAACAACGAAATAAATATTTACCAAAGTTAGCCTCAGGGGAATGGATGGGATGCTTTGGGTTAACTGAACCCGATCATGGATCTAACCCAGGAGGAATGACAACTAACTATAAAGATATGGGAGATCATTATCTTTTAAATGGTGCAAAAATGTGGATTTCTAACGCTCCTCTTGCACAAGTTGCTGTTGTATGGGCTAAAAATGAAGAAGGAAGAATACATGGGCTTATTGTAGAACGAGGTATGGAAGGCTTTTCTACTCCTGAGACCCATAACAAATGGTCTTTAAGAGCCTCTTCTACAGGAGAGCTAATATTTGATAATGTTAAAGTTCCCAAAGAAAATTTATTGCCAAACAAATCTGGGTTAGGAGCTCCTTTGGGATGTTTAGATTCTGCCCGATATGGGATAGCATGGGGGGCCATCGGTGCTGCAATGGATTGTTATGATACTGCATTACGCTATAGTAAAGAACGTTTGCAGTTTGGAAAACCAATAGGTCAATTTCAATTACAACAAAAAAAATTAGCTGAAATGATTACTGAAATTACTAAAGCACAACTTTTAACCTGGCGTTTAGGTGTGTTACGTAATGAAGGAAGAGCTACAACTGCTCAAATCTCTATGGCTAAAAGAAATAATGTGGATATGGCTATTAATATTGCTAGAGAGGCAAGACAGATATTAGGGGGCATGGGAATTAGTGGAGAATATTCGATCATGCGTCATTCCATGAATTTAGAGAGTGTAATTACCTATGAGGGTACACACGATATACATTTACTAATTACAGGATTGGATATTACTGGATTAAATGCTTTTAAATAGAAGTCTGTCTTAATTTCACAATTTAATTTTGTGATATCAAGATGCTTCCCTTAAAAAAATATTCGGGCATCGCTTGCAGTTGATGCCTTTTTTTTTATACTTAAAACAACATTTATTTTTAGGTTTAATACAATTGGAAGTACAGCTGTTATTACAAACAGATGGTATATTTGTAATTGTTTTTTTCGGACTTATTATACTGTAAAATACAATCATTATAGGTTAACTTGATACAAAAATAAGTATTTATTTAGAATAAATAAAAATAAATATATTAATTATTTTGTAATCTATAGCATAAAGGATTAATAATATTAAATTAAGTTTTTTGGATTTATACCCTAACAACTCTCAAGTATCTGTTTTCAATAAAATATCTGAAATCCCTAATGATGTGTGGGACGAACTAAATTGTTCACAAAATTTATACTTTTCTTCAAATTATTTAAATGCTCTAGAAAAAAACAATTCTCATCTCTCTTATTTCTATCTTATCCTAAAAAATAAAAATGAAAAGGCTATTGCATTTGCCAATGTTCAAATAATAGAATTTAAATTTGACACTATAGGGAGAGACTCATCGAACTTATTTAAAAAAATTACTTCAATAGGAAGAAAATTATCTATTTTTCCTAAAGAAAAACCTCTGAAAATAATTATTTGTGGCAACTCATTTGTAAGTGGTGAACATGGAATTTTTATAAAAAAAGGAGAGAATAAAAGACTTATTTTAAGAAAAATATCTAAAGGAATTCTTCATTATACAGAATATAATAATCAAGAAAATCCGGTTGATATTTTTATGATGAAAGATTTTATTGTTGATTCATTATCGGTAACCAAAGAACTCTTAAGCTTGGGTTATTATGATTTTAATATTGAGCCAAATATGATTTTAAAAATTAGTCCTAAATGGCAAAATTTTGATAACTACTTAGCCGCCTTAAAAACAAAGTTTAGAGTAAAAGCCAAAAAGGCTATAAAACTGAGTAATAATTTAGTAACTAAAGATATTACCCTTTTAAATTTTGAAGAACATCTTCTTAAAATGACAGAATTGTACAAAAAAGTTGTAACAAAAGCAGCGTTTAACCTAGGTGAATTTAAATTACAGACTTATAAAAGTTTAAAAACTAAATTAGGAGATTCCTACATCCTGAAATCTTATTGGATTGAAGATAAAATGGTAGGCTTTATGTCTGGAATGATTAATAAAAAGAATTTAGATGCTCATTTTGTTGGTATAGATTATGAGTTTAATAAACAATATGCCATATATCAAAGGATGCTTTATGATTATATTAAAATAGCCATAGATAACAAAATAGAACTCTTAAACTTTGGAAGAACTGCCAGTGAAATTAAAAGTTCTGTAGGTGCAGTACCTCAAGACCTAACAGTGTATATTCGTCATAAAAAATCAATAAGAAATAAAATTTTAAAATTATTTTTGCTAAAGATTCAGCCTACTGAATTTAAACAAAAATTTCCATTTAAAATAGAAAAAGAAAAATCATGAAAACGATAAATGATTTAGTTGATATCCTGACACTAAAAAAGAAAGACGCCCTAACCTTCACCGGAATTAGCAAAACAATTGGTAATTCAAGAGTTTTTGGTGGGCAAGTTTTAGCTCAAGCTTTACATGCAGCATATCAAACTATTCCTCATGATCGTTATGTTCACTCTCTGCACTCTTATTTTTTACTTCCTGGAGATTTAAACCTTCCTATAACTTATAAGGTTACAGAAATGAGGAATGGTGGGAGTTTCTCTACAAGAAGAGTAACTGCGATCCAAAAGAATAGCACTATTTTTATACTTGCAGCTTCATTTCATAAAAAAGAGGATGGATACGAACATCAAGAACCCATAAAAAAATCAATAAAACAACCCGAGGAACTCTTAAGCTGGAGTGATTTATTGTCTCAATATGGAAAATTTATTCCTACTAAGCTTCGAGAATTTCTGAGTATTGAAAGACCTATAGATTTTAAACCGGTTCATGTTTTGAATCCTATGGAAAGAAAAAACCTTCCGGCTGTTGAAGACATGTGGTTTAAATTGAAAGGAGATGTCTCTAATATAGAATTAAGTTTAAAGCATCAAATTCTGACTTATATTTCAGATTATAATATTTTAAATGCTGCATTAAAGCCTAATGCAAGTAGAGCTAACATTGGCAACACACAAATGGCCAGTCTAGATCATTCAATGTGGTTTTTTAGAGATTTCGATTTTGATGACTGGATGTTATTTTCAGTTGTTTCCCCTAGCACATCAGGAGCTAGAGGTTTAGCAACTGGAAATATTTTTACAAGAGATGGTGTATTGATTGCATCGGTTGCTCAAGAAGGATTGTTAAGACCATTAAAAAAATAATTAGTATGAATGCCTTTACCTATGTATTAAGTGTTAACGGATTGATTTTCTTTTTGAGTATAATTTTTTATTATTTCCCTCCAAAAAAAATAAATAGCATTTATGGATACAGAACTTATAGAACAATCCAAAATAATGATGTTTGGAAGTTTGCAAACAAATTATTTGGGGTTACATTACTAAAATATTCTGGTATTAGTTTTATTGCTGCTCTGATATTGACCTTTATTAATGAAGCTCTAATGAATTCATGGTTTTCAATGGCTTTTATGATCTTTACCTTGCTTGTTGCTATAATCAGTACTGAAAAAGAACTAAACAAAAACTTCGATGATGAAGGAAATAAAAAAATTAAAAAACTGTAATTAAAGAAAAAGAAAAATTCCTTCCTGGCGCAGATATACCAGAAGCAAACTCTCTGTAGTGTTGATCAAATATATTACTAATCATACCTTGTAACTTCCAATTTTTGTTAAAACTATAACTACTATTGAATCCCAAAGTCACCCAACTTGGTGAACCAAAATATTTATCAATATCTTCTGTAGCATTTTCATTAATAATAGGAGTTAGATCATGATTGTCTATACCTTCAGTAAAATTAAAATCTTCAATATCTTTTTTACTATTAAATCGTAAACTTGTGCCTAATTGAAATTTTTTATTCATAAAATTCACATCAAACTGACCAAATAGTGGTGGTATTGATGATAGAGGTTCTTTGGAATCATAGGTTCTCCCTTTGGTATAGGTAATAAAACCACTAGTTGTAAGATATTCTGATAATTTCCCTTGATAACTAGCTGTATATCCATGAATGAATGCATTACCTCTATTTTGATTGGAAACTATATTACCCATTTCATCATCATATAACAGTAAGCCTCCGTGGGATGAATTTCCATACATTGAGAAATCATCTCTAATAATATAATGTTGTAATAAAGTGTAATACGTATTGAATCCAAATCTAAATTTTCTGTCATTAAAATATTTTTGTATTCCAATTTCAGCATTATAAGCAAACTCGGGTTTTAGGTGTATATTAGGTACAGTAACATTTCCAGATTTCTCTCTAACCCTACCGACATCATCTATATTTGGAGATCTAAACCCTGATGAAATTACAGTATTTAATTGAATGCTTTTGTTGGGTTTGTAAACATATCCTAATGTTGCAGTAATCGCAGAATTATCCAATTTAATATTAGTTTCGGGAAGTATAATTGTAGATTGATCTATCCATGATGCTTTCAAATTTGTTCGTGTAAAACGAACTCCAGTATTTATTGTTGATTTAGCATTCAAATCTTCCCTGTATCCAAGATACATGGCTGAGCTAACATAACTACTCCCTCCATCTGGATAACGAGTTTGCACAAGAAAATCGTCTGAAACACCAATAATATCATTACCTGAAACCTCCAAAGTTTTTCCATGTGCAGATGAATTGACATCATTATATAAAAATTCAAACCCATAAGTAAAAGCTCTAGTTTCATTTTTTGTTAATGGAAACATGAAATCTCCATTAAAACTAAAGACATCAACATTTTCATTTCTATATGATCTTTCTAAACTTGCTAATTTTCTTTGTATCCTAGATTCTTTAATATTTTGATATGCCAATGTAAATGTCCCTTTATCTAGCCAAGATTTTCCTGGATTAATATCCAATTGAGGTGAAATTAACAATCGCTCTTGAGGGCCATAATACCATTCTGCAAATTTAAGAGTTCCTTCAGATTTTTCATCTAATCTATCAAATCTTGGAATATCTGAAGATGTAGAATATTGAAAATTTAGTTTCAGTTCTGTTTGATCAGTTAATGGAATAAAGAATTTTTGTAAAAGATCGGTTTGATTATACCCTGTATTTCGTTGAAGATTTTCGTCAGGATTATCAGTTGCTGTGCTGGAATAAAAATCATTTGAATTTTGCGAATACTGAAAAACTTTTCCCCAGTCATTAAAACCATGAGCACGATTTTTTCCCATTTTTAAATCTCCGAAATCACTGTATGAAATACTTGTAAACGAAGCCCATTTTTTAGTCCCTATTTCTACTGAGGCATTATTTGTGATTTCATTATTAATGGAAGAATATCGATTAAAAAAATTGGAAGTAACTTTAGTGTTCTCTGATAGTTTTGGAGTTTTAGTGTAATAATGAATGACGCCTCCTAAAGCATCAGACCCATAAATTACAGATGATGGGCCAAAAACAATTTCTGTTTTATCTAACTGGTTTGGAGCAACGGTTATGGCGTTTTGTAAATGTCCTTTTCTATAAATAGCATTATTCATTCTTACTCCATCTACAACTAACATAACCCTGTTAGATTCCATTCCTCTTATAACAGGGCTTCCACCACCCATTTGAGATTTTTGAATCTTAACTCCAGGAATGGCCGCTAATAAATCAGCTGATGTTTGTGGTGATAATTTTTCTATTTCTTTAGATGTTAATACAGCTACTCTTTCCGCGACTCTGTTTATTTTTGCTTCTCTTTTAAATACAGATATAACAACTTCATCTAGTTGTTCAGATTGTTTTGCTAAGTAAAGTGTAAAGTTTTGATTTTTTAAAAGATTTTTTGGAATGCTTTTTAAAGCATATGAAATGTGAGAAAAAATTAAAATATCATTTTCCTTAACAATGGAAATATCTACAACCCCATTTGAATTTGTTGAAGAGTTAAAATAAGGGGTTTCTGTAAAAACATTCACATTAAAGATAGGCTTACCAGTTTCTTTATCAAGTACTTTTAACTCTTGAGCAAAAGACGAAAATGTTATCAAAAAAAGTATTAAATATATTGTGGTTCTCATTAACTAAATACTGTTTCTAAAACTGCTAGAGATTTAGGAATTCTAAATCCGCCCAAATGTAATTCAAAATAACGAATTAACGTTTGCAATAATCTTTGTCTTTCAGTTTTTGAAAAATTCATACACTCAACAGTATCAAAATTTGTGCCTAAAAGCTTTTTGAACTGATTTATTTCATTTCCCTTAATAACTTCCTTAGTTTGAAGGTTGTCTGTAAAAAACCCTTCTTTTAAATGAAAGCCCATTTTATGGGATTGAGAAACGTCAGGATAAAACCCTAAAAATTTAGTGAGATTAAGTAAAAAGAGTAAATGAAAATTGGATATTTGTTCATGAGAGTCTAACCAGATAAGGGAATGCTCAAGAAATTCGTACAATAAAGTATTATTCTCTTCTTCTTGAATTGCACTAGTTAAAATTTCAGACAGAAACAATACGATGGATTGTTTTTTAACAGAGGTGTAAATAGTCTCATATGGATGAATTACATGAGCTTCTTTTAATAATTGTAAATTTTTTTTTTCTTGATAACTAAAAATGACTGAAAGCTGGTTCAATGGTTGAAAGTAAGCAGTTCTTAGTTTTCCTTTTTTAGATTTTAAAATTCCTTTTAACAGGAAGGAAACTAAACCAACTTTTTTAGTGTAGAGCCTAACTATTAAACTGGTATCGCTGTATTTAATAGTACTAATAACAATCGCTTTTGATGATATTATTGACATTAATTGATGATTGCTATTTTTGTTATTGATGTTTCTGATGCATCTTCATTTGCTAATAAAACAATGTAGATTCCTGAGGCTACGTATTTTCCAGCCAAATTCTTTTTATCCCATATAACTTTACCTCCTTGTAATTGTTGACCTTCAATAACATTAGTTTCATAGACTAAATTCCCAGCAACATCCAAAATTTTGACATTAGTACCTCTAGGCAAATTTGTGCCATTTCTACCATCAATGGTAACTATATTATGAAACTTTCTAACTGGGTTTGGATATGCATAAACTTCTCCTAATGACTCTCCAAAAGGAGCTACATTGCTATTGTAGGCAACAATTCCCTTATCCGTTGCAAAAAAAACTTTTCCAGATTCTTTATCTACTGTAATTTTTGTAATTCTATTGGAAGGTAATGGCGAATTTTCTTTGCTAAAATTAGCAATTGTTGTCTGGCCATTTGGGTTGGTATAAATCACTCCCCCGTCGGATGTCCCAAACCATTTATTGTTCGCACCATCCACTGCTATAGCAGAAACATATTGATCTCCAAGTAATTTTTTGGCAATTCCATCCTCTTCAAAAATTATAGGCTGTGCATCAACCACATCAGCATCAAAAACACCTGATGCATTATTAAAAACCACTAATCCAGAAATAGTTCCAATCCAAATTCTGTTGTCTGCATCTGATGCCAGACTAACCACTCTTAAATTTGGTAAACTTCCTTCAGTTATTGTAGAAGTTAAAGATCTAATCCTTTCACCGTTTTGATTAAATACTATAACGCCATCACTTCTAGAACCCATCCAAATAGAATTATTTCTATCTGATATGATGACAGTGACCGCACCAGCAGAAAAATTTGACTTCACTGAGCTAAGATCATATTCAGTCCACGAACCATTTGAAAACTTTTTCAATTCATCAGATGCACCAATATTAGTCATCCATAAGTTTCCTTGATTATCAAATACAGATCCAGGAATTCTTACCGTAACACTACTATTTGAGGGGTCCGATTCATAGATATTCTCCAAAGGGCTATTCAAATGATTATAAAAGTTAGTGATTTCGTCATTTTCAACAACAAATAAACCTCCTGTTTCATAAGTATTAATTTGATTTGTACTTCCGAAGCTACTGATAAATGCTTTATTCTCATTATTTGGGTCTAGCGTAACCGCCACAAAACCTGGAAAAGAATTGTCAGGATCATTTTCTTTTGTAAACCAATTCTCTCCGTTATAATGACTATATCCTAGTTTTGGTAGAATGGGTGCCATAGTTGGTGAATACCCCCCGTACACCAGCCATAATTGGTTGTTTTTTGCTGTTACAGAAAATATATCATTTGATACTGGTCCTTCTGGGTGAATTTCTTGAAAAATGATATCCTGTGTAGTTAGCGAGGTTAAAATCCCAAATTGCTCTGTTGCTAAAAAAATCTGGTTGTTTTCGGCAAAAGCAGTATTTAAGGTATAATCAAAATTAAGATCTGCATTATTTTGAAGTACTAAATCAAAATTAATATTGTAGATATTCACAGAACTATTAAAGGCAACAGACAAATTAGTGGAAGAACCTTTTAAACTCATGATTGATGAGGTGTAATTTTCAATTAAAACAATCTCATTTGTTTCTGTAACTTCGTACAGATTTTTATCTAATGAGGTATAGATTTTATTATTGAAGATCGTGATGTTTGTATAATTATTATTGACTGATGAAATTAAATTCCAATTATTAAAATCAATTAAATTTGCGTTATTAATATCTGCTTTGTAAATACCTCTTTCGGTAGCAGCGTAAATAAAATCATTAAAAACTACTATTTCATTTATTTTTACATCTGTAGAATTATTACCTATAAAAAATGTATCTCCAAATTCTAATTGATCAATATCATATTCAATAATAGCAAAAGAAGTGGATAAGTATAGCTTTCCTTCATATTCAAAAATATCATTAATACTTTTTTCACCTGTTTGATTAAAATTTAGGATATCTGCAGAAATTGTAATACTACCGTTAGAATCTACAACCTCTACCAATCCATTTTTATAACCAATGACCAACCTATCATTTTGAATACTGTAATGAATTGCTGAAGTAGTTTCACCAGACAAGCCCTGAATCGAAGATAATTTTTCTATTCCTTGAGTTGAAAAATTATACGTAAATGTTGCATTATCTGTTAATGCATACAACATATTTTCAACTTTAATAAAATCTTTAACATTATTGTAAGAGAAAAAATCTTCCCAAGCATCACTGTAATCTACTTGAGCTACTAAAGAAAATGTGGAAAAACTAAAGAAAATGAAAAGCCTCTTAAACATGTAAATAAATTGATATCAAATATATTTATTTCTTGTAACAATAACGATAAATCCATTACATTAGTACAAAGAATAATTAAAATGAATTTAGAAATTGAAAGAAAATTTTTAGTTAAAAATAATGACTTCAAAAACGTTTGCTCTGACAAAAAAAAGATTATACAAGGATATCTTAACTCCAATAAAAATAGAGTTGTGCGAATTAGAATAATTGGCAAAATGGCTTTTTTAACAATTAAGGGTATTTCAGACAAAAGTGGAACTACGAGGTTTGAGTGGGAAAAAAAAATTGATCTTAAAGATGCAAAAGAATTAATGATGCTTTGTGAAAAAGGAATTATTAAAAAAAATAGATATTATCATAAAGTTGGAAATCACACCATCGAAATTGATGAGTTTTTAGGAAATAATAAAGGTTTAATTATAGCTGAGATAGAACTAAAAGATAAAGATGAGTCTTTTTTAAAGCCTGATTATCTTGGAGTTGAAGTCACCAATAATAAAGAGTATTATAATTCTAAACTTAGCTTAAATCCATTTAATAATTGGCAAAAAAAAACCTCGAACTAATCGTTCGAGGAATTTAATAAATCTACCCCCTAAAATAAGATTTATTTACCTTAAAAAAATAATAATTTAATATTATATAATTAAGATATTACAAATATAGGAAAAATATTATTTAAAATTAACATAAATAATGTTTAACTATAATAATTCTAAATAGTCTAAATATATTTGTAAACACATATATAATGAGAGGCACTTCCTAATAATACAAAAACATGGAAAATAGCGTGATTATAAGTGATTTTTTTTGATGAATATAACAAAGCTCCTAAAGTATAAAAGACGCCTCCAGCAAACAGAAATTTTAAGCCGTTTATTGAAAAAGCATTCATTAAAGGTTTAATGACTAAAATAATTTGCCATCCCATTAATATATACATGGCTGTAGAAAGCTTATCATAACGCCCAATAAAAAAAAACTTTAAAACAATTCCTACAAATGCGAATACCCAAGTACAACTAAAAATAAGCCAACCTAAGGATCCATCTAAAATGATAATTGTAAATGGAGAATATGTTCCTGCTATTAAAAAATAAATGGCAGCATGATCAAAAATATTTAACTTCCTCCTTAATTTAGAATCTTTTGAGGCATGATAAAATGTTGATGCAGCATATAATACAATAAGACTTACTCCAAAAATAACGATGCTAAGAGGTTGCCAAAAGCCATTATATTGCAATGATTTAAGAAGTAGAAAAGGTAATCCAACAATGCTCATAATTAAACCAAAAGCATGAGTTAATACATTTAATTTTTCCTCTTTTTTAGAATATTTTGGATTTGATATTTTTTTCATTTAGCTCTATTTGTGTCCTTCATGTATAACGTGTCAGCTGTTAATTCGTTGTGTATTATTTGATATATTTTTTCTTTTAATTTTTCTGTATCTTCAAACTTAAGTCCTTTTGTATCCACAAATTGATGTTGACGAATTCTAAAAGTTCCAATACCTCCTTTTAGAAAATCCCAAGAAAATAATCTTTTACAATCATAATATGTTTGAGGTACTATTGGAATTTGGTGCTGTATAGCTAAACTAAATGCTCCATTTTTGAATGGTGCTAAAACTACATCTTCAGTTGGAACTAAACCTTCAGGGAAAATTCCTATACTGGTTCCTCCTTGAAGCCTTTTTTTTGCCATAGCAAAAACTCTTTTCCTACTTACTGAACTACTTCTGTCTACCATAATTACAGCACGCTTATAAAAAAATCCAAAAACAGGAATTTTAACTAATTCCTTTTTTCCAACAAAAACAATTGGATTCTTACTTAAGACTATTAGGACAAAAGGGTCCATTAATGAGGCATGATTAGGACAAAACATATAGCTTTTATCTCTATCTAAAATCTCATCTAATTGTTTATCTATTTTAAACCCCATACCGTATACTAATACATGAGCCCAGCCTCGTATTAATTTCCAAAAAGTTGGATAATAACTTTCTTTTATTGTTAAAACAAATAAAAATGGAGACATTAATAATACGGTAATCAGTATCAAAACATAAAACCAAAGTCTCCAAACCAGTAGAAAAGGTATTTTTATTAATTTCATAATAACGAATGTAGTAATATTCTTTTGTTTGATTCCATTTATATTGAAATCAGTACTTTTGTGATATTAAAAATCAAACAATAATGTCAAGAATACTGACAGGTGTACAGAGTACTGGCACCCCTCACTTAGGAAATCTTTTAGGCGCAATTTTACCTGCCATAGAAATGTCTAACAAAGCAGAAAATGATGCATTTCTATTTATAGCAGATATGCATTCATTAACTCAAATTAAAAATGGTGTCGAATTAAGAGAAAACACCTACAGTACTGCTGCAACTTGGCTTGCTTGTGGCCTTGACATTGAAAAAACAGTTTTCTACAGACAAAGTGATGTTCCTGAGGTAACGGAATTATCATGGTATTTAAGTTGTTTTTTTCCTTATCAAAGATTAACATTAGCTCATAGTTTTAAAGACAAGTCTGACCGGTTATCAGATGTAAATTCAGGATTATTTACTTACCCAATGCTCATGGCTGCTGATATTTTATTATATGATGCCGAAATTGTTCCTGTAGGGAAAGATCAATTACAACACTTAGAGATGGCTAGAGATGTAGCTAATCGTTTAAATAATAGTGTAGGTGATACACTTATTCCACCTAATGCTAAAATCCAAGAAGAAACAAAATTAGTTCCTGGGATTGATGGTGAAAAAATGAGTAAATCCAGAAATAATATCATCAATATTTTCTTACCAGATAAAAAATTGAGAAAACAAATTATGTCTATAAAAACAGATAGTAAATCTTTAGAAGACAAGAAAAATCCTGATAACGATACTATATTTGCGCTCTACAAGTTATTAGCTTCAGCAGGTGAAATTTCAGAAATGAGAATAAAATATGAAGGAGGAAACTATGGCTATGGACATGCTAAACAAGAATTATATGAACTCATTTTGGATAAATTTGCCATCATCAGAGAACGATATTCTTATTTTATGGAAAATACTGACGAAATTGATAAAGCACTAGAAATTGGTGCGCAAAAAGCTAGAGAGGTAGCACAAAAAGTTTTAAATAGAGTACGACATAAAATAGGTTACTAATGAATAACTAGTGACTTTGCAATTGCTTCTAATTCAAAAAGAAACTCTCTTTTATTTACTGAAGGCGCATAAGTAAATCCTTCAACGACTAAAAGTCTTTCATTTTTTTCATCAATGATTGCATAATTTAAAAAAGGTCCTGCCATAAAATCATTTTTTACCTCCCACTTCCCTCGAGTCTCAAATGCCTTATTCCCAAGAATTTCAGTTTGAATAGTTCTTGGGGTATATGCAGCCTCAGTTATCATATACATTCCTTCTTTTGAACCAGGAATATACTTTTCTCCTATTGCATCTCTCATAGAAATAATATTATCAGGAGAGATAGTTTGCTCGTTTAATGGAAGTGAATACACTAAAATATTGTTATTTCCAGCTCCTCTAGCAATTCCACTTTTTAAATGCTGTCTTAACCATAAGAATTCGCCTGTATCATCTACAGTTTTAAATTCTTTAGGAATTGTTAGTGATACCTTAAAATTTTTAAGGGTTTTGTATAATGAGTCATTAACTCTTTTATTGAAAAAAACGCGTTGCAACACCTTAATATCTGAGTCTCTAAAAGTTTTGATCAACTCATTTATATTTTCTTTCAAGACTTTTTTAAGCCCTATCTGATCTTTAGAAGATATATAAACGATAGTTTGAGGACTAGCATATTTGTTATAAATTGTAGTATAACTCTCTTTATCACTTAGTTCAATAATTAGAATATTTCGATTGCTTCGCATCATTGAGGTAAAACCATTTGGAGCTACATGACCAATAGATAGAGTTTTTTCAGGTTGAGGTAAGCCAACCATTAATTCCCCAAAGGAATTTCTAATTTCATCACCAATGGAACCCGTCCACAAAGAACCTTTTGTAACTACTGTAACTTTATTATAAGTTCCAACAGATCTTGGCAATACAACTTTATTGTCCTCACATGAAGTCAATAATAGAGTAATAGTTAAAATTGCAATTATTTTTTTCATGTGATTAACTTTTAAAAATTTTAAGCTTTTTACCAGGTTGAATACTTTTACTACTCCAAATATTGTTCCATTCTTTAATTTGATTGACTGTAACTTTTTTAAATTTTTTAGCAATAGTCCAAAGAGAGTCTCCTTTTTTAACAATATATATAGTTGGTTTACCCTTAGAAATAGTAGTTGATACCGATGTTTTCGATGCTTTTGGAACACGAAGTCTTTTTGGATAGATACTCAAGCGTTGTCCAATTTTTAAATTATTGTTTTTTAATCCATTCCATCTTTTTATATCGCTAACTCTGACTCCATACTTGTAGGCAATTTTTCCCAAATAATCACCATTTATGACTCTGTAGCGAATCCTTTTATCCATCTCAAAATATTGCGGTAAGGGTTTCTCTCTCTTAGCCAAATCTGAATCAACTAAATGATAGAGGGCTTCTTCATTTTTTAAAAAGTTCCCAACTTGTGTTGATGGTATTCTTAAGGTATAATTTCTACCGCTTACATAGGGTATGATATCTAACTTATATTCTGGATTTAATAACTGAAGCATGGGCGTCGGAATTCCAGTTTGTTCAGTAATTTGATCGAAACTCACTGTTTTTTTTACTAAAAGAGTATCGGTTTCAAAAAAATGAATATTAGGTTTATCCCCAGTTAATTTGTGTTCTTGAGCATAGGTAAATAAATACATTGTTGCATAGAAAGCTGGAACATATCCTGCTGTTTCTCTAGGTAAAAATGGTCTAATATTCCAATAATTTTTGTAACCTCCAGACCTTCTTATGGCCTTAGTTACGTTTCCTGGTCCAGAATTATAGGCTGCTAGGGCCAAGTCCCAGTCTCCAAATATTTTATATAAATCATTTAGATAATTACAGGCAGCAATTGTAGCCTTAATTGGATCTTGCCTTTCATCTACATAGGAACTGACCTTTAATTTGTATTGTTTACCCGTTGAGTACATAAATTGCCAAAGCCCTGTAGCTCCAACCCTAGACTTTGCTTTTGGCTTCAATGCAGACTCCACTAATGCCAAATACTTCATTTCTATAGGAATATCGTATTGATCTAAATACTTTTCAATCATTGGAAAATAATACGCTGCCCTAGCCATAAAGTTTGGATAATATTTTCTTCTATTCTTTAAATAAGATTTGATAATCTTCTCTAAAGCTGGGTTGTAAGCTAAGTGAAAGGGAGTAGTTTGATTAATTTTAGAAAGTCTTTCTTTTAATAATTGAACCTCTAAATTTATATCAGAAATATCAGTAGTATCGGTATTAGAAATATAATACTCCTTTATATCATCCATAAAAACAGATTGAAATTTATTCTCTAAAATCAAACTATCAATACGTGCGACATCTTGTGGGGTATAATAAGAATTTAAATTAGTGATTATAAGTGAATCTTTAGCTACTGACGCGCTATCTTTTAGCTGTGAAAAGGCAACAGTAGAAACTATAAAAAATGATAGAAAGTAGGTTTTATTCATCTATTAAAATTGTAATTCAACTCCTATTGGACAATGATCTGAGTGATGAGCTTCAGGTAAAATAAACGCTCTTGATATGTTGTTTTTTAGAGATTCAGATACCATATTATAATCTATTCTCCAACCTTTATTGTTAGCTCTTGAATTGGCTCTATAACTCCACCAACTGTAATGATGAGGTTCTTTATTTAAATATCGAAAGCTGTCAATGAATCCCTGATTTATAAAATTCCCTATCCATGCTCTTTCCTCTGGTAAGAACCCTGAAACTCCTTTCATTTTTGGGTTATGAATATCTATGGCTTCATGACAAATATTATAATCACCACAAACGACTAAATTGGGTATTTCTTTCTTCAGGTTATTGATATACTCCTGAATTTTTGCCATATAATTGAACTTGAAATCTAATCTTAAATCATTGGTTCCTGAGGGTAAATACATACTCATTACAGAAACATTATCAAAATCTACTCTAATATTTCTACCCTCAAAATCCATAGACTCTATTCCAGTACCATATTCAATATGGTTAGGTTTTTGTTTACAAAAAATTGCAACTCCAGAATATCCTTTTTTCTGTGCTGAAAACCAATATTGGTGTGGATATCCTGCTAATTTTATACTGTTTTCATCTACCTGTTCTTGACGTGCTTTTGTTTCCTGAATGCAGATTACATCAGGATTAGCTGTCTTTAGCCATTCAAGGAAACCTTTTTTTATAGCTGCTCTAATACCATTTACATTGTAAGATATAATTTTCATGATATAATTTTAAAAATTCATCTCTGGAATTTCTCCTTCTATGATTAGTGTACCTTCAGTAGCGTTTTTAATCTCCTCTACACTAATACCTGGAGCTCTCTCTAATAAATAAAACTGATTATTTTTAACTTCTAAAACAGCTAAATTAGTTACTACTTTGGTTACACATCCAACACCAGTCAAAGGTAAAGAACACTTTGTTAACAATTTAGATTCTCCTCTTTTATTGGTGTGCATCATAGCAACAATAATATTATCTGCAGAAGCTACTAAATCCATAGCACCTCCCATACCCTTTACCATTTTACCAGGAATTTTCCAATTGGCGATATCTCCATTTTCAGACACTTCCATTGCTCCTAAAATTGTTAAATGAACATGCTTCCCTCTGATCATTGAAAAACTAGTTGCAGAATCAAAAAAACTTGCTCCTGGCATGGTAGTAATTGTCTGTTTTCCAGCATTAATTATGTCTGCATCTTCTTCACCCTCAAAAGGGAATGGCCCCATTCCAAGAACACCATTTTCACTCTGAAATTCTACCTCAATATCATCTCTAACAAAATTGGCAACAAGTGTAGGAATACCGATACCCAAGTTTACATAATACCCACTCTTTACTTCTTTTGCAATTCTTTTCGCTATTCCGTTTTTATCTAACATAATTAACTTCTTTGTCTAACGGTTCTTTGCTCTATTCTTTTTTCAAACTTTTCTCCCTGAAAAATTCGTTGTACAAAAATTCCCGGAGTATGAATTTGATTTGGGTCCAATTCGCCCAAAGGAACTAGTTCCTCAACCTCAGCAACGGTGATGGATGCAGCTCCACACATTAAAGGGTTAAAATTACGTGCAGTACCTTTAAATATTAAATTCCCTGCCTCATCTCCCTTCCAAGCTTTTACAAACGCATAATCAGCTCTGTAGGCTGGCTCAAGAACATGCATTTTCCCATTAAATTCTCTAACCTCCTTACCTTCTGCAACCTCAGTGCCATAACCGGCAGGAGTATAAAAGGCAGGAAATCCTGCTTGAGCAGCTCTACATTTTTCAGCTAATGTCCCTTGAGGTGTTAACTCTACTTCTAATTCACCAGACAACATTTGACGTTCAAATTCATCATTTTCACCCACATAAGAAGATATCATTTTCTTAATTTGCTTGTTTTGTAACAATAATCCAAGCCCAAAATTATCAACTCCTGCATTATTAGAAATACACGTTAAATTATCAACACCTAGTCTAACTAACTCTGAAATAGCGTTTTCTGGTATCCCACACAAGCCGAAACCTCCTAACATGAGTGTCATGTTATTCGAAACGCCTGATAAGGCCTCCCTAACGTTATTTACTTTTTTATTAATCATTTCATTTTTTTTAGAATTATTATCACCACAAAATGGAGAGTAATACAGAATTAAAAATCTGTGTCATCATCTAATAAAGGTGTTTTTTTAATCTTATTTTCTTTATCAGTAGTTGTCTTCCCGCAATTGGTATTAATTCCAACATATTTTGGTTTCTCAAAATCTTCTTGACTAATATTTAAGCTTTTATCATCATAAATTTTCTTCATGAATAATGCCCAAGTTGGAAGAGACATTGTTGCTCCCTGACCCTCTGCAATATTTTCAAAGTGAACAGCTCTATCTTCACCACCTGTCCAAACTCCTGTGGCTAAATTTGGCACAACGCCCATAAACCAACCATCCGTGTGATTTTGAGTTGTCCCTGTTTTACCAGCTATAGGATTTGTAAATTTATATGGAAACCCTGTAATAATATCTTTGTAGTAATGATCAGAAGTTCGAAGCCTTACCCCTGAGCCTGCAGTTGTAACTCCTTTAAGTAGCTCTAAAACTACAAATGCTGATTCTTCGCTCAAAACTTCGTTAGTTTCTGGAGTAAAATCAGCTAAAACTGTACCATTTTTATCCTCAATACGTAATAACATATTAGGCTCAACTCGCATCCCTTTATTGGCAAATGTGGAGTATGCTCCAGTCATTTCCATAAGAGATAATTCTACAGAACCTAAAGCAATTGATGGAGTAACAGGAATTCTATTTTTAATCCCTGCAGATTTTGCTAAACGCACAACATTTAGCGGAGTAACCATGTCAATTAATCTTGCTGATATAACATTAATTGATTTTGCTAAGGCTTCTTTTAAAGAAATTTCATCTCCATATTTCTCGCCAGAATTTTTCGGAGTCCATGCCTTAGGAATACCAAATCTACCTTTTGGAATAGTGTAAGGTGTATTTGAAAATTTTTCGCATGGAGATAAGCCTAACTGATTAATAGCGGTAGCATATACAAATGGCTTAAATGTAGATCCGACCTGTCTTTTACCCTGATTTACATGGTCATATTTGAAATATTTATGATTAACTCCACCTACCCAAGCTTTGATGTGGCCGGTTTGTGGCTCCATAGATAATAAGCCTGACCTTAAAAAGGTTTTATAGTATTTAATTGAATCGTTAGGAGACATAATGGTATCAACCTCTCTTTGATCATTCCAGGAGAAAACTCTCATGTCTGTCGATGCATTGAAAGCCGAGTCTATTTGTTTAAGTGAATATCCATTTTTTTTCATCCTTTTATAACGATCAGATCTTTTTCTTGCTCGATTATATATCGCTTCTATTTGCTCCTCCTCCAAATCATAAAATGGAGCAGTTTCATTTTTTTGTTGTTCTTTAAAAAAATAGCGCTGAAGGTTAGACATATGTTCTTGAACAGCTTCCTGTGCATATTGTTGCATTCTAGAATCTATTGTTACAAATATCTTTAACCCATCTCTATTAATATTGTATAATTCTCCGTTAGGTTTTGGATTATTTTTTGTCCATTTTTTTAAATAGCCTCTCAAGTACTCTCTAAAGTAGGTTGCCAACCCATCATTATGACTTTCAGGAGTAAAATTTATTTTTAATGGCAACTTTTGAAGTGAATCTTTTTCTTCTTGGGTGATAAATTTATTCTTTGCCATTTGAGCAAAAACCACATTTCTTCTTGTAAGCGATTTCTTTTTCGAAATTTCTCTATTGGGGTTAAACTGACGAGGATTTTTTAGCATCGCAACTAAAATTGCTGACTCTTGAATATCTAAATCTTTAGGTTCTTTACCAAAATATATCCTAGAGGCTGAACGAATACCTATAGCATTAAAAAGAAAGCCCTGGGTATTTAAATACATGGCTATAATTTCATTTTTAGTATACTGTCGTTCTAATTTAGTAGCTACAATATACTCTTTCACTTTTTGGGTTAATCTTTTTATCGTGCTACTTGACCCTCCTTTATTAAATAAATTTTTTGCTAATTGTTGCGTAATTGTACTGGCTCCTCCTCCTCTTCCAAGTTTTACAATAGCTCTTGCTAATCCTCTAAAATCTATTCCTGAATGCTCATAAAATCTTTCGTCTTCAGTTGCAATTAAGGCGTTTACAAGATTACTTGGAAGATCTTTAAAACCTACTGGGGTTCTGTTTTTAAATGCATATTTTCCAAGAGTAACTCCATCTGAAGAGATGACTTCTGTCGCTAAATTTTTTTCTGGGTTCTCTAATTCCTCAAACGTAGGCAACTCTCCAAAAATACCCCATGATGCTAATAAAAATATTAGTAAAATAGATGTAAAACCTCCTAAAATCATCAACCAAAATCGTGTGATATATTTTTTGAAATTGTTATGTTTCTTTTTTTTCATCCTAATTTACTTTTTCAATTCTTAGACCAACATCTGTAATTCCATTCAATTGATTAATGCCATTTATCTCACCGTTTCTTCTCATGGCTTGCCATATTGAAAAGGAATACTCGCCCGAGGCTGGAAAAATAATATTTTCTTTCAAAAAGAGTTTACTATGTTTAATTTCTGAAATTCCACTTCCTAAAAATTTTCCATTTTTATCTGCCATTTCATACTGAAGCGTATCAATAATTTTCTTGCCATTTGGAAAAATGGCATGGGTAATTAAATAAATATTACTGAATTGATAATTATTGTTATTTCTTAAATTAATGTAAACGTTATTTCTTGAAATTGTATCACTAATATTAAATTTGAAGTCTATTGAATCTGATTGCGACCAACTATTTTTTTTAAGTGATATGTATTCATCATAAACCCGATTGGAGTCACAGGAAAAAAAAGCAAACACTATACCTAAAATAAAAATTAATCTTTTGCTATTTTTGATTACTATTCCCATTTGGCTTAGGTTTTCTTCTCTTATTTTTTGGTTTGCTCTGATTCGTGTTTTTTTTCTGAGCGTTTGGTGTTTTATTGCTTGATTGATTTGAGTTTTTTGATTTTTGCTTTCTTTTTGCATGAGAACGCTTAACATCTGCAGTAGCTTTATTTCTATTTTTATTTTTTCTATTCCTCCTTCTACTCTTCTTCGGAACATCAAAACGAGTAAGGCTGTCTTGACCAACTACATTCTCAAAATCTACAGTGGCTGTCTCCTCTATTTCAGATTCATACTCTTCTAACGGAATGGCAACCTCATTATTTTTATTTAAATCGATAATTTCTAATACCTGCTCTAGACTTAATTTATACCATTTAGATCTATTTTCCTTGTAGGTATACCACAATGTCTTTTTAAAGATATCCATTTTTACAAATTCTGCATCTCCATTTTCAGTTTTCAGGATTTTTTCTTGTTTTGGAAAATCATTTAATGCATCTAGGTAAGTATCTAATTCAAAATTTAAACAACATTTTAATTTACCACATTGACCTGCTAATTTTAATGGATTCAAAGACAATTGCTGATATCTAGCTGCTGTTGTTGTAACTTTTCTAAAATCTGTAAGCCATGTAGAACAACATAATTCTCTTCCGCATGAACCTACTCCACCTAAACGAGCAGCTTCTTGTCTGGCTCCTACTTGTTTCATTTCTACTCTTATTGAAAAAGCACCTGCCAAATCTTTTATAAGTTGTCTAAAATCAACTCGAGTATCTGCAGTGTAATAAAAAGTTGCTTTGTTCCCATCTCCTTGAAATTCAACATCAGAAAGTTTCATTTTTAACCCTAATCTTCCTAATATTTCTCTACCTCTTTTTTGAGTTTCTAATTCACGATTCCGAGCTTTTTCCCAAACCTCGATATCTCTTTGAGAAGCTTTTCTATAAATTTTCTTTACATCATCACTATCAATAGAAATTTTTCTTTTTTTCATTTGCACCTTTACCAATTCTCCTCCCAAAGAGACAATTCCAATGTCATGACCCGGTGACCCTTCAACAGCAACAACATCTCCCATAGAGATGGTTAAATTTTCTGTATTCTTGTAAAAATGCTTTCTCCCGTTTTTAAAACGTACTTCATAGATATTAAAAGGGGTTTCATTGCTTGGTAAAGTCATATTTGACAACCAATCAAAAACCGATAATTTTTCACAACCTCCTGTTGTGCAACTTCCATTGCTCCTGCATCCTTTTGGTTTACCGTCTTCCCCAGTACCACAGCTTCCACATGCCATAAAGTAATATATTTTTAGAAGCCAAGCTTCTTAGAGTTCTTATAAATTTTAGCTAATTAATTTCACTTAGCCTTCTGCAATACAATTCAAAAGTCCTAACAAACTATTGAAGTATATAATTAAAATTGTAACTTTTAACAAGTAAATATACGTAAACTATCACAATCATTTAATTGTAAAAAGTATAAAAAAACAAAGCTTTACATCTCTATAAAATCTAATCAAAGTTATTTCTTAAACTTTAGCTTTTCAGATCTGCCTTTTTTAAAGATTTTATTACTTGCGTGAGTACCTTTACGTAATTTTTTCTGTTCTTCATAAGGCAAGTGAATAATCTCTTGACATTCTATTGAACAAGTAGTTTCCATCTTTTCAGAACATTCTTTGCATTGAATAAATAATAAATGACAGGCTTCATTAGCGCAATTTACATGAACATCGCAAGGAGATCCACATTGGTGACAATTAGCAATAACATCGTCTGTAATTTTTTCTGCTCTACGATGATCAAAAACAAAATTCTTTCCAATAAATTTATTTTGGATCCCTTCAGATTTTACCTGCCTCGTATACTCAATGATTCCACCTTCTAATTGAAAAACATTTTTAAAACCTTTATGTTTGTAGTAGGCTGATGCTTTTTCACAGCGTATCCCTCCTGTACAATACATCAATAAGTTTTTGTCTTCTTTGTTCTCTTTTAAATCTTGTTCAATAATATCTAACGAGTCCCTAAAAGTGTCTACATCTGGAGTTATTGCTCCATCAAAATGACCAATTTCACTTTCATAATGATTACGCATATCTACACAAATTGTATTCGGGTCCTCTAACATTCGATTAAATTCTTTAGCATTTAAATGTATGCCTTTGTTAGTGACGTCAAATGTGTTATCATTTAAACCATCAGCAACAATCTTGTCTCTAACCTTTATCTTTAGTTTTAAAAAAGATTTATTGAACTGCTCGACAGCTACATTTAAACGAATATCATTCAAAAAAGAAATGGAATCTAATTGATTTTTTAACTTCAAAAAATTTTCTGAAGGAACAGATATTTGAGCATTAATTCCTTCGAATGAGACATAGGTTCTTCCCAGTACATCCAGAGCATTCCACTCTAAAAATAATTTATCTCTAAACAATTGTGGATTTCCTATCTTGTGATATTTATAGAAGGAAATTGTAATGCGGTCTTTCCCAGCATCATCTATTAATGCAGCGCGTTCATTAGCGCTTAACTTATTGTACAGTTGCATGCTATACCAAATTCGTTAAACAATATATTTTAGTCTTAAAAGACTATTATTCACAAAACTACTATAATTTTTTTAGTAATTTAAAAATTCAACATTTCCTTTGTATTTGAAAAAAATTTAAATTTTATCTATTTCTTACCACTAATAATTGAAGTCTTCATAACATTTTTTAGCATCTTTGTAGCTTGTTAATTAAAATTCCGTGAATACGGTTACTGTATTTAGGGAATCAAGAGAAAAATAAATTTATTTCATATGAAAATCGCTTTAGTGGGTGCTACTGGAATGGTGGGAAATGTAATGCTTCAAGTTTTGGCTGAAAGAAACTTAGATATCACTGAATTAATACCGGTAGCTTCCGAAAGATCAATAGGAAAGTACATTTCATTCAAAAATAAAGAATATGCTGTCGTTGGCCTTCAAGATGCCGTAAATTCAAAACCAGATATTGCATTATTTTCTGCAGGAGGTGATACATCTCTGGAATGGGCACCAAAATTTGCAGCTGTTGGAACCACTGTAATTGATAATTCTTCTGCTTGGAGAATGGATCCTGAAAAAAAACTAGTAGTTCCAGAAATTAATGGAAATATTTTAACTAAGAATGATAAAATTATTGCCAATCCAAATTGCTCTACCATCCAATTGGTAATGGCATTAGCTCCTTTGCATTTAGAATATAAGATGAAACGTGTAGTTATATCAACCTATCAGTCTGTTTCTGGTACTGGGGTAAAAGCAGTGCAACAATTAGAAAACGAAGAAGCAGGTGTTGAAGGTGAAATGATATACCCTCATCCCATTGGAAGAAACGCTCTCCCTCATTGTGATATTTTTCTAGAAAATGGATACACAAAAGAGGAAATGAAATTGGTAAAAGAACCGAAAAAAATCTTAGGGGATAATACATTTTCTATCACTGCAACAGCAGTTAGAATTCCTACAGCAGGAGGTCATTCAGAGGCTGTTAATGTTCAATTTGAATATGATTTTGAGGTGGAAAAAGTTAGAAAATTATTACAAGAAACTCCTGGAGTTGTTGTTCAAGATAATGTGAAAGAAAACCTTTATCCTATGCCGATAACAGCGCATCAGAAAGATGAAGTATTTGTGGGGAGAATTAGACGAGATGAATCTCAAGAAAACTCCTTAAATTTGTGGATAGTTTCTGATAATCTTAGAAAAGGTGCAGCTACTAATGCTGTGCAAATCGCAGAATATCTAGTAGAAAAAAAAATCATATAAATACATGAGTACATTTCATACATTAGCTATCAAAGATTACATACAAGAAACCGCAAACGCGGTTTCTCTTGTTTTTGATATTCCTGAGCATTTAAAAAATACTTTTTCCTTCAAAGCAGGACAATATGTTACCCTAAAAACAAGTATTGAAGGAGAAGAAATACGAAGATCTTACTCTATTTGTTCTTCACCTAAAAGTGGTGAGTTAAAAGTTGCCATAAAAAAGGTTGAGAATGGTATTTTTTCTTCCTATGCAATATCTCACCTAAAAATAGGTGATGTAATTGAAGTTCATGAGCCTGAGGGGAAATTTATTCTTGAACCTATAAGAAGTACTAATTATTTAGGCATTGCTGCTGGAAGTGGTATTACACCTGTTTTATCAATGGTTAAAACAGTCTTACAAGATGAGCCATCATCTTCATTTACATTAATTTACGGGAATAAATCTTCAGCTGAAACAATGTTTAAATCTGAGCTAGATGCTCTTTCTCACAAATATGGAAAAAGATTTAATTTAGAATATGTATTTAGTAGACAGAATGAAGAGGGGTCTTTATTTGGAAGAATTGATAAAGGTCATCTCAATTATTTTATAAAAAATATTTATAAAAATTGGTCTTTTAAAACTGCATTTTTATGTGGTCCAGAGGAAATGATTAAAACTATTTCAAATACATTAAAAGAAAATAACTTTAAAGAATCTCAAATTTTATTTGAATTATTTACTGCTTCAATCAATGAAGAAGATAGTTCTCAAATAAAGGATGGGCAAACAGAAGTTTCTGTTTTGTTAGATGATGAAGAAATTCATTTTACCATGAATCAAACAGATAATATATTAGCTGCTGCTTTGAGAAATGATGTTGATGCTCCTTACTCTTGCCAGGGAGGAGTTTGCTCTAGTTGTTTAGCTAGGGTTTCTGAGGGAACAGCAGTAATGGTTAAAAATAGTATTCTTACTGATGATGAAGTTAGCGAAGGGTTTATTTTAACTTGCCAAGCACATCCAACAACATCAAAGATTTCAATTGATTTTGATGATGTCTAAATAATGTATCTTTAACACATGGATATATTTGACATAAAAAATGCAATTTTTTTTGGGTTCTTCCTTTCTTTTATGATTGGCCCTGTTTTTTTTATGTTAATTCAAACAAGTATTGTAAAAGGCGCAAGAGCCGCCATTGCTTTTAATCTAGGGGTAATTTTAGGAGATGTAACTTTTATTGTGATTGCTTATTTTGGAAGCAGGCATTTACTTGAAAGAATAAAAGATGACCCCCGTTTATTTTTTATAGGTGGCTTAATATTAATTGTGTATGGTGCTATCACCTATTTAGACAAATCTGAAAAAAAAGAAATTGAAGAGTCCATAAAGTTACCCGTAAACAATAATTATTTTAGATTAATTTTTAAAGGGTTTTTCTTAAACTTCATTAACATTGGTGTACTTGCATTTTGGCTAGGTTTAATCGTTGTCATTGGACCAACCTTAGACATGAATCCTACCCATATTTTTTATTATTTTAGTATTATTATTTGCAGTTATTTTATCACTGATTTGGGTAAAATCATCTTAGCAAAACAGTTGAAAAATAAATTGACTGCAACAGTTGTTTATAGCATCAAACGATTCATGGGTATCCTATTAATTATTTTTGGTGTTGGCTTAATGCTCAAGGGATTTCTACCAAAAGACAATAAGATTAATACTTTATTAGAACAGGTTGATAAAAAATAAACCTATTATTTTACCTCTTATTATCCGCTGGGTAAATATCTGCCATAAGTTTAGATGGATCTATTTCAACTGATTTAATCTCTTTCGAAACCTGAAATTTATAAACAGGGTGAGACCAAGACCAATCTTTTAAAACAGTTGCATTTGTAGGTTTATTTCCCCTCATCATTTGTAAAGGAATATTGAAATCCTCTGAAGTTCCATCCTTGTAGGATACTCTAACATCTATAGGCATTGGCATTTTACCGTGTCTTTGTAAGATAATGTTTTTGTTCCCATACCCTCGAACACTATAATCAATTGTATGAGTAGTCTGAGTCCATTCATTTAAATACCAATCCAAATGAATTCCAGAAACTTTTTCCATAGATCTCTTAATATCATTAGGTGTTGGATGTTTAAAACTAAAATCATTAAAATATTTTTTAAGTCCTTTTTCAACATTCTCTTTCCCAATAATATATTCTAATTGAGATAAAAATATAGCGCCCATACTATAACTAGCTGTACTGTATGAAGAATTTAAATGATACCTGTCTGCATGTGTTGAAAGAGGTTCCTCTTTTCTGTAAGAAATCATTTTATAATATCTATTGTAAGCTCCTTGATGAGGATTTTTTATTTTTCTGTTTAAAATTTTATTCATTGCAATGTTGGAAATATAAGATGTAAAACCTTCATCCATCCATGGGTGCTTACTTTCATTGCTCGCTAATAGAAATTGAAACCAAGTGTGAGCCATTTCATGAGAAGTAACTCCTAGCAAACTATTAAAACTTCTTTTGCCTGTAATTAAAGTAGACATTGCATATTCCATACCTCCATCTCCTCCTTGAACAACTGAGTATTGTTTGTATGGATATTGCCCAATATTTTCACTAAAAAAACTCATTAATTGAGCTGTCTTAGACTGAAGTTCTTTCCAATTTTTTAAATATTTTTCCTCTAAAGTATTCTTATACAAAAAATGTAAATCAATTCCATTGCTTGTTTGTAAAATATCATGAGTGTAGTTAGGATCAGCAGCCCACATAAAATCATGAACATTTGGGGCTTTAAAATGCCAACTTAATTTTTCTCCGGTAGCTATTTTAACTTTTTTTGATTTGTCCTCATAACCATGACCTATTTCTTGTGGATTCTGAAGGTATCCAGTTCCTCCAATGGTAAAATTTTTATCAATATGAATGGTTACATCAAAATCTCCCCAAACACCATGAAACTCTCTCGCTATGTACGGTGGTGTGTGCCAACCTTCAAAGTCATATTCAGCCATTTTTGGATACCATTGGGCCATAGACAGAGCAACTCCCTCTCTGTTTGTTTGACCCGATCGTCTAATTTGCTTTGGAACTTGAGCATCATATATCATATCAAATTTAGAACTCTTTCCAGGTTTTATTGGTGTATTAAGCGTAACTTCTAAAATGGTTCCAACTACTTCATATTTAACATTCTTGCCATCTTGTTTTAAAGAGGCTAACTTGATATAACCCACCTCTTCAGGTTTTAATTTACTAATCCTATCGGTAACTCTGCCATCTGGATCTTGAATATTTCTAGATCGAACATCCATCTGAGAATTGGGCTGAAAAGCATTGAAATAAAGATGATAATACACATGAGATAACTCATCTGGTGAATTGTTCGTGTATACTAATTTCTGAACTCCTTTATATTGGAATTTAGTAACATCTACATCAATATCCATTGTATAATCAACATGTTGCTGCCAATAATTTGAAGTTTGTTGACTGTTAATATTTAAACAAGTTGATATACATAAAAATAGAATTATTTTCTTCATTTGTGATTTTTTTAGTTCTTACCGTTAACCATATAATCTGCCATCTTTAAAGCATTATAAGCATTGACAACTCTTCCAGAAACTGACAACTCTGAAAAGGGAACTTTTTCACCTGCTGGTTTTTCTCTAGAGCTTGAACCTGGTTTAATCACGTCAAAATCAATCATTGTTCCAGAATTCATCAAAATATGTTTTACTTGACTGGCAGATAATTTTGGATAATAAGATCTTAATAATGCTGCAACTCCTGCTGTTGAAGGAGCTGCCATAGAGGTTCCATTAAACTTAGCATATTCTCCATCTGGTATTGTTGAATAAATTTGTACACCAGGAGCAAAAACATCTACATTAATCTTACCATAGTTAGAAAAAGAGGCTGGTAAATTTTCGTCATAATTAGCGCTCATAGCTCCTACTGTCAAAACATTATCAGAAATTTCAGTAACTAAATCTCTAGAATCATTTGGATATGTTTTTTCAACATCTAAATTTTTTCCGTCATTTCCTGCAGCATTTACAATCAAAACATCTTTGGAGGCAGCATATAAAATAGCTTCATATACCCACTCTTTTTTTGGTGAGAATCCTTTTCCGAAACTAGTATTAATTACTTTTGCTCCATTATCTACAGCGTAGCGTAAGCCTAAAGCAACATCTTTATCATATTCATCGCCATCTGGAACGGCTCTTACTGCCATAATTTTTACGTTAGTAGCTACACCGTTCATCCCCAATTTATTATTTCTTGATGCAGCTATAATCCCTGAAACATGGGTTCCATGAGCCTCATCTTTTGTAGAATGACCTGTAGCTGCATCTCCATAAGATATATTATCCATAGTATTTGGATCATCCCCTAAAACACTTCTATATTCTTTTTTTAAATCTTCACCACTCAACATAGAGGAAGCATTTTCAACTAATTTTGAAAGCTCTTGTTTTGCTTGTGTTAGAGAGCTTAACCCAAATCCATACATTTGTTTTGCTACTTCTATACTTTGTTTTAATGCATTATCCTCTGTTTCTATTTTTGTAACATCATCTTTAGAATAATCACTTTTACTAAGATGTTTGGAGATAGCATCATCAGCATTAGATACCATTTTTAGCATTTGTCCATATCGTTTTTCGTTTGCCTTAGCTGCTGCAACTTTTTCATCATAAAATTTTGTAGCTTCTTTTACTGACGCTTCATCAGCTATAGATGGGTCTTTAACGATACGTTGATACTCAAGATGTTCCTTATAAATAGATCCTAAAAAGTTCCATCCATTAATGTCATCTACATAACCATTTTTGTCGTCATCTATCCCATTTGATGGGATTTCTTTTTCATTTACCCAAGCAACATCTTTTAAATCTTCATGCAATAAATCTGTCCCTGAATCTACAACACCCACTACAACCTCGACTCCTTTTTTACCTTGCAAAAAAGAATAAGCTTTATCTATGCTCATTCCAGGAATTGAATCTGTAACAAGGTCACTATGGCTCCAGTACTTAATTTCTTCATCTGTTAAAGGAACTTTTTTTGCTGTCGCTGTTACTTTATAAGTTGATGGATTTGGAACTGGAATCTTTGAAATTGTTTTACAGCTTCCAAATAAAAAAGTAAAAGTTGCAATAAAAATTATAGAGTTTAAAAATTTCATGGTTTGTTTATTTTAATTAAATATATCTTTAAATGTGTATGTTTCTTTTAATCTAACTCCTTTATTTGTGTGTTGAACTGTACAAATTTCGGAATAAGCATCATGCTCTAAAAACAGAAAATATTCTTTGTCTGCTGCCTCATTTAAAAAGGCTTCTTTCTCTTTTATTGTTAATAATGGTCTTGTATCATACCCCATAACATAGGGAACAGGTATGTGACCAGTTGTTGGTAATAAATCTGCCATAAAAATAATGGTTTTTCCTTGATAAAAAATTTTTGGCAACATTTGTTTTTCTGTGTGACCGTCCATTTTTAAAACATCAAATCCAATTTGCTGAAATGGCTTTTCTGAGATAAAATTTAATTGACCGCTTCCTTGAATAGGTAAAATATTCTCTTTTAAGAAAGAGGCTTTTTCTCTTGGATTTGGATGATTTGCCCAATCCCAGTGCTCTTGATTACTCCAAAATTTAGCATTCTTGAAAGCGGGTTCATATCCCGTTCGATCTTTATTCCATTGAATTGCACCCCCGCAATGATCAAAATGCAGATGTGTTAAAAAAACATCTGTAATATCATCTCTATGAAACCCATGTGTAGCAAGAGAGGAATCCAAAGAAAAATCTCCAAATTGGTAATAATACCCAAAGAATTTATCAGACTGCTTGTTGCCCATCCCAGTATCAATTAAAATAAGCTTCTTACCGTCTTCAATCAACAAGGAGCGCATTCCCATCTCAATCATATTGTTAGCATCAGCAGGGTTTGTTTTTTGCCAAATTGACTTTGGAACTACTCCAAACATAGCTCCACCATCTAGCTTAAAATTTCCTGTTTGTATGGGATAAATTTTCATGTTAAGCAAAGATGCAAAAAAACATCAATATCTATGAATAAATTTAAGATAATCCAAGAGATTTTATGGGATTTCCTATTAAAAAAATAAGCATCGTTACCGATGCTTATTTTGAGGTGTCGAGCGGATTCGAACCGCTGTAGATGGTGTTGCAGACCACTGCCTAGCCACTCGGCCACGACACCTTTTTCAAGATTGCAAATTTACATCAATTATCTAGTAATCCAAGTTTTTTTAACCTTAACGTTCTTTTGAAAGAATTATCACAACTTCTTGAACATTACCCCCAATTGGCGGATTTAATTTAGCAACACTTACTGTAGCGCTTTTTATGAGATTTAATTCTAAAAAAAATCGATCTAAAATTCTTTTTGCAACCTCCTCCAGTAGCTTAGACCTTATCCCCATTTCTTCTTTAACAATATGGTTTAAATGCACATAATCTACTGTATCTTCTAGAGCGTCAGATGTAGAAGATTTAGTTAAGTCTACTTCAACTTCGACAGCTACTCGATACCAAGATCCAATTTTTGCCTCTTCATCCAAACAACCATGATATGCATATAACTTTATATTATTAACTTGTATCTTTCCCATAAGCTATAATTTCTCCCACATCTTTTGAGAGTTTAATCTAAATGATCCTAAATAATTGAAATTACATTGATCGGGTTGAATGATTGATAAAAAAGGCTCCTCTTTTTTATCGTTATAGAGATAATAAACTTCTCCAATAATAGGCTCAAAATTAAATTTGGCATTGTAAATTAAATCATTGTACTCAAACTGCTCCATCATTGCCTCATATTCCTTTTTTAATTCATCAAACTTACTTTTAAATTGTTTATTTACTCTATCTACACCATCATTTCTCCAGGTTGCTGTATTTAAAGGTTTGATTACTGGAGAACTTGAACTTGTCCCATAAGGTTTTATTGCAGCATCGTATTGCTGTGTATCTTCGTCAAAAACAACTAAATCTGGTTTTTTTGCCATCTTTTACTTAAAAGTTGTAAAATTACTATAATTAATATTTTTTTTTCTTAAAGTATTCAAAATTATAATGAGAGCTTAATCCGCTTATTTTGTTTAATTTTGTCATCTAATTTTTAGATAAAACTCAATGTCTGAAGAAAAAAAATCACTCAATTTTATTGAGCAAATTATTGAAGAAGATTTGGCAAATGGAATGCCTAAAGAAAATCTACGTTTCAGATTCCCTCCAGAACCAAACGGATATTTACATATAGGTCATACGAAGGCCATTGGAATTAGTTTCGGTTTAGGCGAAAAATACAACGCCCCAGTAAACCTTCGTTTTGATGACACCAACCCTGCAAAAGAAGAACAAGAATATGTTGATGCTATTAAAAATGACATCACTTGGCTAGGGTATAAGTGGGCAAATGAATTGTATTCTTCAGATTATTTTCAACAACTATATGATTGGGCAGTTTTAATGATAAAAGAGGGGAAAGCCTATGTAGACAGTCAATCATCAGAAGAGATGAGAGAACAAAAAGGAACTCCTACAGAACCAGGGGTGAATAGCCCATTTAGAAATCGTTCAGTGGAAGAAAATTTGGAATTGTTTCAAAAAATGAAAGAGGGTGAATTTAAAGAGGGCGAACACATCTTACGTGCTAAAATTGATATGACAAGCCCCAATATGTTACTCAGAGACCCTATCATGTATCGAGTTTTGTATAAAAAACACCATAGAACAGGAAATGATTGGAATATTTATCCAATGTATGATTGGACTCATGGAGAAAGTGATTATATAGAGCAGATTTCACATTCTTTATGTTCATTAGAGTTTAAACCTCACAGAGATTTGTATAACTGGTTTAGAGATCATGTGTATGAATATGGAAAAGCAACTTTTCCTATTTCTCCAAAACAACGTGAGTTTTCTCGTCTAAACTTAAGCTACACCATAATGAGTAAACGTAAATTAATGCGTTTAGTTGAGGAAGGAATAGTTTCAGGATGGGATGATCCTAGAATGCCTACTATTTCTGGATTAAGAAGACGTGGCTACACCCCTGCATCAATTAAAAGTTTTATTGATACCGTTGGGGTTTCTAAACGTGAAAACATTATTGATGTGGCTTTGTTAGAATTTAAAATACGAGAAGACCTAAATAAAACAGCTAAAAGAGTAATGGGGGTTTTAGATCCTGTTAAAGTGGTCATTACAAATTACCCTGAAGGTCAAGAAGAAATATTAGACGCAAGTTATAATGATTATGAGGAAGGATTTGGAAGTAGAAAAGTTCCTTTTTCAAAAGAGCTCTATATCGAAAAAGAGGACTTTAGAGAGGAAGCTAATAAAAAGTTCTTTCGATTAAAATTAGGGAAAGAGGTTCGATTAAAAAATGCATACATCATAAAAGCAGAAAGTTGTACAAAAGACAATAATGGGAATATCATAGAGATTCAATGTACTTATGATCCTTTAAGTAAATCTGGAAGCGGAACTGAAGAAAGTAAACGTAAAGTAAAAGGAACTTTACATTGGGTGTCTATAAAACATGCCATTAATGCTGAGGTGAGATCTTACGATCGATTATTTTCTGACGAGGCTCCTGATAGTCATAAAGAAAAAGATTTTATGGAGTTTTTAAATCCAAGTTCTTTAGAAATTATTAATGCTTTCTTAGAACCTAGTTTACAGTCTGCTAGTATAGGTGAGCGATTTCAATTTCAACGTTTAGGATATTTTAATGTTGATGATGATACTACATCAGGCGCTTTAGTTTTCAATAAAACTGTTGGGCTAAGAGATAATTGGACTTCCAAGCAAAACAAATAAGAGTAACTATTTTAGGGAGCAGGGTTAGGGATCATTGCATGTACTTCTTGAATTTCTTGCAAGGTTTGCTTTGATAATTCTATATGAATACTCCCAATATTTTCTTTAAGCTGACTCATCTTGGTAGCCCCAATAATATTGCTCGTTACAAATGGCAATTGATTTACAAAAGCCAACGATAATTCTGACAAAGTAATTCCATTATTTTTTGCAATGGATTGGTATCTTTTTACGGCTTCACTAGAACCATCACCCATATAACGTGCAATAAATCTTGGGAATAAATTCCCTCGAGAGCCTTCTGGACTTTTCCCGTCTAAATATTTTCCAGATAACACGCCTTGTGCTAAAGGAGAATAGGCTAATAAACCTATGTCCTCTCTCATAGAAACTTCAGATAGTCCAACTTCATACCCTCTATGAATTAACGAATAAGAATTTTGAATGGTAACAGGTCTTACTAAATTTTGATCCTTTGCCGTTTGAAGATATTTCATAGTCCCCCAGGGTGTTTCATTAGAAAGACCAATAGCTCGGATAGTTCCAGATTTGACAAAAGCGTTTAATTTTTCTAAGATTTCTAAATGGTTTTCTGCCTCTTTTGTAGCTGTTTGATAGGGATAATCTCTTACGCCAAAACAATTTACGCCTCTTGAAGGCCAATGTAATTGGTATAAATCTAGATAATCTGTTTGCAATCGCTGTAAACTCCCTTCTATGGCTTCTGTAATATTTTGTTTGCTAAACCCTCCTGTTCTAATATGCTTTGTATAGTCTCCACCACCCGCTATTTTACTGGCTAAAACAACTTTATCTCTATTTCCTGTCTTTTGAAACCAGCTCCCAATAATACGCTCTGTATCTGCATACGTTTCAGGAGTTGCTGGAACAGGATATAGCTCTGCTGTATCAAAAAAATTAACTCCTTGCTCTAAGGCATAGTCCATCTGCTCAAATGCCTCTTCTTGGGTATTTTGGTTCCCCCAAGTCATGGTTCCTAAACAAATTTTTGAAACTTTAATGCTAGTTTTAGGTAGAGTAGTATACTTCATATTTTATTTTTGAACGCAAGATGATTCGCTAATTAGCGAATCATCTTGTAGTATATTTATTTTAGAAAGTCTAAATATAAGAATATTCTTTAAGAAAGTATTGCATCTATTCCGGGTAAACTTTTACCTTCTAATGTTTCTAACATGGCTCCTCCACCAGTAGATACATAACTTACTTTATCTGCAAAACCAAATTGTTTAACAGCTGCCACAGAGTCTCCCCCTCCAACTAAAGAAAAAGCACCATTTTGAGTGGCTTTATCTATAGAATTACCAAGGGTAATAGTACCTTTAGAAAAAGTTTCTAATTCAAAAACTCCCAAAGGACCATTCCATAAAATAGTTTTACATAAATTAACAACCTCATCAAAAATCTCTTGAGATTTTGGCCCTGCATCGAGCCCTTGCCAACCTTCTGGTATTTTTGTAACGTCTACGACTTGAGTATTTGCATTATCAGAAAAATCATCTGCTGCTAACACATCTACAGGAAGATGAACTTGAACATTCTTAGCAGCTGCTTTTTCTAAAATCTCTAAAGCCAAACTCATCTTGTCATCTTCACAAATAGAATCTCCAACACATCCTCCTTGTGCTTTTACAAAAGTAAAAGTCATACCTCCTCCGATGATTAAATGATCCACTTTATCTAAAATATTTTCTATAACAGTAATTTTTGAAGACACTTTAGCGCCTCCTAGAATTGCCAGTACAGGTTTTTCACTAGTATTTAGAACTTTATCAATACTTTCTATTTCTTTGGCTAGTAAAGTTCCAAAACATTTGTGTTCTGAAAAATACTTAGCCACAATAGTGGTTGAAGCATGAGCTCTATGAGCAGTTCCAAATGCATCATTAACATAGATATCTCCATTATTTGAAAGTTGTTCTGAAAACTTCTCGTCACCTGCAGTTTCTTCTTCATAAAAACGAAGATTTTCTAACAATAAAACCTCTCCTTTTTGTAAATTTCTTACAGCTTCAGTTACTTTTTCTCCTATACAATCTGCAACAAATTTGACTTGAATACCAATAACATCCGAAACACTTTCAACAATATGTTTTAATGAATAGTTAGAATCAACTCCTTTTGGTCTTCCTAAATGTGACATTAAAACTACAGCACCTCCGTCTTCTAAAATTTTAACAATTGTAGGCTTAGCAGCCTCTATTCTAGTGTTATCAGTTACTTCAAAATCTGAATTTAAAGGCACATTAAAGTCTACCCTTATTAATGCTTTTTTATTCTCAAAATTAAAGTCATGTATAGTTTTCATTGATAGATATTTTTCAACAAAAATAGCTAATTAAAGGGTTTCATAGCCATTGGAAACGGAAAAGTTAATATAACGTTTGCGTAAAATTATCGCTTATATTTGTGCTATGCTTTTTAATCAAATTATTGGTCAGGAACACATTAAAAACCATTTGCAAACTTCTGCTAAAAATGGAAGAATTCCTCACGCTCAATTATTTATAGGTAAGGAGGGGTCTGGTACCTTACCCGTTGCCATTGCCTATGCTCAGTTTTTGTTGAGTCATTTTTCAGACAACCCTGAAGCAAGTGCTCTTAAAGTAGAAAAACTACAACATCCCGATTTACACTTTGCGTTTCCTGTAACCACAAATGAATCTGTGAAAAAGCACCCTGTGAGTAGTTTGTTTTTAAATGAATGGAGAAATTTTGTAAAGAATCAGCCTTACGGAAGTCTTTTTAATTGGTTACAATCTATTGGTGTAGAAAATAAGCAAGGAATGATTGGTGTTGACGAAGCTTTAGAAGTTGTTAAAAAATTACAACTTAAATCTTATGAGGGAGGTTTTAAAGTAATGATCATTTGGATGGCTGAAAAAATGAATACTTCAGCTGCTAATAAATTATTAAAATTAATTGAGGAACCTCCTCAGAAAACAATTTTCTTATTAGTTACTGAAAACGAAGATTTAATAATTAATACCATTAAATCTCGTTGCCAAGCATTACACTTCCCTGTTTTAAGTGAAAAAGACATTGCCGACAGTTTAATAGTTAATGAAAATTCATCTGAAAGTGAGGCTTTAAAAATAGCAACTCAGGCTGAAGGAAATTACAATAAGGCAATTCACTTATTTCATCAAAATTCTAACGATCTTATTTTTGAAGAATGGTTTATTACTTGGATCCGATCTGCTTTTAAAGCAAAGGGCAATGCTGCAGTAATTCAAGAATTGGTAGCTTGGTCTGAAACCATTGCAAAATCTGGAAGAGAAACTCAAAAACAATTTTTATCCTATTGCTTGCAATTTTTTAGGCAGGCATTACTATTAAATTATAAATCTCCAGATTTAGTTTTCTTAGAAACAAAAACACCTAAGTTTAGTTTACAAAACTTTGCTCCTTTTGTTCATAGTGAAAATATCTTAGCCATTCAAAAAGAAATAAATGATGCACTATATCATATTGAAAGAAATGGAAATGCTAAGATTATTATGTTAGATCTTTCAATGAAATTAACTCGTTTTCTTCATAAGAAAGAAAAATCAATTTAATTATTTACATTCCTTTGCTCAATCTTTTTTCGACATACAGATCTGCTATGGTTGGATTTTCTATGCATTTTTTTATGAGCTCAAAAGTATCTCCAGTTTTTACATTTCCAGTTTGAACAACTTTAAAATACACTCCACACATTGTGGTGTTCCAAAATTGTTTTACAATTTTCATATCGTTAAATCTAACTCCTAATTTTACACAAGGATTTCTCTGTTTAGTGGCCTCTAAAATACATTCTCCAACTTTAAATGTATCGCCCACATGAATTTCTGTTTCTTCTAGACGGTCTATTGTTAAGTTTTCACCAAACATGCCATACTGCCAATCTAATGTAGCATATCGTTCTTTCCAATAGGCATAATGCAGTTTAGAATATCCATATACAGCCTGTTCTATACCCCCATGATGTTTTCTGTTACAAATAGCATCTCCTTTCACATCCTCTTTATCAAGAAAGATAGGAGAATGAACTGGAAATTTAAAAATTCCAGTAGTAATCGTTTTCCCTTTCCAGTCGATATCTTTTCGCTCACCTATATTGGTTGAAATAATTTTCATTGATTTAAAAATTTTCGAAATATAATCCTAAAGCTAATCCATTAAAAATGAATGTAGAACTTCGGCTATATTCCTATTATCTGATAATTGAGGTATTTTGTTTTGTCCTCCAAACTTACCTATAGATTTCATGTATTCATGAAATCCTCCTGTTTTTACTTTCCGAACTATTAATGGTTGTAATATTTTACCTTTTATTAGATCAGAATAATATATGTTTTGAACTTGCATAGATGCATCAATTTTTAAGGCAAAATTGTCGATATCTTCAGGTTCATTTTCAAACTCAATAAACCATTCATGATAAGGCAATCCTTCTTTTGGATTTACCTGTGGCGCTACTGTAAATTCACTTACATTAATAGCAGTTCCTTTAATTGCATCGTTAAGAGCTTTTTCAACTTCCTTTCCTATAACATGTTCTCCAAAGGCGGAAATAAAATGTTTAATTCTACCTGTTACTTTAATTCTATAAGGCATTAATGAGGTAAACTCTACAGTATCTCCAATATTATAGCCCCATAATCCAGCATTTGTATTGAGTATGATCACATAATTTACATTTAGTTTCACATCTTTCAAACAGATTCTAGTTGGGTTTTCATCAAAATATTCATGAGCTGGAATAAATTCATAAAAAATACCACTATTCAATTGCAATAACATTCCTAACTCACTTTGAGAATCTTGATAAGCAATAAACCCCTCTGAAGCTGGATATAATTCTATATAATCTATTTTTTTTCCAATTAAGGTCTCAAACTTATTTTTATAAGGCTCAAAATTTACCCCTCCGTATATGAAAAAATTAAAGTTGGGAAAAATTTCTGAAATGGTCTTTCCTGTTTTGTTAATAAGCTTTTCAAAATACATCTGAACCCATGATGGAATTCCACTAATCACAGACATATCTTCATGAATAGTTTCATCTACAATTGCATTAACTTTTGTATCCCAATCTTCTATACAATTCGTTTCCCAACTAGGTAATCTATTTTTCAATAAATATTTAGGTACATAATGGGCAACAATTCCACTTAATCTACCCAGTTTAATTCCATTTAAAGACTCTAATACTGGACTCCCTTGTAAAAAAATCATTTTACCATTTACAAAACTGGCATCATTTTTTTCTACTATATAGCAGAGCAGGGCTTCTTTTGCTGCTTTGATATGAAAGGGCATTGATTCTTTAGTTATTGGAATGTACTTAGCGCCAGAGGTTGTTCCAGATGTTTTTGCAAAATACAATGGTTTCCCTTTCCAGAGTACATTTTTTTCTCCAGAAACAACCCTATCTATATAGGGTCTTAAACCCTCATAATCTGATACTTTTACTTGCTTTTTAAATTCCTCATAAGAAGTAATTTTATGAAAATTGTGATCCTTACCAAAAGCGGTGTTCTTTCCTTTTTTTATAAGTTTATTGAAAATTTTCTCTTGTGTTTTATGAGGCTTGTAAGCCCACTTATACACCTTTTTTTGAACTTTTTTTGCAAAGGGAATAGCTAAAATAGATTTTATACTCATTATTGAAAATCTATATAGTTAGCAGGATTTACAGCATAGCCGTCACTCCAAAGCTCAAAATGTAAATGAGGACCAGTAGTTAATTCTCCAGAAGAACCAATACTTGCTATTGCTTCACCAGACTGTACTAAATCACCCTGTTGCTTCAACAAAGTCCCATTATGTTTGTATACAGAAATAAAATTATTGGCATGTTTTAAAATGATAACATAGCCTGTTTCTGTTGTCCATTCTGAAAAAATTACAGTACCATCAGCAGCAGCTTTTACTGGTGTTCCTACTTTAGCAACCACATCAATTGCAAAGTGCTTATTTTCAGAATTAAATGACTGAGAAACATTACCACTAATGGGTGCAAAAAATACAATTTTTAGTTTATCCTGTGACTCATCTGAAAGAGGAAATCGATCTCTACTTTCAATCTTTTCTCTAAAAATAGAATCTTGTTTAGAAGCATCGAGTGCGCTTTCATCTATTTGAATTCTTTTTGCTGAATCTTGAATAGAGTCTATTAGGTCATCTGACGTTAAATTCCCTGTTAATACAGATTTTATAGAATTTGTATAGTTTTCTAACATTGCTAATCTGTTTTTAAGAGAATCTGAATCTATAGTGAGTTTCGTTGCGTCTTTTTGTAATTGTGTTGAGGAATAACCTGGAATGTATTCTTTAAGTGGAGTGAAAGCAATCAATAATATTGTTGCTGAAATCAAAGTAATTGAAAATAGCCCGCCAAAAATATAAATATTTAACCGTGATAATTTCAACGAGAACCTTTCTTCAAATGTATTCTCGTTCAAAACAACTAAACGATACTTATTTGTAAGTTTTTGTTTTAGTTTTCCTTTCTTTTTATTGTTTTTTGCCATTTAAAAATAAGTGATACAACAAATATACAACGAAACCTTGTTTTTGAATATTCTCTATTTAAAAAAGAGTTAATTGAATGGATGCAATAATTTATTTCCTGTAAAAATTCATTTCATCAATATATTTCCAAGTTTCAGTTGGAAGCATTGGTGCCACATTTTTTTTATTCTTAATCCCATCGCGAATTAATGATGCAGAAAGCTGAATAATTGGAGCGTCTATTTTATGAATTTTAGGGTGCTTGTTAAATTTACTTATAATTTCTCCCTCAGAAATTCTGGGATAACAGTAAAGATGATGATTTTCTAGAATAGTTTCGAAATTTTTCCATTTATGAAAACTTTTTAAATTGTCTTCACCCATAATTAAACTAAACTCATGTTGAGGATACTTTTCATTAATATAAGCCAATGTATTTATGGTATAATTAGGTTGAGGTAACTTAAACTCAATATCTGAAGGTTTAATTTTATTATATTTTTGTAGTGCCAAATACACTAATTCTAACCTATGGTGATTTGCTAGAAGTGTGTTTTTCTTTTTATGAGGGTTATGTGGTGTTACCACCATCCAAACTTCATCTAAATCAGAATACTCTACCAAGTGATTAGCAATAATCACATGACCCACATGAATTGGATTAAAAGTTCCAAAATACAATCCAATCTTCATGATTACTTGTTTAAAAAATCTTTCACTAAATTTTCAGCATCTTGTAATGCTGTTGGTAAATCATCATTAAGAATAATGGTGTCAAACTGAGGAGCTGTTGCCATTTCTGTTGGTGCTTTTGCAACTCTCATGGCTATTTTATCTTGAGATTCTTCTCCTCGTTGCTTTAATCTAATTATCAATTCGTTTATGTCTGGTGGTTTTATAAAAACTGCTAATGTTTGCTCAGGAAATTTTTTCTTAATCCTTAAACCACCAGCAACATCAATATCAAATATTACATGCTTCCCTTTTGCCCAAATTCTAGCTACCTCTGACTTTAAAGTCCCATAAAAATTGTTTATATAAACTTCTTCCCATTCCAAAAATTCATCTGCTTTAATTTTTTGTTTAAATTTTTGAGCAGACATAAAGTAATAATCTTCTCCATCTATTTCATTTCCTCGAGCCTCTCTAGAGGTTGCTGAAATAGAAAACTCAAGGCCAAATTCTTCTTGATTTAATAAATGACGGACAATAGTAGTTTTTCCAGATCCAGAGGGCGCCGAAAAAACAATTAATTTTCCTTTAAATTCATTCATATTTTAAATTATATCGTTTTTACAGAGGTGTTTAATAATCTTTATTATAATACGTTTAAAATCTGTTCTTTAATTTTTTCTAACTCGTTTTTCATTTGAATAACAGCTTTTTGCATGGGTGCAAAGTTGGCTTTAGATCCTATAGTGTTTATCTCTCTGCCTATTTCTTGAACAATAAATCCTAATTTTTTCCCATTTGAATCTGGTGTAGCCAATTCTTGTAAGAAATAGCTTAAATGATTGGCTAACCTTACCTTTTCTTCATTAATGTCAAGTTTTTCAAGATAGTATATCAATTCTTGTTCAAAACGATTTTCATCAGTGGTTACTTTTAGCTCATCTATTGCTTTTTTTAAACGTTCTTTTACAAACTCAATTCTTGCCTTATCAAGTGATTTTACTTCTTTTAAGAACGTTTGAATATTTTTAATTCTCAATTTAAAATCATCCTCTAGTGATGTTGCTTCGTCTATCCTATATTGAATAATCTCTTTAATGGCTTTTTTTATGTTGACGTTTATTTCTTTCCATTCATCTTCATCTAACTCCTCACGTTCTGTCTTTAGAGCGTCTGGCATTTTTACTGCCATTTTTAATAATTCTACATCATTAGTAGAGCCTGCTTGAACTACATTTCTGAGCTGTTGCATGTATTCTGAAACTACACCTTTATTAACTTTCGTAGAGGTTTCTTCTGCGGTCATTTCAATGTAAATAGAAAAATCTACTTTCCCTCTTACTAATGCAGAAGCTAATTCTTTTCTTACTTGAAGTTCTTTTATTCTGTAATAAGCAGGAATCCGAACATTTAAATCTAAATTCTTGCTATTGAGAGATTTTATCTCAATGGTTACTTTTTTATCTGATAAGTGTAATACGGATTTCCCATAACCCGTCATTGATTGAATCATTTATTATCTTTTTTATAGATTACAAAGATACATTTTTAATTGCCTGCTACTTTTACATGTATCGTTTTAAACATTAGATTTTTAAAAATCTACAAATTTTTTCAATCATTTTACATATAAATATATAATTCTGATGAAAAGATTACATTTACATTTAAAATTAATTAGTGTCTAGCCATCAACATATTTTAATCATTAGGCTTTCAGCAATGGGAGACGTTGCTATGGCGGTTCCGGTAATTAAAGCCTTAACCCATCAACATCCTTTTTGTAAAGTTACCATTGTTTCTAAGCCATTTTTTAAACCTCTCTTTGATGAAATTCCTCAAGTTTCTTTTTTTGCTGCACAAGTAGATTCAAAACACAAAGGAATATTAGGCCTCTTCAAACTTTACCGTGAGCTTAGAAAAGAAAAAATCACACATGTAGCCGACTTTCATAACGTTTTGAGGGCAAAAATAATTAAAACACTATTTACTTTTGAAGGAAAGCATTGTGTATCTATTGATAAAGGGAGGGCAGAGAAAAAAGCACTAACCAGAACAAAAAACAAAATTTTTAAACAATTAAAAACCTCACATCAGCGATATGCAGATGTTCTAGAGAAATTAGGGTTTTCAATAAACTTATTCAACCCAATACCCATGAAATCTAGATTATTATCTAAAAAAATTACACTACACACAAAATTAAAAGATAGTGTTTGGATTGGTATTGCCCCCTTTGCTACCTATAAAGCAAAGGTGTACCCGATGCACCTAATGGAAGAAGTCATCAAAGAACTAAACCATAAAGGGTTTAAAACATTTCTTTTTGGCGGAGGAAAACATGAGATAGAAATTTTAAACACCATAGAAAATAATTATAATAACGTAATTAATCTGGCAGGAAAACTTTCTTTGAAAGAAGAACTAGAGGTCATTAATGAATTAGACTTAATGGTTTCGATGGATTCAGGAAATGCTCATTTAGCAGCCATGCAACAAACAAAAATAATTACATTATGGGGAGTTACTCATCCTTATGCTGGCTTTGCTCCTTTTCATCAACCTAGCGAATATTGTTTGGTCTCAGATCTAAAAAAATATCCTAAAATCCCTTGCTCAGTCTATGGAAATAAGGTGATTAATGGATATGAGAATGTGATGGAAAGTATTTCGCCAACTGTGGTTATAGAAAAAATCATGAGTGTTTTAAACCCATAAAAAAAGAGCCATTTAAGACTCTTTTTTATTAGTTTTTGGTTGTCAAATTCTTAGCAGGTTATCATAATTATTTAATTTATGAATTAGCTAATAAAATTAAATATACAAAAATTTAAATAAAATACTTTTTTTTTAAAACTAAAACATCAAATATGGTTGTACATCATTTATCAAAAGTAAATTCAGTTTTAAATACGTTTATAAAAGAAATAAGAGACAAAAAAATTCAAAAAGATAGTATGCGTTTTAGAAGGAATATAGAACGTATTGGAGAAATTTTATCTTATGAATTAAGTAAGGAACTTAACTATTCTAAAGAAAAAATATTTACTGTATTAGGAGAGAAAAACTTAAACGTAATCCAAAACGATTTGGTAATTTGTTCTATTCTAAGAGCTGGGCTCCCACTTCACCAAGGAATTTTAAATTATTTTGACACTGCTGAAAATGCATTTATCTCAGCATATAGAAACCACACAAAAAATGAGACTGATTTTGACGTTAAGGTCGAGTATTTTGCAACTCCTAGTTTAGAAGGAAAAACTTTAATTATTGCAGATCCTATGCTGGCAACAGGGAAATCAATGATCACTGTATATGAGGCAATTAAAAAGTATGGTGTCCCAAAAAAAATCCATATTATTTCTGTAATCGGTTCTGAATTTGGTGTCAATTTTGTCAAAAATCATTTTCCAAAAAATACAGAATTGTGGATCGCAGATATCGATAAAATATTAGATGAAAAAGGATATATTGTTCCTGGTTTAGGAGATGCCGGTGATCTTTCTTATGGTTCTAAATTATAAAAAGAAGAAATGGACATCCAATAAATAGTCCTAGAAATACATTTTTGTACAAAGGAGTTTTGATACTTTCCAACCAATTTGTTAAAATAACAGAGATTGGAAAAAATAGTAACATAAATTGAGATTCATTGAGTGTATTTTGAATCACAAGGACTGTAATTGCTATAAAAAGATTAAAAATAATTAGAATCCAATATTTTCTATAGCTCCCACTAATTGAAATCACTTTTGGGGTTTTAATAAGTATTGAAATTATTAATAATATTCCCAATACTAATGATGAAATTAGGATAGATTTGTTTCTAAATAGGTCAAAATCGTAATTAGCATACCAAAAAAATGAGGCCATAAATTCTTCCATCTGTTGAAACCAGAAGCAATAGGTTGCAAAGCAAATAAGAGGGGCTAAAAACCCTAAACAAGAGATTAAAAGTGTTCTAAAATTTATTTTTTGAAATAACCATATTGATAAAAATAATAAAATTCCAAAAAGAACAGTTTTAGGAGCTAGTAAAAAAAGGATTCCTAACCAAAACCCACTATCAAATATCTTCTTATAAAAATCTTTGCCACTTCTTAAACTATAAACTCTCCTTAAATAGACCAGTATTAAGATGTTTAAAAATAATTCATCCCTGTTTAACATCGTATCAGGAAAAAACCCAAACAATAGCACAAAAATTAAAAACCCATAAGAATTATAAAGGGTTAACTTATTTTTTGATAAGATGAAATTATAAAAAAAGAAAAAAACTAAAAATAAAAATAGGATTAAAATATGTTCCAAAACAAGACTAAAGTTTAAACTTACTAAAGGAATAGAGGAAATAGCATTTGTAAAAAAGACTCCTAAAAAAATGGAAAAAATCACAATGAAATTTACTGGATTTGATTTCCCAAAAAAATTGGCTAACATACTTAGTTTTTATATTTTTGCACCGTAAATATACTTTAAGATATGATAGCATTCAATATTTTCAAATGGATTGGAGAATTATTCACAGATGTATTGTTCTTGCCCTTTAATAGTATTCGCTCCCTAGCTCAAGAAGATTTTGGTTGGTGGTTAGCAAATGGTGTGAACTGGTTTTTTTTAGGTGTTTTATTAGTTCTTTTGGCTTACTGGATGAAAGAATCTCGAAAATTCATCAAAGAAGGAACTGAGGATCGCGCTTAATTAAACTTTTATTTTGGGAAGTAAAAACAAACTGAAACGTTTTCATGAAAACGAAACGTTTCCAAATGTCATTCAACCTACAAGAGATGAAGTTCTTAATAACTTCCCTCATCAGGGGAAATGGCATTCTTTTTTTAATAATAATAATCCAATTATTGTTGAATTAGGTTGTGGCAAAGGTGAATATACCATTGCATTAGCTGAAAAAAACCCAAACAAAAATTTTATTGGCATTGATATTAAAGGAGCACGCTTTTGGAGAGGTGCAAAAACTGCTTTGGAAAATAAGCTAAATAACGTTGCTTTTGTAAGAACCCAAATAGAATTGGTAGATTCTATTTTTGATAAGGGTGAAGTTGATGAAATATGGATTACATTTCCAGACCCCCAAATAAAATATAAACGAACTAAGCATAGAATGACAAATCACGATTTTCTTTTAAAATACAACGATATTTTAAAAGAAAACGGAGAGATAAACCTAAAAACAGATAGTGAATTTATGCACGGCTATACTTTGGGGTTGCTTCATGGGGAAGGTCATGAAATTTTGCACGCTAATCACGATGTTTACAAAGACTACTATTCGCCTGAGGAAGTAACAGGAACACAAACTTTTTACGAAAAAAAATACTTAGAAAAAGGAAAAGCAATAACCTATATTAAGTTTAAATTGAATTTCTAATTCTTGTTTTTTCACTTACAATTTTATTACATAAGTGATCATTTTTACTATCTTTCCTTTATGAAAAAATCTGAAAACTTTTTCGAAAAAGTTTATGAAGTTGTACGTTTAATCCCTTATGGTAAAGTTACGTCATATGGATGTATTGCCAAATATTTGGGAGCTGCCAGATCTGCAAGAATGGTAGGGTGGGCAATGAATAATTCTCATAATCAAAAACAAGAAGTACCTGCGCATAGAGTTGTTAATAGAAAGGGCTTACTTACAGGAAAACACCATTTCAGTGGCACCAATCTCATGCAACAATTATTAGAAAGTGAGGGAATTATTGTTGTAGAAAATCAAATTCAAGAATTAGAAAAAGTCTTTTGGGATCCAATTAAAGAACTATCATAAACTTTTTATTTCTACTTATAACTGAATTTTACATACTTTTCTATCTGAAGCTTTAGCACTATCTTTGCATTTTAGAATAAATCAACAAAAAAAGTATGTCTTTTACCAAGCAAGATATTTACAAGGCACTAGAAACCATCACTGAACCCGGTGAGGGTAAAAGTCTGATTGAAAATAAAAATATTTCCAATTTAGTTGTGTTTGGAAGTGAGGTTATTGTTGATGTATCGATTAGCAATCCAGCGCTTCAAGCCAAGAAAAAAATCGAATTAGAAATAAAAAAAGCAATTCATTCCCTTGTTGATGAAAAGATTGATGTAAAAGTAAACGTTAAGTCTATAGCACCACCAAAAAAAGAAGAAGATTCAAACCTTATAAAGGGAAAGAAAATTCCAAATATTCAAAATATTATTGCCGTTGCTTCGGGTAAAGGAGGAGTTGGAAAATCTACAATTACAGCAAATACAGCTATTAGTTTAGCCAAAATGGGGTTTAAAGTTGGTGTTTTAGATGCCGATATCTATGGCCCTTCAATGCATTTAATGTTTGATGTAGCAAAAGAAAGACCTATTTCTGTAAATGTTGATGGCCGTTCTAAGATGAAACCCATTGAAAATTATGGAGTAAAGTTATTGTCGTTAGGTTTTTTTACAAATCCTAACCAAGCTGTCATATGGAGAGGTCCTATGGCTTCAAAAGCATTAAATCAATTAATTTTTGATGCAGACTGGGGAGAATTAGATTTCCTACTCATTGATTTACCTCCCGGAACAGGAGATGTTCATTTATCTATAGTTCAAGCATTGCCCATAAATGGAGCTGTAATTGTGAGTACCCCTCAAAATATTGCCCTAGCTGATGCAAAAAAAGGTGTTGCAATGTTTCAACAAGAAAGTATTCAGGTTCCTGTATTGGGAATCATTGAAAATATGGCATACTTTACTCCTGAAGAACTTCCTGATAATAAATATTATATCTTTGGAAAAGATGGTGCTAAACATTTAGCAGAAGATATCGCTACTAAATTTTTGGGTGAAATTCCATTGGTACAGAGTATTCGTGAAGCTGGAGATGTTGGTCATCCCGTAGCATTACAAGAAAATACATCATTAGAAAAAGCATTTACTGACATCACTAAAGAAATGGTTTCAGAACTGCTAAAGAGAAATGCTAATTTACCACCAACCGAAGTTGTGAGGATTACAACAATGAGTGGTTGTAGCGCAGTAAAAAAGTAAGTTTATGACAACACAAGAAACATTAGAAAACGTTGAAAAAGCACTGAGTGAAATTCGTCCTTTCTTAGAAAGTGATGGTGGAAACATAAAACTACTATCTATAGAAAATGACGTTGTAAAAGTTCAATTAGAAGGAGCTTGTATTGGTTGCTCTGTCAATCAAATGACTCTCAAAAATGGTGTTGAGGCTACCATTAAAAAGTATGCACCTCATATACAACAAGTTATTAATATCGATTAATTGATAAAACGATAGTATTCAACTCTTTTTACTAGATTTTAACTAGAATGATCAAAACAGATATCTTAATAATTGGTGCAGGGCCTACAGGACTTTTTGCTGTTTTTGAGGCAGGTTTACTAAAATTAAAGTGTCATTTAATAGATGCATTACCTCAGCCGGGTGGTCAATGTTCAGAAATATACCCTAAAAAACCAATTTATGATATCCCTGCATATCCTGAAATTTTAGCTGGAGATTTAACCACTAAATTATTAGAACAAATCTCTTCATTTCAGCCGGGGTTTACCCTTGGTGAACGTGCGGAAACTATTGAAAAATTAGAGGATAATACTTTTATTGTGACCACAAACAAAGGGACAAAACACTCTGCTCCAATTGTGGCAATAGCTGGTGGACTAGGAAGCTTTGAACCTAGAAAGCCTCCTATTCCAAATATTGCAAATTTTGAGGATAGTGGTGTAGAATATATCATTCGTGATCCAGAAATGTATAGAAATAAAAAAGTTGTTATTGCTGGTGGTGGAGATTCTGCATTAGATTGGGCTATTTTTTTAACCGATGTTGCCTCTGAAGTTAGTTTAGTTCACAGAAGAAATGAATTCAGAGGATCCCTTGATTCTGTTGATAAAGTTCAAGAATTAAAAAATGCAGGAAAAATTAATATGATTACTCCTGCAGAGGTTAAAGGAATTTTGGGAGATGAAAAAGTAACTGGTGTGTCTATCATTAAAAATGGAGAAGAAGAAATTATACTAGAGGTTGATCATTTTATCCCTTTATTTGGTCTATCACCTAAGCTTGGTCCTATCGCTAACTGGGGGCTAGACATAGAAAAAAATGCTATCAAAGTAAATAACGCTCTAGACTACCAAACTAATATTCCCGGAATTTATGCCATTGGTGATGTGAACACCTATCCAGGAAAATTAAAGTTGATTTTATGTGGCTTTCATGAAGCTACTTTAATGTGCCAAAGTGCTTATAAAAGAATTCATCCGAACAAAAAGTATGTAATGAAGTATACCACTGTTGGTGGTGTTGAAGGATTTGATGGTTCCAAAAAAGAAGCTCCAAAAGCTGTTATAAAAAAAATTGAATAGCATCATATAATATAAATGTCAGATATTTCAATTAAAATTACAGACCGAAACGGAACGCTTCATAAAATTCAAGCGCCTACAGATATGGCCATGAATATTATGGAAATTGTTAGGTCATACGAACTTGCAGATGAGGGCACTATTGGGGTTTGTGGAGGAATGGCCATGTGTGCATCTTGTCAATGTTATGTGAAGTCAAATCATGAACTCCCTGAAATGAGCCCTGACGAAGATTTAATGCTTGCAGAAGCTTTTCATGTTGAGGATAATAGTAGATTAGGTTGCCAGATTCACATCACCCCTGCTCTAGACGGTTTGGAAATTGAGTTAGCTCCTGAAAGTTAATTTTTATAGTTTACAACTTTAAGACTCCAAAATATTTTAGGTTCAACTTTTAAATTATATTTGTAGAAAACACCTCTTAAGCGTACCTGTTTATGTTTTGGCTAGAATTACAAATCTCATTAAAAAATCTCATCAAAAGAAATCCAGAATAAGGAAATTTTTAATGAAATGTTGAAACAATTTGTTATAAGAACAAATTATTTCAATTTGATTATTATTACATTTATAATTCATTTACATTAAAAAATATGCCTTTTTACCATAAACTTGGGGAAATACCACCCAAAAGACATACTCAATTTAGAAAAGCTGATGGTAGTTTATATTACGAACAACTTTTTGGAACCATTGGTTTTGACGGAATGTCTACAAACTCTTACCATGAATTCAGACCCACCATGGTTAAAGAAATTAGAAGTCAATATTCTATCGCTCCTAAAATTGCAAAAGAAAATAACATAAAATCATATCGTTTTAAGGGATTCAAGGTTCCTCAAGAGAATGATTATTTAAAAAGCAGAAAAACTATTTTAACAAATTCAGATTGTAACATCATTTTAGCATCGCCAAAAAACTCATGTAAAGATTACTTTTATAAAAATACTGATGCAGATGAATTAATTTTCATACACCGAGGTTCAGGAAAATTAAGAACACATTTAGGAAATCTAGATTTTAAGTATGGTGATTATCTCATAATTCCCCGAGGTGTAATTTATCAAATTGATTTTGACACTAAAGATAATCGGTTATTCATTGTAGAATCTTATCGGCCAATTTATACCCCAAAACGATATCGAAATTGGTTTGGTCAGTTGTTAGAGCATTCTCCTTATTGTGAAAGAGATCTTAGAAGACCCCATGAATTAGAAACACATCGTGAAAAAGGAGAGTTTCTCATCAAAATAAAAAAACAAGATGAAATCATAGAAATGGTCTATGCATCTCATCCTTTTGATGTGGTAGGTTATGACGGATACAATTATCCTTATGCATTTTCTATTCATGATTTTGAACCCATTACTGGAAGAATTCATCAACCCCCTCCAGTTCATCAAACCTTTGAAACTGATGCATTTGTTGTATGCAGTTTTGTGCCCAGACTATACGATTATCATCCAGAATCAATTCCAGCTCCATACAATCATAGTAATATAGATTCTGATGAAGTTATCTATTATGTAGATGGAGATTTTATGAGTAGGAATGATATAGAGGCAGGTCATATTTCATTACACCCTGCCGGAATACCTCACGGACCTCACCCAGGAGCTACCGAAAAGAGTATTGGTAAAACAAAAACAGAGGAACTGGCTGTAATGGTGGATACATTTAAACCCTTAAAATTAACTGAAGAGGCAATAAAAATTGCAGATGAAGACTATCACAAATCTTGGTTAGAATAATATGGTTGAAAAAAAAATAGACATAACTGCTCAAATAAGAGCAATGTGGTAATTTTTTGTTGAGTTTTAGCAAAAAATTTAATCATTAATTAATCATAAATTATGTCAAAAAAAATAACATCTGTAGACTATGGTCTAGAAAAAATATTCGAGGGAGCTCAAGATTTCCTTCCATTACTAGGTTCAGATTATGTAGAATTTTATGTTGGTAACGCGAAACAAGCTGCTCATTTTTATAAAACAGCTTTTGGATTTCAATCCTATGCATATAAAGGATTAGAAACTGGATCTCAAGATGCTGTAAGTTATGTATTAAAACAAGACAAAATTCGTATTGTTTTAACTACACCTCTGAATAGTAAATCAATAATTAACGATCATATTGTAAAACATGGAGATGGTGTAAAAGTTATTGCTCTATGGGTAGAAGATGCCAAAAAAGCATATGAAGAAACTACTTCTAGAGGGGCTGTATCCTATTTAAAGCCAACTGTTGAAACCGATGACTTTGGAGAAATTGTAAAATCAGGAATTTATACTTACGGAGAAACTATTCATATGTTTATAGAGCGTAAAAACTACAAAGGTGTCTTTATGCCTGGTTTTCAAGAATGGAAAACAGATTATAACCCTCCAACTGCTGGATTAAAATACATTGATCATATGGTTGGAAATGTTGGATGGAATCAGATGGATGTATGGGTGAAATGGTATGAAGAAGTGATGGGATTTGAAAACTTCCTATCATTTGATGATAAGCAGATTCACACTGAATATTCTGCTCTAATGAGTAAAGTAATGTCTAATGGAAATGGCAGAATCAAATTTCCTATTAACGAACCTGCAGAGGGCAAAAAGCGTTCTCAAATAGAAGAATATTTAGATTTTTATGAAGGTGCAGGAGTACAACATATTGCGGTAGCTACCGATGATATTGTAAAAACAGTAAGTCAATTAAAATCTAATGGTGTCGAGTTTCTGTCTACTCCTCCTGAGGAGTACTATAAAGCTGTTCCAGGCAGATTGGAGGAGTTTAGTCACGAGTTAAGAGAGGATGTTGAAAAATTAAAAGCTCTAGGTATTATGATTGATGCAGATGAGGAAGGGTATTTATTACAAATCTTTACAAAACCTATTGAAGACAGACCTACCTTATTTTTTGAGATTATTCAAAGAATGGGGGCTAGGGGTTTTGGAGCTGGAAACTTTAAAGCTTTATTTGAATCCATAGAAAGAGAGCAAGAAAAAAGAGGAACTCTATAAAACAAGACCACAACTTTCAATACAAATGAGTAAAGAAAAATTATTAAAAGACATTGAAAACAAGTATAAGAAACTAGGGGTGCCTTTAGACGCAATTTTAGAAGGGTTACTATGGAGTACCCCAATTACCTACTGGGATTATATTCAAACTGATGCCCTTTTAGGTTTACAGATTCCAAGAACAGATCAACCAGATGAAATGGTTTTTATCATGTATCATCAAGTTAATGAGTTGTTGTTTAAAATGGTTTTATGGGAAATTGATCAAGTTGCAAAAAGTGATGAAATTAGTGCAGATAAATTTACAATGCATTTGATGAGAATTAGTAGGTATTTTGATATGCTAAGCAACTCATTTAGTGTAATGGCTGATGGAATGGAAAGAGAACAATATTTAAAATTTAGGAATACACTAACTCCTGCAAGTGGTTTTCAAAGTGCTCAATATAGAAAAATAGAATTTGCATCAACAGAACTCATCAATTTAATTGACGCGCGTTATAGAGATACTATAGATCGTAATTCTCCATTTAAAAATGCTTACGACCATTTGTATTGGCAAGCGGCAGGGAAAAATCATTCTACTGGTGAAAAATCGGTATTAATAAAATTATTTGACAAAAAATACATGGGTGATTTTATCGATTTTATGGAGGATTATAATGAATGTAATTTATCAAAAAAATTTAAGCAATTACCTGTTGAAATTCAAAAAGATAAGGCTCTAATAAAGGCGATGCGTCATTATGATTATACTGTGAATGTGAAATGGGTATTAGCTCATTATGATGCAGCAGGAAAATATTTAGGAGGAAAGGAAAAAGAATTAGAAGCAACAGGAGGAAGTAGTTGGAGAAAATATTTACATCCCAAATATCAACGGAGGATCTTTTATCCTTTTTTATGGTCTGAAGAGGAATTAAAAAATTGGGGAACATTTTAAAATTAGTTATAAATTTTAGTTAAAAGATACTTCCATAGTTAAATATGGGAGTTTTTGTTTTTCTAAGTAAGTTAATTCTCATTCTATTTTTATATGTTTGAAACTTATGAATAAAAATCTCATTATTTGCTTTAGCCTCATAATATCTTTATCTCTTCATGCTCAAAATAAAGTAGCAGCTTTCAAAGATGGAGAATGGTTAAAATATAAAATGAGCTACAGTGGTTTTTTTAAAGCAGGAACCGCTGAACTTTCCCTAAAAGAAACTAAATTAAATGGTAAAGAAGTTTTTTATGCCAGAGGTTTTGGAAAAACTAGTGACTTTATTGGTTGGTTTTTTAAAGTAAGAGATACCTACGAGTCTTACTTTGATTCCTACAAAGTAATGCCATATTTATTTAAAAGAGATGTAAACGAAGGTGGTTATATTATTAAAAGAGACACTCGATTCAATCAAGACACAAAAATTGCTACTGTTGAAGATTATAAATATAATACTACAAAAGAAATTCCTTTTGGAAATGTACAAGATATGATTTCAGCATTTTACCATTTAAGAACTATCAATACAGATAGTATTAAAACTGGTGATGAAATTGATTTAAATATGTTTTTTGACTCAAAAACATTTGCTTTTAAACTTCGTTTTCTTGGTAAAGAATATATAAAAACCAAATTCGGAAAAATAAAAACTATCAAATTGCGTCCAATCGTGCAATCAGGAAGAGTTTTTAAAGAAAGTGAAAGCGTAACCATATGGGTTACAGATGATAAAAATAAAATTCCTGTTAGATTAAAAGCAGCACTTGCTGTTGGATCTTTAAGAGCAGAATTAAAAGCTTTTAAAGGATTAGCAAATTCATTTAAAATTATGAACGATTAAGTTGTATTTTTACAAAATTCTTAACCAAGAATAAAATCTAACAACATTGAAAAAAATTAGTATTCTTCTTTTTGTTTTATTAATTGTTCTGTCTTGTGGTAAAGATAACCCAGAGGAGACTAACGGCGGCTCCGATAAAGCCAATACCTCTACACCTAAAATTATTCATGAATTTGGATACAGGCTAAACGACTTTAAGGTGATTAGAGATACCATAAAAAAAGGGGAGAGTTTTGGAATAATTCTCGATAGACATCATGTTTATTACCCCAAAATAAATGAGATTGCAAAAAAAATTAAAGACACCTTTGATACTAGAAGAATAAGGGCTGGAATACCCTACATGATTCTTGCCAGCAAGGATACACTAGAGAAGGCAGAAGTTTTTATCTATAAAAATAGTAAAGCTAGTGCCACTATAGTAGATTTTAAAGACTCCACAATCATTGCCTATAAGTACAGAAAACCCATAAAAATTATTGAAAAAGAAGTTTCTGGTAAAATTTATTCTACCTTATCTGAAGCTATGGACAGTCTTCATTTAAACCCTAATTTAACAAATGATGTTGCAGATATATATGCTTGGACTTTAGATTTTTTAAAACTTCAGAGAGGCGACCGATTTAAATTAATTTATGAAGAAAAATTCATAGATGACAGTGTTTTTGTTGGTTATGGTAAGGTAAAAGCAGCACTTTTCGATCATAACAACAGAGATTTTTATGCTTACAGATTCGTTCCTGACTCCATTAAAAAAATACCTGAATACTACGATGAAAAGGGCAATATGCTTCGAAGTCAATTTTTGAGGTCACCCATCAAATTTCAATATAGAGTATCCTCTAGATATAATTTAAGAAGAAAAATAGCATACTATGGAAGAGTTAAGCCTCACAAAGGAACTGATTTTGCTGCCAAAGTAGGAACTCCAATTATGGCCACTGCAAATGGAAAAGTTACTGAATCTAGAAGAAAAGGAGGAAATGGGAATTATGTTAAAATAAGACATAATAATACCTATTCTACTCAATATCTTCATATGAGTAGAAGAAAGGTTAAACGAGGACAATATGTAAAACAAGGTGACGTGATTGGTTGGGTAGGAATGACCGGAAATACAAGTGGACCTCATGTTTGCTACCGATTCTGGAAAAATGGGAGACAGGTAGATCCGTTTAAACAAAAACTTCCTTCTGCCAAACCTTTAAAAAAGAGTCTTAAACCAATATATTTAAGTTTTATAAAACCACTTAAAAATCAACTAGATAATATAGCCTTTGTCAAATAAAAAAATAATTTTAAATGCCACTTAAAAATATAAATCCAACAACAACTTTAGCATGGGAAAAATTAGCTTCTCATTTCAATGAAATGGATACTTTTTCTTTGAAAGAAGCATTTCATGAAAACCCAAATAGAACAAGTGATTTTTCAATAGCTTTTAATGACTTATTGTTAGATTTTTCTAAGAATAGGATTACTCAAAAAACCATTGATTTATTGGTTGAACTAGCAAATGAGGTTGAATTAAAAGATGCTATTGATCGTTATTTTTCTGGAGATATTATTAACGAAACAGAAAATAGAGCTGTTTTGCATACTGCTTTGAGAAGTAATTCAGAAAATGAATTACTAGTCAATGGAAAAAATATCAAACCAGAAATTAGAAAAGCACTAAGAAAAATAAGGGCTTTTTCAAATAAAGTAATCTCTGGAGACTGGAAAGGTTATTCTGGAAAAAAAATAACCGATATTGTAAATATTGGTATTGGAGGTTCAGATCTTGGACCAGATATGATTGTTGAAGCATTACAATATTATAAAAACCACTTAACAACTCACTTTGTATCTAACATAGATGGAGATCATGTTTCTGAGGTTTTAAAAAAATTAAACCCAGAAACAACATTATTTGTGATTGTGTCAAAAACTTTTACAACACAAGAAACAATTACCAATGCCAACACCATAAAAAATTGGTTCTTAACATCTGGCTCTCAATTTGACATCGCCAAACATTTTGTTGCAGTTTCAACAAATTCAGATGCTATTGATGCCTTTGGAATAGATCCAAAAAATGTATTTCCAATGTGGAATTGGGTAGGCGGGCGATTCTCCTTGTGGTCTGCAGTAGGTTTATCTATAAGTTTATCTGTAGGTTTTGATCATTATAAAGCTCTTTTAGATGGTGCAGAAAAAATGGACCTCCACTTTAAAGACAGTTCTTTTGATAAAAATATTCCTGTAATTTTAGCGCTATTGAGTATTTGGTACAACAATTTTTATAAAGCGGAATCTGAGGCAATTCTTCCCTATACTCAATATTTAACAAAGTTAGCGCCCTATTTGCAACAGGCCATTATGGAGAGCAATGGTAAGAGTGTAGATAGAAATGGAAATCAAATAGATTACCAAACAGGGACCATTGTTTGGGGTAGTACAGGAACAAATATGCAGCACGCATTTATGCAACTCGTTCATCAAGGAACAAAATTAATTCCATCTGATTTTATTGGTTATGAACACTCTTTGTATGGTTTGTCCGATCATCATCAAAAATTAATGGCCAATTATAATGCACAAATGGAAGCTTTGGCTTTTGGCAAATCTAAAGAAGAGGTTCACCTTGAACTCAAAACCTCAGGAGAAAGTTCAACTATTAATAAACTCTTACCCTATAAAGTATTTAAAGGGAATCGACCTAGTAATGCAATTTTGTTTAAAAAATTAACCCCTGAATCTTTGGGGGAATTAATAGCGATGTACGAACATAAAATATTTGTTCAAGGGGTGATTTGGAATATCTTTAGCTATGATCAGTTTGGTGTAGAACTAGGAAAAGAATTGGCAAAAAAGCTTTTAAATAAGGAATAAACTCTCTTTTGTTTTTTTTTTATACTTTTGTTTAAGTTTATGTTAATAAACAACTTAACAATTAACCAAAAAAAAACAGTTTTATCATAAAAAAAAACTACTTTTAAAAAGTTAATATTTTGCTAATTTTTAACATTAAATTAACATTACAGCTCTCAAAATAAATGACTTTTGCAGAGAATTAATAACATTAACATTCTATAATGAAAAATTTTAAGAACTTATTATTCGTAGCTTTATTTTTTATAGCTGCCACAGTAATTGGCCAAACAAAAATTTCTGGTACTATCGTTGACAATTCCAATGAAGGTTTACCAGGAGCATCAGTTGTAATTAAGGGTACAACTAATGGAACTGAAACAAATTTTGATGGGAAATTTACATTAACCTCTTCTTCAGAAAGTGGAACTATTGTAATTTCTTATCTAGGGTTTAAAACTATGGAACTCGCTTTTACAGGCTCATCTGATTTGGGAAACATTAAGCTAAGCGAAGATGGTAACATCCTAGAAGAAGTAGTTTTAAGAGGAATAGTTGATATTGCGAAAGACAGACAAACTCCTGTAGCTAAATCAACAATTAAAGCTGCAGAAATTCAAGATAAATTAGGATCTCAAGAATTTCCTGAACTTTTAAACAACACTCCATCAGTTTACGCAACTAAATCTGGAGGTGGTTTTGGAGATTCAAGAATAACAATTCGTGGTTTTGCACAAGAAAATATTGCTGTGCTTATTAATGGAGTACCAGTTAATGACATGGAAAATGGTAAAGTTTACTGGTCTAATTGGGCAGGTTTATCAGATGTTACAACTGCAATGCAAGTTCAAAGAGGATTAGGTTCTTCTAAACTGGCAATATCTTCAGTAGGGGGTACCATAAATATCATTACTAAGACAACAGACCTTGAAGAAGGAGGTTCAGTTGTGTCTTCAATAGGTAACGACGGTTACTTCAAAAATTTAGCGTCATACAATACCGGTAAAAACGAAAATGGTTTTGCTGCCTCATTTTTGATGAGTAGAACTGCTGGTAATGGATACATTGATGGTACTGAATTTGAAGGTTTCAATTACTTTGTTGGTCTTGGTTGGGATAAAGGAGCTCATAACTTCCAATTTATGTTAACAGGTGCACCTCAAACACATAATCAAAGAACAACTAGTTTCTTTAATATGGCGGATATAGGCGACTACTTAAAATATGGAAGAAAATATAACTACAACCATGGATATTTAAATGGAGAAGAGTTTAACTGGAGAAAAAACTTTTACCACAAACCTGTATCTTCTTTTAACTGGTCATGGGACATCAACGAAACTTCTAATTTAACAACTTCTGCTTACGTATCATTTGGTCGTGGTGGTGGAACCGGAGATATTGGAAGAATGGGAGGAAATTTTGCAAGCTCAAGTAGATTCAGAAATCCAGACACTGGATTAGTTGAATGGGATGAAATTGTTAGAGCAAACTCTGGTTTAGGAGGAAACTTTAGTAGTGGATATTCTTACACAAACCCTGCAGATCCATCAACAGGTTTGCAAATTGTAAACGATGATGAATTAAGAGATTCTAGTTTACCAAATGGTTTAGAAAGAAGAAATGGATTTATCAGAAGAGCATCTGTAAACTCTCACAACTGGGTTGGAATATTATCTAACTACAATACTAAAATAAATGATAATTTAACTTTTGATGTTGGAATTGATCTTCGTTCATATAAAGGGTATCATTACAGAAGAGTTGACAATCTATTAGGTGCTGACGGATATAGAGATAATGATGATATAAATAATCCTTTAAACATCCAATCTACAGCATACAGTTCTGACTTAGCTCAACAGTGGAATGTTTTTAGAAGCACAGAAGATGAGCAAAAAATCAACTACTACAATATTGGTAAAGTTCGTTGGGCTGGTGCATTTAGTCAATTAGAATATGCTTCTGATGATATTACTGCTTTCGTTCAAGTTGGTATTTCTCAACAGGGATTTAAGAGAATTGATCCTTTTAACTATTTAGATTCTGATCCAGAAAGAGAAACTGACTGGCAAAACTTTATTGGTGGAAACATCAAAGGGGGTGTAAACTGGAATATTGACGAAAACCATAATGTTTTTGTTAACATGGGAGACTACTCTAAGCAACCTTTCATTGATGCTGTTTTTCAAAATTTCAGAAACAACATTAACCCAAATACCAGAAATGAAAAAGTTTTTGGTTTTGAAATAGGATATGGGTACACTTCTGAAAAACTTCGTGCTAACGTAAACCTTTACAGAACAGAGTGGAAAGATAGATTTAAAACTGTAGGATTCCGTGATGGAGATACAAGAGGTACTGCTGACCTTCAAGGGATAAAGCAATTACATACTGGAGTTGAATTAGACTTTGAATATTTAATAAGTGATAACTTCAAGTTAGTAGGTATGGCTTCTGTTGGTGACTGGGAATATGCAGGTAATGTTTCAGGAACTGCTTTTGATGATGTAGACCCAGTAGGTGTTGTAAACTTATACCTAGATGGTGTTAAGGTTGGTAACTCTGCTCAAACTACTGCAAGATTAGGTTTTGATTGGGACGTTACTGATAATTTTGAAATTGATTATAGTCACCGTTATGCTGCAAGATTATATGCAGACATCAATACTGAAGATTTTCAAGATGAAGTAAACAATGGTTCACTTCAATTGCCTAACTATTTCTTAGGTGATTTAGGAATGTCTTATAAGTTTAATTTCAAAAATGACACTGATCTGAAATTCAGATTAAATGTAAATAATGTTGGTAACACTGTGTATCTTGCAGAATCTTTAACGAATAATTTTGTTGAAGGAAATGATCCTACTTACCGTGGCATTAACACAAACAACAAAGCCTTCTTTGGTTTTGGAAGAACGTGGAACTTTACAGTAAGATATAACTTCTAATAAGAATTTTATAAATTATATAAACCACCTTTACTTTTAAGGTGGTTTTTTTTTGAATAAATTTAGTATTTTTAATTAATAAAATAATTTACAATATGATGAAACTAATACATTCCTATTGGGCATATTTAGTACTGGTTGTTTTAATAATAACTGTTGCAAATGCAATGTATGGACTTCTAAAAAAGAAAGCTTTCTCAAACAAAGATCTTAGGCTTGGTTTATTTACCTTAATTTTTTCACATATTCAATTGCTTATTGGTTTAGGTTGGTACTTTTCTAGCCCTTATTATAAAGCACTTAAAAGTAATACAAGTGAAGTAATGGGAGATGCTGCAACTAGGCTTCTAGCCATTGAACATCCAATCATGATGATTGCTGCAACAATATTTATTACAATTGGCTGGTCTAAACATAAGAAAAAAACCGAGGATGATAAAAAGTTTAAAACCTTTGTATTTTTTTATGGAATTGGTCTTCTTTTGATTTTATCAAAAATACCATGGAATCAGTGGCCTTCGGTATAATTTCTTATTTTATTTTTACGTTGTATTTTTAAGGATGAAATTAATAAGCTACTTTTTTTCTTCAATTTTTGCTGTAGTATTTTTTTTAAGTCTGTTGATTTTTCATCCCTTACAATGGATTGGTTTAAAGATAGGATATCAATCACATAAGAATGTAGTTGATATACTTAATTGGATATTAACTAAATCATTAATTATTATTGGAAATACCGTAAGTTTTAGAATAACTCATCCCATTCCAGAAAATGCAACTATAATTTTTGTAGCCAATCATCAAGGGCTATTCGACATTCCACCAATCATCTGGTATCTGAGAAAATATCATAGTAAGTTTGTTTCAAAAATAGAGTTAGGAAAAGGAATTCCAAGTATATCTTTTAACCTTAAATACGGTGGTGCTGCATTAATTAATAGGAAAGACCCTAAACAAGCGTTAACTGAATTAAAAGAATTTGGACAAAGAGTTCATCGAAACAAATGGTCTGCGACAATTTTCCCTGAAGGAACAAGAAGTGTAACAGGTAAGCCAAAAAAATTTCACTATAATGGACTAAAAATGATGATTAAATACAACCCTGAAGCCTATATTGTTCCCATAACGATTAATGATTCCTGGAAAGTATTTAAATATGGGAAATTCCCATTAGGAATGTTTAATAAAATTAAGCTAGAAACACACCAGCCTATTAAAATAGATTCACTACCCATAGATGAACTACTTCAAAAAACAGAGGCAACAATTATTTCTAAAATCAAATTATAACCCAGTTAAATTGTCTTCAAAAGAGGTTTTATTTTTGAATTTCAAATGAATCTTGATCCTTCAAAAAATTTAATTTACTTCTAAATTCAAGTAACTCAGTTTTAGAAATTTTACAATATAATAGATCTTCTACACCCTCTTTTGTATGAGCAATTTTTTCTCCTAAAAAATTAAAAGCAGAGGTATGTCCATTATACTGATAACCATTGTCATCTTTTCCTATTCTGTTTACACCAATACAATAACTCATATTTTCAATTGCTCTCGCTTTTAATAGGGTATCCCAAGCATCGATTCTAGTAATAGGCCAGTTGGCCATAAATAACAATAAATCATAATTGTCAGTATTTCTTGACCATACTGGAAAACGCAGATCATAACACACTAAAGGACAAATTCTCCATCCTTTAAAATTAATAATTATCTTATTATTCCCTGAAGTATACTGTCTATCTTCACCTGCTATAGCAAATAAATGCCTTTTATCGTAAGTTTCAATATCTCCTGAAGGAGATACAAAAATAGCTCTATTAAAATACTTGTGATTTTCCTGTATAACTATACTACCAATTATTCCAATATCATAAGTCTTAGCCATATTTATCATCCATAAAACAGAGGAACCATGCATTGTTTCAGCTACAGAACTGGGTTGCATGGTAAAGCCAGTAGAAAACATCTCAGGTAACATTACCAAATCTGTATCCTTATCTAACTGTCTAATTTTTTGCTCAAAGTATCGTCTATTTTCAGCTGGATTTTGCCAAACTAAACTAGCCTGTATCGCAACAATTTTTATTTCATTATACATTAAATTAATTTTTAATTAAATGTATAAAATTAGTAATAGTATTTTGTACATTGTTTTGATAAAGTCTTTAATATAAATGCAAACTTTTATTTCTGAAACGATAGATGATATTCTCATAAGAAACACCTCTTTTGAAGATTGTGTTTTTATTTTACCTTCTCAAAGAGCTGGAGTTTTTGTAAAAGACACATTCAAGAATAAATTGGTTTCCGGATTTTTACCTGAAATTTTAACTATTGAATCATTTATTAGTCAAATTTCAGAAATAGCTAAAGCAGATACCATTCAATTATTATTTCACTTTTACAGCATTTATAATGAACTAGAAGATCATCCTGATTCTTTTGATGTTTTCTCCTCTTGGGCTTCTGTCATACTTCAAGACTTTAATGAAATTGATCAGTACCTAATTAACCCAAAATCAATTTTTACTTACTTAAGAGACATACAACGATTAAAAAAATGGTCTGTTAAAGGTGAATTTAAGGAAACAAAACTCATAAAAGATCATTTGATTTTTATGGAACGATTGGAAACTTATTATACTAAATTCTATTCGTTTTTAGTACAAGAAAAAATAGGCTACCAAGGCTTGATGTATAGAGAAGCAACAAAAAAAGCTGATGCTTTTATTCATAAACATGCGCATAAAAAATTCTTTTTTATTGGGTTTAATGCATTAAATAAAGCAGAAGAATATCTATTTAAATTATTTCTAGAGAACGGGAATTCAGAGATATATTGGGACATAGATCAGACTTTTTTTGACAGTAATCATCCAGCAGGAAACTTCATAAGAAAATACAAGAAAGATTGGAAATACTATGAGAAAAACAAAATAAAGAAAATCAGTAATCATTTTAAATCTAAAAAAAACATCGAAATTATTGGAACTGCTAAAAATATATCTCAATTAAAATATGCTGGAGAAATATTAACTAAGTTGACCAATCACAAAAACACAGCTCTAGTTCTGGGAGATGAATCTTTATTGTCTGTTGCTTTAAACTCTATTCCTAAAAATGTAGATGCAATTAATATAACTATGGGATATCCGTTACAAAACGTGCCAACATCTCAATTAATTTCAGCTATTTTTCAATTGTTTATTACTCAAATTACACTCCAAAAAAATACAACAAATGAATTTTACCATAAAGATGTCATTCGATTTTTTAAAAACTCTGTAATTTATCAATTTGTAAATCAAGAGGGGCAAGAAGTATTGTCATCTGTTCAAAATACCATAGCCAAAAAAAATATATCTTTCATAGACTTCAAAACCATTACTCATTATCTAAAACCATTGGATCATAATTCCAGTGAGGTGCTTTTATCTATTTTTAAGCCTTTTACCTCTGTAAATGAATTTATAAAAAGAATTTTGAACTTACTTGAGCAGGCGAAAGACTATGTTTCTGTTTTAGAAAAAGAATATTTGTTCCGTTTTCATAATGCTTTTACTCAATTGCTTAATTTAAATACTTCAAAAAATTATTTTGAGAATATAAAAATCATCTATCAGTTTTATAAGCAAGTGGTTAACAATGAAAAGTTGTCATTTCAAGGAGAACCCTTAAGTGGTTTACAATTAATGGGGATGTTAGAAACTAGAGTGTTAGATTTTGAAAATATAATTATAACCTCTGTAAATGAGAATATAATTCCTTCTGGAAATTCACAAAATTCATTTATCCAATTTGATATAAAAATTGAATATGGATTACCAACTTACAAGGAAAAGGACGCCATTTATTCCTATCATTTTTTTCGACTATTGCAAAGAGCTAAAAATGTTTATTTACTCTACAATACTGAAAATGACACCTATGGTAGTGGTGAAAAAAGCAGATTCATATCTCAATTAGAATTAATGAAAACTGATATAATTGCTAAGCGTATAGCACCTAGAGTAATTACAGAAAAAAAAGGGAAATATGAAGTCAAAAAAAATATACAGATCTTAGATCGTTTAGAAGAATTAGCAAAAGATGGAATTTCTCCATCTGCAATTACTAATTATCTTCACAATCCAATTGCATTTTATAAACAAAAAATTTTACGCCTTAGTGAATTAGATTTAGTAGAGGAAACAATAGCTGCAAATACAATGGGGACAGTTATTCACGATACCTTAGATGAATTATATAAACCTTATAACAATAAATTTTTAACAATTGATCATCTTAATCAAATGATTCAAGATTACAAAAGATTAGTAACCAAATATTTTATCAAATACTTTAAAAATGGAGATGTAACTACAGGTAAAAATCGATTAGCTTTTGAGGTTTCAAATCGATTTGTAAAACGTTTTCTTTCCATGGAAAAAAAAGAATTACAAGAAGGACATGCTATAAAAATTATAGGTACTGAATTAAAATTAGAAACGTCTATTCGTGTTCCAGGAATAGATTTTCCAATTAAAATAAGAGGTGTAGTAGATAGAATTGATGAGTTTAATGGAGTAACAAGAATAATCGATTATAAGACAGGGAAAGTGAATCCTGCAGATTTGAAAGTGCTAAATTTTGAAGAAATTAATGAGGTTAAATACAGTAAAGCAATTCAGGTTTTATTATATACGTTTCTATATTGTCAAAATAATTCTTTAGCTAAGGAACAGCCTTTAATTGCAGGAATTATTTCTTTTAAAAATTTAAAAGCTGGACTGTTAAAAATCAATTTTTCATCAAAAACAAAAAATCCTGAGCACATAATAACTGAGGAAAAACTAGAAGATTTTATAGATCAAATGTCGCTTCTTTTACAAGAAATATACAATCCAGATCTTCCTTTTGTAGCACCTGAAAAAATCTTATACCATTAAAATTTATTGTCTAATAGACACATTCAACCGTAGTTTTTATTTTTGAAGAGATACAAAAGAAAAATACTATTTTTAGGGTAATAGCCTGTAATTAATTATAATAAAGTGGAGCATATCGGATTCGAACCGATGACCTCTACGCTGCCAGCGTAGCGCTCTAGCCAACTGAGCTAATGCCCCTTGAAATTATTGTTGTCCACTAAGAATTAAGAGTGGAATAGAGCAATGAAATTCAGATTTTAATATGGTGTTTTTCTCCCAAAGCTTTTGAAAAAAACCTCTTTTACGTCTAAAAACACACAACAAATCTGGGTTATTAGATTGAAAGTGTTCTAAAACTCCTTGAAAAGTAGTTACGTTTTCTGAGGAGGAGATAGTATTTTGAATCGCTTTTAAAGAAATGTCAATAACCAAATCTTCCTCTCTATATTGAGGAGTTTTTACCAACAATAAATTAATTTTAGTTTTAAATAAGCTTTTTATTTCTTCCAATGGAGTTAAAACGCCTTCTTGATCTATGATTCCTGACTTGAAAGCAGTTAAAGCTACTTTAAATGGACTAAATTTATACTCTTCAGGAACTATTAATACTGGAATTTTAGTTTGCTTTACAATACTTCCAGAGGTACTTCCTAAAAATACCTCTTCTTTTATTGAGTTGCTTCTTGGTCCAGCAATAATTAAATCAATTCCTAATTCTTCATGAACAGCATGGATACTATCTATTGTTGCTCCCTTAGCAGAAATGACTTTAACCTCTACTCCACGAGTATCTACACCGCTTATAATGGCTTGAATGTATAAATTGGTTTCTCTTTCTAAAATGTTGTTGACATTAATAAATGTACCTGCCTTAGAAAGAGTTTTATAGGCTCTAAATACAAAAACTTTAGCCTTTGTCTCTTTAGCAAAATCTATCGCGTATTGTAAGGTGTTGGACGCATTTTCTTTGGAACCAATAGGAACTAAAATGTGTTTCATCATTCTAAGAAATTAAATTAACATCAGAAAGTTATTCTAAAACAAAGGTACATTATTTTGGAGGATCTAAATTTCTTCCTGTGTCAAATTGTAACTTTGTATTTAACTATTTTTATCATTTGAAAACAGACATAAGTTTTAAACGAATCCATCAACTTGCAATTCCTGCCTTAATTGCTGGAATAGCAGAACCCCTTATCTCCATAACAGATACAGCTATTATTGGAAATATAGATGTTAACGCAAAAGAAAGTCTTGGTGCAATTGCCATTGTAGGATCATTTCTATCGATGCTAATTTGGGTTTTTGCACAAACTAGAAGTGCTGTTTCTTCCATCATTTCAAACTATTTAGGAGCTAATAAATTAGACAAAGTAAAAACATTACCCGCTCAAGCAATTTTGATTATTGTAAGCTTAAGTATCCTCGTAATTTTGCTTACTTATCCTTATGCTGAATACATTTTTGAACTTTATGGAGCAAAAAAGCAAATATTAACATATGCTGTAGATTATTATAAAATTCGAATTCTTGGCTTGCCTTTTACATTGTTTGTTTTTACAATTTTTGGGACTTTTAGAGGGCTTCAGAATACACTTTATCCAATGCTTATTGCTTTATTAGGAGCTATTTTAAATGTTTTACTTGATTGGATTTTAGTTTATGGAATAGAGCATTGGATTCCTGCAATGAATGTAGAGGGAGCTGCATACGCAAGTGTGTTTTCTCAAATAGTAATGGCTATTGTAGCAGGATATTTACTTCTTAAAAAAACATCCATAAACTTAAAGCTTATCTTCCCATTTAATAAAGAAGTTCCTAGATTGATAAAAATGGTTTTTGATTTATTCTTAAGAACCATAGCGCTAAATACTGCATTAATATTTGCAGTTTACAAAGCAACTAGTTATGGCACTAATGAACTCGCTGCCTATGGGATTGGTATACAATTATGGTTATTTGGTGCTTTTTTTATTGATGGGTATTCAAGTTCAGGAAATATTTTATCAGGGCGTTTATTAGGAGCACAAGAATATGACACATTGCTCAGCTTAGGAAAAAAATTAATTTTATATGGTTTTTTTACAGGGGTTTTTCTGGCAGGAATTGGTTTTCTCTTTTATGAATTTATTGGGGAAGTCTTCATACAAGACTATGCTGTACTTCAATGTTTTTATGACGTATTCTGGATCATCTTAATTATGCAGCCCATTTGTGCAATTACTTTTATTTTTGATGGAATGTTTAAAGGAATGGGATATACTGAGTTCTTGAGAAATGTTTTAATGCTATCTACGCTTTTAGTATTTATACCATCATTACTACTATTTGATGTTTATGAATTCAAATTGGAAGGAGTTTGGTTTACTTTTTTCCTATGGATATTGGCAAGAGGAATCCCTTTAGTACTGAAATTTAAAAGAAAGTTTTCACCCTTGGTTGAAAAGAAGTAATTTTGAAAAAAATATATACATGAGTACGATTAGAATTACCAAAAAATTTGATTTTGAAACAGGCCACGCCCTATATGGCTATGACGGAAAATGTAAAAATATTCACGGTCACAGCTATAAACTCTTTGTAACAGTTCAAGGAACGCCAATAGCTGAAACCTCTCACGCTAAATATGGAATGGTTATTGACTTTACTGATTTAAAAAAAATTGTTAAAGAAGAGATTGTAGATAAATTTGATCATGCTACAGTTTTTAATAAAAACACCCCTCACTTAGAATTAGCAACATTATTAAGTGAAAGAGACCATGATGTAATATTAGTTGACTACCAGCCTACTACAGAAATGATGGTCATAGACTTTGCAGAAAAAATTAGCAAAAGACTTCCAGAAAATATTTCTCTATTTTCGATTAAATTACAAGAAACTGAAAGCTCTTTTGCAGAATGGTATGCTAGTGAAAATTAATTCCTATATTGTTAGAAATCTTCATATTACTATTATATTTGATAAACTAATCATTATGAATAAATTAAAATATATATTGTTTGCAGTTATTACCTCAACAATACTTAGTTGTGCAGATAACTCTACTGAGCCAGAACTTATCTTATCAAATGAAAGTTTAGCTGGAAATTATGATATTACTGTTTTAAATTCAGACATAGAAACAAGTACTGTAGTTGCTAATGTTCCTGTTACTGTTGCTAATGCTAGCCTTGTTGGTGATACCTTTCAGGTTGATGTTGTCATCAATGCTGATGGAACTTTTTCTGCAGGTGGCCAATATAGAGTGGTAAGTACCATAACCCCTGTTGGATCAGATGCAATAACAGAAACTGAAATTTTAACTTTTGAACAAACTGATGGAACTTACACATTAAATACTTTAGAAAATACGATTACTTTTAGTAGCCAAGATGTTAGTTTAATTGAGGGTACTTTTAATGTTATTGTTTTTAACGAAACTACATTTACGCTTAATCAACAAGTTGAAGAAATTGTAGGAGATTTAACGGTTAGAGCTAATGTTAATTTGAGCTTAGAAAGGAGATAAAATTCCCTATCATTTCCCATTAAAGCAATTCATTGTATTGTTTATTCCATCTGTCCCAAAAGATAAAATTGCTTTCGTAGCTACTGGAATTCTTTCTATAAGTTGGCTTTTCTCCTCTTTTGTCCATGAGCCAAGAACAAAATCTGCCTGACGTCCCCTAGGGTAGTTTCCACCAATCCCAAAACGAAATCTATTATATTGCTGAGTATTTAATTTTTCTTGAATGTCTTTAAGGCCATTATGCCCTCCTGCACTTCCCTTCGTTTTTATTCTTATCATTCCAAAATCTATATGAACATCGTCTGTTATAATACATAGGTTTTCTATAGGAATTTTTTCCTGACTCATCCAGTACTTCACAGATTTACCACTTAAATTCATATAAGTACTTGGCTTTACTAAAATAAAAACCCTTCCCTTATGCCTAAAACGAGCTATATCGCCTAATTTTTCGGTTTCAAAACTAACCTCTTGATTTTTAGCAAGTGCATCTAAAACTTTAAAACCTATATTATGTCTTGTATTTATATAAGTTTCACCAATATTTCCAAGACCAACAATTAAAAATTTTTTCATTACCTCTTGTTTACGCTCTATGTATTTCTTAGAAAAGAATCTAAAGATATTCATTATGTAAAAATAAGAAAATAAAAAAGCGTTACACTTCTGTAACGCTTTTATAATTTTCTAATCATGTATTCATCTATTGATGAAATACTACTATTTATTCGGCTGCAGCTTCAGTTGCTTCTTCTGTTACTTCTTCAACATCTTCAGCTACATCATCTTCTACTGCATTACGAGATGTTCTCACTTGAACAACTACAGTATTGTCTGGGTGCATGAATGTATAATCATCATTAAATAATTCAGTTACAAACAACTTGCTTCCAATTTTCAATTTTGATATGTCTGCATTCACAAAATCTGGTAATTTAGCAGGAAGTGCTTTAATTTTTAATTTACGATTTGTGAAACGTAAAGAACCTCCATTTAAAACTCCTGGAGATGTTCCAGTTAATTTTACTGGAATGTTCATCGCTACTTCTTTATCATCGAATAACTGATAAAAATCAATATGTAAAATTCTATCTGTTACTGGATGAAACTGGATATCTTGTAAGATGGTTAAAACTTTCTCACCGTCTAATTCAATCGTTGCAGTATATACATTAGGAGTATATACCAGTTTCTTGAATAATTTTTCTTCTGCAGAAAAATGAACTGGTTTATCTCCTCCGTAGATAACGCAGGGAACCATACCAGCATTACGTAAGGCTTTCGTTGCTACTTTGCCCACGCTTTCTCTTTTTGATCCTTTGATTGTAATTGATTTCATTACTTTTTACTTAAAATTTAGTTACATTAAAAATTGGTCACTTATCGATGTGTTATCTTGAACTTTAGTCATGACATCAGCGAATAAGGGCGCGCAAGTTACAACTTTTATTTTAGAAATCTCCTTCTTTAATGGAATGGTATCAGATACTATTAACTCTGTTAATTTAGAGTTTTGAATTTTATCATATGCATCTCCTGAAAGTATTGGATGCGTACATATTGCTCTTACACTTTTAGCCCCTCTATCCATCATTAAATTAGCAGCTCTAGCAAGAGTACCTCCAGTATCTATCATATCATCAACCAAAATAACATTCTTACCAGTTACATCACCAATAAGTTCCATATGGCCAATCACATTTGCTTTTTTACGCTGCTTATAACAGATCACAACGTCAGACATTAAGTATTTTGAATAGGCGTAAGCTCTCTTAGACCCACCCATATCTGGAGATGCTATAGTTAAGTTATCTAATTTCAATTCATTGATATAAGACATAAAGATGGTAGATGCATATAGATGGTCTACGGGTTTCTCAAAGAATCCCTGAATTTGATCTGCATGCAAATCCATAGTCATTATTCTTGTAGCACCTGCAGCTTGTAACAAGTTTGCAACTAATTTAGCTCCAATAGCCACTCTAGGCTGATCCTTTCTGTCTTGCCGAGCCCATCCAAAATAAGGCATTACGGCTGTAATGTGTCTTGCAGAAGCTCTTTTTGCAGCATCCAACATTAATAACATCTCCATGAGATTATCTGATGATGGAAATGTAGAGCCAATAATAAAAACTCTTCTACCTCTTACTGATTCTTCAAAGGCAGGTTGAAATTCTCCATCACTAAATTTTGTTATTTTTACTTTTCCGAGTGGAACCCCATATTCTGCTGCTATTTTTTCAGCCAATACCATACTTTGTGAACAGGCAAAAAGCTTGGGAGATAGTTGTTTTTTAGACATTTAGTTTGGTGTTAATTAGGTTAGTTTTAAGTACATAAAACAAAAGTAAAATTATTTGACGAGTTTTTAAGATTAAATCCCACAATCATAAAATATTTTTTAGATTTGCACTTGTCTTTTTGCTCGAGTGGCGGAATTGGTAGACGCGCTGGATTCAAAATCCAGTTCTTTCGGGAGTGTGGGTTCGATTCCCACCTCGAGTACAAATTATCCCCAAGAATAAATTATTATTCTTGGGGATAATTTTTTTTACTCGGCCGCTTAAGCGGCACTTGTTAAATTATGCAACAAAATATTATGTTTTGTAGCTTGTTAATTCAATCAAAAGTTTGTAAAAATTACAAAACAGTCTGAAAAGATTCAGTTACGCTATTAAGCAAGTAGAAAAATAAAAATAATATAACAATGTAAAGTAAAATCCCAAGAGAGGTAAAGGACAAATATTTAAAATATTTGATTCTTTTATTAAGTTTTTTATTTTTACTAGCTTTCATAACTATAACAATTGCTATAAAGATTCAACTAGGGGGATAAGCAAATCTAAGAACAAAAACAACAAAATTTAATAACATATGTTTAGAGAATTATTAATTTCAAACTAATGATTGCTAAATATGTAAAAAATCATAACCGACAAAATTGCTATAAAATTCGATACTGAATTTTATTAGTTTTGTTTAGCAATTAATATTTTGTAGCTTTGAGTTCTTTAATTTTAAAACTATTCAATTATGAAAAAATTACTAATCTTACTTTTAGTTCCATTATTTGCGGTGTCTCAGACCAATCCAAACAGAGAATATTGGCAAACAAATAAATGGACAGCAAAAAAAGGAATGAATGCAGAATTTGAATCTAATGTTGCTAAAAAAACACAAAAATTCAATAATACTAAAGAAACCTCATTTGCTACCTATCAAATCATCACAGGTGCTGATCAAGGTAAATACATGAGAGTAATGGGTAATAGAAGTGCTGCTGATTTTGATACAGAAGATTCTGCTGAAATGGCTTACTGGATGAAAAATGTAATGCCATACACAGAAAAAAATGATGGAAATGTTAGATGGTGGAGAATGAAAGGTCTGGGTCAAAACTGGGATAATGATATGCCTCCAGCCAGGTTCATTAAAATGACTACCTATAACTTAAAAAGAGGAAAAGCATCTGATTTTTTTAGATTTTGGAGTAACAATGTAAAACTTCAAAAATCTTTGGGCTACTCTGGAGTTAGCGGAGTATTTATGCTTCAAAGCGGTGGTCAAGCATTCCAAGTTATGGAAGTAGAAGCCTACAATAGTCATGCAGAAGGAAAAGGTTCATTTAAAAACCCTGATATTAATTATATTGAAGAATACAATAAAATGTTTGGTTGGAGAAGCCATCGTAATGATCAAGCTGCATATGATGCAGCCATTGAGCAATGGGGTATTACAATTGAAACTGCAGAGTTAAAACCTGAAATGTCTTCTAAATTGAAGTAATATTTAGATATAATTCTTTTAAAAAAAAGTTGATTAAAATTTTAATCAACTTTTTTTTATCATGAAAAATAATGTTCTCTGGAAGATTTTTGATCTCAAATCAACACTCTTTTATATCTTTGAAAGATTAAAATTTATGGAATGGATGATTTAATTTTATATTTTACTTTAGGACTACGCCATGTTCTAGATATTTTGGCCTATGACCATGTCTTATTTATTATTGTATTAACGATTATCTACAATTTTAACCAATGGAGAAAAGTAGTTTGGCTTGTTACATTTTTTACTATTGGACACAGTTTAACACTGGCCTTAGCTGCTTTTAATCTTTTAAAAATCCCTCTTGAAATTATAGAATTTTTAATCCCAGTAACAATATGTATTACTGGACTTTTTAATATTTTTAAAATTTCAAGAGATTCCGTTAAAAAAGAACAATCTATGGTCTTTTTTGCACTAATTTTTGGACTAATTCATGGTCTTGGATTCTCAAATTATTTTAGAGGGATTATTGGAAGAGAAGATGATAAAATTTTACCTTTAATCGAGTTTGCTCTTGGAATCGAAGCAGCCCAAATTGTAATTGTATTGTGCATATTAATACTGGGGATGTTATTACAAAACTTTTTTAAGGTTAGCAAAAGAGATTGGGTATTGGTAGGTTCTTCTATTGTAATTGGAATTGCTTTACCGATGGTAATTAATAGAATATTTTGGTAAATTATTAACGTACTCTTTTTTTAAATCTTACTATTTTTATTTCATGAACATTAAACAACATAAATACGATATTGCCTATCTCAAAATGGCTCGTGAATGGGCAAAATTATCGCATTGTAAAAGAAAACAAGTTGGTGCGCTCATTGTAAAAGACAGAATGATAATTTCTGATGGTTTTAATGGAACACCATCCGGTTTCGATAATTGTTGTGAAGATGAAAATGGAGTCACTAAATGGGAAGTTCTTCACGCAGAAGCCAATGCAATACTTAAGGTAGCTTCCTCAACACAATCTGCAGCTGGAGCAACCTTATATATTACTTTGTCACCATGTCAACAGTGTAGTAAACTTATTCATCAGGCTGGAATTACTCGTGTGGTTTACTCTAAAGAATATAAGGATACCTCAGGAATTCAATTCTTAGAAAAAGCAGGGGTAGAAACTCAATATTTACCTGTAGATGACCAAAAATAATTTACCTATCTATCTCTCATTAGCAACAATTTTTGGGGTTTTAATTGGAATCTTCATGAATGGAAATACGAATGGATTTTCATTAAATTCTAATACTAAAAATGAAGCAAAAATAAGGCGACTAATGGATTACATAGATCAAAACTATGTAGATACTATAAACACCTCAAGCCTATTAGACGAGGCCATCTCAGACATGTTAGATAAACTTGACCCTCACTCTGCTTATATCCCCAAAGAAAACTTACAAGATATTCAAGAGAGAATGCAGGGGAAGTTTGTGGGTATTGGAATACAGTTTAGAATTATTAATGATTCTGTTACTGTTGTAGAACCCATTAAGGGAGGGCCAAGCATTAAAGCTGGTATTAAAGCTGGTGACAGAATTATCATAGCTGATCAAGATACTTTATCTGGGAAAAAGTTAAACGCCAACGATATTCCAAGGTTTTTAAAGGGTACCTCAGGCACAGATGTAAATTTACAGGTCTACAGAAAGACTAATGATTCATTGTTTAATCTTCCTGTAACCCGTGGAGATGTAAATATTAAAAGTGTTGATCTCTCTTACATGATTAATGATCATATAGGGTACATTAAATTGGATCGATTTGCTAGAAATAGTTATCGAGAATTTAAATCTGCACTAACCAAACTGAAAGCTTTAGGAATGGATGAATTGGTTCTTGATTTAAGAGGCAATGGTGGTGGTTTTATAGATATTGCTAACGATATTGTAGATGAATTTTTAGAAGATGACACCCTTATTGTATTTACCAAAAATAATAAAGATCAAATTGAAGAATATTTTGCTACATCTGGTGGGGCTTTCGAAAAAGGGAAGCTTTATGTTTTAATAGACGAAAACTCTGCCTCAGCCTCAGAAATTGTTGCTGGAGCACTACAAGACAATGATAAAGGAACAATTATAGGAAGACGCTCCTTTGGGAAAGGATTAGTTCAAGTAGAGATGGAATTAGGTGACGGTTCTGCTGTTCGATTAACTACGGCTAGGTATTATACCCCAACCGGAAGGTCTATCCAAAAGCCCTACACCAAAAATGGAGATGTAAATTATAATAAGGACTATCAAAAAAGGCTTTTAAGCGGGGAATTGTTATATAAAGATAGTATTCAAATTAATGATGCTCTTCAATATCAAACTCCAAAAGGTAAATATGTATACGGAGGAGGAGGAATTATACCAGATATTTTTGTAAGTATAGACACCTCAGGATATATGAATCCCTTTTTCTTTAACAGTATTACTAACTTTTCTTTCGATTATGTAGATAAGAATAGAAAGGAGCTTAATGCATTGTGGAGACTGGATGATTTTCTTACTAATTTTGATAAAGACAATTCAGTTTTAGATTCATATCTTAAACTACTTCCCTATAATACAGCTAAACAAGATAATACAGGATTACTCTCAACAAAGACCAAAATAAAAATTAAAGGCTATTTAAATGCAACCATTGCAAGAGAAATGTTTGGAGATGAAGGGTTTTACAGAAGTATACAAAAAGACGATACTATGCTTCAAAAAGTATTAGAATTGGATGCTAACAAAGAATAGTGTTACTTTGTACCTCATGACTACCATCACTACATCTGCGAACAAAAAGATATATTTTGCATCTGATCAACATTTAGGAGCTCCAACAGCTGAAGCTAGTCTTCCAAGAGAAAAAAAATTCGTTAACTGGCTAGATACTATAAAAGACGATGCTGGAACCATCTTTTTATTGGGAGATTTATTTGACTTTTGGTTTGAATATAAGACTGTAGTACCCAAGGGTTTTGTTAGAGTCTTAGGGAAACTTGCAGAACTTAAAGATTCTGGAATTGATATTTATTTTTTTGTGGGAAATCATGATTTATGGATGCGTGATTATTTTAAAAAAGAATTAAATATCCCTGTATTTCATGAGCCACAAGAATTTCATATCAATGGAAAAATCTTTTTAATAGGTCATGGCGATGGCTTGGGACCTTATGATTATGGATATAAACGCATGAAAAAAGTGTTTACCTTTCCATTTTTTAAATGGTTGTTTAGGTGGCTTCACCCAGATATTGGAGTTCGGCTTGGCCACTATTTTTCTGTCAAAAATAAGCTGATTTCTGGTGATGAAGATGCTCGTTTTTTAGGGGAAGAAAATGAGTGGTTAGCTCAATACTGTAGAAAAAAACTGACAGAAAAACATTATGATTTTTTTGTTTTTGGGCACAGACATCTACCTTTAGAAATTAACTTAAATGACGATAGTACTTATATTAATCTTGGAGATTGGATTCAATATTTTACCTATGGAGAATTTATGAAAACCTTTAAACTCAAAGAATTTTAACTATACAACTTTGTAAATGCTATAAGTTGCTGAACTCCATCATAGATACTCCTACAGTGTTCTTTAATAAAATTTTCGTTTATATTTTTTTCTGTATTGTACGCTTTCATAACCTTTTCTCCATCAAAATCTACAAAAGCCATTCTAAAAAATAACTCATTAGATTTAAATCCAAAATCAGTGCCTGGCAATAATGCAATACCGTAATTATCCAATAAATGATGAGATAACTTGGTGCTACTATCAATGCTAAGAGACTTCAAATTTTCTTTAAAATTGTTTAATCCTATCATCATATAAAATGACCCCTGAGGAGTTGTACATTGAATAGAATATTTAGTCAACTCGTGATATATATAGGATGAAATTCCGTCTAAAATAGCGGCAGAGGTAGCGACATATTGTTGTAGTTCGTTAGAGTATTGATAAGCCTTTATCGCTGAAAACTGAACTGGAGAAGAAACACAACTGAAGGTTTCACTAAACAAAGAAGAATATACTACAGAAAGATCTTTGAGTTCTTTTGGCAAAGACATAAACCCTAAACGATATCCACCAGCAGAAAACACTTTACTTAACCCTCCAAAAACAAGTGTCCCTTCGGGATAAAACTTTGATATGCTAGGAGAAAAATCATCATTGAAATTAATCTGAGAATAAATTTCATCTGAAAATACAATTACCTTATACTTTCTACAGACCTTTGCAAGGTTTTCATACTCAGCATCTGAATAGATAGCTCCTGTTGGATTATTTGGTGAGTTTAATATCAAAACATGTTGCTGTTGTTCACTATCGCTTAAATAGGTTTCTAAACGGGAAGCAGTAAGCTTAAAATTATCTTCTAGTGCAGTTTCTAGAATACTGTAGGTTCCTCCCTTAGATTTAATTTGAGGGATATAGCTAACCCAACTTCCTTTCGGAATTATAAAATGACTCTCGAATATTAAAACAGATTGGTATAACAATTCTTTACTTCCAGGGCCAATGAAAATAAACTCAGATGCACTTTGAATTCCCTGATGCTTTGATAGAAAATTTGATACTTGATGTCTTAATTCGTTTAACCCATTTACAGGTAAATAATGATTATTATCTGCATGGTTTTTTAATTCATCAACAATTGAATTATGGATTGGGAAAGGGGATTGTCCAAAACCAAAATGAGTGATCTTCTTTCCTTTTTCTCGTAACGCTTTTACTTTTTCATTAATTAAAAGAGTTGCAGAGGGTTTTAATTCTGAAATATTTTTATTGATTTTCATAGGTGAAAAATAAAAAAAAGAGACCTATATAGGTCTCTTTTTTTATTAAAAGTTGTAAACTTTTTATGAGGGATCTTCTGTGTAGAATGTGTAAGAAACATTTCCACTAGCGTCTGTACTTTTAGTAAGCCACAATTGCCATCCAAAGTCTTGTGCATTAATCGTAAATGAAAAATTACCCCCTGCAGTTACTATGTCAAAATTAATATCTACTGGATTAGAAAAGGTGTTTTGAGGCCATTCAAATACCCAAAGTGCATAGTTTCCGTCAGCTAACATATCGCTAACATTCTCCTCGTTGGTTATACCAGCACTAGAGTCTAATGTATTTCCAGACCAACCCCAAGAAGAGGTCATTTCATCTAGATCTAAATCTAAATCTTGATTTCCTTCCCAAGTCATTTTTGCAGAGAAAAAACCTTGTCTCATCAACCTAACAGAAGTTTTTCCTGTTAGACTAGTTGTATAGTTTCTAGCAGCAGCATTCACTACAATAAAATCTGATAAATCTACATCATGAAAGTTATCAGCAGGAGCAAAATCTACAGAAATTACTAATGTGTTATCTCCAGTACTAGCAGATGAAGAAGTTGTTGCTCCACCATCTAAAGAGTATTCTATAGTAGAATAACTAGGTAAATCTTCTGAAAATTTAATGATTAAGTCATAGCTTGTAGCATTGTCTTCAACACCAATAATATCTACTTGTTGTTCTAATGAAGCTGTAAGTTCCTTCATTGGTAATACCGATATTGCATCATCGTCATCTACATTACATCCTACGAATGTAAAAACAGCTAATAATACAACACTTAATTTATATATATGTTTCATTTGTGTATGTTTTAATATTGGATTATAGTATACGTTACTTCACTTCCATTTGTAGACTTAGTGATTTCAATAGTATTTCTCAAATCAGAATAAAATCCTCCTGCATTTGATAATGTTCCTGTAAAAGGATATACAGTCTGTACTGGATGAGATACAACTTCAAACTCAACTAACCAATCAATAGAAGAACTTGCTACAGACCATGGCGCTATTACAAAAATGTATTGCCCGTCTGGTGCAGCAGCTGGTAGTGTTAAGAATTCAGGATCTTGATCAAAATTCTGACTTATGTCTATAAACCCACCTTGAGCTACTGAAAATATCCCTGCATCTAAATCACTAAATCCAGCCCAATAGAAAGTCATATTCAAAGGACCTACTTCTGTAACTACAGAAAAAGGTAGAGAATCAGTTACATCTATGGTTCTAGTAATATCCCCTGGCGTTAAATAATAATCAAAATCGCCACCAAAATCAGCATCTAGAATTTCAATAGTTACTGTTTCTACATCTGTTCCCTCAGCTACTCCATCATCAGTAAAACTAACAACAACATCAACTGAAGTATCTCCGGCAGGAATGGTTACAGTTTCTGGGAAACTAGTACCGTCTGTCGTTCCGTCTGAAGAACTTACTCCTAAAGTGATGACTGTTGCCACAGGAAGTGGATTTGTACTTAAACTAATTGTAAATGTAGTCGCGTTATCTTCTTCACCTTCCAATACTAATTGACCATCGTTATCATCTGTGAATCCAATATTTATTTCACTTGTGGGATTTAAAGTTCCCGGATTAGTTACACTATCTGCATCATCCTGTCCACACGATACTAAAAGTGTGATGGAGAATAATAATAGTGCTAAATATTTAATATTTTTCATATTCTATCAGTTTATATTTTATAATTTAAATTTTAATCTAGCAAAAACAGTTCTACCATTAATTCCAAACTGTGAAGTAACACGTGGGTATATGAAATTGTTACCACTTGTTAAATTAGCAGGACTTGCATCTGGGAATACATTAAAAATATTACTTGACCCTAAGGTTAAAGTCATATTTTCTGATAAATCATATCCAAAAGACATGTCAGTTATAACTTTAGCTCCAAATTCTGGATGAACAGGAACCGCTGTATCATTAATAGTTTGACTTGGTGTAGTGTCAGGATTGATTACTGATCCAAAGAATGAATTTCTTAAAAAGAAATTCCACTTATCTCCTCTTAACATGTGTCCAAGATTTGCTTTAAATCTAGGAGTTGCTTTTTCTAAGAAGTAAGATTCTCTCTCACCAAAATATGTGCCTGCCTGAGAGGCTAATACTGTTGATGAGTTTATCTCATCTACTCTCTGTGTGTATGCAAATGTTACGGCTAAATCACTAGACAAAGTTAATTCGCCCACATTATCTTGATGTGAAACTACAACATCAAAACCTCTTGTCTCAGTATCAATTGCATTAGCAAAGAAACGAGCAGATTCTGCATCAGTAACAATTCCATCTGGTATAGAAAAGTTTCCTGTTAATACAACTCTATCATCCACACCTGTAAAGAATGCATCTGCAGTTAAAGTTAAATTTGCAGCTGGTATTTTAGCTGTAACTCCAAAACTTGCACTAAATGACTCCTCTTGTTTTAGTTGAGGAATTCCAAGGGCTCCAGCAATTTGACTATCATTTGAGAACGTTCCTACTTCATAAGGAACTCCTGAAATAAAGTTAGTACTTATTGTATTAAAGTTTAACTGAGCTAAAGATGGAGCTCTAAATCCTGTACTTGCAGCAGCTCTAAGATTAACATTATCACTTAACTTTACAATTCCTGCCAACTTCCAATTGAAAGTAGATCCAAAGTCACTGTAGTTTTCATATCTAACAGCTCCAGAAAGGAATAAGTTCTTGTTAACATCCAATTCTAAATCTCCATAGAAAGCATAACTGTTTCTAGTTGCATTTCTTTCGTTAGCTGGTCTAAAACCAGGGAATACTTGAATTCCACCAGGTCTAGATCTTCCAAAGAAGTCTACTACCTGAGTGTCAACATTCCCATCCCAAATTTCACCATTAATATCATATGTTGCCCAAGATTCTTCTTGTCCAGCAGTGATATCATAAGCTTCCATTCTATATTCTGAACCAATAGCAACGTTTAAACCAGACATTACGTCATCGTAGAATTTTGTTAAATCTAAGTTTGTTGTATTTTGAGTAAAGGCAAATCCACCAGCATACACTTCTAAAGGTGATGCTTGTTGTAAACTCGCATTACTTGAATTTCCAATGTTAAAATCAAAAGAGTTTCTACCATAAGTATTACTAAAATCTATATCCCAATCACCTTGCTTTCCTTTGATACCAACTGCAATAGATTCGTCATTTACAATAGAATTTATTTCTGGTAACATTCCCGCTGGATATAATCCTGTAAAAGCTCTAGATTGAGCTGGTCTTCTGTAAAAACCTGCTGCATTACCTCTTCTGTGGCTTATCCCACCAAATGCATAAAAACTAAAGTCATCATTAAGCTTTAACTCCATGTTAGCCATGAACTTTCCATTTCTTAATTGAGACTGTCCAACTCTCATGCTAAAGTCTTGTCTTGTAAGTCCTCTAGTAATTAATTCATTTTCTGAAGTATCGAAGTTTAATAATCCTCTCAATTCATCAATTGAACTAGCAGCATTAATTTGAGTTTTAAGTGAAAAAGGGAAATACGTTACTCCTTGAGCAAATGTTTGGATCTGAGATAAAGAATATTGAGTAATATCTGAACCATATCCAGAATTTAATCCTACCCATTCTACAGAATTACTTGCATCAAATATTTGACCAGTAAACCCTTCGGCACCTGCTCTGTAAGAAGGAGCTCTTGTTGACATAGAACCTGTGAAATTTATAAAACTACCTTTATCATCTAAAGGAATTCCATAATTTACATCAAATTGAAAGCTTTCTCCATCCATACCACCAGTTTGGTTGTTTGCTTGGTCTCCCCAATTTGTTCCTTGATTTACTTGAAATTCTAATCCTTCATTACTTTTTAATACAATATTAATTACACCTGCAATGGCATCACTACCATATTGTGCCGATGCACCATCCTTTAAAATCTCAATTCTTTTGATTGCAAAGCTTGGTATAGTATTCATGTCAGTACCAACACTTCCTCTTCCAACTGTACTGTTAACGTTTACTAAAGAAGTACTGTGTCTTCTCTTTCCATTTACAAGAACTAAAACTTGATCTGGTCCTAAACCTCTTAAGGCTGCAGGACTAATATGGTCTGTTCCATCAGAAACAGTTTGAGAAGTAGACGTAAATGAAGGTGCTACATAATTTAAAATATCATTGACTGAAACTTGAGGTCCTGAACTTACAAGCTCAGTAACATCAATAACATCAACTGGTACTGGTGTATTAGATACAGTTCTATTTTTATTTCTAGACCCAACCAATACAACTTCATCTAAAGCAAGATTACTGTCTTCTAAGACGATGGTTACATAACTAGCATCTACAATACTTTTTTCAACAGTCTTAAATCCTAAAGAAGATACAGAAATTGTTGTCGGCATTTTCTTAACATCTAAAGAAAACTCACCATTCTCATTAGTTGTTGTACCGTTTGTGGTTCCTTTTTCTACGACATTCATAAATGATAAAGCCTCTCCGCTAGTATCAGTTACTTTTCCTTTAATTGTTTGGGCACTAATTGTGAATGCACCAGCAAACAAAAACATAACCGTAAAAAATTTTAATAAGTTATTTTGTTTCATATAAGTGTAATTGATTGATAATAACTGCAAATGTTGCTTTTTTTTTTGTTAAAAACAAAAAAATACAGGCTTAATATGATGTATGTTGCGATGTAAAATTTAAAATTTTGTTTGAAAAAACCCAAAAAAACCCATTCTAACTAGCTTTAACCTATTTTTAACAATGATAAAAAATCGAATAGTGTAGATTTGTTTTCAATTTTTTTTAACTTTCAAACTAATGAAAACATGGAGATAGATATAAGGTCAATTAATGAAAAAATTGAACGAGAAAGCGCCTTCATAGACCTTCTTACCTCAGAAATGAATAAAGTAATTGTTGGTCAAAAAGAAATGATAGAGCGTTTACTTATTGGACTATTAGGCAATGGCCATATTTTGCTTGAGGGGGTTCCTGGTTTGGCCAAAACTTTAGCAATAAATACGCTCTCAAAAGCTGTACAAGGTTCTTTTAGCAGAATTCAATTCACTCCAGATTTACTTCCCGCTGATGTGGTTGGTACCATGATTTATAACATGAAAGACAATGATTTTTCCATAAAAAAAGGTCCAATTTTTGCAAATTTTGTTTTAGCAGATGAAATTAATAGAGCTCCAGCAAAAGTACAATCGGCTTTACTTGAAGCTATGCAGGAACGCCAAATAACCATTGGAGACACTACTTTTAAACTTGATGAACCTTTCCTAGTAATGGCTACACAGAACCCTGTTGAACAGGAAGGAACCTATCCGTTGCCCGAAGCTCAGGTAGATCGTTTCATGCTTAAAACTGTTATTAATTATCCAAAATTAACAGATGAGCAAACCATTATGAGGCAAAATTTAAATGGTGGTTTTACCTCTGTAAATCCAGTAGTTTCTATAGACCAAATTATAAAAGCAAGGGAGGCTACCAACGAAGTTTACATGGATGAAAAAATAGAAAAATATATTTTAGATATCATCTTTGCTACTAGATATCCTGAGCGCTATAACCTTTCAAAGCTTAAGCCTCTAATTAGTTTTGGAGCTTCTCCAAGAGGAAGTATTAATTTGGCGAAAGCAGCTAAATGCTATGCTTTCATCAAAAGAAGAGGGTATGTAATTCCTGAAGATGTTAGAGCAATTGTTTACGATGTTTTAAGACATAGAATTGGAATTACCTATGAAGCTGAGGCTGAAAACATTTCATCAGTAGATATTATCAATTCAATAATTAATGAAATTGAGGTTCCATAACCATCACTTCTTGTAAATTCTCAATTAAACTTGCAGAATTTTTTTAAAGTTTTGAAAAGTTTCACAAAATTATTTAGTTTGCCCAAAAACTAGTGTTTACATCATGGATACCAAGGAAATACTGAAAAAAGTAAGAAAAATCGAAGTTAAGACCAGACGTTTATCTGATCATATCTTTGGTGGTGAATATCATTCTACTTTTAAAGGCAGAGGGATGACATTTTCAGAGGTCAGATCTTACCAATTTGGAGATGATGTAAGAGCAATTGATTGGAATGTAACAGCGCGTTACAACGAACCTTTTATAAAAGTATTTGAGGAAGAAAGAGAACTCACTATGATGCTGATGGTAGATGTGTCTGGTTCTGAAAGTTTTGGAACTGCAAATCAATTTAAAAAAGATACCATAACAGAAATTTCTGCCACCTTAGCTTTTTCTGCAATCCAGAATAACGATAAAGTTGGGCTTATTCTTTTTTCAGATCAAATAGAATTATTTATCCCTCCAAAAAAAGGGAAAAGTCATGTGTTAAGAATAATTCGAGAACTCATTGAGTTTACGCCTGTTAGTAAAAAGACAGACATCTCTGAGGCATTTAAATACCTTTCTAATGTCATGAAAAAGAAAGCCATTGTTTTTGTGTTATCTGATTTTATGGATGATGATTATGAGAGCACTCTCAACATTGTTGGAAAAAGACATGATATTACTGGAATTCGCGTTTATGACAAACATGATGAAGAAATACCTAATATTGGAATGGTTCCCATGTTAGACGCTGAGACGAACACTATACAACTTGTGAATACTAATTCAAAAAAGGTTCGTTATCATTATAAAACAGCTGCTCTTAAACTCTCCAATTATTTCAAAACAGCCTTTAAAAAAAGTGGTTCTGGAACTATTGATGCTAGAGTAGATGAAGATTATGTGAAAAAATTATTAGGCTATTTTAAACACAAAGGAAAATAACACAGATGAAACAAAAAATTCTTTTTTTTCTTCTTCTAAGCTATATGTTTACTTATGCTCAAAAAGTAAGTGTAGAAACAGATACAACCAACATTAGAATTGGAGAACAATTTGTGTTCAAGATTTTGATTAAAGACACTGCAAATGTTATTTTACCAAATAAGCTAGAAAATTTAACCGGTCTAGAAGTTGTAAAGGATATAAAAACTGATACTTTTAAAAATAGCCTCATTAAAAAATATCTAATGACTGGCTTTGATAGTGGGTCATTTTTTATTCCATCTCAGCAAATATTTATCAAAAATAGAGCTTATCTCTCCGACTCTTTATTGATTAATGTTGCAACAATTGCTGTAGATACCTCTAAACAAAAAATGTTTCCAATTAAGTCTATTCAAACAGAACCCTTAATATTTGATGACTTTAAACCCTACATTGTTTGGGTAATCTTGGCGCTTTCACTTATCGGTATATTGGTGTATTATTTAATCACCCGTAAAAAGCCAGAAGTTGATGAAAAAGATACTGTCCTTATAATACCACCTTTTGAGGAAGCTCTTCAAAAACTTCAAGAATTAGATAATAAATTATTGTGGCAGAATAATGAAATAAAAAAATATTACAGCGAACTTACCGAAATTGTTCGTGTGTTTATAGAAAAAGAGTTAGAAATTCCTGCACTAGAAATTACAACTCAAGAATTAGTTGCACTACTTTCTGAGTTTGACAAGCCTAAAAATTATAATCTAACTAAAGAAACGATACAAAAACTAAATACACTTTTTAAAGAAGCAGATTTAGTTAAGTTTGCAAAATCTACTCCTCTTTCACATGAAATTGAAGAAGATCGAAGAATTGCTGAAAAGGTATTAAACGACCTAAAGCCAATTCCATTAATAGATGAAATGAAAGAAGATGAATTGGACTAATTTTGAATTTAATAACCCTGAGTTTTTATGGCTATTAACTCTAATCCCTTTGTTAGCCATATGGTTTTTTTTGATGCGTAAAAAAGAAACTGCTGTTTTAACAGTGTCTAACTTAAAAGGGCTCCAGACAAATAATAGCATTTTACCAAAATTTAAACCTCTACTTCCAATCATTAGATTAATGGCATTAGCTTTATTAATTATTGCTCTTGCAAGACCTAGAAATGTAGCTGTTAGCAAAAAAATTAAAGCCAATAAAGGAATAGATATTGTAATGGCTATTGATGTTTCAGCTAGTATGCTAGCTAAAGATTTAAAACCAAATCGATTGGAGGCTCTAAAGGTGGTAGCTACAGATTTTGTAAATAGGCGACCTAATGACAGAATTGGAATAGTGATCTATGCAGGAGAAAGTTTTACACAAACTCCTATTACAAGTGATAAAAGAATTACAAAACGAACGATTTCAGAGATTAAATGGGGACAACTAGATGGTGGAACAGCAATTGGAATGGGCCTTGGTTCTGCTGTAAATAGGTTAAAAGACAGTAAAGCCAAAAGTAAAGTAATCATTCTTTTGACAGACGGAGTTAACAACTCTGGTTTTGTTGACCCAAAAACAGCAACAGAACTTGCAAAAGGGTTAAACATAAAGGTTTATACTGTAGGTATAGGTACTAATGGAATGGCCGATTTCCCTGTAAGTAGAGATGCCAGAGGAAGATTACAGTTTAGGAAGCAAAAAGTGGAAATAGACGAGGAATTACTTCAATTTATAGCAAGTGAGACCCAAGGACAATATTTTAGAGCCACAGACAACACTAAATTACAGGAAATTTACGATGAAATTGATTTATTAGAAAAAACTAAAATTGAAGAGTTTAAATATTATAACTACCAAGAAAAATACAGGTTTTTAATTTTTATTGCCGGTAGTTTGTTATTGTTAGAATTTGTGTTAAAGAACACATTATTTAGAAGTTTTATATAATGTTATACAGACTAGAAGAGCCCATATATTTTTATCTATTTGCAACAATTCCAATACTTGTTGTAATTTTTCTATTGGTCTTGTGGTGGAAAAAAAGAACTCAAAAAAAATTTGCATCTGTAAACTTATTGGTGAAGTTAGCCCCAAACTACTCAATGTTTAAGTCTGTATTAAAACTTATATTTTTTAGTTTAGGACTATCATTTCTTATCCTAGCCCTAGTAAATCCTAAAATAGGAACAAAACTAAAAACAGTAAAAAGAGAGGGGGTAGATATTGTTTTTGCATTAGATGTTTCCAAAAGCATGTTAGCCGAAGATATCGCACCTAATAGACTAGAAAAATCAAAACAAATTATTTCTAAGATTATAGATAAACTTGGAAGTGATCGAGTTGGGATTATTATCTATGCAGGAAATGCATATCCTCTTTTACCCATAACAACCGATCATGGGGCGGCAAAAATGTTTTTGCAAAATGCAAACCCTGATTTAGTTTCTAGCCAAGGAACCGCAATTAAAGAGGCTTTAGATTTAGCAAAAACATATTACAATAATGATGATCAGACCAATCGGTTTTTAATTATTATTTCAGATGGAGAAGATCATCAAGAAGAAACTAAGCAACTGGCACAAAACATTTCTAATGATGGTGTAAAAGTATATACAATTGGTGTAGGGTCAGAAAAAGGCGCACCCATCCCTATGAAAATTAACGGATCTTTAATTGGTTATAAAAAATATAAAGGAGAAACTGTCCTTACAAAACGCAACTCTGAACTTTTAAAAGGAGTAGCCAATATTGCTAATGGTAATTATATTGATGGTAATCTAACAGATAAACCTGTGAAAGCTATTGAGAAAATTATTGGTAATGCACAAAAAACAGAATTTGAAACGAAACAATTTTCAGACTATAAAGACCAATTTCAATGGTTTATCGCTATCGGTCTATTATTTTTAATACTAGATGTATTTTTATTAGACAAGAAAACTAGGTGGCTAAAGAAGATAGATTTATTCAATGAAAAAGATACTTAAACTTGAAAAAATGAAAGAATTAATCTCTACATATTTTATTTTTATATTGTTAATTACCGCATCAACTGTGTATGCTCAAAAAGACTCTATTGCACTTCAAAGAGAGGCTAGAAAGCTAGTAAGAGAGGGAAATTTATTATATAATCAAAACAATTATACAGATGCTTCTATTGCCTACAAAAAAGCTTTAGAAAAAAATAGCAGTTACAAAAAAGCAACTTATAATCTAGGAAATGCTTTATACCAAGGAAAAAATTTCAAAGAGGCCATTCCTCAATATAATATTTCTGTAGAAAATGCAAAGGATGCCTATGAAAAAGCAGAAGGTTATCATAATATCGGAAATGCAATGCTACAAGAAAAAAACTACAAAGGTGCAGTAGCTGCCTTTAAAAATGCTCTTAGAAATAATCCTAACGACGACGAAACTCGATATAACTTAGCCGTAGCGCAAAAGCTTCTTGAGGACGAAGAAAATAAAAATAAGGGTAAGGATAAAAATAAAGATAAAGACAAGGATAAAAAGAAGGACAAAGAAAAGGATAAAGACAAAAAAGACGGGGACGATAAAGACAAAAAAGATCCGAAAAAAAATGATGATAAAGGAGACGACAAGAAACAAGAGCAAAAGAAAAACAAAAAAAAGGAGCAAAAACCGCAACCCAATAAAATGTCACCTCAACAAATTAAACAACTATTAGAAAGTTTAAAAAATGAGGAGAAAAAAACGCAGAAAAAATTAAACGCAAAAAAAGCTAAAGGATCTAAAGTTAAACAAGAAAAAGATTGGTAATTTTTATATTTGTGGTTCGTTAGATAATTAAAATGAAGAGGAGAATTAAATACATGCTAATTTTATGTGCTCTTTTGAGTTGGCCTGCTTTTGCGCAAACTCCAGAACTTGTTACCACTGTTAGCAAAAACAAATTAGGGCTCAACCAAAGATTAAAAATACAGTTTACTATAAACCAACAGGGAGCAGACAACTTTGAGCCTCCTAACTTTAAAAATTTTCGAATTGTTAGTGGGCCAAGTCAATCTATTAGTCAATCGTGGATTAATGGGAAAGCAAGTTTTTCTCAATCGTATAGTTACATCATAAAACCCTTGAATAAAGGTGAATTTATAATCCCTCATGCCACAATAAATCTTAATAATAAAATCCTAAAATCTAACCCAATAAAGGTAATTGTTTTAGATCCGGTAGAAATTCCTAAAGACCCTAACGACCCAAACTATATTGCTCAACAGAATGTTCACTTAGTTGCAGAAATTTCAAAGTCTAATCCTTACGTGGGTGAAGGAATCTACGTAGAATATAGGCTATACGTCAGTCAGAATATAAGTGTTAGTGATTTCTCATTCACAGAGTCGCCTCAGTATAATGGTTTCTGGAATCAGGATATTAAAATACGTGGATTAAATGCAAAAAACGGGACCTATAACGGAGAGCAATACAGATATGTAGTGCTGCAAAAAGCACTTTTAATTCCAACTAAATCTGGTAAGCTCACCATAGATCCAATAAAGATGGATATTGTAATTGGAGTTCCAACTGGTAGAGGAGATTTTTTTGGGAATCCCATTGTAAGAAATGTCACAAAAAGTTTTGCCTCAGCTAAAAAATTCATTCAATCCAAAGCACTGCCAATTGAGGGGAAACCTGAGAGTTTCAATGGAGCTGTAGGTGATTTTAATTTTGTAGTGAGTTCGAGTAAGAATATTTTAAAATCAAATGAATCAGCTACTGTTTCGGTAAAGGTTACTGGAAATGGAAATTTAAAATTATTTGAATTACCAGAAATAAAAACACCCTCTGAATTAGAGGTCTTCACCCCAGAACAAAAAGAAAAGATTACTATTAATTCTAGAGGAATTAAAGGTTCTGTAACTAAGAACTATACTGTAGTCCCGCAATTTAAAGGAAAGTATAAAATCCCAAGTACTGAATTTTCTTACTTTGACCTTAAAGAAAATAAATATGTTAGTTTAAATTCTGAAGATTTATTTGTTGAGGTTTTAGAGGGCAAAGAATTAGTGACAAATTCTGATATGAATTCAACTACAAAAAAAGAAATTATTGTTACAGGAGACAATTTTAGATACATACAAACAAATAGCACATTTCACCAAGCAATACAATCAGATTTCTATACCTCTAAACTTTATTATTTATTATTGGTATTACCATTATTATTTATTCCTGTTGGGATAGCAATTGCTAGAAAAAATAAAGCAAGAAGTAATGATGTTCTAGGGAATAGATTAAGAAAAGCAGACCGTTTGGCCAAAAAATATCTATCTGAAGCAAAAAAACAATTAGGAACTAAAGAGGCTTTTTATGTGGCATTAGAGAAAGCACTTCATAATTATTTGAAAGCCAAATTAAAAATTGAAACCTCAGATATTAGTAGAGAAAAAATTACAGAATTGTTAAAAAAGGAGGGGGTTAATGAAAATGACATTAACTCATTTATAGACGTTTTTAATAGCTGTGATATGGCGAGATACTCCCCTGTGACTGAGGTAGGAATGAAAGACGATTTTGAAAAATCTAAATCAGTAATTACTCAAATAGATAAACAATTGTAAAATGAAAAAAAATCTAATTTTACTGCTCCTTCTCTCATGTCAATTGTTTTCTCAAAACACTGAAGAACTATTTAAAGAAGGAAACGAACAGTATAAACTATCTAACTATTCTGAAGCAATTTCTAGTTACAAACAAATTGAAGCCCTTGGCCTTACTTCATCAGAATTATACTATAATTTAGGAAATTGTTATTACAAGCTAAACCAGGTTGTTCCTGCAATTTATAATTATGAAAAAGCACTCTTAATAAACCCTTTAAATGAGGATGCCCAAAATAATTTAGTGTTTGCAAAAAGACTAACCATAGATGCTATTGAAGAAATTCCAAAAACAATTTTTCAAAAACTAGATGACTTCATAGTAAAAAAATTATCCTACAACGAATGGGCAATTGTAAGCGTTGTTTTTTCTATACTTGGCTCATTACTTTTTCTACTCTTTTATTTTTCATTCACTCCTGCAATAAAACGTTTATTTTTTGTAACAAGTATGCTTAGTTTTCTGCTATTATTTATTTCTTTATTTTTTACAATCAAAGAGTATGCTCATACAAAATCAACTGTGGAAGCCATCATATTTAGTAAAGAAATTGATATTAATAATGCCCCAACTGACAATAGTGAAAAAATATTTACACTTCATGAAGGAACAAAAGTAGTAGTCTTGGACAGTGTAGATAACTGGAAAAAAATTAAAATTGCTGATGGGAAAATTGGCTGGATTAGAGCTGATGAAATAAAATTATTAACTATTTTTTAAAAAATTTTAACACATATAATCTATCTGTGCCTTATCTTTGCAGGATATTTTTCACGATGGTAAAACATTTTATTACTTATTTCTTTTCGCTTGTGTTGCTCATTTCAGTAGCCACCCCATCCTACATGAGCTTAATTGAAGAAACTTCCAAAGTTGAAGTTGTAGATATAGGTGAAGAGGAAGAGAAAAATGGTAAAGAATCTTCTAAAGATTTGGATGTAAAAAACTATTATTCTACAGATAATTCCTCTCTTTACAATAATCTTGAAAAAAAGAAACAAATAAGTTTCTATTCAAAAAATTACACTTCTTATCAAGATAAATTAATTTCTCCACCACCAGAATTACTTTTTTAATTAGCATCCGTTTAGTCAATTAAGTATTAATTTATTCAGCCTTTTTTAAAAAAATTACAAAGGTTGACCTATTAAAAATATATCATGTTTAAAACAATTAAAAGTGATTTACCTGCTAGTATTGTAGTTTTTTTCGTAGCACTACCCTTGTGTTTGGGAATTGCATTAGCTAGTGGAGCCCCTCTTTTTTCAGGACTGATTGCCGGGATAATTGGAGGTATTGTTGTAGCTAGCATCAGTGGATCTAGCATAGGAGTAAGTGGTCCTGCTGCTGGATTAGCAGCCATAGTATTAGCCGCTATTTCTACCTTAGGTGGTTTAGAAAATGGTGGATTTGAAAAATTCTTAGTAGCGGTAGTTTTGGGAGGAATTATTCAGATACTTCTTGGAATTGCTAGAGCTGGTATTATTGCCTATTTCTTTCCATCATCTGTAATCAAAGGAATGCTTACAGGTATAGGAATTATTATCATTTTAAAGCAGATTCCATACTTTTTTGGAATGGATAAAAACCCTACTGGAGACTATAACTTCCTTCAGGTAGAATGGGATAATTTGATTTCTGGATTGTTAAATTCTTTCAATGCATTAATCAGCGGTAATATTAGTATGGGAGCCATGTTAATTGGTATGATATCCCTAGGTATTCTACTATTATGGTCAAATATTTTATCTAAAAAAGCGAAAATTTTCCAACTTATACAAGGACCCTTAGTTGCTGTAGTCGCGGGAATTATTTTCTATGTATTTACCAAAGACAGTGGCATTGGATTAACCAAAGAGCAACTCGTATCTGTTCCAATCCCCGATAGTTTTGAAAATTTTAAAGGGCAATTTAGTTTTCCTAATTTTTCTGCTATTAGCGATAAAAATGTTTGGGTAATTGCCATCACTATTGCTATAGTCGCTAGTTTAGAAACATTACTGTGTGTAGAAGCTACAGACAAATTAGATCCTGATAAAAATGTCACACCAACCAATAGAGAATTGATTGCACAAGGAACAGGAAATATTATTTCAGGAATGATTGGAGGGTTGCCTATCACTCAAGTAATTGTTAGAAGTTCTGCGAATATTCAATCTGGAGGTAAAAGTAAAATGTCTGCAATTATTCATGGTTTTTTCCTTTTAATTTCAGTAATCTTAATTCCAAAATTATTGAATCAAATTCCACTTTCAGTTTTGGCTGCAGTCTTATTTGTAGTGGGTTTCAAATTGGCTAAACCTTCTACTTTTAAAAATATGTTCCAATTGGGATGGAAACAATGGTTACCTTTCATGACTACTGTTTTACCTATGGCCATTACTGGTGACTTATTGTTAGGTATTGGTTTAGGACTAAGTGTAGGAATTGTGGTTATACTTATTAAGAGTTTCCAAAACTCACACTTTTTAAACATTGAAGAAAAAGGTGCTGGAAGCAATACTGTAAAAATGACTCTAGCAGAAGAAGTTACCTTCTTTAACAAAGGAGCTATACTTACAGAGCTAGACCGTTTGGAGGAAAATACAAACTTAGAATTGGATGTTAGAAAAACACGTTATTTAGATAATGATATTATCGAAATTTTAGAAGATTTTGCCTTCAAAGCTAAGGAAAGAAATATCGAAATAAAATTGTACTCTGAAAGAGGAACCGTTAAAAATCCAGATAGTTTTATTGAATTTTTCAAATTAAATAAAAACTAAATTAAAATATATTTATTAAATCTTAAAAACAAAAAAAATGAGTAATCACATTATTACAGAACAAGAAGTTCTTGACGCTCAACAAGCTTGGGGAGAAGGAATCGTAAAAATCGGAAATGTTTTTCAAAACGAAGGAGACTACAGTGCTGCTGCAGAGGAACATATCGATCAATTTTATAACTACGGGTCAGACCGTTCAGGAAGCGTTTTATTCAAACCAACCCTTGCTGCAGAAAAGCAATTTAGACCAACCTTTGAAGGAGCATTGTCTTATTTCGTAGGCGGAAACTCTAACTTCTCAGAAGATCATGGTTTTGCAATCAAGCCCTGGTCTCATGTACGTTGGGAAAGCCTTGGTATCAATATTATTGGTAATATGGCAATAGCTATGGGGAACTACTACTTTACAGTCGTAGGAACTGGTGATATTGTAAAAGTAGAGTATTCATTTGCTTATTCTAAAAACGATCAAGGTGAATTAAAAATAATTCTTCACGGATCACATTTACCTTATTCTCCACAATAGTCATAAAAGATTATTAGTAATGAAAAAATTTATATACACATTAGGAATAGCGCTCATCTCATTGAGCGCTTTTTCTCAAGAAAGTGGTCCAGGAAACTGGTTAATATATATTGGTAGCAAGCAACTAAACACCAAATGGAATTTACATCATGAAATCCAGTATAGAAATTATAATGCTATCGGTGATCTCGAACAATTGTTAATTCGTACAGGACTTGGATATAAGATAGGTTCAAAAAGTAACCTGTTGTTAGGTTACGGATATATTAACTCCGAAAATTTTACAGGAAACTACGACGACCAATCAACAATTGAAGAGCATAGAATTTTTCAACAATTCATTACCAAGCAAAGTATTGGAAACTTTAATTTACAACATCGATACCGATTTGAACAACGTTTTGTTGAGAGTGATTTTAAAACACGATTTCGCTACTTTCTAGGAATGAATATCCCTCTAAAGAACCCAAAGTATTACCTCTCTGCTTACAATGAAATTTTTTTAAATGGAGAATCAAAAATTTTTGACAGAAATCGAATTTATGGTGGGCTAGGCTACAAAATAGGTAAGGGAATCAAACTTGAACTTGGTTATATGAATCAAGTTTTTGAGACCGCTAGTCGAGATCAGATCAATATCATCACCTTTGTGAATTTCTAAAAATAATATCTAAAAGCCAATGAATTTCATTGGTTTTTTTTAGTTTAAAACTAGTATATTAAACAACATCAATTGCTTATGAAACATCTTTTTTCTAATCTTCGCGGAGACTTTTTCGGAGGAATCACAGCAGGAATTGTTGCACTTCCATTAGCATTAGCCTTTGGAGTGGCTTCTGGACTTGGTCCTAGTGCTGGTTTATATGGAGCTATTTTCATCAGCTTTTTTGCGGCGTTATTTGGAGGAACATCAACACAAATTTCTGGCCCAACAGCTCCAATGACAGCTTTGAGTACTGTTGTTATTGCAGGAATTATTGCAGCTAATAATGGAGAGGTTAACAAAGCACTTCCAGCAATCTTAACTGTCTTTCTATTTGCAGGAATCTTTCAAATTGTATTAGGAGGCTTGGGCTTAGGAAAATACATTCGTTACATTCCATACCCAGTGGTGTCAGGTTTTATGACTGCTATTGGATTAATGATTATCATCTCTCAATTTACTCCTTCGTTAGGATACCAAGTAAAAGAAGACACCCAATTTGTTGAGCAATTTGAAGTTTTAGCAGAACAAGCTATACTAAAAAATATACTAGAAGATAACGTAAAAAAAAGAGGGGTATTAACTCTAAAAGACTTTCAAGAAACTGTTGATCAAGGAGAACTCATCTCTTCTGATGCAATGTATAAAGAAGCTCAAAATTTAGCAAAAAAAGAGACTTCTGGAGTTTTAGGAGCTCTTAAAATGCTTCCAAGAATGTTGCAAAAAGTGAACTGGCTAGAGTTTTTGCTAACATTAAGTACTATTTTTATTATCTATGGATTTAAGAAGATTACAACAAAGATTCCTAGTTCACTGGTTGCCTTAGTTGTTGTCTCTGGAATTGCTGTGGGTCTAAATTTGAACTATGCTTCTATTGAAGAAATTCCTACAGATTTTCCAATGCCTAATGTAGCTATTTTTACCTCTTTTGAGTTAAGTAGTGTAAGTCCATACATCCTCACTGCATTAACACTAGCACTTTTAGGGTCTATAGATTCACTTTTAACGAGTGTTGTCGCTGATAATATGACCAAAACTAAGCACAAACCTAACCGAGAATTAATTGGACAAGGTATTGGAAATAGTATTGCTTCTATTTTTGGGGGTATCCCTGGTGCAGGAGCTACCATTAGAACAGTAGTCAATATTAATGCTGGAGGGAAAACGAAATTATCTGGAATGATTGCTGGAATAATGCTACTTATTGTTCTTCTTGGATTAGGTTCTGTGGCCTCAAAAATCCCACAAGCTGTTTTAGCAGGAATTCTGGTTACTGTAGGTATTGGTGTAATTGATTACAAAGGGTTAAAAGCTATTTCTTCTTTGCCTAAGGATATTAAAGTTGGCCCTCTTAAACTTAGTTCAGAAGTGTTAATTATGTTTACTGTTATGGTTCTTGCCACATTCTGGGATTTAATCTACGCTGTAGGTATTGGTTTAGTGTTTGCCTCTTTAATTTTTATGAAAAAAACAGGGGATTTGACTGCTCAAAAATCTACCATAACACCCTTAGATGAAGATACTTGGGATGATGAAAAAGGGATTACTAAAGAATTAAAAAATACTGTTTTTGTAAAGCATATTAACGGACCATTATTCTTTGGGTTTACTAGTGAATTTCAACAACTATCTAAGCAAATTCCTCTGGATGCTCATACTATTGTTATTCGAATGGACCGAATGCCTTATATGGATCAATCTGGCTTATATGCTTTAGAAGACATGCTTGTTCGCCTGAGAGACTTGGGTAAGACAGTTCTTTTTGTATGTCCTCAACAACAACCCAGGTTTATGATGGAGCGCATTGATATTATACCAGATCTTATAGAAGAAGAGAGAATATTTAAAGAAATTGGTGCTTGCATACAATGGATTAAAAAGAACAATAAATAGCTTTATTCACACTCTATAAATACCACTATTTAAACATACTACTATTGCTTTTTTAAATGTAATAAAGTTTATTGTTTTAGTGTCCAATTATTATTCATTCTTCTTTTTATCAATCTCTTGAATGATTTTAGGAAATATTGTAGGCACAATTTTCTTTACAGGCATATACAAGACAGATGTGTCTAACGTCTCTTTTTCTATAAAATGAATTACGTTATTTAATCGAGCAAAAAACACAACTATTACGCTTAAAATCACCACACTTTTTAAGAGCGCAAAAATACCACCCAGTATTTTATTAATCATCCCTAGTGCAACAAAATTTGCCATTTTTGTAAGGACCTTTCCTAGGGAAGAAACAGCAATTACGATGACAATAAACGTAGCTGCAAATGCTGTTAAAGTAATATAATTCTCACTCCATTCTACATACTCTTTTATAATATTTGCAGCAAAATAAGAAAAGTAGACTGCTCCATAAATACCACCAATTAAAGCAATTAAAGATGCTATTTCTACAAAAAAACCTTTCATAAAACCTCTTACAAAAGCAAAAATTAAAATAACTACTATTACAATATCAATAATGTTCATAATTCTTATCTTTTTTTTCAAATATAAGTAACTCGATGCTATTCTTTGGTGCATTCTTGTTTGTATCTTTACGATTATGTATGCTTTAGTAGATTGTAATAACTTTTATGCTTCTTGTGAGCGGGTTTTTAACCCTAACTTACAAAATAAACCTGTTGCTGTATTAAGTAATAATGACGGTTGTATAATTGCTAGAAGTGATGAAGTTAAAAAATTAAATCTCCCGATGGGTGCTCCTATTTTTAAATGGAAAGATTTTTGCAAACATCACAAAATCAATGTTTTATCTTCTAACTATCCTCTATATGGTGATATGAGTGCTAGAGTTATGAAAATTCTAGAGCAATTTTCACCTAATGTCGAAGTCTACAGTATTGATGAAGCTTTTATAGATCTTACGGGGTTTGATCATCATGATTTTAATGCATACGGAAAAAGTATTCGGAAACGAATTTTAAAATGGACCGGAATACCAACATGTGTAGGTATTGCTCCCACAAAAGCACTCTGTAAAGTAGCTAATAAAATTGCAAGAAAATTTCCAAAAGAAACAGGTGGCGTTTATGTAATTGATACAGACGAAAAACGAATAAAAGGACTCAAATGGACTGCCATTAAAAATGTTTGGGGAATTGGTCGTCGTCTAGAAAAACGACTGATGTTAAAGGGGTGTAAAACAGCATTTGATTTTACCCAATTAACGGATGATTGGATTCGTCGTAATTTTTCAATTACAGAATGGAGACTGAAGAAAGACTTAGAAGGAATTCCAACAATTGATTTTGAAATAAAAGAAATAAAACGTTCTATTTCAACAACTAGAAGTTTTGAGAAAGCCTATTCAGACATTGAAGATATTACTGAAAGAATTTCTACTTTTGCCTCATGTTGCTCAGAAAAATTGCGGGCACAAAAATCTAGTTGTCATATGATTATCGTAATGCTAAGGAGTGATCGTTACAAAAAGAATGCTGAACAGTATAGTGCATCAAAAACCGTTGTTTTTTCATACCCTACAGATTCTACGCTCAGCATTACAAAAGCTGCAGTAGAGGCTATAAAAACAATTTTCAAACCAGGAATTAGTTATAAAAAAGCGGGGGTTATTGTTACAGGACTAGTCCCTACAAACAACCATCAATTAAATTTATTCCTTCATGAAAATCCAAAACATAAGCCATTAATGTCTGCTATAGACCATTTAAATAAAAAGTTTAAAACGACCGCCATAAAATTGGCAAATCAAGACTTACAACGAACTTGGAAAATGAAACAGGAGCGTCTTTCTCCTAAATACACCACAAAAATAAACGATATTATTACTGTAAAATAAATGACAAAATCACTTCAATTCTTCACTCCTAAAACATCGAATAGTACAGGTGCAATTTTTATCGATATAGGAATTTCAGCTGGTTTCCCCTCACCTGCAGATGATTTTACAGAAACAAGAATTTCTCTAGATGAGGAATTAATTACCAATAAGGAAGCAACATTCTTTGCTAAAGTAAACGGACAGTCTATGGTTGGTGCGGGTTTAGATGATAAGGATTTATTGGTTATTGACAGAAGTCTTGAGCCTGAAAACAATAGGATTGCTGTTTGTTTTTTAGATGGAGAGTTTACTGTAAAACGTTTGAAAGTATGTGATGGTGAAGTATGGCTTCAACCCGAAAATCCTGAGTATCCAAGTATTAAAATTACTGAAGAAAATAATCTTGTAATTTGGGGAATTGTAACTAGTGTTATAAAAAAGGTATAGTAGTAAACTATTAGTTCAAATTACGTTTTTCAATAAAAAATCTTTTCAATAAAAGGCTACATTCATGTTCTAAAACTCCACTAACTACTTTTGTTTTAGGATGTAAGGTTGTTTGTAAATTGACAAAGCCTCTTTGAGGCTCAGAAGCACCATAGACAATCTTTCCTAATTGGGCCCAGTAGCTTGCACCTGCACACATTTGGCAGGGCTCTAAGGTTACATAAAGCGTACATTCTTTTAAGTATTTCCCGCCAAGAAAATCAGCAGCTGCAGTAAATGCCTGCATTTCTGCATGTGCTGTAACATCATTTAATGTTTCAGTGAGATTATGTGCTCTTGCAATAATTTTATCATTCATGACAATCACAGCCCCTACAGGAACCTCTTTTTTCTGAAAAGCAAGTTCAGCTTCCTGAAGTGCTTTTTTCATAAAATAAGTGTCGTCAAAAGGTGGAATCATTTTAAAAAATATAATATTCAATATTACAAATATCTTTTGAGTTGTAAAATTGTATTTTTGTGATATGATCAATGCTTTACTTGACACCATAAAAATTCCATCAGATCTTAGAAAATTAACTAAAGATCAATTGCCAGAATTGGCAAAAGAATTGCGTGCATTTATCATTAACATCGTCGCCACAAAGCAGGGACATTTAGGAGCTAGTCTAGGGGTAGTCGAACTTACTATTGCTTTACATTATTTATTTGACACACCCAGAGATCTCTTGTTGTGGGATGTAGGACACCAAGCTTACGGACATAAAATTTTAACTGGAAGAAAAGATATTTTTCATACCAATAGACAATTGGGTGGAATTTCTGGATTTCCAAAAAGAGAGGAAAGTGAATATGATGCATTTGGAGTTGGGCATTCTTCTACTTCTATTTCGGCAGCATTAGGAATGGCAATAGCTTCTTCTTTGAAAGGTGAGACTGATAAACAACATATTGCTGTTATTGGGGATGCTTCTATTGCTAGTGGAATGGCTTTTGAAGCCCTAAACCATGCTGGGGTTTCTGATGCTAATATCTTAATTATTTTAAATGATAACGCGATTGGTATAGATCCTGCTGTGGGTGCCTTAAAAGAATATTTAACTAAAGTTAAAACAGATCGATCTTTAGCACAAAATAATATTATTAAGGCCATAAATTTTGATTACTCTGGCCCAATTGATGGTCATAATTTTAATAGTTTATTACGAGAACTTAAGCGCCTTAAAAATAAAAAGGGTCCAAAGTTTTTACATGTTATCACAACAAAAGGAAAAGGGTTGATTCAGGCAGAAAAAGATCAAGTAACTTACCATTCTCCGGGGCATTTCGATGCTAAAACTGGAGAAATCATTCCAAAAAATAGCAAAGGATTATCACCTAAATATCAAGATGTTTTTGGAGAAACTATTGTTGAGCTGGCTAGAGAAAATAAAAAGATTGTTGGAATTACTCCTGCAATGCTCTCTGGAAGTTCACTCAAAATGATGCTTGAAGAATTTCCTGAAAGAACCTTTGATGTTGGTATAGCAGAACAACACGCCGTTACCTTGGCTGCTGGAATGGCAACTCAAGGAATGATTCCTTTTTGTAATATTTATTCCACATTTATTCAACGAGCCTATGACCAAATCATACATGATGTGGCATTACAAAATTTACCTGTTATTTTTTGTATTGATAGAGCCGGATTGGTAGGTGAAGATGGTGCTACTCATCATGGTATTTTTGATATTTCTTACATGAGAGCGATTCCAAATATGATTGTTTGTGCACCAAGAAATGAAATAGAATTACGAAATATATTGTATACTTCTCAGTTGGGTCTTGATCAACCTATTGCTATTCGTTACCCAAGAGGAAGAGGTGTCTTATTTGATTGGAAAAAACCTTTTAAAATTATTGAGTTAGGAACTGGCGTTTGTTTGAGAGCGGGAAAAGACATTGCCGTACTTTCAATAGGAACTATAGGGAATAATACAACAAAGGCACTTGAGGGATTACAAAATATTGCTCACTATGATATGCGATTTTCAAAACCTTTAGATCAAAAATTATTACATACCATTTGTTCTAATTTTAAACAAATTATTACCCTTGAAGAGGGTTTAATAATAGGAGGATTTGGGTCATCTGTTCTAGAATTTATGACCAAACATAACTATAAAAACAATGTAACTATTTTAGGGATAGATGACCATTTTACTGAGCATGGAACAATTGAGGAACTTCAAAAAATAAATGGTATAGATGTAAACTCCATCAGGCAAGTCATAAAAAATCTGGGAGATCAATAGTCTTCTTTATTACATGACACTCCCTTGTATCTTTTTGTGAATTCGAATCGCATAACTGTCTGACATTCTTGAAACATATGTACATATAGCCATAATCCTTTCGTACGAAGATTCAGAACTAATCATAAATTCTTTAGGAAGCAAATTAAGTAGTAAACTATCATAATTGGTTGGAGCTCCTTTATAATGATTGTTTAACGCAGTTACAAAAATATCTAATAAATCTGCTATTATTTTGTACCCTGCCACTTCTTTTTCGACCACTTCTTGACTCTTATATATTTTTGAAATACTAATTTTCAAAATATCATTAATCTGTGCCTCATAGGCACATTTATCGAGTAGAGAAGTTGAAAATGTTCCCTCTAAAATGGCTGTTTCATTAGCTAAAAAAATATCAACGGCTTCATTAATTAATGTATTAATAGCCAATGCTCTGAGATAACTGACTCTATCTTTTTTGAACTTTAAAGAATGGTATTTTTTTGTATCAATGGTATTTTTTACAAGTTTAATTAAGTATTCCAGAGCAAATTCTTCCTCAATTAATCCTAAGTTAATTCCATCTTCAAAATCTATAATTGTATAACAGATATCGTCTGCTGCTTCTACTAAAAAAGTTAATGGATGTCTATGATAACTAATGGCCTGTGTTTTAGATTTTTTGAGCAAGCCTAAATCTTCAACAATATCTAAAAAAGCTTCTTTTTCTGACTGAAAACACCCGTATTTTTTATCTGCTATATGATTTGTCGGATTTTTAGGTAATGATTCTTTGGGGTATTTAATAAATGCTCCAAGTGTGGCATAAGATAGGCGCAACCCTCCATAAATCCCTTCTCTGTTTTCCGTTAAAATTTTAAGTCCATTAGCATTTCCTTCAAAATCTATGAGATCTTGGTACTCTTTTGGAGATAATAAGTCTTTATATTGCGATCCTTTTCCTGTTTTAAAATACTCTCCAATAGCTTTTTCTCCTGAATGACCAAAGGGAGGATTTCCAATATCATGCATCACAGAGGCTGCAGCTACAATGGCTCCAAAATCATTAAATGAATAGCCTAGTTGTTTTAGGTTAGGATGTCTTTCCAATAAAACTTTTCCTACTCTTCTCCCCAAAGTTCTCCCTACAACAGAAACCTCTAAACTGTGTGTAAGCCTAGTATGTACAAAGTCTGTTTCAGACAAGGGTATAACTTGGGTTTTATCTTGTAAACTTCTAAAAGCTTCAGAGAATATAATTCTATCAAAATCTACTTCAAAACCTAATCGTGTTTCATCTTGCTTGGCTCTTGGGCGCTTTTGAAGATCACCAAAACGTTTTAAAGAAAGTAATTGTTCCCAGTTCATCATACAGTTATGATTTTGATTTTAGATAAAAAAAAGAATCTCAAATGTATTGAGATTCTTTTTTAAAAATACATTAATTAACACATTTCTAAGACCCACACATCAAGCAATCATCATCTGGTCCTGCATTTTTTGAAGACTCTACCATAGCTTTAAATTCTTCTGGTGTCATCGGAGCGTCTTGGCCTTGAGGAGCTTTTTTCTTTTCTTTAGAAAGCGTAAACTGAATAGCATTTACAGCTGATTTAGTTCTCAAATAATACATTCCTGTTTTCAATCCAGACTTCCAAGCATAAAAATGCATAGAGGTAAGTTTGGCATAATCTGCGTCTTGCATGAAAAGATTTAAGGATTGAGATTGATCAATGAAATATCCTCTATGACGTGCCATATCAATAATATCTTTCATACTCATTTCCCATACAGTTTTATAAAGATCTTTTATGTTTTGTGGAATTTTTTCTATGTGCTGAATAGATCCATTGGCTCTCATAATTTCTTCCTTCATATTATTATCCCAAAGCTCCATCTCTACTAGATCTTCCAATAGATGTTTATTTACAACTATAAATTCTCCAGAAAGAACACGTCTTGTATAGATGTTTGAAGTGTAAGGTTCAAAAGCTTCGTTGTTTCCTAAAATCTGAGAAGTTGAAGCTGTAGGCATTGGTGCCACCAATAATGAATTTCTTACACCGTGCTTCATTACGTTTTTACGTAGTTTTTTCCAATCCCAGTTGCCGCTCAAATCTTCATCATTAATTCCCCACATGTTGTATTGAAATTCTCCTTCGGACATCGGAGATCCTTTATATGTAGAATATGGCTCTTTGGCTTTGGCAATCTCCATAGAGGACTGAACTGATGCAAAATATAAGGTCTCAAAAATATCCTTATTTAGCTTTTTTGCGGCATCAGAAGTAAAGGGTAAACGCAACATGATAAAAGCATCTGCTAGACCTTGAACTCCAAGCCCTACAGGTCTGTGTCTAAAGTTAGAATTTTCAGCTTCCTGAACTGGATAATAATTTCGATCAATAACTGTATCTAAGTTTCTAATCACTTTCTTAGTTACATCATACAACTTTTTATGATTAAAATACTTTTCTCCCGTCTCTTTTTCGCTTATGAACATGGGTAATGCAATCGATGCTAAATTACATACAGCAACTTCATCAGTGGCTGTGTATTCCATAATTTCTGTACATAAATTTGAAGAACGGATCGTTCCTAAATTTTTATGGTTTGACTTACGATTTACAGCATCTTTATAAAGCATGTAAGGAGTACCCGTCTCTATTTGAGATTCTAATATTTTTTCCCAAAGCTCTCTTGCTTTGATTGTTTTTCTTCCTTTTCCTACTTTTTCATACCCTTCATATAATTTTTCAAATTCATCGCCGTAAGTATCAAATAGGTGTGGACATTCGTTTGGACACATTAAAGTCCATTGACCATCCTCTTGTACCCTTTTCATGAATAAATCTGGCATCCACATGGCATAAAATAAATCTCTGGCACGCATTTCTTCTTTACCATGATTCTTTTTCAAATCTAAAAATTCAAAAATATCGGCATGCCATGGTTCTATGTACATGGCAAAAGATCCTTTACGTTTTCCTCCTCCTTGGTCTACATAACGTGCAGTATCATTGAATACCTTTAGCATGGGTACTATTCCGTTAGATGTACCGTTAGTTCCTCTAATATATGAACCTGTTGCTCTAACATTATGAATAGATAATCCTATCCCTCCGGCTGATTGTGAAATTTTAGCAGTTTGTTTCAATGTATCATAGATCCCGTCGATGCTATCATCTTGCATTTGTAATAAGAAACATGAAGACATTTGAGGTTTTGGGGTTCCTGCATTGAACAAGGTTGGTGTAGCATGCGTAAAAAACTTCTTACTCATCAATTCATAAGTAGCAATTGCCTCGTCTATATCGTTTAAATGAATTCCTATTGAAACACGCATTAACATATGCTGTGGTCTTTCTACAATAGTTCCATTTAATTTTAATAAATAAGAACGCTCTAAAGTTTTAAACCCAAAGAAATCATAATTAAAATCTCTGCTGTAGATAATGGTAGAATCTAACTTTTCGGCATTGTCTATGATAATTTTATAAACCTCATCGGATAGTAACGGTGCTTTTTTACCTGTTCTTGGATTTACGTATTCATATAAATCCATCATCGTTTCTGAAAACGACTTCTTGGTATTTTTGTGAAGGTTAGATACAGCAATTCTTGCAGCTAGTTTTGCATAATCTGGGTGAGCGGTTGTCATGGTCGCAGCAATTTCTGCGGCTAAACTATCTAATTCTGGTGTTGTAACTCCATCGTATAATCCCTCAATAACACGCATGGCTACTTTTACTGGGTCTACAATTTTGTTAAGCCCATAACACATTTTCTTAACTCTTGCCGTGATTTTGTCAAACATCACGGGCTCTTTTTTGCCGTCTCTTTTTACTACATACATGCTGCTATTGTTTTAATTAGTTGCAATCGCAAAAGCGATTATAATATTTTGATTTGGTTTTGTGCCAGAAAACTCTTTGGCACTATTTTTTCTAGAGCAGATCCCTAGAAATCAGCATCAAAACTGATGCTTCCTGTTCCGCCAGATTTAACTCCGGCTTTCTGATATTCAGATACTCTTTTTTCGAAGAAATTGGTTTTTCCTTCTAGAGAAATCATTTCCATAAAATCAAAGGGGTTGGAAGCGTTGTATTCTTTTTCACAATTAAACTCTCCTAATAATCTGTCGGTTACAAATTCTAGGTATTGTGTCATTAATTTAGCGTTCATTCCAATTAAACTTACGGGTAATGATTCTGTAACAAACTCTCTCTCAATGTTTAAAGCATCAACAATAATTTCTCTAATCCGTTCTTTAGGCACTTTATTTACAACGTGATTGTTGTGTAAGTGAACAGCAAAATCACAATGCAGACCCTCATCTCTTGAAATTAATTCGTTAGAGAAAGTAAGTCCTGGCAATAATCCTCTTTTCTTAAGCCAAAAAATTGAACAAAATGCTCCTGAGAAGAAAATTCCTTCAACTGCAGCAAAAGCAATTAATCTTTCTGCAAAAGAGTCTGATTCTATCCACTTTAATGCCCATTCGGCTTTCTTTTTTATGGCTGGAAAATTCTCTATTGCATTAAATAATTTATCTTTCTCTTCTTCGTTTTTAACATAAGTGTCTATTAGTAAAGAATAGGTTTCTGAGTGTACATTCTCCATCATAATTTGAAACCCATAAAAGAATTTAGCTTCTGAATACTGTACCTCATTCACAAAATTTTCTGCCAAGTTTTCGTTTACAATACCATCTGAAGCAGCAAAAAATGCTAAGATATGTTTGATGAAAAAGCGCTCATCATCGGAAAGTTTGTTTTTCCAATCTGCAACATCCTCTGACAAGTCAATTTCTTCGGCTGTCCAAATACAAGCTTGTTGCTTTTTATACCAATCCCATAAATCATCATGTTCAATTGGAAAAATTACAAATCGGTTATCGTTGGGCTGTAAAATTGGTTCTTGTAAAGACATTATTTGTTAAGGTTTTCTTAATTATTGTAAAATATACTCCTATCGAGGTTAACAAAGATTGAAAAAAAAGGAATGAATACAAAGCTCTACTTATTCACAAAACACGCTAAGTTTTTAACAAAACAAAAAAATCACAAAAAAAAAATGAATTCTTAATTTTTTTTAACTTACTGATAATCAATATTTTATAAGTCATTTTTTTCACAAGGCCTTATTGTTATTGACATTCCTAAAATGAAAAAATTTATTTTTTGTTTTAATAATTTGGAGATGTAAAATATTTTATAACTAAATTTTTATGATCGTACATTTATACCATTCAAAAAACTTGTACGTATAGCAATTTCTTTAGATAATTCTATTTTATTTTACTTTTTATGAGCCTAAAAAGGTGCTGCCTTTTTTAAACTAAAATATAAATGATTAAAATGAAGCCGTTAATTGCATAGCTAACGTAATTTCAAAAGTAACATCTCCTTCTTCAGAGCGTGCCATTCCTGAAAGATTTAGAGTTACTGAACTATCATTTAAAAACGAGGTTTCTAATGAGTCTAAAATGTTTACATCAGTAATTTGAAATATAGTCTCATTTTCAATTTCTTGTGCAATATTTAGATCAGAGACATCAGCAACGATTATTCCATTTATTTCAATAACAGCAGAAACGATAGATGCGTTTTCGTTACCTGTTAAATTTGCAAACGTATAACTTAAGCTATCTATAGTAATATCACTAATGCTATTGAAATTCGAAACCACTTGATTTAAATCTCCTTCAATGCTATCATTAAAATTTACAGCAGTACCATTTGTTTGTTGGATGGTCACTGTTGCAGTTTCGTTGATAACCATTGATTCCGTAATTTCAGTAGGTTCTTCACAAGATAGAACAACAGTTAAAACAAATAAAAAAGAAACTAATTTTCTCATGATTTAGATGCTTATATACATTTCAAATTTACTTGTTTTTTTTAATATGTTCTTGAGCTACTTTTTCTAATTCTAAGTACCAGCTTGTACCAAACTTTCTAATTAAAGCCTCTTTTACAAATTTATAAACAGGAACTTTCAACTCGTTCCCCAGAGAACAGGCATCATCACAAATATCCCATTTATGGTAATTTACTGCTGCAAACTCACTGTAGGCTTTCACTCTAACGGGATATAAATGGCATGAAATTGGTTTCTTCCAATTGATAACTCCAGTATTACAAGCTTCTTCTATACCACAAGATGCAATGTTCTTTTCATTAAAAATAAGGTATGCGCATTCAGAATTATTAACCAAAGGGGTTTCTAGTTCTCCAAGATTGGTTTTTATGGAAGTACCTTGTTGCTCTATGGCACTAATTCCTTCTTTTCTTAAAAAGGGCTTTACCTTTGGATATATTTCCTCTAAAAGATCAACTTCACTTTTTTCTAAGGGAGCACCAGCCACTCCTGAAACACAGCATTCTCCTTTACATTTGGAAAGATTACACACAAAATCTTTTTCAATAAGATCTTCGGATACAATGGTTTTACCTAATTGAAACATTTGGCAAAAATAGCATAAAATATTTTCTGTTTTTTACATTTTGATTCGGTTAGTTTTCTACTTTTGCAACGTTAAACAACTACTTATGAATTTTAATGCTAAGGAAATATTTACCGCATTCATGGTGTTATTTGCGGTCATTGATATTGTTGGGAATATTCCAATCATCATAGATTTAAGAAAAAAAGTTGGCCATATTCAGTCTGAAAAAGCATCTCTAATTGCTGGTGTTATTATGGTGGTGTTTCTTTTTTTAGGACAAAGTTTACTTGAATTGATAGGAATTGATGTGTATTCTTTTGCTGTAGCAGGGTCTTTCATTCTTTTTTTTATCGCTTTAGAGATGATTCTAGGGATTACCCTTTATAAAGATGATGAAGACTCAGAAAGCATAACTGCTACCGTATTCCCTCTTGCATTCCCATTAATTGCTGGACCCGGAAGCCTTACTACACTCTTATCTTTACGAGCAGAATTCTTTATTGAAAATATTATTATTGCTGTTTTATGCAATGTAGTAGTGATTTATGTTGTTCTAAAAACCTCTCCAAAAATTGAGCGCATTATTGGTGCTAACGGGATTAAAATTATTCGAAAAATATTTGGAGTTATTTTATTAGCCATTGCTGTAAAATTATTTGCTGCTAATATTCAAGCGCTCTTTTAACGATGTTTGACGCATTAATTATTGGTGGTGGAGTTGCGGGTATGCAATGTGCTTTAGTGCTTGGATCAGGGCTAAAAAAACCCTATGCTGAAAATAAAAAGGTAGGGGTAATTATGCATCAAAGAAGCTCTCATCTCCAGAATGCTCTTTTTAATAATGTGCTTGGCTTACCCTCAGGAACTCTTGGTTCTGATGTGTTGGCCGCAGGAAAAAAACAATTGACTTCAAAGTACCCAAATGTTACTCAAATTGAACAAGAAAAAGTAATCTCTATTACTATTCAAAACCATTTTCATATTGTAAAGACAAACAAAAATGAGTACAAGACTCAAGTCATTGTTTTAGCTTTAAATTATGCAAAACCATTTTTAATTAAAGGTTTAGAAGCGTATTTAGAACCTCATCAAAGCGCAAAAGTATCCAAAGATAGAATTCAATTAAGAAATGAGAATTATTTGGTTACTGAGAACGTCTATGTTTGCGGAACCTTATCGGGATGCAGAAGCCAATTTTCCATTGCAGCAGGTAGTGGAGCCACTGTAGCCACTGATATCTTAACCTTATGGAACAATGGAGAACACAGCCAAGTTCATGATAAGATTTAATTGGTTTTTTGTTCTATCTTTCCTAGAAAGTTTAAAATTACCATCACCAAGCCACATAAAAACTGAATTAAAAAACTCCACCCATATTCTCCTTTTTCTATGTAATTGATTCCACCGCTCAGCATGAAAATAATTCCGTAGAAATACCAAAATATTTTTCGATATGATGATTTTTTGGCCTCAGATATCTTGGCCATTTTCATGGATAAAACATGCAAAATGGCTACTACAATAAAAGTTGCCAGTAAAATTAAAAGTCCTTTACCCATATTATAAATATAGAAAATGTAAATACAAAATCAACGTTCCATTGGTTACTCTACGGTAATAAACTAATTTACGGAGGGTGGATACCTCATCTCACATTTACATTCACCATAGTCACTATAAAGTTATCAATTCATCAATATAGAAGGACCTATTCTGAACGAAAAGAAGTCAGAGATAAGGTCTGGGAATTACACAAAAAAGGTTGGGGATACACTAAGATTCACAAATACCTAATCAACAATGGTTATGAGATTGGAAAAAGTCGTACAACTGTTGATGGTATGATAAAAAAGATGAAAAAAAGAGAATATATTCTTGGACTACAAGACCAAATTAGGAAGTACGAAGATTTTAAGATTCAATACTTCAGAGTATAGACATTAATGGTGATTGACGTTTAAATGACGTATTAATTATTTAATGATTAAATTAAAATTTCAGTTATTTTGTTATTTATTAAAACTAACTATCTTTCTATGAATTTAAGTAAAAGAATAAAAAAAACGAGGATAAAAAATGGATTAACTCAATTAGACCTTTCTGAAAAATCAGGTCTTACACTAAGGACAATCCAAAGAATTGAAAATGAAGAAGTAACTCCCTCGATTCATTCCTTAAATAGAATTAGTGAAGTTCTTAATGAAGATTTTAGTTCTTCAGAAAATAAATCAATATTTAAGAAATCCTACGTATTTATTTTGTTTGGAATTTTTTCATTAACACTTGGTTTTTATTATATCAGTTTTAAAGAGTTACCACCACCACCTTTTGATTATTGGAAACAAGTTTATCAAGAATTGAATACTTCTGATGGAGGTTATATCAAATATTATGATACTAACTGTTATGGTTCAGATGGAACAGATTGTGACATAATAGTTCTAAAGTATTTAAATGATAATATCCAATGGAAAACTACAATTGGAGGGAATTCTTGGGATTATGTTGAGGATATTTTAGAAGTAGAAGACGGTTACTTAGTACTAGGACAAACAGGTTCTTATGGTGTTGGAAATAATGATGTTTATTTAACTAAATTGGATTTACTCGGGAATGAACTTTGGTTTAAAACATACGGTGATTCTTTAAATGATTATGGGAGGGTAATTACTCCGTCAAATGAAAATAATAATGAGTATATAATAAAAGGGGAAAAACAAAATTGTCCAAAATCAAATGATTGGGAAAATTGTTATATGGAAGAACTTGTAATTAAAATAAACGGAAAGGGAGATAAACTTTAAAATAGTCTTGAAGGTGTTCGATTTTATTCCCCCACCACAAATTACTCAACGGTTGTGGTTTATTCCTACGGAACCATTAAAATTACTTCCTTATCAAATTCTTCCTAAAATTAAATTTATGTTTTAGATAATAGTTCTAAGAAATCATTTAGTGGTTCTTCTTTTAACTCAATCAAATTTTCCTTATTATCGTACCAATTTGAAGGAGTTTGAAGGGAATTGTTTATCAGTATTAATAATTTGTTGTCACTTGTTTTCTTTACAAACAAGTTTGTTCCACAATATTCATAATAATATTTTTGATTTCTCACACCTTCAATGTAAGTTACTTCTTTAGACAACTCTTCATTACTTAAACTAATATCTTCTCTGTATCCTAATTCTTTTTCGTAATAATAAACACATACTTTCAACTCTTGACCTTTATTCATTTTAGAAATACTTTCAAAAGATTTTGAGTTTAAAAATAGGGTCTGAAAGACTTCTTGATTATCATTCCTTCTTGATGTCAGAATGTAAAAATTTTCATCTTTAAAATTAGATTTAGAAATACTAAAGTTATTAGAAGTAAAAACATTTTCTTTAGGTAATGGACTTTCAATCTTAAATTCTTTTACGGTTAAAATTTTAGGATGGTTATCCAAAACAAAATTGAACAATAATGAGACAACCAAAATAGTATATTTCATAAATATTGATTTCAGGAATTAATTTTTTCAAAAATAATTAAATTAGAATTATCGTAAAAAACATCTCTAATTAACCATTAAGATAGTTTTGAAGGTGTTCGATTTTATTCACCCTCCATAAATTACTCTACGGTAACTGATTTGGCTAAGTTTCTCGGTTGATCTACATTCTTATCTAACATCACTGCTATATGGTATGACAATAGCTGAAAAGGAATAGTGGTTAAAAGGGGTGTAAGTGCCTCCTCAGTTTCAGGTATTTCAATCACGTGATCTGCAATTTCTTTTACCGTAACATCTCCCTCAGTTACAATAGCAATAATTTTACCACTTCTAGATTTTATTTCTTGAATATTACTGACTACTTTTTCATAATGCCCTTTGTTTGTAGCAATTACAAATAATGGCATATCCTCATCTATTAAAGCGATAGGTCCGTGTTTCATCTCCGCTGCAGGATATCCTTCTGCATGAATATATGAAATCTCTTTAAGTTTTAAAGCGCCTTCTAGTGCTACTGGAAAGTTGAACCCTCTCCCAAGGTATAAACAGTTTTTTGCATCTTTATAAATATGTGCGATTTCTTTGACTTTGTCATCTATTTCAAGCAACTTTTGAACCTTATCAGGGATTAACTGCATTTTTTGTAAATAACTGTGAAATTGAGAATTGGATAAGGTCCCTTTTTCTTTTGCAAGTTTTAAGGCAATTAAAGACAGCACTGTAATCTGAGTTGTAAATGCTTTTGTGGAAGCGACACCAATTTCTGGACCTGCGTGAGTATAAGCTCCTGCATGAGTTTCTCTTGAAATTGATGAACCCACTACATTACAAACTCCAAACACAAACGCTCCTTTAGATTTGGCTAATTTTATAGCTGCTAGCGTATCTGCAGTTTCACCAGACTGAGAAATTGCAATAACTACATCTTTTGGAGTTATGATTGGGTTTCTATATCTAAACTCTGAGGCATACTCTACCTCAACAGGTGTTCTAGCCAAATCTTCTAGCAAATATTCCCCTACCAACCCGGCATGCCATGAAGTTCCACAGGCCACAATTATTATCCGTTCAGCATTTAAAAACTTTTCTAGGTTATTATCTACCCCCGCCATTTTTATGATGCCCTCGTTGGCTAGCATTCTTCCTCTATAGGTGTCTGTGATGGCTTTTGGCTGTTCATGAATTTCTTTAATCATGAAATGATCATATCCTCCTTTTTCTATTTGCTCAAGGTTTAATTTAAGTTTTTGAATTGTAGCATCTACAAATGAATCATCTTTTATTCTTCTTACCCTTATATCTCTTCCTAACTTTATAATTGCCATTTCTTCATCTTCTAAATAGACAACATTTTTTGTAAACTCTATGAAAGGAGAGGCATCTGAAGCAACAAAGAATTCTTCATTGTTCTCGCCTACACCAATAGCAATAGGGCTTCCTAATTTTGCTACTATAATTTCATTGGGCTTTTCTTTGTCAAAAACAGCTATTGCATAAGCTCCTGTTACATAAGTTAAGGCTAATTGAACCGCTTTCCCAAGTTTACACTTTTCATTCTTCTTTACTTCCTCAATCAAATTTACCAATACCTCTGTATCAGTATCACTATGAAAAGTATAGCCCCTCCTAATTAATTCTTTTCTTAGGGTATCATAATTTTCTATAATTCCATTATGAACAATTACTAGATTTCCAGACTGTGAAGTGTGAGGGTGAGAATTAATGTGATTAGGAACTCCGTGGGTAGCCCATCTCGTATGTCCAATTCCTATTTTTCCAACTTTTCTTTTTGGATCATCTTGTATGATTTGCTCTAGAGCCGATACTTTACCTTTTGTTTTAGAAATTTGAATATCTTCTCCATTATAAATCATGATCCCGGCACTATCGTAGCCTCTGTATTCAAGTCTTTTCAGGCCATTTATGATTATTGGATATGCATCTTTTTCGCCTATGTATCCTGTGATTCCGCACATATATATTATTTTAGAGGGTGGTTAATTTAACTTTGTTACTCCTCTTCTGTCTTTAGGGAGTATGATATTTTTAATTTGGGTTTTCTTGAAGTATTTTGTGTGTTATTATTTAATAATGTGATTGTTTTAGGGTTCCAATTATGATTCCTAACTACCGTATCTACTGCTGATACTGGAAGATCAGTAGTATTTAAAACCCTAACCCCAAGTGCTGGAATATTGTCTGTGTTTCCGGCGAGTAGTTCTGAAATATAATCAGTAATCTTAAATGTGTAACTGTCTGGTTCATTAGCGTCGTTTACATTTAATTCCCCTCCTACCTCATTAACTCCTTCTGTTATGTAATCCGTAATTTGACGAGGAGTTTCTAGACCGTCGCTATTTAACCCATCTCTAAATAAGAAGAGCTGATAGGGTATTGCTGTAGTATCCGGCTCAATAACGTCTTGATCAACATATAGTGTAATACTGGCATCATTGATTAACCAATTTTTTGTTCTCAGTTCTTCTAAATTGTCAGGTATTCCATTCAAATCATTATCATCTCCAAGAATTTTTAACTGAGCCATTGACCCAGATGTTCCTTGAATGGGTATACTAGTGGCTCCAGGGATTTGCCCTGGTGTTGTTTTGTATTCATTGGTCCTTATTCCAGATAATAAAAAAGTATCTGTCTTTTTGATTGTGTCGTAAACAACTGTTCCGCCATCGACTAAAACAGTGTTTGTATAATGAATATCAATTGAGGGTTGAAGATTATTGTTGTTTAACCCAAGAGAAATCAGCGATCCGTTTTCGCCCTCTGCCTGAATTTTTATCCCTCTAAAGTAATTATTAAATGCATCTTGAGATGCAAAATTTTGGGTTTCATATTGGTCAAAAAGTAGCTCTTTAATTAGGTCTTCTTTAAGTGAGATACTTATAGCAGGGTTTGAATTTGCATATGAAATAGTATCTGTGGCATATACCTCCCCTGTGCTCAACCTTCTTTTAACAAATTGGGCAGTATCCCTTCTATTAGGCATAAACTGAAGGTCTTCATTGCTGTTTAATTTCTCAGAAGAAATCTCGTAAGTTTGGTCTGAAAAATAGGTGTTTAAAAGCGCAGGAGTTGTTGGATTTAAACCACTTAAATACGTTTCTACCCTAAATATATTTAATGTAAACGGTTGAGTTTGATCTCCAATAATTGAATCTAATAAATAATCAGAATCAAGTACTGCGGTATTTAATAGAGAAGCATTGTAGGGTATTCTCAACAGTACTGTATCTATAGATGTAATGGTAATGGTGTCTAAACCGTAGTCCTCATCAACTTGTGTTAAGTCGAACGGAATACTGAGTTGAGAAATGATAGAAGCCTCTATTTTCTTATAATTATTATTATTGTGAACCCCTAATAAATATTGTCCTAAAGCTCCCCCAATGGATAATCCATCTGTTCTGACTTTTTCTATATTTTTTGCAGAGATCTCAATTTCGAATATGGTATCGTTTGTGGTAAACTCACCATTGTTAACTATTGAAGTTCCAATATCAGTAAAGTCTTCTTCACAAGAAATAATTGACCCTAAAAGAAACGCTGTAAATACAACACCTAGTGCTGCTTTTAAATATTTTCTTAACATAACCACTCTAAGTTTACTCTTCCGTAATGAGTTCTTTATAAAAATTTAAATAGGATTCAAAAGAATCTTCATCCTGAAATGTTAATGCAGGAATTTCTGTGTTTTGAATTTCCTCTGATATTTCTTCAGGAATCTCTAAACTTCCTTGAACAATAGCATCAGAATTTGAAACAGCACTTTTTATGATATTTGTATAGTTTGGTTCTTGTAAAACCTGTATTTTTTCGTCTGAAATATTATCAAACTTAATTTTTTCAGCAAGTCCATTATTTAATTCTCCTTCAAAATCTTTTTTGTAAACAGACGTTACTATTTTACTTTCTGAAAACAACGGCTCATCACTGTAATATTCTTTAATATATAAGGGCAATAATGATGCCATCCATCCATGAACATGAATGATATCTGGAGCCCAGTTCAATTTTTTTACAGTCTCAACTACTCCTTTGGCAAAGAAAATAGCTCTTTCGTCATTGTCTGAGAAAAGTTGATCATCTTCATCAGAAAAAATAGCTTTTCTTTTGAAGTATTCATCATTGTCTATAAAGTAAACTTGCATTCTTTCCTTTGGGATTGAAGCAACTTTAATAATCAAAGGCATATCCATATCATTGATTATCAAGTTCATCCCTGACAAACGAATTACTTCGTGCAGTTGATGTCTTCTCTCGTTAATTACCCCAAAACGAGGCATAAAAATTCTTGTCTGTACACCTTTTGAATGCGCCTTCTTTGCTACATTAAATGCAGTAGATGCTATCTCTGTTTCTGGCAAATAAGGGACAACCTCTGAAGAAACATACAATATTCTCTTATCTTTCATTAAATTTAAGCCTTTGTATAAGTTTGCAAAACTACGAAATTTTATGCAAAAGTCGTGTTAAAATACTAAGTTTGCGTACTTAGACTGTATTCTATTATGAAGGTTTTTAAAACTAAGAAAGAACTTAAAATGTATTTAAGTGAGTTTCGTTCTGAAAACGCTACTATTGGTTTTGTCCCCACAATGGGAGCACTCCATAAAGGGCATCTCTCTTTACTACATGCATCGTCAAAAAATAATGACCTCACTATTACTAGTATTTTTGTAAATCCAACGCAGTTTAACAAAAGAGAAGATCTAGACAATTACCCAAGAACACTTGAGCATGACTTGATGCTCCTAGAAAAAAATTTATGTGATATTGTTTTTATTCCTTCTACAGATGAGATTTACACAGATGGTGTTTCGTCTCAACACTTCGATTTTGACGGTTTAGAAAATGAAATGGAAGGGAAATATAGAGAAGGACATTTTAATGGAGTTGGCACCATCGTGAAAAAATTATTTGAAATTGTACTTCCCACCAATGCCTATTTTGGGGAAAAAGATTTTCAACAACTTCAAATTGTTAGAAAGTTGGTGAAAAAATCAACCCTAAAGGTCAATGTTATTAGCTGTGCCACGCATAGAGAAACTAATGGTCTGGCGATGAGTTCAAGAAACTCTCGTTTGACATCACAAGAGCGAGATGCTGCATCAATTATCTTTCAAATTCTTTGTGCAGTAAAAAATAAAATAGGAAAAATTCCATTAAAAGCAATTGAACAATGGGTTTCGGAGCAATTTGAAAAGCACCCTCTTTTTAAATTAGAATATTTTACCATAGCAAATGAAGATACTTTAAAAAAAATATCAGAAATCTCACCCCAAAAAAACTATCGAGCGTTTATTGCGGTGTATGCAAGAGAGGTTCGATTAATTGACACTATTTCATTAAACTCTTAACTTCTTTTTAGTGCGTTTAATCTTTTCAAATTTTAAAAAAGTAGTACTTTTGCAAAATGTTAGTTCAAGTTGTTAAATCAAAAATCCACCGTGTTAAAGTAACAGGTGCTGATTTAAATTATGTTGGGAGTGTAACCATAGACGAGGACCTTATGGATGCTGCTAATATCATCGAAGGAGAGCGTATACAAATTGTTAACAATAACAATGGAGAGCGTCTTGAAACCTATGTTATTCCTGGGCCAAGAAAAAGTGGTGAAATTACATTAAATGGAGCCGCGGCAAGAAGAGTAGCTGTTGGAGATGTGTTAATATTAATCACCTATGCTTTTTTAGATTTTGAAGAAGCAAAAAAGTTTAAACCATCACTTGTTTTCCCTAATGAAAATACTAATTTACTTACCTAATTTTGGAGTTTAAAATTAAGAAAAGCTTACAAATAACCCTACCCTTGGCCATTGGTTTTGGTTTGGTTTGGTATTCTTTACGCAATATCAAGCCCAAGGAATTTATTGGGTATTTTCTTGAGGCAGATTACACATGGATCGCTTTGGGACTTTTCTTCGGAATTTTAAGTCACTTATCTCGTGCTTATCGATGGAAATTCATGTTAGAACCTCTTGGCTTTAACCCTAAATATGCCAATAGTGTTATGGCTGTTCTGATTGCATATTTGGTAAATCTTACCATACCTAGAGCAGGTGAAGCTTCAAGAGCCGCAGTAATGTCTAACTATGAAGGAATTCCTTTTCAAAAAGGATTTGGAACCATTGTAGCTGAACGGGTTGCAGATCTAGTAATGCTTTTAGTGGTTATTGTAATCACACTTTTTGTTCAATTTGATTTTATATGGGAGCTAGCTACCAAAAACTTTAACCTTTTAAAAATTGGTATAGGTATTCTTGGCTTAATCGCATCAGTTATCTTTTTTATTCTTTTCATCAAAAAGGCGAATAAAGGAATCGGTTTAAAAATTAAAGTTTTCATAAAGGGGCTTGTTGAAGGCGTTATGACCATCTTTAAAATGAAAAAAAAATGGCCGTTTATCTTCCATACTATTTTTATCTGGCTCATGTATGTGCTCATGTTTTGGGCAACGATTCCGGCCATTGACGGTTTGTCTGTTCCAATTGGCGGAATCCTAGTTGGGTTTATTGCTGGAGGATTTAGTATTGCTGCAACTAACGGTGGCCTTGGTACCTATCCTGTCGCTGTTATGGGAGCTTTTTTACTATTCGGAATTCCAAAAGAATTAGGAACAGAGTTTGGCTGGGTGATGTGGACCGCTCAAACTGCTATGATTATAATTTTTGGGGGACTCTCATTTTTACTTTTACCAATCTTTAATAAAGCAAAGTAATTTTCTTTTCTTTGTATAAACTTATACAAAATGGCTAAGGCTAAAACTACTTTTTTTTGTCAGAATTGTGGAACTCAGCATGCAAAATGGACGGGGCAATGCAGTGCTTGCCATGAATGGAATACCATTGTTGAGGAAGTAGTTCAAAAAGAGGTGGTAAGAGCATGGAAACAATCTAACCCTACTAAGACCATTGCCAAGCCGCTAAAAATTGAAGATATTCAATTAAATACCGAAGAGCGAATCCCTACAAAAAACAGTGAACTTGACAGCGTTTTAGGTGGAGGATTTGTTAAAGGGTCAGTTACCTTATTGGGGGGTGAACCAGGGATCGGAAAATCTACATTAATTCTACAAGTAGCGCTTTCAATCTCTCATAAAGTTTTATATGTTTCTGGAGAAGAAAGCCAATCGCAGATAAAAATGAGAGCAGAAAGAATTCAAAAAAATGCCTCTAATTGTCTTATTTTGACAGCCACAAATACTCAGGAAATTTTTAAAAATATTGAACAAATAAATCCTGAAATTTTAGTCATAGATTCCATACAAACGCTTCATACAAACTCCATAGAAGCTTCACCTGGAAGCATCTCTCAAATTAGAGAAACTACCGCAGAGCTTATAAAATTTGCAAAAGAAACAGGCACTCCTGTTTTATTAATTGGTCATATAAATAAGGAAGGACAAATTGCTGGTCCAAAGATTTTGGAACATATGGTAGACGTTGTATTGCAATTTGAAGGCGACAGAAACCACACCTATAGAATACTACGTTCTCAAAAAAATAGATTTGGTTCTACAGCAGAATTGGGTATTTATGAAATGTTTTCAAGCGGACTCATAGAAGTTTCAAATCCATCAGAAATTCTTATTTCTAAAAAAGACTCCGATTTAAGTGGAACCGCAATTGCATCAACTCTTGAAGGGGTTCGTCCGTTAATGATTGAAGTTCAAGCTTTGGTGAGTTCAGCTGTATATGGAACTCCTCAAAGAACAACCACAGGATATAACCTCAAGCGCTTGCATATGGTTTTGGCTGTTTTAGAAAAAAGAGCAGGGTTTAAATTAGCCGCAAAGGATGTCTTTCTTAACATTACAGGAGGCATCAGTATTGATGACCCCGCTATTGATCTTGCAGTTGTTGCTTCAATTTTATCTTCAAATCAAGATATTGCCATATCTCCCAATGTATGTTTTGCCGCAGAAATAGGATTAGCAGGAGAAATAAGACCTGTTTCTAAAATAGATCAACGTATTACAGAAGCTAAAAAACTTGGCTATAAAACCTTTGTAACCTCCAAATACAATAAAATTTCACTTCAAGAAGACGGCATTAAACTCATTCTTGTCGGAAAAATTGAAGAAGTATTTGCAACTTTATTTGCATAAAAAAACCACGCCTTAGCGTGGTTGTCTTAGCACTAAAATTTTAGCACAATTATTTTTTATTTACTTCTTTAATATATTTTTCCAAGGCCATTGTCATGGATGGTGTTTCCGGTGAAGGCGCAGTAATATTGCACTTTAATCCTGCTGCCGTAGCGGCTTTTACCGTTGAATTTCCAAACACGGCAATTCGAGTATTATTTTGCTTAAACTCAGGGAAATTCTTAAATAACGAATCTATACCTGAAGGACTAAAAAACACTAAAATATCATAAAACACATTTTCCAAATCAGATAAGTCACTAACTACTGTTTTGTATAATATTGCTCTTTTCCAATTTACGCCCAAGGCATCTAATTCTGTTGGAATTAACGGTTTTAATTTATCAGAAGATGGCAATAAAAACTTCTCTTCTTTATGCTTTTTAATGAGCTTCACCAATTCAGGAAAAGTTCTTTTTCCAACATAAATTTTACGTTTTCTGTAAACTACATACTTCTGTAAGTAGTAAGCGACCGCTTCAGACTGACAAAAATACTTCATAGCATCTGGTACTTTAAAGCGCATTTGTTCAGCAATTCTAAAGAAATGGTCTACAGCATTTCTGCTCGTTAGCACAATTGCTGTAAAGTTTGATAAGTCAATTTTTTGAGCTCTCACCTCCTTTGAAGTAACGCCTTCAACATGAATAAAGGGTCTAAAATCGATTTTAACTTTCTGTTTATCAGACAAGTCAGAGTACGGAGATGTTTCTGTTTTTGGTTCTGGTTGAGATACCAAGATTGTTTTCACTTTCATAATCTACTTCTATTTTATTTAAAATATCAATCTAAACAAAACGAATAGCGGTGCTAATTCGAAGGCGCAAAGGTACAAAATAAAATAAAATAACTCTCTAATGATCAGGTTTTTGTTGTTGATTACTATTAAAAAAAATCTTGATGAAAAAAGTACTGTCAGGCCAGTAAACAATAAATACTGATTTTGAAAAGCATAAAAATAAAATACATTTAAAAAAAGTAAAGCTATAGAAATTGAGTACAAATATGCTCTTTTGGAAGTCATAAAGAATGACAACTTCGAGGTAAACTGAAAGACTGAACACAATACAAATACAGCTAAAAATCTTAAAATCAGATAACTAAACAGATAAAATGTGTACAAGAGGTAATCATCAAATAAAAAAACACTGTCTTGTTTAACATGTTTAACGGTTAAGAAAATGGTTATGGAAAGCATCAAAAAGGTAAATAATGAAAACCCTAAATGAAAAAAAGAAAAAGAAAAATAGGGCTCCTCTGCTTCTATTTCAACAAATCCCTTGTTAAAAAGAGCGGTGGTATATCCTTTTAATTTTGTAGCTGTAAAAAGTTTAAGAAGAAACAGCAATAGTATTGAAAATACAAAGATTAATGTGATCCAATTGTTTGACAAAACACTTCGATGAAGAGCCTCCATTTCTTCTTTTTTGTAATTATGATTTAAACAAAATTAGTCATAAAAAAATGTATATTTGTGCATATTCTCACACATTTTATGTCTGACACTCTAGTTATTATTCCAACATATAACGAAAAAGAAAATATTCAAGCCATAATAGAAGCTGTTTTTAATCAAAAAAAGAAGTTTCATATATTGGTTGTTGATGATAACTCTCCAGACGGAACAGCAACCATTGTAGAAAAGCTAATTCAAAACTACTCCAATTCTCTTTTTATTGAAAAAAGATCAGGTAAAAATGGTCTTGGAACTGCATACATTCATGGCTTTAAATGGGCTATCCAAAAAGCTTATGATTATGTTATAGAGATGGATGCAGATTTCTCACATAACCCAGCAGATTTAATAAGACTATATGATGCTTGTAAAAATCAAGGAGCAGATGTCTCTATTGGCTCTAGATATTCTAAAGGGGTAAATGTTGTGAATTGGCCTATGAAAAGAGTTTTATTGTCCTTTTTTGCCTCAAAATACGTTCGCTTTATTACTAGAATTCCAGTTCATGATACTACTGCCGGATTTGTTTGCTACAAAAGGAATGTACTTGAAACCATTAAACTTCATAAAATACGATTTGTGGGCTATGCGTTTCAAATTGAAATGAAATTTAAAGCTTGGAAACATGCATTTAAAATTCAAGAAGTTTCCGTAATTTTTACTGACAGAACCGAGGGAACCTCTAAAATGAGTGATGGTATTATATTTGAAGCACTTTTTGGTGTTATAAAAATGAGATTTAAAGGCTTACGATGAATTCTTACCTAATAAAAAATGCTACAATTGTAAATGAAGGATCTTCATTTATTGGTGATATACTTATAGAAAACGGAATAATTAAAAAAATAGACTCCTCTATAACTGCAAATTCTTTCCCTGTTATTAATGCTACAGGAAAGTGTCTTATCCCAGGGTTAATAGACGATCAAGTGCATTTTAGAGAGCCAGGGCTAACTCACAAAGCAACTATTGGTACAGAAAGTAGAGCTGCCGTTGCTGGTGGAGTAACCACTTTTATTGAAATGCCTAATACGGTGCCTCAGGCAACAACTCAAAAACTACTGCAAGATAAATTTGATATAGCAGAAAAAACCTCTTTTGTTAATTATTCATTTATGTTTGGTGGCACTAATGATAATTTGGAAGAATTACTGCAAACTGACCCAAAAACGGTAGCAGGGATCAAGTTATTTTTAGGATCCTCTACCGGAAATATGCTGGTAGACAATCTTGAAGTATTAGAAAAAATATTCTCATCTACTCAACTTATAATTTCAGTTCATTGTGAAGATGAGGCTACCATCAAAAAAAATACAGCACATTACAAAGCTATCTATGGAGAAAATATTCCTATTGAGTTACACCCTATTATAAGAAGTGAAGACGCTTGTTATTTGTCTTCATCAAAAGCTATTGCATTAGCCAAAAAAACAGGAGCTCGATTGCATGTTTTCCATTTGTCTACTGCCAAAGAAACTGGCTTATTTAGAAATGATATTCCTCTAGAACAAAAGCAAATTACTGCAGAGGTTTGTGTGCATCATCTATGGTTTTCTGATGAAGATTACAAAACAAAAGGAACTCACATTAAATGGAATCCAGCGGTTAAAACAACTGCAGATAGAAAAGGCTTGTGGGAAGCTTTATTAGATGACAGAATAGATATTATTGCTTCTGATCATGCACCACACACTTTAGAGGAAAAGTCTAATCCATATATGCAAGCGCCAAGTGGAGGACCTTTGGTGCAACACACTTTATTAGCTTTATTGGAGAAAGTTAAAGAACGCGTTATTTCTATTGAAAAGCTTGTTGAAAAAGCATGTCATAACCCTGCTAAAATCTTTCAAATAGAAAAAAGAGGGTTTATTAGAGAAGGTTATTTTGCAGATTTAGTTTTAATAGATCTAGATGCTCCTCAAACAGTAGCTAAAGAAAATATTCTGTATAAATGTGGATGGTCTCCGTTCGAGGGAATCACCTTTTCTTCTAGGGTTACCCATACATTTGTGAATGGTGTTTTAATGTATGATCATGGTGTTTTTAACACCACAGTAAAAGGAAAAAGAATTACTTTTAATAGAGCATGAAAAAAAGCATCACTTATTTAGTTTTAATCGTTCTTCTTGCCTCTTGCAGAAGTAATACTATCTACGATGAACCCATAGATCTTATTCCAAAAGATACTATGGTCATGTTGTTGAAAGACTTGTATTTGGCATCTTCAGCAAAAAGCATTAAAAATAGGCGACAACAAAGAAAGGTTTCCTACATCACTCTTGTATATCATAAATATAACATTGATAGTCTTCGTTTTACTAAAAGTAATCTTTATTACACCTCTAAGATTGATGTCTATGAGCCTATGCTCAATGAAATAACTGAGTTGTTGGAGAAAGAACAAGCGTTTTTTAAGAAGGAAAAAAAAATAAAAGATTCTATTTTCAATGATTCTCTTGTAAGAAATAAAATTAAAGTAAAAAAAGGCCCAAAGAAAAAAGAATTTGATTTATCAAAAAAGATGAAAAAAACGAAAAATTTTCAACTCAAAAACTAAATTAAAAAATCATTTTTTACTTGATAAATGACCTCCTCAATAGTTTCAAAAGGAACCTTTAATTGGGTTTTGCATTTTTCTGAAGAATAATATGTTTTTCTGTGTAAGGTTTTTGCAGTGTACTTACTCATTCTTGTTTTTCTTGCCGTTAGTTTTGACACCAACCACTCCCATCTCCAAAATAAATTTGCTTGCCAAGGCTTAACACATCGTGTTGGTTTTTTCCTGCCAAAAGCTTCCGCTATGGTAAATAACACTTCTTTAAAACTTTTGTTTTCGGATACTAAAATAAATCGTTCGTTTTTACAAGTACTTTCCATTAACTGAACCATAGAATTAACAACATCTTTAACGCCAATAAAGCCTGTTACCCCTTCAGAATAAAATGAAAACCCTTTATGAATTTGTGAAAACATTTTCCCTGAACCTGAAGTCCAAAAACCGCTTCCCAAAATAACTCCAGGATTAACAATGATAACATCGACACCTTCTTGGCTGGCTCGCCAAACTTCTGTTTCTGCCCCATACTTTGTGATTGCATACCCATTGTTCTTTTCATTACCGCCCCAATCATTTTCTTCGTTGGCATACTCTTTTTTAAGATCTTCTCCAATGGTAGCAATGGAACTTACAAAACATAATTTTTCTACTTTGGCATCTATGGCTAAATTGGCAACAATGGCCGTTCCATGAATATTTACCTTTCTCATGGTAATATAGTCTACAGGATCAAATGAAATAATTGCTGCACAATGGTATACCTTTTTTACCCCTTTAAATACAGGAATCATCGCAGGAACATCTGTAATGTCTGCTTGAACCCATTCTATAGTAGCAAATAAACTTGATGGAATATTGGTGTAATATGAAAATACATTTTTGGTTTTTTCAATACTATCTTTGGTTCTGTAAATAGCTCTTATGGGCTCATTTTCTTGAGCTAAACGAACTAATAAATGAGAACCTACCAATCCTGTGCCACCTGTTACTAAAATCATGCAACGAATTTAGTTTATTTACGTCAGAAATGTATCTTTGCTTTTTATAAAGTTAGCAGATGACAAATTTTGTTGAAGAGTTACGATGGCGAGGATTATTGCATGATATTATGCCAGATACAGAAGCGTATCTATTAGAACATGCTACCGCTGGTTATATTGGGTTTGATCCAACGGCAGATTCATTACATATTGGAAGTTTAGTTCAGATTTTAATCTTAAAACATTTTCAAAATGCTGGGCATAAACCTATAGCTTTGGTTGGGGGTGCTACTGGAATGGTAGGGGATCCTTCTGGAAAATCTGCTGAAAGAAATTTATTGGATGAAACTACTTTGTTAACTAATATTGAAGGTGTAAAGGCACAATTGAGTAGATTTTTAGATTTTGACACCGCAGAAAACCCCGCAGAATTAGTTAATAATTTTGATTGGATGAAGGATATTTCTTTAATAGACTTTGTAAGAGATACAGGAAAGCATATTACGGTTAACTATATGATGGCCAAAGATTCTGTAAAAAAGCGCTTGAGCTCTGAATCTAAAGTAGGAATGAGTTTTACTGAGTTTACCTACCAACTATTTCAAGGCTATGACTTCTATCATTTGTACAAAGAGATGGATTGTAAACTACAAATGGGGGGTTCTGACCAGTGGGGAAATATTACCACTGGGACAGAATTGATTCGTAGGAAAGCACAAGGGAAAGCTTATGCCATTACTATTCCTTTAGTCACTAAAGCAGATGGTACAAAGTTTGGAAAAACAGAAGGTGGAAATGTATGGTTAGACGCCAAGAGAACCTCTCCTTATAAATTTTACCAATACTGGCTTAATGCTTCAGATGAAGATGCCGAAAAATATATTAAAATCTTTACTTTTTTAGATAAAGAAACCATTGAGTCTCTTGTTGCAGAACACAGAGAAACCCCACACCTACGCTTATTGCAAAAGAAAATCGGTGAAGAAGTTACCACAATGACCCACGGCCAAGAGGCTTTTGATAACGCAATTAAAGCCTCTCAAATTCTTTTTGGAAAATCTACCTCTGAAGATTTAAAATCTTTAGATCAGCAAACTTTTTTAGATATTTTTGAGGGAGTCCCTCAAGCTTCTGTATCTAAAGAAGATATTGAAAACGGACTAGATATGATTGGTGCCTTGGCTGCAAAAACAGGCTTTTTAAACTCTAATGGAGAAGCCAGAAGAGCCCTCAAAGAAAATGCAATATCTGTTAATAAAGAGAAGGTGAAAGAAGATTTTATCATTTCTACTTCAGATATTATTGCTAATGCTTATGTGTTGCTTCAGCGAGGTAAAAAGAATTATTTTCTGTTAAAGATAGCCTAGTTTTTACAGTGGTAATATTATAATACCATTAAATTACAGCCTCTTATATCTGAGTGATCAAAACGCCCTAGTACTTCAAAAGATCCGTTATTGTTTACTTTTCCTAAGTCTTGTGTTGCAATAAATGAGCACGAATTGTAGTTGGCCAAGTCTATAACATTAAGCCCTCCAGTTTTGTTTACCCCAATAAGTGTTAGCGCATCTTCAGTATCTCTGGGAAGTATTTTCATCCAGGGTGGGCACTCAAAAATACCATCTCCAGCAGAATATCCTTGGCTTAATAGTTCGGTCATTCCGTATTCTGAATGAATTTTAGACACGCCAAAACCAGCACATAAAATTTTGTGTAATTCTTCTCTAATCATTTCCTTACGTCTTCCTTTCATACCACCCGTTTCCATAATAACCGTATTTTTTAATGAAAAAGATTGACTTTCTATGAGATCTAACAAGGCAAACGTAACTCCAATTAACAGTACCTTTTCTCCTTGTTGGTCTAATTCTTCAAGTGTTTTTGATAGCTCAGATAAATTGTCTAAATAAAACCCACTCTTGGGGTTATTAGATTTCTGAATAAAGTCATTGACCATATAAATTAGTGAAGAGCCCTCCCGTTCTAAATAATTAGGCAAAAGCCCAAGAACTGTGTAGTCTTTAATAGGCCCATAAAAATGTTCGAATGCTTTTGTGTAGCTTGCCTCATACCAACTTGTATCTGTTACCAAATGTTTACTTACTTGAGCCCCTGTGGTACCTGAACTGGTAAAGGTTTCTTGAACCGATTGGTGGGTAGAAAGAATTTGATGGGTTTTAAAAAACTGAATGGGTAAAAAAGGAATATCTGCTACTTCTTTGACATCACTTGGATGAATGTATAACAAATCGCAAAAAGACCTATACACTCTATTATTTTGAAACTGATGTCTAAACACCTCTAAAGCACAGTACTTAAAATCAGTTTCGTTTTGTATGTTAAAAATAGCTTTTTGCATATATCACAAAAATAGCAGGATTTAGTTAAAAAACTTTGATTATAATTGATAAATACAGCCTATTATTTTGCAAAACTTTATTGTATTTTTGTGGGCACAAATCAAAAAGAATAAATAATGTCAGATTTTGGAATTCAACAAGCGCTTAAAGAATTAGGACTGCAAGATATTAATCCTGGGACTTCAACCGGGAGCCATAATTTTTCTAATGGAGAACTTATTGCCAGTTATTCTCCTGTAGACGGAAAATTAATTGGTAAGGTAAAGGCTAGCACCAAAGAAGATTATGAACAAGTAATGAATACTGCTACTGATGCATTTAAGGCTTTCAGAGATATGCCAGCACCTCAAAGAGGAGAAATTGTACGTCAGTTTGGCAATAAACTACGAGAGTTAAAAGAGCCTCTTGGGAAATTGGTTTCTTATGAAATGGGGAAGTCTTTACAAGAAGGATATGGAGAAGTACAAGAAATGATTGATATCTGTGATTTTGCTGTTGGATTGTCTAGACAATTGAATGGGCAAACTATTCCGTCTGAACGTCCTGGTCACGTAATGAGAGAGCAATGGCACCCTATTGGTGTGGTGGGTATTATTTCTGCTTTTAACTTTCCGGTAGCCGTTTGGGCTTGGAATACGGCCTTGGCTTGGGTGTGTGGAGATGTATGTGTTTGGAAAGGCTCTGAAAAAGCACCTTTATGTGCGGTAGCTTGCCAGAATATTATAGCAGATGTGTTAAAAGACCATAATTTACCAGAGGGTATTTCTTCTATTGTAACTGGAGATTATACCGTAGGTGAAATGATGACCACAGACACAAGAATTCCTTTAGTATCTGCCACTGGATCTACACGAATGGGTAGAATTGTTGGGGCTACTGTTGCACAACGCTTTGGAAAATCTTTATTAGAATTGGGAGGTAATAATGCCATTATTATTACACCATCAGCAGATCTAAAAGTAGTAGTACCAGGGGCTGTGTTTGGAGCTGTTGGAACCTGCGGACAACGTTGTACCTCTACACGAAGACTCATTATTCATGAATCTGTATATGCTAAAGTAAAAGATGCCATAGTAGGCGCTTATAAGCAATTAACTATTGGGAACCCATTAGATGAACGCAATCATATTGGTCCTTTAATTGATCATGATGCTGTAAATACCTATTTAGCTGCTATTGAAAAAGCGAAAGCTGAAGGCGGAACTATTTTGGTAGATGGTGGTGTGCTTGAAGGTGAAGGCTATGAAAGTGGTTGCTATGTAAAGCCTGCTATTATTGAAGCTGAAAATCATTTTGAAATTGTACAGCATGAAACCTTTGCGCCTATCTTATATTTAATGAAATATACTGGGGGTGTAGAGAATGCCATAGAAAAACAAAACGGTGTAGCTCAAGGGTTGTCTTCTGCGATTATGACCAATGAATTGAAAGAAGCTGAGAAGTTCTTGTCTTATGCAGGTTCTGATTGTGGAATTGCCAATGTAAATATTGGAACTTCAGGAGCAGAAATTGGTGGTGCGTTTGGAGGAGAAAAAGAAACGGGTGGAGGACGTGAGTCTGGGTCTGATGCTTGGAAAGTATATATGCGTAGACAAACAAACACCATTAATTATTCTGATGAATTACCTTTAGCTCAAGGCATAAAATTTGACCTATAATTGTATTCACATTCATAAAAAAACCACCGAAATCGGTGGTTTTTTGCTTAAATCAACTATTCTTTTTAATTTGAACCTTTCTATGAATCGTTGCTGTATTTTTTCTTTATGAATAAAAAAATTATTGCTTTATCATTTTTCTTTGTTCTCTTTTACCAGAGTGTATTTGCTCAACAAACAATTCTTACCCACCAAACAATTCTAACCGATAGTAATTTACCCATTATGGTCATAACAACTGATATTGACCCTAATACCAATGCTCCTTATGAAATACCAGACGATCCAAAAGTTCTTGCTACCATGCAAATTATTTTTAGACCAGACGGAAGTCGTAATTATTTAACAGACATTACCAATGATTCCTATTTAAATTATAATGGTAGAATTGGTATAGAATTAAGAGGAAGTAGCTCTCAAGTATTGAATAAAAAACCATACGGATTTACCACTCTCTTAGCTGATGATGAATCTAATAATAATGTTAGCTTGTTGGGAATGCCTTCTGAGAATGATTGGGTTTTAAATTCTTTAGCTTATGACCCCTCTATGATTCGTGATTATCTATCGTATACCTTAGCCGCTAATATGGGTAATTATGCGCCTAGAGTAAAATACATAGAAGTAATTGTGAACGATGACTATAAAGGGGTTTATATTTTAACCGAAAAGATTAAAAGAGATTCTGATAGGGTTAACTTGAAAAAAATTGATGATGAAGATAATGATTTTCCAGAAGTAACCGGAGGATACATCGTTAAAGCAGATAAAACTACTGGCGGAGATGTAGTAGCCTGGACCATGCCTAATTATGGGGGATGGGAAACAGATTTTTTACATCATTATCCACAAACAGAGGATATTACTGCAGAACAAGCAGCTTATATAGAAACTGTATTTAGAGACTTAGAGACTCAAACAAACCCTGCTAATACATCAATAATTAATGGCTACCCATCAATTATAGACGTTCCTAGTTTTGTAGATTATATGATTATGGCAGAAATAGCTTCAAATCCAGATTCTTACCAATTTAGCACCTTCTTTCATAAAGACAGAGGAGGAAAACTAAGAGCTGGGCCTGTTTGGGATTATAATTTATCGTACGGGAATGATTTATTTGTTTTTGGTTATGATAGAAGTTTTTATGATGTATGGCAATTTGAATATGAAAATATGGGTGCTAAATTTTGGAAAGACTTTTTTCAAGACAGCACTTTTAAATGTTACTTATCTAAACGTTGGTTTGAATTAACTGCCGAAAATGAAGCCTTAAATTACACAACCATTGTTAATCTTATTGATGAATTTGCTGAGATTGTGAGTGAATCTCAAGTTAGAGAGCTACAGAGATGGCCCCCACAAGAGGGCTGGCCAACCGTAGCTGATCAAGAACAGAACATCATTGCCATGAAAGATTGGATTTTAAACCGTATTAATTGGATAAATTCTAATGTAGGCTCTTCAAATGATTGTTCAAATGTCTCTGTGCCTAATTTAGTAATTAGTAAAATACACTATAACCCGTTAGAAGAAGGAGGGTATTCTAGTAAAGAACTAGAGTTTATTGAAATAACCAACAATAGTAATCGAACTATAAATTTAACAGGATACTACATAAGAGAATTAGGAATTTCATATCAATTCCTTCCTGATGCTTCTGTAGCTGGAAATGAAAAAATTTATTTAAGTGGAGATGCTACTGCATTTGAAGATTTCTATGGTTTTCCCCCTTTTGGAGAGTTTGTTAGGAGTCTAAGCAATAGTTCTTACAAAATTGTCTTATCCGATGCTTTCGGAAATACCATAGATGAAGTTTGGTATACAGATAGTAACCCTTGGCCTGAGAGTGCAGACGGAGATGGGCCTTATTTACAATTAGTTGATTTAAATTCAGACAACAGTTTGGCAACGAATTGGATTGCTAGTTCAGTAACTCTTTCAACAAAAGATATTGCGCAAATACAACAACAGATTACAGTGTATCCAAACCCTACTAAAGGAAACATTACTATTTCATTAGATTCCTTAAAAACTGAATCTTTAGAATTTATTATTTACAACTCTTTGGGGCAATCTGTAGGGTATTTTGAATTAGACTCAAACAATTTAGAAATTAATTTAAGCTATCTCAGTAATGGTATATACTATTACCACATAAAAAACAAGGGGGAACTAATTTCACAAAATAAGATTATTAAACGCCAATAGCACAAAGAAAAAAATTGGTTATTCTTAAAATACTCATGCATTAAAAAACCACGGAAATCGGTGGTTTTTTTGTTTTAATCAACTATTTTATTTACTTTGATGGCGCTATGAAACCCCTACAACATCCTACCATATTTCTTGAAGAAAAAATTCACAGAAAAAATAATCAGCTCTTAATTAAGTTTGAGTATGATGAGACCTTAATTTCACTTATACGAACTGTTAATGGAGCTTCTTGGAGTAAATCTTTGAAGGCTTGGTATCTCATAAATACCGCAGAGAATTTAGCCATTATTTTAAACCTATTTAAGAATATTTCAAAAGTAGATGTTTCTAAAATTTCAAAAAAAATAGCCTTCAAAAGAGATTTAACTGACAAACAGAAGAAATTATTAAATCAATTTTATTTGTTTTTGAAAGGAAAAAGGTATAGCCAAAGTACGATACAAACCTATACTTTTTTTATTGCAGACTTTATAAATTTTCACAAAAAAATACCCTTAGCGGAACTTACAAACAGAGACGTAGAACTTTTTATTGAGACCGTT
>JAYOAM010000006.1:0-162931 GCA_038104255.1 Flavobacterium sp. | reverse complement strand
TAGAAATGGAGCACTCAGAGAAAGAAAAGGAAACTTCTCTTTGTTGAGAAGGTAAGAGATAGTTAAGTATTTATTTAAATAGTTCATCTAATAGATGAAAATTACTTGTATTTTATCTAATGGATTTTAAGCTACAATCTGAGTTCAAACCAACTGGAGATCAACCTGAAGCCATTGAACAACTTTCAAAAGGTATTTTATCTGGCGAAAAGTATCAAACATTATTAGGAGTTACAGGATCAGGTAAAACATTTACAGTTGCTAATGTTGTTGAAAAGGTAAATAAGCCTACACTTGTGTTGGCTCATAATAAAACATTAGCAGCTCAATTGTATTCAGAATTTAAACAGTTTTTTCCTAAAAATGCTGTTGAATACTTTGTTTCATATTATGATTATTATCAGCCAGAGGCCTATATTCCAGTAACTGGAACTTATATAGAAAAAGATTTATCAATTAATGATGATATAGAACGACTGAGATTAAGTACTACTTCTTCCCTACTCTCAGGAAGAAGAGATGTGCTAGTTGTAGCCTCCGTTTCTTGTTTATATGGGATTGGAAATCCTGTAGAATTCAAAAAAAATGTCATTCCCATTGAAATTGGTCAACTCATCTCAAGAACCAAGTTTTTACACCAATTAGTAACCAGTCTATATTCTAGAAGTGATGTAGAAATTAAAAGTGGAACTTTTAAAGTAAAAGGAGATGTGGTAACCATATTTCCTTCATATGGGGAACATGGCTTTAGGGTTCATTTTTTTGGAGATGAAATTGAAGAAATTGAAGCAATTGATCTGATAAATAATCAAATCATAGAAAAATTTGAAAGACTAACTATATATCCGGCTAATTTATTTGTGACCTCTCCTGATGTTCTTCAGAGTGCCATTCATCAAATTCAGGAAGATTTAGTAAAACAAGTTGATTATTTTAAAGAAATAGGAAAACATCTAGAAGCTAAAAGATTAAAAGAAAGAACAGAATTTGATTTAGAAATGATTCGAGAATTGGGCTACTGTTCGGGAATAGAAAATTATTCAAGATATTTAGACGGACGAGAAGCAGGAACAAGACCCTTTTGTCTATTAGATTACTTTCCTGAAGATTATTTAATGATTATTGATGAGAGTCACGTTACTATTCCTCAAACTCATGCTATGTATGGTGGCGATAGAAGTAGAAAAGAAAATTTAGTAGAATATGGTTTTCGATTGCCTGCAGCAATGGACAATAGACCTTTAAAATTTGAGGAATTTGAGGCCATTCAAAATCAAACCATATACGTGAGTGCTACTCCAGCTGACTATGAATTACAAAATACAGAAGGGATCTTTGTGGAACAAATTATTCGCCCAACTGGACTTCTTGATCCCAAAATAGAGGTTAGACCTAGTCTTCATCAAATTGATGATCTCATTGAGGAAATTCAGCTAAGAGTTGAAAAAGATGAACGAACCTTAGTAACTACACTCACTAAAAGGATGGCCGAGGAATTGACCAAGTATTTGAGTAGAATTTCTATTCGATGTAGATATATTCATTCGGATGTAGATACATTAGAACGGGTTGAGATTATGCAAGATCTTAGAAAAGGTATTTTTGATGTTTTAATTGGTGTGAATCTATTGCGTGAGGGTTTAGATTTACCTGAAGTTTCTTTAGTCGCAATTCTAGATGCCGATAAAGAAGGATTTTTACGCTCCCACAGATCGCTGACTCAAACTATAGGAAGAGCTGCCAGAAATATTGAGGGTATAGCTATCATGTATGCAGATAAAATAACAAAAAGTATGCAACTCACTATTGATGAAACCACTAAGAGGAGGGAAAAACAAATTGCTTACAATAAAAAAAATAAGATAACTCCAACCCAAATAAATAAGAAAATTGATGAAACATTATCAAGAAAAGCAGTCGCCTCCTATCAATATAACACTGCAATCAAAGAGGCAGCAGAACAAGACCTTCAATACTTACCAAAATCTGAAATAGAAAAAAGAATAAGAGAAAAAAGAAAACAAATGGAAGCAGCAGCAAAGTCCTTAGATTTTATAATTGCCGCTCAACTTAGAGATGAAATAACAGTTTTAAAGCAACAACTAAAAACTAAATGAAAAACATAATTACCCCTATTTTTTATCTTTTGATAGTAATAAATACGTATTCTCAACAAACTAAAACTATATATATTGATAAAAGTTATTACAAAAGAAAAATTGGTCTAAAAAACATTTAAATAAGCAACAGTATTTATTTTTTAATTTATTATGAACCATTTAAAACCGAATCACACTGTTAATTTATGTTAAATAGTAGGGTTTTAAGCGCCTTATTGTATCTTTATAAATATATTCGAGAGACTTAATATAACAATTACTAAAATGAAAAAAACACTATTACTAACAGGTGCTTTGTTGATGCTATTTTCATGTCAAAAAGAAGCAACTAAAGAAGAGGTTGTAAACTATGGTAGTTCTATCACTCAAGATGAGTTAAAAGAGCATTTATATATTTACGCTTCAGATGAATTTGAAGGTCGTGATACCGGTGATCCTGGACAGAAGAAGGCTGTTAACTATATTAAAGATCAATATGAAGCCCTAGGAATTAAACCTGTAATTGAAGGAAATTATTTTCAAAATGTACCTTTAAATCTTGTAAAAACACCTAAAGTAACTATAACCAACAATGGGAAATCATTTACGTACTTTGATGATTTTATTTCGCTAGGATCTGCGATTTCAACAAAGATGTCAGCTTCAGAAATTGTTTATGCTGGGTTTGGTATAGATGATGACCAGTTTTCTAATTATACTAACTTAGATGTTAAGGGAAAAATCGTTGTGATTAAAAATGGGGAACCGAAAGATGAAAATGGTAATTATATAATTACTGGTAACAAACAAGCCTCAAAGTGGTCTAATGGTCGACAAGAATTATCCGCAAAAAGAAATGTAGCTAAAGAAAAAGGTGCAAAGGCATTATTCTTTATGAATGATAACTTATTTAATCGGTATGCACTGTATTTCAAAGGACTTGAAGCAAGAGGTGCAGGCAATCGTTTATCTCTGCCTGTTAAAAAAGATGCTGAAGCTGATATGTATCAGTTTTTGATCAGCAACAAAATGGGTAAATCATTAATAGCAAATATTGATAAATCTGTGAAACCTTCTTATGAAACAGCAACATTTGAAATGATTCTTGAGGCATCCTCTGAATCCAAACCCTCAGAAAATGTAGCTGCTATCATTAAAGGTTCTGAAAAACCTGATGAATATATTATTATTTCCTCTCATTTAGACCACATCGGTATTGATGGTGATGGAGAGGTTTTTAATGGTGCCGATGATGATGGTTCTGGAACAGTTGCTATGTTAGAGATAGCAGAGGCATTTAAAAATGCAGCAGATAATGGTCACGGACCAAAACGCTCAATTATTTTTCTACACGTAACCGGAGAAGAAAAGGGATTGTTGGGTTCAAGATACTATACAGATTACGAGCCTTTAGTTCCATTAGAAAATACAATCACTGACTTAAACATCGATATGATTGGACGTATTGATCCAAAACGTGAAGGTGATCGTAATTATATTTACTTGATTGGTAGCGATAAACTAAGTACAGATTTACACAATATTTCAGAACAAGCAAATAAAGAATATGTAAATATTGAATTAGACTACAAGTACAACGCAGAAAATGATCCTAATCGATTCTACTATCGCTCAGATCATTACAGTTTTGCAAAAAACAACATTCCTGTTATTTTCTATTTCAATGGTACTCATGCTGATTATCACCAAATAAGTGATACTCCAGATAAAATTAACTATGATCTATTAGAGAATAGATCTCGTTTAATTTTTCATACTGCTTGGGAGGTTGCAAATCGAGAGGAACGTCTTACAGTCGATAAAATTGAAGAAAACGTAAAGCCTTAAGCTAAAGAATTAAATAAAAAATGCCACTCGAATGAGTGGCATTTTTTATTAATATCCTGATGGTTAACATTACAAGTACTATAAAGCATTTATAAAAATAGTTGCTGCTATTCCAAAACCTGCTCCAGAAATGAATAAGTTCCATTTAAAATGCTCTCCATTAATTACATTTGAATAGAACCATAAGGCAATCATAAAAAGTAATACTATAAATAATTGTCCTGCTTCAATACCAATATTAAATAAAAATAGTGGCATTAAAATATCGTCACTGAACAGCATAAATTTAAAATTACTAGCAAATGCTAATCCATGAATTAATCCAAAGACTAAGGCTATTAAATACTTGATTTTAGCATCAGAAAACTTTCTGTTTTTTTCATAATTAATGACATTTGCTATGGCAGTTAGCATAATTGTAAATGGTATTAATAAGTCTATTAATTTTGGATCCGTGGGGATGATGTCAAAAGCACTAAGAATAAGAGTTCCACTGTGACCAATGGTAAATGCAGTAATGATTATTAATATTTGTTTCCACTCTTTTAATTTGAAAGCCGCACATAACGTCATAACAAATAAAAGATGGTCATAAGCATTAATATCTACAATATGCTCCCATCCACTCTGAAAAAAAGTATTAATCGTAATCATTGATAAAAAAAATTAAAAAGTGTGTGAATATATATAGTTTTCAAATTTACTTTCAAAATTATAATTTGGAATAAAAGGAGGAATTTGTATGGTCATCCAATTAGACTGTAAATCAGGAAATTTTTCAAAAAGAAGTTCATTTTCAATATTGAGCTTGTTGCCAATTTTAAGTGTAATATTTGAAATGGAAAATGATAATGTCATAACATTATTTGCCACTTTATAATTGTTAATCACTAAGGGTAATTTATCACCATCAATAAAAATTTTATAGTTTGTATTAAAGTAATTTTCTATTCTCAGAAGATCATCTGAACTAAGGCTTTTATTATTAACTCTCTGTTCTATATTGGGGCCTATTGCTGGTGAAAAATCATCAATAAAAACCTTACATTCCATATTAATAATTTGAGTTTCTGAATCGTATCTAATAATTGAAGAAGTTAACTTTATGGGATGACCAAATGATAGGAAAATAAATAGTGAGCTAAAAATTATAATTTGTTTGTATTTTTTCATTTAAAAGCTCATAAATATTAATAGGTATTTACCTTAAACGTAAATATATAAAATTAGATTTTAATACAATTTAAATATTCCCAATGGCATAATGTTCCTTTGGTTATTAATTAGTCTAAAGCCTTTCAAAATATTTTTAATAATAAAAAAAAACGACGCTCATAATGAACGTCGTTGTTATTTTAAAAAATTTTGAAATTTTATAAACCTAATACTTCTCCAACTTTATCAGCAGCTTCTTGGAATTCAGTTGCAGAAATAATTTCCATTCCACTATTGTCAATTAATTCCTTCGCTTCTTTTGCATTGGTTCCTTGCAAACGACAAATGATTGGGACATTAATTTTATCCCCCATATTTTTGTATGCATCTACAACCCCTTGTGCTACCCTATCACAACGAACAATACCTCCAAAAATATTAACTAAAATTGCCTTTACATTTGGATCTTTCAAAATAATTCCAAAGGCTGTTTCCACACGTTGTGCATCTGCAGTACCTCCTACATCTAAAAAGTTTGCTGGATCTCCTCCGGCTTGTTTTATTAAATCCATAGTTCCCATTGCCAAACCAGCACCATTCACCATACATCCAACATTTCCATCTAAATCAACATAGTTTAGGCCAGCAGCTTTTGCCTCTACTTCAATAGGATTCTCTTCTCGTAAATCTCGCATGGCTGCATAATCCTTGTGACGAAATAATGCATTTTCATCTAAGGTAACTTTAGCATCTACTGCTAAAATTTTATCATCTGAAGTTTTTAAAACAGGATTGATTTCAAACATTGAGGAATCTGATTTGATATATGCAGTATATAGTGCAGACACAAATTTTGCCATTTCTTTTAATGCTGTACCAGATAGTCCCAGATTAAAGGCAATTTTTCTTGATTGAAAAGGTAATAAACCTAATGTAGGATCTATATCCTCGGTAAAAATTAAATGCGGTGTTTCTTCAGCTACTGTTTCAATATCCATACCTCCTTCGGTAGAATACATAATCATATTTTTACCGTTACTCCTGTTTAAAAGAACTGACATGTAGAATTCTTCTGGCTCAGAATCACCTGGATAATAAACATCTTCACAAATTAAAACTTGATTAACTTTTTTACCCTCTGCTGAGGTTTGCGGAGTAATTAGCATCATTCCAATAATATCATTCGATATTGACTCTACTTCGTTTAAATTTTTAGCTAACTTAACACCACCACCTTTACCACGACCTCCAGCATGAACTTGTGCTTTAACTACATACCAACTAGTTCCGGTTTCATCAGTTAATGCTTTTGCTGCATTTACAGCTTCTTTTGGTGTACTTGCAACAATTCCTCGTTGAATTCTAACGCCAAAACTATTTAAAATTTCTTTTCCTTGATATTCGTGTAAGTTCATCTATTTATAAATTTTTAAACGCTAGCAAAAATACTAATTCAAATTCAATTTTTGAGCAAACATATCGATAAAAATCAGTATATTTTAGGAGTGATGTTTTTGATTAAATGAAATATATTTCAAAGGAAATACATAAGGTACCATAGAATGTATCGTTGTCTTATCTACAATTAATAAAAAACAATTAATGAAGAGTCCTTATATCATTGCTTTTTTTAATATTTTCGTTAATACAAATATTATTTCATGGTAATTGCAAAAAATATACACAAATATTTCGGTGACACAGAAGTTTTAAAAGGGGTTAACCTTACTATTAACAAAGGTGAAATTGTTGCAATCGTAGGACCCTCTGGAGCAGGAAAAACAACTTTACTTCAAATTTTAGGAACTTTAGATAAACCCTCAGTAAAAGAAAATTTTACACTTGAAATTAATGGTATTAGTCTAAAGAATTTAGATGATAAAATGATAGCTAGCATTAGAAACAAACATATTGGCTATATTTTTCAATTTCATCAATTATTACCTGAATTTTCTGCCATAGAAAATATTTGTATCCCTGCTTTTATTGGGAAAAAAGATAGAAAGGAAACAGAACAAAGAGCAAAAGAACTTTTAAATTTTTTGGGGTTGAAAAACCGAATGAAACATAAACCAAATGAACTTTCTGGAGGAGAACAACAAAGAGTAGCTGTAGCTAGAGCATTGATAAACAAACCTTCTATTATTCTTGCTGATGAACCCAGTGGAAATTTAGATTCTTCATCAGCTGAAAGCCTTCATAAATTATTTTTTGAACTTAGAGATTCATTTAATCAAACATTTGTTATTGTTACACACAATCAAGAATTAGCGAATATGGCAGACAGAAAATTAACTATGAGAGACGGAATTATTTTATGATAAGCATACTTAACGAACTTATTCAATACCTTATTAATCCCATTTTACTTAAAGATGAGAATAAAAGTTGTTTATATCGTTTTAAGATACTTATATATCTTTTGCTAATATCTTTTATATTTTCTTTTTTTATTTCTACGATTACAAGGATATTAACCTTGATTGGAGTTTTGCATGATGTAAGTCATATTACTGATTCTCTTTTTGATGATTCAAATGGATTTAAAATCCTTTTTTTTGCAGCTATTTTAGCACCCTTTATAGAGGAATCAATTTTCAGAGGCCCACTCGTATTTTTTAAACAACCTAAGGCTTTTAAAATAGCATTTTATGTTATAGGAATTATTTTTGCCTATGTACACATATTTAATTTTGAGATTACAACCAATGTGTTGCTTTTTTCACCATTATTAGTTGCACCTCAATTTTTTATAGGTTTAATTTTTGGGTTCATAAGAATTCGTTTTGGATTGATTTGGTCTATATTACTTCACAGTATCTACAATGGCATATTAGTTTCATTATTCCTTTTAGCAAGTCATGGTAATCCCTAAAGCAGAATTAAAAAGTTTCTTAGATTTAAAAGTAGAAACGTATAATAGGAATAGCTTCATTGCATCAGATCCTATTCAAGTTCCCCATCAATTTTCAAAAAAAGAAGATATTGAAATTGCTGGTTTTTTATCTGCAATCATTGCTTGGGGTAATAGAACTATGATTATTAGAAATTCTAAAAAAATGATGGAAATCATGGATAATTCTCCATTTGATTTCGTACTAAACCATTCGACTAATGATCTTAAAAAGATTACTAATTTTGTACATAGAACATTCAATTCCAATGATTTACAATACTTTATAAAATCTCTTCAAAATATTTATAATAACCATGGGGGGCTAGAAAATGTTTTAAAACCCTCAAAAAATGAAATAAACTATCAAAATTCTATCACTGAGTTTAAAACTATTTTTTTTGAACTTCATCATGAAGTAAGGACTGAAAAACATATTTCTAACCCACAAAAAAATTCTGCTGCAAAACGTATTCATATGTTTTTAAGGTGGATGGTCAGAGAGGATAATAAAGGAGTAGATTTTGGTCTTTGGAAAACTCATTCACCGGCTTATTTATCTTGCCCTTTAGATGTGCACTCAGGTAATGTAGCGAGAAAGTTAGGCATACTAAACCGTAAACAGAATGATTGGAAAGCTGTTAATGAGTTAGATACCAAACTTAGAAGTTTTGATTCAAAAGATCCGGTTAAATACGACTTTGCACTCTTTGGTCTTGGTGTATTTGAAAAATTTTAAATTTTAAATCCTTAACCAGAAAGTCGTTTATTTCCATTAATTTAGAGGTTATTAAAACTATTACAGATGAAAAAAATTTTAATGATTACGCTACTATTAAGTTTTGTTAGCATCAAAGCACAGGACCCTAGAATTCCTCTAGACACAACAGTTATTACTAATAGTGAAGTAATTATAAACGGTCAAAAGATAACCTACCAAGCAAAAACTGGAATGCAGCCAGTATGGAATGATCATGGAGAAATAATAGCTTCATTATACTATACGTATTATAGACGAACCAATTTCAATAAAAACCTTAAGAAGCCTGATGATTATTCTAAAAGACCAATAATTATGTCTTTTAATGGTGGTCCAGGATCTGCTTCCGTTTGGATGCATATTGCTTATACCGGTCCTAAAGTTCTTCAAATTGACGATGAAGGCTATCCAATACAACCCTATGGTGTTAAGGACAATCCTAATTCAATTTTAGATGTTGCTGATATTGTATATGTAAACCCAGTTAATACCGGATACTCAAGACCAATTGTTAAAAAAGGAGAAAAATTAGACAAATCACTATTTTTTGGAATCAATGCCGATGTAAAATATCTAGCAGGATGGTTAAATACATTTATTACAAGAAATAATAGATGGCAATCTCCTAAATATGTAATTGGAGAAAGTTACGGAGGAACTCGTGTTATGGGATTAGCAGCAGAACTGCAAAATAAACAATGGATGTATTTAAACGGAGTAATCATGGTTTCACCTGCAGATTACAAAGTATTAAGAACTGGTTCAGCACTCTCATCATCATTAAATTTACCCTATTTTACAGCAGCTGCATGGTATCATAAGATGCTACCGGAAGAACTTCAAAATAAAGATTTATTAGAAATTTTACCTCTATCTGAGGAGTATGCTATAAATACATTAATTCCTGCCATGGCTAAAGGTGGATTTATTTCTGAAAATGAAAGGAATACTGTTGCTGAACGAATGGCTTATTTTACTGGAATTAAAAAAAAGGTGATTTTACAACATAATCTAGATATTCCAAAAAATTATTTTTGGAAAGAATTGTTGAGAGATGAAAATGGGTTTACTGTTGGGCGTTTAGATTCAAGATATCGAGGTCTAGACAAAAGAGAAGCAGGTGAAAGTCCAGATTATAATTCAGAAATTACATCTTGGCTGCATTCGTTTACACCTGCAATAAATTATTATATCAGAGAACATTTAAAGTTTAAAACTGATGTAACGTATAATGTTTTTGGGCCCGTCAGTCCATGGGATAATAGAAATGATAATGTTAGAGAAGGATTAAGGCAAGCTATGGCTCAAAATCCATATTTAAAGGTTTTGGTACAATCTGGCTATTATGATGGCGCTACTACTTACTTTAATGCAAAATATACGATGTGGCAAACTGACCCTAGTGGAAAAATGAAGGATCGTTTCTTTTTTAAAGGTTATCGAAGTGGCCACATGATGTATCTGAGGAGTGAAGATTTAAAAAAATCTAATGATGATTTAAGAGATTTTATAAAAAAAAGTTCTACAAAAGGGAATTCTGCAAAATATTAATTGACAATAATTCATGGAATTTAAATATCCTGCAGCTCTTTACTTTTTATTTGTCCTAATCATTCCAATCTTAATTCATCTTTTTAATTTAAAAAAATTTAAAAAAATTGAATTTACAAATGTTCAATTTTTAAAGCAAATAAGTATTGAAACTCGTAAAAGTTTTAAACTAAAAAAACTTTTAATATTAGCCACTAGATTATTGAGTTTAATAGCTTTAATTTTTTCATTTTCACAACCTTATTTTGGAAGTAAAAAAACAAATAAGAATAAACATTTTTATATTTATTTAGACAATTCAGAAAGTTTAAATACAAATGGAAATCAAGGTAATTTATTGAAAATTGCTGTGCAGGATATTATAGAAAATTCACCAGAAAATGTAAAGTATTCTTTACTAACAAATGATGATTTCAAATTAGATATTTCAAAAAAAGAGTTAAATAATACCCTTAAAAATATAAAAATATCTAATAATAATACATCAATAGAGAACAAAATAAACACAATTCAAACTGAAATTAATAATAAAAGTAAAGATTTATATAAAAGTATATTAATAACTGATTTTCAATATGATAATATAAAAATAAAAAAATTGTTTACAAATGTAACTAGGCCATTTTCACTTATAAAACTAAATTCAAATGTCAAAAATAATATTTCCGTGGACAGTGTTTACATTCGTGCTATCGATATTCGAAAAAAATTAGTTTCTGTAGTGATAAAAAACCAAGGAGATACAAAAAAAAATATTCCTATTGCACTTTACAATTCATCAAAACTAATTAATAAAAGATCTTTCTCTATTTTAAAAAATGAGAAGAAAACATTGAAATTCCCTATTGATAATTTTAATCGATTTAAAGGTAAAATTAAACTAACTTTTAATGATCCTTTTTTATTTGATAATACTTTTTATTTTACGGTAAACACCTCCAATAAAACATCAATTTTAAACATTGGAAAAGAATCTTCATATCTTTCAAAAATTTTAAATACTAATGAATTTAATTATGGAAGCTCAACATTAGAAGATTTAAACTACAATTCGATTTCAACTCAACAACTGATTATTTTAAATCAGTTAAAACGTATTTCAAACATTTTAAGAAATATCCTTTTGAAATTTATAGAGAACGGAGGGAATCTTATAATTATTCCTGAACAAAACATAGAAATTTATTCTTACAATTCACTATTAAGTGAAATTAATAGTGGTCGAATTCTTAAAAAGAATAAAGATTCTTTAAAAATCACATCCATAAATTTCAAACACCCTTTATTTAATAAAGTATTTACTAAAGAAGTTGAAAATTTCGAATACCCAACCTCTACACTTAATTACAGTCATAATCTAAAAGGAAATCCAGTTTTAATGTTTGAGAATAAAATCCCATTCTTACATGAAATTGATAATTCCTTTTCGAAAATTTTTTTATTCTCATCACCTTTAGACATTCAGTCTTCAAATTTTGTGAATTCTCCTTTGGTGGTTCCAACAGTATACAATATTGCTAGACAAAGTTTTAAATTAACAAAACCCTATTACGTACTTCAAAAAAACAACACAATAGAGCTTAGCAAAAAAATAGAAAAAAATGAAATTTTAAGCATCTCAAATCAAAATAAATCTTTCATACCCTCTCAAATTAATTTTGCTAATAAAATTGTATTTTCTACTAAAAATGAACCAGAAATAAGTGGTTTATATGAGGTATTGTTGAACAAAGACACCCTAACTTCTATAGCTTATAATAATGTACCTAGTGAAAGTTTACTTTCTTTTTATGATTTAAATTCGATATCAAAAGAAAATAAAAACATAGAAATTTACGGCTCAATAAAGGAATATTTTAAAGAAATAAATGAAAAAAACAAAGTTCAACCCCTTTGGAAGTTGTTTTTGGCAATTGCAATTGTATCTTTGCTGTTGGAAATTTTAATTTTAAAATTCTTCAATATATGACAACGCTTTTAAAATCGGCTACTATCATAGATACTTCCAGCCCACATCACAAGCAAACTAAAGATATTTTAATTGTTAATGGAAAGATTTTTAAAATCGCTAATTCCATTAAAAGAGAATCATCATTTAAAATCATTGAATTGGAAAATCTTCATGTTTCCTGTGGATGGTTTGATACCAGTGTTTCTTTTGGAGAACCTGGGTATGAAGAAAGGGAAACCATAAAAAAGGGATTAGATGTTGCCTCAAAAAGTGGTTTTACATCTGTTGCAGTTAATGCAAATACAAATCCTGTAATAGACTCAAAATCTGATGTAGAGTTTTTAATTAATAAAGGCACTAATTCTGCCACAAACCTTTACCCAATTGGTGCACTAACTAAAGGTAGTAAAGGCACTAACATGGCTGAATTATTTGATATGCAACAATCTGGAGCCATTGCCTTTGGAGATTACAAAAAATCTATTTCCAATGATAATTTAATGAAAATAGCGTTGTTGTATGCCCAAAATTTTGATGGTCTAATATTAAGTTTTCCTAAGAACAATTCAATATCGGGAGAAGGAATAGTTAACGAAGGTGTCAATAGCACTCGATTAGGAATAAAAGGTTCAGCAGCATTATCAGAGCATTTACAAATTACAAGAGATTTATATTTGTTAGAATATACCGGAGGTAAGTTACACATCCCTACAATTTCCTCAGCAACATCCGTAAAATTAATTAAGGAAGCGAAAAAGAAGGGACTTAACGTAAGTTGTAGCGTATCTGCTCATCATTTAAGGCTAACTGATGACGAATTAGATACTTTCGATAGCAACATTAAAGTTACTCCGCCGCTGCGAACTAAAAATGACACTAAAGCATTAATCAAAGGATTAAAAGATGGAATAATTGATGTAATTACTTCAGATCATGACCCTATAGATATAGAAAATAAAAAACTAGAGTTTAGTAGAGCTAAATATGGAACCATTGGTTTAGAAAGTTTATTTGGTGCTGTAAACTCTGTACTAGATCTAGAAACAACTATCAAAGCCTTGACAATAAATCCAAGAATAATTTTTAATCAAGAATCGGTTACTATTAAAAAAGACGCTATTGCCAATCTTACACTTTTTAATCCTAAAGGAGATTCAATATTTTTGAAAGATACTATTTTATCAACTTCTAAAAATTCTGCCTTTATTGGAAAGAAAATGAAAGGAAATGTCTACGGAGTTTTTGCTAATAATAAATTAGTACTTAACTGATCTTATGAATGACCTACTAGACTTTGTTGAAAGAACCCCTAAAGTTATTACCAAAAATCCGCCCTTACTCATATTACTTCACGGATATGGGAGTAATGAGCTTGATTTATTTTCTTTTGCGGAGGAACTTCCTGACAGTTTACTTATTGTAAGTATAAGAGCACCCTATGAAATGGGTTATAGAGGTTATGCTTGGTATGATATTAATCTAGATAGTAATAATAATAAATATTCAAACCTTGATCAAGCTAGGACATCTTTGATTAAAATTACAAATACCATAGACTATTTAAAGTCTAAGTATACTACCAATCCAAATAATACTTTTTTACTTGGATTTAGCCAAGGTGCTATTTTAAGTTATGCCATAAGCTTTAATTACCCCAACAAAATCCAACACGTAATTGCTCTAAGTGGTTACTTGAACTTAGAATTAATGCCTAAAGAAATTATTCAAAAAATTGATACTGACTATTACATATCTCATGGATCAGTAGATCAAGTAATTCCTGTAGATTGGGCAAGAAAAGCAAGTCCCTTTTTAAATTCTAAGGGATTAAAGAATGAATACTCTGAATATCCCGTAGGTCATGGTGTTGCTCCTCAGAATTTTTTCAGCTTCAAAAAATGGATTGAAAATAGGCTATAACAATACTATATCGCCACATTACAAATTAATTATATTTTAAATTTCATTTATATCAATCAAAATTTTAACTGATTGAAAAAATTATTAACTAGGCATCTAATTAAATCGAAAGGATTAAGCCATCATAACTTAAAAATACATTCTCAGGAAGTATTTTTTCAACCTCATCATGAAAACCTAACTTGTGACTTATGTGCGTAAAATAAGCTCTTTTAGGTTTAATTTCATCAACAAAACTTAGAGCTTCCTCTAAATTTAAATGTGTGGGGTGTTCAGTTATTCTCAGTGCATTTACTATCAAAGTATCTAAATTCACTAACTTCTTTTTTTCCTCATTAGACATGGTCTTGAGATCTGTAATATAAGCAATATCGTCAAATCTATATCCTGTAATTGGTAAGTTTCCATGCATAACATGTAGAGGAGTTACTTTCACTCCATCTAACATAAAGCTCTCTGAATCTATGATATTTGCTGATAATTTTGGTGCTCCAGCATATCTATTTTTGGTTTCAAAAATATATGAAAATCTTACTTTTAAGCTCTCTAATACTCGTTTTTGAGCATAAATTGGCACCTCACCCATTTTATAGGTATAAGGTCTTAAATCATCAATTCCTGCAGTATGATCTGAATGTTCATGTGTGAATAAAACTCCATTAATAGCCTGAATATTTTCTCTTAACATTTGTTGACGAAAATCAGGTCCACAATCTATAATGTAACGATTATCATCCCAAGAAATCATGACTGAGGATCGCAATCTTTTATCTTTAAAATTATCAGACATACAAACAGGATCATTATTTGCAATCATGGGTATACCTTGAGATGTTCCTGTTCCAAGAAAAGTAATCTTCATATCCTACAAAAATAGCATAAAAATTGACTGATAGCAATCAATTTAGTTACCTTTGTTTGTATCCAAAATTTAGCAAAATGTCTATTTCTTTAAAAGGAGATCAAAAAATAAGTAGTGTTCCTGCTACAAAAAGTAAAGCACTTAGAATAAATTTAAACAGTGATATATATGGAACCTTCGCAGAAATAGGTGCAGGTCAAGAAACTGCTCGGAATTTTTTTAGAGCTGGTGGTGCCTCTGGAACAATAGCAAAGGCTATGAGTGCTTATGATAAAGATTTCTCTGACGCTATTTATGGTATAGAACAAGACGGACGTTATGTAACGGAAAGTCGCTTAAAAAGAATGCTTCATCATGAAGTAGACTTGATAGAAGACCGCTTGAGCAGAAAAAAACACCCAGATAAGTTATTCTTTAGTTATGCTAACACTGTTGCAACAATAGATTTTTCTAAAAAATTTAAAGGGCACGGATGGGTTGGAATCAGATTTCAACTAGATCCTCTTGAAGAGTTTAATGAAATTGTTTTACATCTAAGATTTAAAGAAACTGATGCTCGCCTTCAACAAGAAACCTTGGGAGTATTAGGGGTAAATCTGATTTATGGTGCTTTTTACTTAAATGATAATCCAAAAGAGTTATTAAAATCTTTCTATGATAATCTATATAAAGATCAATTAGAAATAGATATGATTAATTTCTCTGGTCCTCGTTTTATGTATGTAGACAATCGTTTAATGAGTCTTCAATTAGTAAAAAATAATATGACAACGGCAGTTATGTTTGGTCCTGACGGAAATAATCTACTTCCTGCTCAAGTCTTATATAAAAAAAATATATTGGCCTTACGCGGTAGTTTTAGACCTGTAACTAAAGTAAACATGGATATGTTTGAAAGGGCCAAAGAATTTTTCTTTAGTGAAAAGAAGGTTGATCCAGAAAATTCTCAAATTATTTTTGAAATAACACTCAGTAATTTAAGGGCAGAAGGAGAAATAAATGAGCGTGATTTCCTTGACAGAGCAGAATTACTCTGCTCTTTGGGTCAGAACGTTATGATTACTAACTTTCAAGAATATTTTAAGCTGGTAGAGTATTTTAGTGAATTCACAAAAGCTAGAATGGGATTAGCAATGGGGGTTTACAATTTAATTCAAATCTTCGATGAAAAGTATTATCGTCATCTCAGTGGTGGTATTTTAGAAGCCTTCGGTAAGTTATTTTATAGAGATTTGAAAGTTTATATGTATCCATACAGAGATGAAGAGAAAAAAGAATTTATCACTAGTGAAAACCTAAAAGTTCATCCAAGAATGAAAGAATTGTATAAATTCTTCAAAAACAATGGAAAACTTATTGATATTTCAGATTTCGATCAAGGAATTTTCCATATTTTTTCTAGAAAAGTACTTAAAATGATTTCCGAAGGAGAAGAAGGTTGGCAAGAAATGCTCCCTGAGGGTATCGCTGAAACTATTGTTAAAAAACGACTTTTCGGGTACTCAAAAACTAGAAAAAAAACTTAAAATCTAGTTGTATTAAACCTTTCCCTTAGTTTAAGGTCTAAATTAAAAAATCTAGATTTGATTGATGAAACCACTTTAGTTAGAGAACTTCAAAACATTCAAACAAAAGAAAAGGCATTCCGAGTATTAATTAAAGAATATAAAGTACGCCTATATTGGCATATTCGTAAGATAGTTATTTCTCATGATGATACTGATGATGTACTCCAAAATACTTTTATTAAAATTTTTAGAGGAATTGATCATTTTAAACATGATAGTAAACTATATTCCTGGATGTATCGAATTGCAACAAATGAATCCATTACATTTATTAATAAAAGAGCCAAAGAAAGAAATATTGATATTTCTGAAATAAAACAGGAACTAGTTTCAAATTTACAATCTGATACTTGGTTTACAGGGAATGATATTCAAAGAATACTTCACGAGGCAGTGTCAAAGTTGCCCAAAAAACAACAATTAGTCTTTAACATGAAATATTTTGATCATTTAAAGTATCAAGAAATTTCTGACATACTAAATACATCTGTAGGAGCTTTAAAAGCCTCCTATTTTCAAGCAGTTAAAAAAATAGAAAATTACATAAGAAAAAATCAAAATTAAACCTTAAATAAAAAAAGGAGTCTTAGAAATAATGAAACAAGAAGGAAGACATAGAGATGAATGGAAATTGACCTCAGATATTAATACTGGCTTTACAGTTCCTGATAATTATTTTAGTGATATTGAAAGCAATGTGATAATGAGGTTAAAAGAGGATAAGCTACCAAAAAATCATGGCTTTATAACACCAAAAAAATATTTTGAAAAACTAGATAACCACATTATTGAAAAAACAAAGACAAAAAAGGGAAAATTAATAACCTTTAATGAAATAAAATTTATCTCAGTCGCTGCTTCGATTGTATTGCTTTTATTTTTTGGATCAAATTTTATTTCCAACACCAATACAGAGCTTACCTCAGAGGAAATTATAAGCTGGTTAGACACAAATATTAATTCTATCCCCAATGATGAACTGGCATTTGCACTAGCTGAATTAAATACTAACAATATAAATCCATATTTGGTCATTAAAAACGATGACATTGTAGAATCTTTATTAAACTCTAATGATATGGATTTTCTAATTGAAGATATAAATACAAAATAAATTAAGACATGAAATCAATACAATTTTTAATATTAAGTATCGCTTTTATTACAAGTGCAAACGTTTACTCACAACAAAGAAGTAATATCGATATTGACCGTGTTAAATCACATAAAATTGCATTCATCACCAATGAATTAAATCTGACTGCTAAGGAAGCTCAGATATTTTGGCCTGTATACAATGCACATGAAAAATTAATGTCACAATATAGACGCGATGAAATTAATGCCATGAAAATGGTTGTGAAAAACCCAGACAGACCTTATTTATCAAAGAAAAATTTTGACAACATAAGTGAAGATGAGGCTAAAAAGATATACAGCATAGTAACTAACCTTAGAAACAAAACTCATCAAGAAAAACAAAACTATATATCTAAATTAACTAGCATCTTGTCCTACAAGAAAATTTTAAAATTGCAAGCAAGTGAAAGAGAATTTAGAAAAGAGTTGTTTAGAAAACTGAAACAAACCAGAAAAAGACCCTGATTAGTATGATGTTATTTTAACTGATTAAACTCAAGTAAGAATGTAGTTCGGGTTTGTTACTAGTAAACTGTCTTAACCAAATAGTTAATTCAGAAATTTCGTGAGGTAATAATCTTTTTAGTGCTTTTTCTAATTCTTTATAAAATAAATCAGAGCTAAAACTAACTTTTTTTAAAACAGTTTTAGAATATTCAAACATCGCTCTTGCCATAAACAAATTTTAATTTATTTATATAACGAACAATCTTGAACTTTCGTATGCAGAAGTAATTAAAAATTAATGTGATTACAACTTATTAACTTTCGTCAATAATTTAGTGGCTTTTTTTTCTAATTCATTTTCAATAGCCTTAAAATGAGTTTTTTTATTCTCTATATTTTTGGCATTTACTTTAGCAATTAATTCATCAAAAACAACTATTGCCTCATCTACAATGGCTTCTATTTTTTTTGTGTCTCCTGATGCAGAAACTATACACTCATCAATAATATCTCCCAAGACATAATTTATGTCTTTTTTTAAGTTCTTAATACTTGCCATAATTCTTTGTTTTAAAGTACAAATCTAGCCTATTTTATTGAATATTTTTTCAAACTTATCAAAATATTCTACATTATATTTTATTTAGTAAATTATAATATTTTCAAAATATCGTTTAAATTTTTTAACGTATGGAAATTAGAGTTTTTAATTTCATTTATCGAAACCTCTTCATGAGACCAAGTGATATGAAAAGGAATATGAATTGCTGAAGCACCTATTTTCAAAAGGGGCAAAACATCAGATTTTAATGAATTGCCAATCATTAACAACTCATCTGGATTAATGTCTAAGTGTTTTATTAATTTTCTATAATCCTCCTCTTTTTTTTCACTCATCACCTCAATATGATGAAAATATTTTAACAATCCTGATTTTTCTAATTTTCGTTCTTGATCTAATAAATCTCCTTTTGTAGCAACGATTAACTTGTATTTATTTTGTAGTTTTTTTAATACATCCTCCACTCCATCTAACAACTCAATTGGCTTATTTAACATTTCTTTTCCTAAGACCAAGATTTTATCTATTTCATGTTGAGATATAGAATAATTGGATAATTTCAAAGCACATTCAATCATTGAAAGCATAAACCCCTTAATTCCGTATCCGTAAAGCTTTAAGTTTTTAATTTCTATTTTAAAAAGTTCTTGATCTATCTTGTTTATGGTTTCATATTTAAATAAAATTTTTGCAAATTTTGTCTCAACTTCTCTAAAATAAGTCTCGTTTACCCAAAGTGTATCATCAGCATCAAATGCTATTACTTTACAATTTTCATACATTTTTGATTTGTTCATTTTTATTTACATAGAAATAGATTGAGAAATAAAATTAAGTTAAATATTATTCTCCTGAATACTTTACAAAATTTCTGGGTGTTTCGTATAAAGTAATTTCTAGATCTAGAGAACTAGGTAAATGTTTTCTTAATTTTTGATAAGAAACTACACAAATATTTTCAGCTGTAGGATTTAAGGTCTTAAATTCTTCTACTTCAAGATTTAAATTCTTATGATCGAAAGCTTCTTCAATTTCAGTTCGAATCAAATTCTTTAAAATCCCTAAGTCGAATACATACCCTGTATCCGGATCTATTTCTCCTGTTACAGCTACAATGATTTCATAGTTATGGCCATGAAAATAAGGATTATTACATTTTCCAAAAACCTCTGAATTTTTTTCATCAGACCAATCTGGCTTGTATAATCTGTGTGCTGCATTAAAATGTGCTTTTCTGTATCCTGTAATTCTAGGCATATGATAGTTTTGAATATGATTCTTTAAAAATAATTTTAAACCAGGCAGTGTAAAGGTTTGGGTGTAACTCAATATCCTCTTTAATTGCCTCTAAACTCATCCATTTAAATGAAGCAACTTCCTCAGGGTTAACCTCAGGAACACCATCAAAATAGCCTACCATTACATGATCTAACTCATGCTCTGTTAAACCATTGTCAAAAGGCGCTTTATAAATGAATGAAAAAACTTCTTTTAATTCGGTACTAAAACCCATTTCTTCAACAAGGCGTCTTTTTCCTGCTGCTATATTAGATTCACCATCTCTTTGGTGAGAACAACAAGTATTTGTCCATAACAATGGAGAATGATACTTATGAGCTGCTCTCTGTTGTAACATTAAATCACCATCACTATTAAATATAAAAACTGAAAAAGCTCTGTGTAAAACGGCTTTTTCATGTGCTTCCATTTTTGGCATCAAACCTAATTGATTATCTTGTTCATCTACCAAAATAACATGCTCTTCCATTAATTATAACTATACTAAAAATAATACAAAAAAGATAAATTATTTTTTATGTTTTTTGTATTAATGTTTTATTCAAAAATCTAATATTTATATTTGTATTATGTTAAAAATATCAAAATATAACTCAGTTTTACTATGTTTTTTATCAATTATTTGTGTAGCATGCAATATGAAGGAAAATCCACAAATAAAAAAATCAAATATTAATGACGAAAAAATTGAAAAAAAAATTGAAAAAAAAGAAATCGAAATAGGATCCGATACCATAAATAAAAATAACGCAATAAAATTTTTAACTGCATATGGAAAATTAAACAAGGAATCTTTAGTTCTTTTTAAAACAAGACTAGGCGTCATTAAAATAAAATTATACAATGAAACTCCATTACACAGGGCTAGTTTTATTTTCTTAACAAAAACAGGATATTTTAACACTACTTCTTTTCACAGAATTGTTCCTGACTTTATTGTCCAAGGCGGAAATTCTGATCATCCTAGAACTCGCAAACTCAGAATAAAATACAATTATAGAATTCCCGCTGAAATAAAATCTCATAGAAAACATAAGTATGGCGCACTTGCAGCAGCTAGACAATGGGATAATAACCCAAGTAAATCATCATCTCCTTTTGAATTTTATATGATACAAGATAAAAGAGGTAGTCACCATTTAGACGGAGAACATACAATTTTTGGAGAGATAATAGAAGGTTTTAACACTATGGAAAAAATTGCTAAACTTGATACAGACAAAAAAGAATGGCCCCTTGAGGAGGTATTTATTAAAGCAGAAGTAATCAAATAAAATATGGAATTAATAAAAACTTTTAGAATTTAATTTCACAGATTTTAATTGATTTTTACCATCAACACTAGTTGTCCAAACTAAAAAAATATTTTCTTTCATTATTTCCAATTGCGGCACACCAGTATTTCTTCCTCCATCAATTATAGCTATTGTTTTAGCCTTAGACACCTTTCCATCGACAGATACTTTCTTTATTTTTAAATAAGTTCCAAATTCATCAAGTTCCATGTAACTCACTAATACTTCACTAGAATTTAAAAAAGCAACATCTACTCTACCGATAGCATCAAAATCATTCAACTGAATAGGAGATTTAAAATCAGCTTCATTGGAGTTGGAAAAAGAAATATTTATCTTAGGCTTACCTCCTGCTGCAGTAAACCAAGCCACAGCAGTATTTGAGGAATTTACAACCACTTTTGGACCATTTACGGGACATCCATTAATTTCCCATCCATCATTGTGAACCGCTGTGGGTTTTTCCCAAGTATTGTTTCTAAATCTTGAAATGTAAATATCTCTTATCTCATTTTCACTTCTATTTCTATAAACTACTATTGGTCCTTGTGGAGTCTTAGCAATTGAGGTTTGACAACAATCGCAAGTAGTAGCATCTAATTCAACTTCATTTATGATATCACCCATACTGGTAATTTCTGCAAATCTTATGGTCATTGCTTTATGATGATTGTTTTTAGAATCATCAACTGTATTCCTTCCGTCTAACCAAGTAATAAAAAAACCTTTGTCATTAGAGGGTATCATACTTACAAAACCGTGTTCAGCTTTAATACCATCTGTATTTAACAAAAAATTTTTTTTGATTTTGCCTGATAAGGTTTCTAAATTTAAAAATATATCATAATTATAAGTTCCTGAATCAGATTTTTTCAAATGACTCGTTAAAATTAAATTTTCATTTACAGCATGTGCAGGAAAATCAGCCCAATTCACAAACCAATCAGAACCGGAAGCAATAGAGGTAGGTACTGACCAATTATCATCTTTATATTGACTATAGAACAAATTTGCATTACTATCCTCCACCGATGAAATCCAAGATAGCGTTAAATGATCACCATTTGAAACAAGGTTGGGCTGAGCATTATTTTCTCCAAAAGAAAATGGAACATCCTCAACTACAAAGTCATTTTTTGAACAAGAGGCTAAAATTATTAATAATAATAAAATACTTTTATTCATTTATAAGGCCTTAAGTGTATTTATCATTTCATTGGATTCCCAATCAACAGCGCCTACAATAGTTTTTATTTGTTTACCCTCTTTATCATAAACATATGATATTGGCAGAGAATATACTCCTAATGAAGCAAGAGAGACTGTAGATTTTAGATATTTTAAATTAAAATTTTTACGCTTCTTAAATCTTGATATTCTTTTAATAGATTCATCAGATACTAATAAAAAGACAAATTCTGATTTAAGTTGTTCTTGAGCTTTAATAAGAGAGGGCATTTTCTGAATACAAGGCGCACACCAAGTTGCCCAGTAATTAATTAAAACTTTTTTTCCTTTAAAGGAAGATAAATCTACTTCATTGTTGTCTAAATCTACATATATTGATTTCTTTTGATTTGTATCCAAGTCATCAGAATTTGAATTCTTTGAAGCATCAGAATTACATGCCATTAATAGAGCAAAACAACAAATTGTAATTATTTTTTTCATTAAGTCCTCTAATTTTTGAAATATAAAAATAGGATATAAAAAATTAAAACTATTGAAAACTATTTATAATTCTTGTATTCTCTAATTTTAGAATAAAACGTAACTTTGCCCCTCAAATTTTGAAGATGAGCTTTTTAAAAGAAATAGACCGCAGAAGAACTTTTGGTATAATATCTCATCCAGATGCTGGAAAAACTACTTTAACCGAAAAGCTATTACTTTTTGGTGGAGCGATTCAAGAGGCTGGTGCAGTTAAAAATAATAAAATTAAGAAAGGGGCTACTTCAGATTTTATGGAAATTGAACGCCAACGTGGAATTTCAGTTGCAACATCAGTCTTAGCCTTTATTTATAAAGATAAAAAGATAAATATTTTAGATACTCCTGGTCACAAAGATTTTGCTGAAGACACCTTTAGGACGTTAACAGCTGTAGATAGTGTTATCGTTGTAATTGATGTTGCCAAAGGAGTTGAAGAACAAACAGAGAAGTTGGTTGAAGTATGTAGAATGCGTAATATACCTATGCTTGTTTTTATAAATAAACTAGATCGTGAGGGTAAAGATGCTTTTGATTTATTAGATGAAGTTGAACAAAAATTAGGCTTACGTGTAACTCCTATGAGTTTTCCCATAGGTATGGGGTATGATTTTAAAGGGATTTACAATATTTACGAGAAGAAATTAAATATTTTTTCAGGTGACAATAAACAAGGTATTTCTGAGGGTATTGAATTTAATGATATAAAAAATCCAAAGCTAGACAAGGTTGTCGGAGAAACTGCTGCAGAAACACTTCGTGAAGAATTAGAATTAATTTATGAGGTATATCCAAAGTTTAACAATTTAGAATATCTTGAAGGAAAATTACAACCTGTATTTTTTGGTTCTGCTTTAAATAATTTTGGTGTTAAAGAGTTATTAGATGCATTTATTGAAATTGCACCTAAACCACAACCCAAGAATGCCGAAGAAAGACTAGTAGACTCTAAAGAAGAAAAGTTAACAGGATTTGTTTTTAAAATTCATGCCAATATGGATCCAAAACATAGAGATCGTCTGGCATTTATAAAAATAGTATCTGGTGTCTTCAAAAGAAACGTCCCTTATTTACACGTTAGAAATGGTAAAAAAGTAAAATTTTCAAGTCCAAATACATTTTTTGCTGAAAAAAAAGAAATTGTGGATGAATCTTTTCCAGGAGATATTGTAGGATTACATGATACAGGAAATTTTAAAATTGGTGATACACTTACTGAGGGAGAATCATTAAATTTTAAAGGAATTCCAAGTTTTTCTCCAGAACATTTTAGGTATGTAAACAATGCAGATCCAATGAAGTCAAAACAACTTTTTAAAGGCTTAGACCAATTAATGGATGAGGGTGTTGCACAATTATTTACTCTAGACATTAATGGTAGAAAAATTATTGGAACCGTTGGAGCACTTCAGTATGAAGTGATTCAATATCGATTAGAACATGAATATGGTGCAAAATGCTCTTACGAAAATATTAATGTCCACAAAGCTTGCTGGGTAGAGGCACAAGATCCAAAAAATGAAGAGTTCAAAGAGTTTAAAAGAGTAAAACAACGCTATTTAGCAAAAGATAAACAAGGACAATTGGTTTTTTTAGCTGACTCAGCTTTTACAATACAAATGACTCAGAGTAAATATCCTACTGTGAAGCTTCATTTTACTAGCGAATATGAATAAATAGTTTATAATAAATAAAATAATAAATAATGAATAACGGAATCTACGCAAAATTCAAAACAACAAAGGGAGATATTTTAGTTAGTTTAGAATACAAAAAAACACCAGGTACAGTTGGTAACTTTGTTGCCTTAGCTGAAGGAAATCTTGAAAATAGTGCTAAGAAACAAGGAACCCCATATTACGATGGTTTAAAGTTTCATAGGGTAATTCCAGATTTCATGATTCAAGGAGGGTGTCCATTGGGAACAGGAACAGGTAGTCCAGGGTATAAATTTGATGATGAAATTCATCCAGATCTAAAGCATGACGGTCCTGGAAAATTATCAATGGCTAACTCAGGACCAGCAACCAATGGTTCGCAATTTTTCATTACTCATGTTGAAACTCCTTGGTTAGATGGAAAACATACCGTTTTCGGAAATGTTATTGAAGGGCAAAACGTTGTAGACACGATTGAACAAGGAGATGAAATGTCTGTGGAAATTCTTAGAGTAGGAACTGAAGCTGAAGCCTTTAATGCAGTTGAAGCTTTTAGAACTTTTGAAGGTTTAAGAGCAAAACGAGAGGAAGAAGAAAGAAGAAAACAACAAGAATTATTAGATACAGTAGCCAAAGGTTATGAAGAGACACAAAGTGGATTACGGTACAAAATTTTACAAAGTGGTGAGGGAAATAAAGCTACAAAAGGAGCAAATGTTTCTGTACACTATAAAGGACAGTTACTAGATGGTACTGTATTTGATTCTTCATACAAACGTAAGCAACCTATAGAGTTCTCTGTTGGTGTAGGCCAAGTTATTGCTGGTTGGGATGAGGGTATACTTTTATTGAAAGTTGGAGATAAAGCACGTTTTGTAATTCCATCAAATTTAGCTTACGGACAAAGTGGAGCTGGTGGAGTTATTCCTCCAAATGCAACTCTAATTTTTGATGTTGAATTAATGGGTGTAAACTAGTCTCACAATAAAATATTCAAAACTAAAAAAGTCTAAAGCAAATGCTTTAGACTTTTTTAATTATTTAGAATAAAATATCAAGTAATGGCACTATCTAAACATTAAATCTAAAGTGCATTACATCTCCGTCCTGAACAACATATTCTTTTCCTTCTACTCTCATTTTCCCAGCTTCCTTTACTTTAGTCTCAGTGCCATAAGCTACGTAATCTTCATAACTGATGGTCTCTGCTCGTATAAAGCCTTTTTCAAAATCAGTATGAATTACTCCTGCAGCTTTTGGTCCAGTAGCTCCTATGGGAATTGTCCAAGCTCTCACCTCCTTAACACCAGCAGTAAAATACGTTTGAAGATTTAATAATTTATATGCAGAACGAATTAAACGAGAAACTCCAGCTTCTTTAAGTCCTATATCTTCTAAAAATAATTGACGTTCATCATAATCCTCTAACTCTGAAATGTCAGATTCTGTTCCAACAGCTAAAATAATAACTTCAGCATCTTCATTTTTTACAGCCTCTTTAACCATATCTACATAAGAATTTCCAGAAACTGCAGAACTTTCATCTACATTACATACATACAAAACAGGTTTAATGGTAATAAACTGTAAAGGAGAAATAAACTCTAGTTCTTTTTCGTTAAAACTAAGTGTTCTAACAGATGTACCTTGAAGTAATGTTTGCTCTACTTTTAAAAGTACCTCTAGTTCTAACTGAGCTTCTTTATTTCCAGTTTTTGCAGTTCTTTTAACTCGTTCTAAACGTTTCTGAACCGTTTCTAAATCTTTTAATTGTAATTCAACATCAATAGTTTCTTTATCTCTAACTGGGTCTATTGAAGCGTCTACATGTATAATATTGTCATTATCAAAACATCTCAGCACATGAAGTAAAGCATCTGTTTCTCGAATATTAGCTAAAAATTGATTTCCCAAACCCTCACCTTTACTTGCTCCTTTAACTAAACCAGCTATATCAACGATTTCTACAGTGGCAGGAATTACTTTTTCTGGATTCACTAATTCCTCTAATTTTTCTAGGCGAATATCTGGTACATTAACGACACCAATATTGGGTTCTATAGTACAAAATGGGAAGTTAGCACTTTGTGCTTTTGCATTAGATAAACAATTAAATAATGTTGATTTTCCTACGTTTGGTAATCCTACAATTCCAGCTTTCATTTTTCTAGTTATTTGGATTGCAAATATAATTGATTTATGGTACAAAAAATCCCGAAAAATCGGGATTTAATTTCATCTTATTTACTTTAAGTTTAGTCCTGGTGCATAAATTTTTGTTTGCCCAACAACTCTTCCTCAGTTTCAACATTATTTTCATCAGGAACACAACAATCTACAGGACATACTGCTGCACATTGAGGCTCTTCATGAAAACCAACACATTCTGTGCACTTCTCTGCAACTATGTAATAAATTTCTTCAGAAATTGGTTCTTGTTCTTCATCAGAATCAACAGCATTACCATTAGGTAATACAATAGAACCTGTTAAATCAGTTCCATCAGAAAACTTCCAATCATCTGCTCCCTCATAAATAGCTGTGTTAGGACATTCAGGTTCACAAGCTCCGCAATTTATACATTCGTCTGTAATGATAATAGCCATTTTTATTCTCTTTAGTTTGTGTAACTTTGCATTGCAAAAATAACCTCAAAAAAGGTAGTAACCAAAAATAATGAGTAGTATTCAAAATAGAATTAATGCTTTTGCAGCATTAGGTAATTTTTTAGGACAATTTAAAACCCACCCTTTTAAAAAAAATTCCACAGTCTTATTTAATGATTTATTTTTTGATGGATTTATTCATCAAATTAAATTAGCAGAAGAACAAAACAGTTGGTTTACCAAAAATGAACTATTATTTTCAATCAAAAATTGGGCGAAAGCTTTAACTCTTGAAAATTTAAATCATTGGATTTCTAACGAGCCTACAGTTGAAAAATCTACAAAAACTGTAGCCATTGTTATGGCTGGTAATATACCTTTAGTGGGTTTCCATGATTTTATATCTGTATTATTAAGCGGTCACTCTGTTTTAGTGAAACAATCTTCAAATGACAAACACCTCATTCCCTACTTAGGAAAATATTTGGAATACATTGATCCCTATTTTAAAGGAAAAATATCTTTCACAGATAAAAAAATTGATAATTTTGATGCAGTCATAGCCACAGGAAGTTCAAACACTAGTCGTTATTTTAACTATTACTTTAAAGACAAACCTAATATTGTTCGTAAAAACAGAAATTCTGTTGCAATCCTAACTGGAAATGAAACCAAAGAAGACATGGAAAAGCTTGGTGAAGATATTTTTAGGTATTTTGGACTTGGCTGCAGAAGCGTCTCTAAATTATTTGTTCCAAAAGGATATAATTTTGATGTTTTTTTTGAAGGCATTTACAAATACAACACCATAATTAATAACACAAAATATGCCAATAATTATGACTACAATAAGGCGGTTTATTTGATGAGTGAATTTTCTATTTTAGAAAATGGATTTTTAATGATTAAAGAAGACACAAACTTTGCCTCTCCTATAGCTACTGTTTTTTACGAATTTTATGATAATTTGACTGATTTAAAATTAAAAATCCTCAGTGAATCTGAAAATATTCAATGCATCGTAGCCAATAATTTTATTGAAAATGAGGTGCAATTTGGTCAAACACAACATCCTAAATTATGGGACTATGCAGACGGAGTAAACACCATTAAATTTTTATCTAAAATTTAATTTATAAAGACAAAAAATTGACTAAAATTTTAGAAATTTACCACTTGAAACAAGATAAAAAATGAAAAAACATAACTTTAGTGCAGGACCTTGCATCTTACCTGAAGGAGTTCTAGAACAAGCCTCCAAAGCAGTTATTGATTTTAATAATGACGACCTTTCATTATTGGAAATATCACACAGAAGTCAACCTTTCGTAGAGGTTATTGAAAAGGCAAAACAACTCACCTTAGAATTACTAGAGCTACAAAACAAAGGATATCAGGTGTTATTCCTTCAAGGAGGAGCAAGTACTCAATTTTTAATGACTGCCTATAACCTCCTGAATAAAAAGGCCGCATATTTAAATACAGGGACCTGGTCAGATAAAGCCATTAAAGAGGCAAAACTATTTGGTGATTTGGTTGAAGTTGCATCGTCAAAAGATAAAAACTTTACATACATACCTAAAAATTATGATGTTCCTAACGATGTAGATTACTTTCACTGTACTAGTAACAATACCATATTTGGAACTCAACTTAAAAATTTCCCTAAACTTGACATACCATTAGTTTGTGATATGAGTTCTGATATTTTTTCACGTCAACTAGATTTTTCAAAATTTGACTTAATATACGCGGGAGCACAAAAAAATATGGGACCAGCTGGTACTACAGTTGTAATTGTTAAGGAAGAAATTTTAGGTAAAGTAGATCGAATTATTCCATCAATGTTAAATTATAAAACACATTTAGATAAAGATAGCATGTTTAATACACCTGCCGTATTTCCAATCTATGTGTCTATGTTAACTTTGGAATGGTTAAAAAATTTAGGTGGGATTTCATTTATTGAAAAAGTAAATCAAAAGAAAGCATCCCTATTATACAAAGAAATTGATAGAAATCCATTATTTAATGGTATCGTCGCTAAAGAAGACAGAAGCGTTATGAATGCAACTTTTTCTCTAGTTGACGATTCATTAACTAATCGTTTTGATTCATTATGGAAAGAAGCTAGAATTAATGGATTAAATGGTCATAGAAGTGTAGGTGGTTACAGAGCAAGTATGTACAATGCATTGCCATTATTTAGCGTTCAAGCCCTAGTAGATACCATGCAAGAATTAGAAAGAAAGGCATAAGATGAAAATATTAGCAAACGACGGAATTTCAGAAAGTGGTATCGAAGCCCTTCAAAATAATGGATTCGAGGTAATTACTACTAAAGTTGCTCAAGTTCAACTAGAAAACTTCATCAATCAGCACCAAATAGATGGTATTTTAGTTAGAAGTGCTACTCAAGTAAGGCAAGAATTAATTGATGCTTGCCCAAGTATAAAGCTTATTGGTCGAGGCGGTGTAGGTATGGATAATATTGATGTAGATTATGCTATAAATCAAGGAATTCATGTCATCAACACTCCAAAAGCATCTTCAAGCTCTGTTGCAGAATTAGTCTTTGCACATCTTTTTGGAATGGTACGTTTCCTTCATCAATCTAACAGAGAAATGCCTCTAGAAGGGGATTCAAGATTTAAAGATTTAAAAAAAGCTTATGCTCTGGGTTCTGAACTCAGAGGAAAAAAAATTGGTATAGTAGGCTTTGGAAGAATTGGTCAAGAGGTAGCTAGGATAGCACTAGGCTTAGGGATGGAAGTTTTAGCCACAGATCATTTTACCGAAAGTGCACCAATATCTATAGAATTTTTTAACGGTCAAAAAATTACAATAACAATTGAAACTACTGATTTAGACACCCTGCTAAAAGAAAGTGACTTCATTAGTTTGCATGTACCTGTTCAAGAGGAATATGTAATTAGTACCAAAGAAATTTCAAAAATGAAAACAGGTGTTGGGATTATTAATGCTGCAAGAGGTGGCGTAATTGATGAGTTGGCACTAATAAAAGCTATAGAAAAAAATAAAGTAAAGTTTGCGGGATTAGATGTTTATGAAAAAGAACCAAATCCAGAAATTCAACTACTTATGAATCCAGAATTATCATTAACACCTCATATAGGTGCTGCAACAATTGAAGCACAAGATAGAATAGGGACAGAATTAGCGTCACAAATCATAAAATTATTAAAAGAGTAAAAACTCGACCTATAATTTAATTTTATATTATTAGTATTAATGGCCATTGTAAAACCATTTAAAGCCGTAAGGCCAAGTAGAGATAAAGTAGCTTTGGTATCCTCTAAATCTTTTGATGCCTACACAGCTAAAGAATTAGATGCTAAACTTGAATTCAACCCATTTACTTTTCTTCACATCATTAATCCTGGATATAAATATCATCAAGAATTTTCTGGAATCCAACGTTTTCAAATGATACATAATCGTTATCAGGAGTTTAAAGAAAATAAAATTTTCATCCAAGATGAAACAGCCTCTTTTTACCTCTACGAGAGCTCTGATGCTCATGATTATTTTTGTGGAATTATTGGAGCTACTGCTGTAGATGACTACACCAATGGATGCATAAAAAAACATGAAGGAACCCTAAAAAAAAGAGAGCAGTTATTTGAAACTTATTTAAAAGCAACAGGATTTAATGCCGAACCCGTGTTACTTACTTATAAGGATGATAAAGATTTCAATACTTTACTTCAAACAATTAAGAAGAAAAGACCAGAATATGAATTTTCAACAACTGATAAAAAGTTACATCGGTTATGGTTAATTAATCATAAAGATGATATCAGAAAAATCACTGCTTTTTTTGAAAAAAAAGAGGCTTTATATATCGCTGATGGTCATCATAGAAGTGCTTCCTCATCTTTGCTTAAAAAAGATTTACAAGCAGAAAATATTCATCATCAAGGAAATGAAAACTATAATTTCTTCATGAGTTATATTATACCTGAATCCAATTTAAAAATTTCAGAATTTAATAGATTTATTAAAGATTTAAACGGTTTATCAATAGAGGAATTTTTAATTAAATTAGATAAAAGCTATAGAATTGAAGACAGAGGTAAACATTTTTATAAACCTTCAAAAAAACATCATTTTAGCATGTACCTCGGAGGTAAATTTTATTCATTGTATCTCAGAAAGAATATTTTTTCAAATGAAGACCCTTTAACGAAACTTGATGCTGAAATTCTTTACAAAACCATTTTAAAACCTATACTGGGAATTAACAATCTAAATAATAATGACCGAATAAGTTACCGAAACAATAAATTAGACTTATTATCAATTAAGACACTCGTAGATAATGGTCAGTTTGATGTTAGTTTTGGCATGCTCCCAATTACTATTGATGAGATGAAAAGTATAGCAGATGCAAAATTAATAATGCCACCTAAAACAAGTTATATTGAACCTAAATTAAGAAGTGGCCTAACTATGTATGAATTTTAGTTATGAATTTTATAAAACAAAACCTAGAAAAAATAAGAGCAGAGCTATCAAGTAAAATTGTTTTGGTTGCTGTATCTAAAACAAAACCAATACAGGATTTAAAAGATGCTTATGAAGCTGGACAAAGAGTTTTTGGAGAAAATAAAATTCAAGAAATGGTAACAAAATACGAGGCACTTCCAAAAGATATTCGATGGCATATGATTGGTCACCTTCAGAGAAATAAGGTGAAATATATGGCTCACTTTGTAGATTTAATCCATGGAGTAGATAGTTTAAAAACTTTAAAAGAGATTAATAAACAAGCACTCAAACACAACAGAATCATCAACTGTTTGTTACAAGTAAGAATTGCCAAAGAAGAGACAAAATTTGGCTTATCATTTGAGGAAGTTTTAAATATTTTAAATTCAGATGAGTTAAAAACATTTAAGAATGTAAAAATCACTGGTTTAATGGGTATGGCAACATTTACAAAAGATGAAACCATCATAGAAAAAGAATTTTCAAAATTAAATTCCTTTTTTGAATCAAATCAAACTAAATATAATTTGGAAACTCTTTCGATGGGTATGAGTGGTGATTATAAAATAGGAATTAGAAACGGTAGTACTATGATTAGGGTTGGTAGCTCCATATTTGGTGCAAGAAATTATATAGCATAGAGTTTGTACGCAATTTTAGACATAGAAACAACAGGTGGTAAATTTAATGAGGAAGGCATCACAGAAATAGCAATTTATAAATTTGATGGATATTCGATTGTAGATCAATTTGTAAGTCTTGTAAATCCTGAAAGACCCATTCAGGAATTTGTTGTAAATCTTACTGGAATTAACAATAAAATGCTAAGAAATGCTCCTAAATTTTTTGAGATTGCAAAACGAATCGTTGAAATCACAAAAGATGTAACCTTGGTTGCACATAATGCTGAATTTGATACCCGAATATTAAAAACAGAATTTAAAAGACTAGGCTTTAATTTTCAAAGAAATTCAATTTGTACTGTAGAATTAAGTAGAAAGTTAATTCCTGATGAAAAATCTTACAGTCTAGGTAAATTATGTAAATCTTTAGGAATCCCTATGAGTAACAGACACAGAGCCTCAGGTGACGCACTGGCTACTGTCCAATTGTTTAAATTACTTTTAAACAAAGATGTCAATAAAGATATTACTCAAAATTCCATTAAATATTTTGACAATAGAAATGTAAAGAATAAAATTAATGCCATACTAGACAGTGCTCCAATTAAAATGGGACTCTATTATATACACAACAAAGAAGGTAGAGTTATTTTTGTAGGAAGAGGTAATAATTTAAAATCTGAGATTACTAAACTTTTTCTAAAGCAAAGCAAACGTGCTATTAAAATTCAAGAAAGAGTAGATAAAGTAACTTACCAATTTAGTGGAAATGAATTGTTCAATAGATTAAAATATCACCTAGAATTAGAAAGTCTTAAACCAAAATATAATTTCAAAAAAAAGAAAAAGTTAACTGATCAACAATTTACTCATCCTGACTTTATAATTCAACTGAAAGGACGAGAAATAGAGGAGAATGCAATTATTTTAATTGAAAATAATAAGGTATTTGGTTTTGGATACACAAATTTAGCTTTTCAAGAATCAAAAATATCAATTTTAAAATCTATACTAATTCCAGTTGAGCACAAAGAATTGGCAAAAACCATTATTAAAAATTATTTAAAAAATAATAGTGTGAATAAAATCATAAGATTTTAAAATTTAGTGTTTAACTTTAAATTATAGTATATTGTATTTAAAAAAGTATAGTCTTGTCGTATAACTCAAAGCATAAAATACCATTAAAACAAAGACTTCATGAAATTATTTATGAAGCAGACACTAGAGCTGGTAAACTTTTTGATGTCATCTTATTAATTGCAATTCTGGCAAGTATATTATTTGTAATGCTGGAGAGTATTCAAAGTATTGATAAGGCTTACGGTTCATATCTAGATATTGCAGAATGGGTAATCACCATCTTATTTTCTCTAGAATATGTGTTAAGAATTATAACGGTAAAAAAACCTTGGAAATATATTTTTAGTTTTTATGGTATTATAGATTTACTTTCTACTATACCAAAATATGTTTCTTTAATACTAATAGATAGTCATAATTTAGCAGTTTTAAGGGCTCTAAGGTTGCTAAGAATATTTAGAATATTAAAGATAACTCGTTACATAGGAGCCTCTAATAGATTATTAATAGCCTTAAAATCTAGCAGGGCAAAAATTTCGGTTTTTTTATTATTTGTCTTCATACTTTGTATTATCTTAGGAACTATCATGTACATGATTGAAGGTGCAGAAAACGGATTTACAAGTATTCCTAGAAGTGTGTATTGGGCCATTGTAACACTCACTACTGTTGGTTACGGAGATATCGCTCCAGTAACAGCTCTGGGACAGTTAATAGCAAGTGCTATTATGATTCTAGGGTACGCTATCATTGCCATACCTACAGGAATTGTTGGTTCAGAAATGATGAATGCTAACATTCATACCAATACACAAAGTTGTCCTAATTGCATGAGAGATTCTCATCAAGATGGTGCTATATTTTGTTATCATTGTGGTGATAAATTAAATGAATAATGAGTAGTTCTAAAAAGACTCTAATTACTGTAGTAGGCCCTACTGCTATCGGCAAAACCTCTTTAAGTATTTTAATTGCGTCTTATTTTAATACTGAAATAATATCCTGCGACTCAAGACAATTTTACAAGGAAATGACTATTGGAACTGCAGTACCTGAAAAAGAAGAGCTAGCTGCAGTACCTCATCATTTTATTCAAAATAGAAGTATTTTTGAGGATTATAATGTAGGTGCCTTTGAAAGAGATGCACTAAACGTTTTAGATACGTTGTTTAAAAAACACAATACTGTTGTGATGGTTGGTGGAAGCGGATTGTATGTAAAAGCAGTTCTAGAAGGATTAGATGATTTTCCTGAAATTGATTCCTCTATCAGATTAGAGTTAAAGCATGTATTAGAAACTGAGGGGATTATTCCTTTACAAAATCAACTTAAAAAATTAGATGTTATTACTTACAACACCATAGATATAGAGAATCCACAACGCGTTATAAGGGCCCTAGAAATATGTATTGGTACAAATCTACCCTATTCTAGTTTTACAGGTAAGTTAAAAAAGAAAAGAAAATTTAACGCTATTACAATAGGTTTGAGTGGTGAGCGTGAAAAGATTTACGATAGAATAAATTATAGAGTAGATCTAATGATAGAAAAAGGGTTGCTAGATGAGGCCCAAAAGTTATATCCTAATAAAGAGCTAAATGCTCTTCAAACTGTAGGTTATAAAGAGCTTTTCTCTTTTATCGAGGAAAAAGTAAACAAAGAGGATGCCATAAAAGAAATAAAAAAAAATACCAGAAGATTTGCTAAAAGACAACTAACTTGGTTCAAAAAAGACCCAAACACAATTTGGTTTGATTTTGAAACAGATTTTAACAAAATCATAAAAAAAATTGAAACTCAATTGAGGTAATATTAAGCTGTAATATCCTTTCAAAATTGAATCCCTTTTTTATCTTTGCCTAAATTTTATAAAAATGAAAACAAAAATAGTAGTAATTTTTCTCTCTTTTGCGAGCTTCTTTGTAAATGGTCAATCTAAAGTTGGTACCATAAATTCTGAACTTATTGTCGGATTAATGCCAGAAGCTAAAGAGGTTCTCAAAAAATTAAATCTTTATGCATCAAAATTAGACTCATCGTATCAAGTTAAATTAACTGATTACAATGCCAAAGTAACTGCTTTTCAGAAACTTGACCCAAGTTTATCAGATAGTTTCAAAAAGATTAAGATTGATGAAATAAATGAGTTAGAGCAAGAGCTTCAGAAAAGTCAGCAAAATGCTAATAGTCTCATAGGATTGAGAAGAGATCAGTTGATGAATCCATTATATCAAATTCTTGGAAAAGCAATAACTGAAATAGCAAAAGCTGAGGGTTATTCTCAAGTCCTTACTACCTCAGGTAATGAGTTTGCATACATAGATGAGGCATTTGACATCACGCAAAAAGTGATGGACAAATTAGGATTAAAAATGCCTCCTCCTCCAAAAAAATAATAATTATCATTAAACCATAAAAAAAGAGAAGCTGAAGCTTCTCTTTTTTATTTATCACATTTAAAATTTATCTTCGACTATAATTGGGAGCTTCTTTGGTAATGGCTACATCATGGGGATGACTTTCATTAATTCCTGAAGATGTTATTCTAACAAACTTTCCTGAATTTTTTAAAGTTTCAACATCTTTAGAACCACAATACCCCATTCCAGCTTTTAATCCACCTATAAACTGGTGTATACTTTCATCTAAATTTCCTTTGTAAGGAACTCTACCTACAATTCCTTCTGGAACTAATTTTTTGATATCATCTTCAACATCCTGAAAATAACGGTCCTTAGAACCTTGTTTCATAGCCTCTACAGATCCCATTCCTCGGTAAGATTTAAATTTTCTACCCTCGTAGATAATAGTTTCACCGGGAGATTCTTTTGTACCTGCCAAAAGAGAACCAAGCATAACACAATCAGCTCCAGCTGCAATGGCTTTTGGTATGTCTCCAGTGTAACGAATTCCACCATCTGCAATTACTGGAACTCCTGAACCTTTAATAGCAGCAGCAACCTCTAATACTGCAGAAAATTGAGGAAAACCAACACCTGCAACCACTCTAGTTGTACATATTGATCCAGGACCAATACCAACTTTAACAGCATCGGCTCCTGCCTCAACCAAATAAGTTGCTGCTTCTGCAGTAGCAATATTACCTACAACTACTTCAAGTGTAGGAAATGCTTTTTTTACAGCTTTTAAGACGGCTACAACGCCTTTAGTATGGCCATGAGCAGTATCTATGATTACTGCATCTACACCGGCATTAACAAGTGCTTTAGCTCTATCGACAGCATCTGCTGTAACCCCTAAAGCAGCGGCTACACGTAATCTTCCATAACCATCCTTATTAGCAATAGGTTTTTGGGTAACTTTAGTAATATCTCTAAAAGTAATTAAACCTTGTAACTTATAATCATCATCTACGATTAACAGCTTTTCAATTTTATTTTGTTGTAAAATGGATTCTGCATCTTTTAATGAAGTACCTACAGGGGCAGTAATTAAATTTTTCTCAGTCATTACCTCTACTATGGGTCTATCATTATTGTGTTCAAAACGCAAATCTCTATTTGTAACAATTCCTCTCAACTTACCTACCTTATCAATAACAGGTATCCCTCCTATTTTATGTTCTCTCATGGCGTTGTTAGCGTCTGCAACCACAGCGGTTAATGGAAGTGTTACAGGATCTATAATCATACCACTTTCTGCTCTTTTTACTTTTCTAACTTCTTGAGCTTGAAGCGCTATTGACATATTTTTGTGTAATACACCAATCCCACCTTCTCTTGCCATGGCTATTGCCATAGAAGATTCTGTAACGGTATCCATAGCTGCAGATACTATTGGCACATTAATAGTGATGTTACGCGTAAATTTTGTTTGAATATTTACTTCTCTGGGAAGTACTTCTGAATAAGCGGGAACTAATAAAACATCGTCATATGTTAAACCTTCGCCTACTATCTTGGAATTGTGAGCAATCATAGTACAATTAACTTAAAATTAATTGCATACAAATTTACAACATATTTATGGAAATAGAGTTAATAAATAACTATAAGAATTATCAGGTAATTTTATCATACCTACTGAGCCAACAGTATTCACTAAAATTTTTCCCAGAGGAGGCACCCACAATAAATAACATTCCAACAACACCTTTGACATAAAATAAGAATAACATAAAAAGATGGCCAAAATGAGTATTCCCGCCATAAATGATGTTTTTGGTTAGTAAAGTAAGAAGAAAACTAGCTGCAAAAATTGAAATTCCTAAATTTTCAACATTTTTAACACTCCAATATTTTAATCTTCTCAAAGGATGTAGATCTGTTCCCCATTTATGAATCAAATAATAATAATCATTGCCCATAGGAGCAAATAGTAAGGGGTCATCTGCTTTGTCTAAGCGAAATAACTTTGAAGGGGCTATAATTTTAAAACCATCTAATACAGTGTTGTGAATTTTTTCTAAAGAATTTATCTTGTCAACAACAGCTGTAGGATAAGTTCCCTTAAAGTATTTTGTGTCTAAAAAACGTAGACGGTAATTAATACATATTTTTTCTATGTGTGAAATATGAAAAATTGCATTTGAATCGATTTTGTCAATGTTAAAAGTGTTAATATTCCTATGAATTGGTGAAATTGATAGCCTTTCTAAAACGGGTTGCTCTGTCGTTTTTATCTCATCAAAAATTGATTGAACCCAACCTAAGATGTCTTTAGATTTTACAATATCTTTTCTTACTTTAATGAGTGAATCGTGAATGTTTACAGGTTTTAACATCAAACAAAATTTTATATAAAAGTATTAAAAACTCTAAATAATTACCAATAATAAATTAATTATGGTTCTTATTCATAATCATTCTACTTTAAATTTTATATAATCAATTTATAACAAAAATTATTTTTATTTATTCTAAATAAACTTTTTTTATTAAATATTCTGTTGTAGTTTTGCATGAAAATAAAATATTATTTATAATTAATCTAAATAAATGAAAAAAATATTTACCATATCAATTTTATTATTGAGTATAAAATTAAATTCTCAAACAAAAATAAACAATGAAACAAAAAAAGCAGATTCTATACAAAAATTAGATGAAGTAATTATTAATTCAAACCTAATCTTTGGTAATAAATATGTAGCTAGCAATAGAACAGGTTCAGCGTATTATATCTCTCCAAAAGAATTAAAAAAATTTAGTTTCACGGATATAAATAGGGCATTAAGATCAGTTCCAGGAATAAATATGTATGAAGAAGATGGATTTGGTTTAAGGCCTAATATAAGTTTAAGAGGGACCTCGCCTGAAAGAAGTGCTAAAATAACCATGATGGAGGATGGTGTTTTAATTGCTCCTGCTCCGTATAGTGCCTCTTCTGCATATTATTTTCCTACAATTGCTAGAATGGAAGCTGTAGAGGTATTAAAAGGAAGTAGTCAAATCCAATTTGGACCATTTACTACTGGTGGAGCTATTAATATGATTTCTAATCAAATTCCAGAATCTTTCAATGGAAGAATAAGAAGCACTTATGGTAGTTTTAATTCTTCTCAATTTCATGCAATTATTGGTGATTATTCAAATAATTTTGGGTATTCTTTAGAATATTTAAATTATGGTTCTAACGGTTTTAAAGAATTATCAAATGATAATAATACAGGTTTTGATAAAAATGATATTGTTCTGAAATTTAAATTAAATTTATTTCCTAATGCTACTGTTAAACAATCTATTGATTTGAAACTACAGTACTCTGATGAAGAGTCTAATGAAACATATTTGGGCTTGACTGATGATGATTTCAAAACAAATCCTTTTATGAGATATGACGGATCTGCAAATGATTTAATGAAAAATATTCACAGACAAATTGTTCTCACCCATACTTTAGATTTCACAAAGAATTTTAGAATAACCACAAATGCTTATCATAATTATTTCAGAAGAAATTGGTATAAAGCAGATTACATAACTTTTAATGGAGATAAACAATCCATTGGTAAAGTTTTTGCAAATCAAGAGAACTTTAACAGTCATCTTTCTCTTGTAAAAGGTGAGATTAATTCTGATGACGATGATTATATCAATCTAAGAGCCAATAATAGGGTATACAACTCTAAAGGTATTCAAACAAAGTTTGACTACCACTGGTACAATAACGATATCTTTCATGATATAGAAATTGGTATAAGATATCACTATGATGATGAAGATCGTTTTCAATGGATAGATAATTACAGCATAAATAATGGTGTATTAAGTTTATCAGATGCAGGTATACCCGGCTCAAATGCCAATCGCATTAGTAGTGCAAAGGCTCTCGCTGCTTCTGCAACTTATAGATTAAAATATAATAATTGGACATTTACTCCAGGAATACGTTATGAAAATATTTCTTTAAAAAGAGATAATTTTGGGGGAAACGACCCTTCTAGAATAGGAAATAATTTATCTACAAGAAAAAATAATGTGAATGTATTTATTCCAGGTGTTGGAGCAAATTATAAATTTAACAATAATCTCTCCATTTTCGGTGGAATTCACAAGGGTTTTTCACCTCCTGGTAATCAAACAGGTCAAAAACCTGAAGAAAGTATAAATTATGAGTTAGGAAGTAGATTTGGTATGGGAAAAGTAAGAGCTGAAACTGTACTCTTTTTCAATGACTATAGTAACCTTTTAGGAAGTGATTTAGCTGCTACCGGAGGATCAGGTGAGTTAGATCAATTTAATGCTGGAATGGTAGATGTTAATGGTCTTGAATTGCTTCTAAATTATGATTTTTCAAAACGAGAATCTACTACTAAAATTCCTCTTACTCTAGGGTATACCTTTACAAATACACAATTTAAAAATAGTTTTGGTAGTGATGAAGATTTGTGGGGGGAAGTTTCAAGTGGTGATGAATTACCTTACCTCTCTAAACACCAATTTAACTTAGGGTTATCCGTAGAGCATCCAAAATATGAGTTGAATTTAAATGGACGTTTTAATGGGAGATTTAGAACAAAAGCAGGAAAAGGGAGAATTCCAGAAAACGAGTTGGTAAACTCCAATTTTATAATTGATTTTTCTGGAAAATATTTTATCAATAAGAACATCTCAGCTACTACAAATATTATAAATTTATTGGACAATGTTTATACCGCATCAAGAGTTCCAGCAGGCCTAAGACCAGGACATCCCTTTGGAGCCTATTTAGGAATTGAGTTTAAATTTTAAGTTTATATAACACATTATTTTACTATCAAGGGACTTTTAAATAAGTCCCTTGTAGTATCATTATTGTTATTTATTTAGACTTTTTAGATAGAGTATCATTCCTTTTCTTATATCTGTAGAAATTTCTGATAAATTAGGGGTGTAAACAGAAATTATTTGAGGATGATTAGCTTTTAAAAAAGGAATGTCTAAACCTTTCATCAAATAATCACTGATGGCTATGGAATAAATCTTAGAGCCAATTAGCTTTTTATTTTTAATAAAAATATTCCCTTTTTTAATTTCAATATTAGTACGTTGAAGATAGGCTCCACTACCCGATGCATTTTCACCAAATTCAATTACTTCTTTTAATAAACTTCCTTTGATTTTCACTTTAAGTACAGGTCCACCATAGGGCAAAACTCTAAAAATATCTACACTATTTATATCTCCAATGAGTTGATCATCTATTCTAATAGAACCACCATTCACTAAAGAGCAATCAACTTCATTATCATAAGAAAATGCCATCGACTTGGCAATTAGGTTTCCAAGATTAGTCTGTTGGGATCTTATGGGAACATCTCTACCCTCTAATGGTATTTTGGTAGAATAAATTATATCATATGGTTTTTTAATAATCATAGAAATTTGATCTTCCATTATTTTAAGCCATTTATCTACTATTTTTTTTACTTTTAAATCATCATTAATAGAATTGTTTATTGTTTTAAGTTCAGATGATAAAATAGTTTCATTTGAATTTTTATTAAAAGTTATATGATGAATATAGGCTGATTTGGCATTAGCATCTGCCTTGGTAATTTTAACATTACCGATCAATTCATTTTTATGGTTATGTTCATGACCTCCCATTATAAGCGGAATTTCAGGTAATAGTTTAGCAATTTCTCTATCGTGTTCAATTTTCACATGAGTGAGTCCAATAACAATATCTACTTTATTTTTAATTGACTCATATTCTTTTTGAATAGAACTAAACATATCTTTGTAAAGAACATAATCTTTAGGATTTGAGGGAATACAAACGCTTATAAAACCAATTTTAAGTTTAGTACCATCATTATCAGTAATTTCTTTAATAAATGAACCTTTAATAGATGTTTTTTGTCCATTAATGTCTTGATTAAAGGGTATGATAGTGTCTTTTGTTCTATTAAAAACGTTTGATGAAATCCAAGGAAAATTGCTCTCATTTAATCTTTTCTGAAGGTCTTTTTGTGATAAATCAAATTCATGATTTCCAAAAGCAGCAAGGTCAAAATTCATTGCGTTCATAACCTCTACCATCTGTTTACCTCTTACCCTAACACCATTATGTTTCATAGTCCCAATTAAGGAAGGATTTAAAAAATCTCCTGCCATAACGAGTAATGTGTTTTTATTTTTTGCTAATAATTCTTGATGCAAAGTTTCCACTCTTGCCATACCTCCAAATTTTCCTCCTTGAATTGAGGAAATTTCATAAACATCATTAAGCTGTAATAAAGTAAATGAGATTTTACCATCATCTGTAGAACATGAGGATAATAAAACTAAAAAAGCTAAGAGTAGTTTAAATTTTTTCATAGGTATTATTTACGGATTAGAAAATTTTAAGAGCCTGATTATAAGCACTTTCAAAACTCATTGGTTTAATTCCTGTATTAACTTTTTGACTAGTGAAATAGGATATAAGTTTCTCTGTAGGCATATTACCCGTTAATTCGTCTTTGGCCATAGGACATCCACCATAGCCTTTAATAGCTCCATCAAAACGATTACATCCTGCCTTGAATGCAGCATCAACTTTTTCATACCAAGAATCGGGAGTGGTATGGATATGAGCTCCAAATTCTATGTTTGGATACTTGGGAATTAAATTAGAAAATAAGTACTTAATTACTGCTGGAGTTGAACTACCGATAGTATCCGAGAGTGAAATAATTTTAACTCCCATCTCGGACAGTTTTTCTATCCATTTTCCAACAACATCAATATTCCAGGGATCTCCATAAGGATTTCCAAATCCCATAGACAGGTAAACCACTACTTCTTTATTTTTTCTTGAAGCTATTGATAAAATCTCTTCTAGTTCTTTAATCGATTGCTGAATTGTTTTATGTGTATTTCGCATTTGAAAATTCTCAGAAATCGAAAATGGATATCCTAAATAATGAATTTCTTCAAATTGGGTAGCATCATTGGCTCCTCTTATATTCGCAATTATTGCTAATAATTTACTTTGAGTTTGTGAAAGATTTAGATTAGATAAAACAGCTGCAGTGTCTCTCATCTGAGGAATTGCTTTGGGTGATACGAAGCTTCCAAAATCTACAGTATCAAAACCGACTTTTAATAATGAGTTTATATATCTTGTTTTAGCTTCAGTAGAAATAAAATGACTTTTAATGCCTTGCATGGCATCTCTAGGACATTCTATAATTTTCACTTTTTTCATTATTCCAAAGATACAATTTAAAGCAATCACTCTAAATCAAAATAAAAACAGCAATACTGACAAATACAACAATTTGAAGCCATTTCAACCAAATTCCAATGTTTTTACTTTTATTAATTTCTTTTGAGATAGCACCACCAAGTAAGGCAATTACAGAGAAAACAATAAAGGAAACCACTATAAATAAAGCTCCTAAAATAAAAAACTGAACACTTAAAGATAAACTATCGGAAAATAAAAACCCTGGAAATAGTGCAAGAAAAAAGAGAGTTACTTTAGGATTTAGTACATTCATGATAAATCCTACTTTAAAAAGTTGAACAGGAGATTTTTTTTCAATTTCTTCGGTGGTACTAATCGAAATAACTGAACTACTTTTAAATACTTTATAAGCTAAAAAAAACAGATATAAAGCACCAAATAATTTAATGCCAAAAAAAATAAAACTGTTGTTTTTTATAATTGTAGAGACTCCTAATGCTAGAAAAACTGTATGAATGATACAGCCTGTCATTAATCCTACAATAGTTGCTAATCCATATTTCTTTCCATGAACAACACTTTGCATCAATACAAAAATATTATCAGGACCAGGAGAGATAGCTAACAGAGAAACTGCAATTACAAAAGATATTAATTCCTCCATTTTGATTTAAATTAAGACTTTAATAGTGCCTTATTTATTTCTTTGATTAAACCTGGCCCTTCATAAATAAAACCTGTGTATATCTGAACCAAATCTGCACCTGCTTCAATTTTATCAAGTGCATCTTGTGCAGAGTGAATACCTCCTACTCCAATGATAGGGAAAGCTTTATTGGAATTCTGAGCTAGATATCTAATCACCCTAGTACTTAGTTCCTTTATGGGCTGACCACTTAAACCACCATTACCAATTTCTTTTAGAAGTTGATCCGAGGCTTTTAAATTATTTCTAGTAACAGATGTATTTGAGGCTATTACACCATCAATTTTAGTTTCTGCAACCAATTCGATGATTTCATCAAGTTGATTATTATTTAAGTCAGGTGCAATTTTTAAAAGAATTGGTTTTTGAATTAATTCTTGTTTGTTTAACTTTTGAACAGCAGAAATCAATTCTATTAAGTAGGATTTGTCATTTAACTTAGCATGACTTCCTACATTAGGACAACTAACATTTAAAACAAAATAATCAACAAAAGGATGAAGCCCTTTGAAACATAATTCATAATCTCTGGTGTATAGGTCAGAACTTGTTTGTGTATTTTTACCAATATTTCCTCCAATGATAAGCTTCCCTTTATTTTTCTTTAACTGTTGAATTACTGTCTCCAAACCATCGTTGTTAAAACCCATTCTATTAATGATACCAGCATCATGCTTTAATCTAAAAAGTCTTTTTTTTGGATTCCCCTCTTGACCTAAAGGAGTTACAGTTCCAATTTCTATAAAACCAAAACCAAAATTTGCAAGTTCATTAAACAATACAGCGTTTTTATCAAAACCGGCTGCCAAGCCGACAGGATTTTTAAATGTGATTCCAAACAGTGTCTTTTCTAATCTTTTGTCTTCGATTTTATATATTTTTCTGAGTATGAGTGACATTAAAGGAATTTTACATAAAAAACGAATTAATGAAAAAGTGAAGTAATGTATCTTCTCAGGATCAAATAAAAACAGAAATGGACGAATGAATAGTTTGTACATACTTATTTAAAAAAAGCTCCAAAAGGAGCTAATTACTATCTTAAAACAGCCTTCAATTTTTTTTCAAATGACTGTTGTAATTTTTGCATTATTTTATCTATTTGACGATCTTCCAAAGTCTTATTTTTATCTTGTAAAACAAAACTTACTGCATAAGATTTTTTTCCTTCAGGAAGTTTATCTCCCTGATAAACATCAAATAAATCAACATCTTTTAATAAATTACGCTCGGATTGAAATGCCAAATCATATATTTCTTTAAACGTAACTTTTTCATCTAACATAAGTGCTAAATCTCTTTTTACTGAAGGAAATTTAGTTATGTTAGAAACTTTCATTGTTTTTTTACCAGTTATGGAAAGAATAGTAGACCAATCAAAATCTGCAAATAAAACTTCTTGTTTGATTCCAAATTCTTTAATAATATTCTTATTAACGACTCCAAATTCAACGAGTTTCTTTTTACCTAAGCTAAGTGTAAGACCCTCAGAAAATACATCAGATTTTGTTGGGCTTGATTTTAAATTTGAAATGCCTATTCTTTCTAAAATTGACATTATTATCCCTTTTAAATAAAAGAAATCTGAATTTTGTGGAGAAGTTGTCCAAGTATCTTTAATTCTTGATCCAGAGATAAATATCACTAGATGTTTATCTTCTTGATACCCATGTTCATATTTGTGATATGTTTTACCAAATTCATATAATTTTAATGAACTATTTTTTCTGTTTAGGTTGTAGGATATAGATTCTAAACCACTAAAAAGTAATGATTGTCTTAAAACCTTTAAATCATTACTTAAAGGGTTTAACATGGTTACATTAAATTCAGTTTTCAAATTCTTTGAAAGAGAAATATAATCCTCTTTTGTTAAGGAATTTGCCATAGTTTCATTAAAACCTAATGAAGTCATTTGGTTAGCAATGATATTTTCTAAATAAATATCTTTATTATTATCGAACGAAATTGAGGAATTTAATTTGTGGGAGAATTTGATATTGTTATAACCATAAACTCTAAGAATCTCCTCAATAATATCGGCTTCCCTTTGAACATCTACTCTAAAAGAAGGAATTGTTAATCCAAGACCTGCTTCTGTCTCACTACTTATTTTAATTTCTAAGGAAGCTAAAATATTTTTAATAGTTTCTTTATCTAACTCTTGACCAATTAATCTAAAGGCATTTTCATATGAAAAGAATACTTGAAAATCCTCCACTTTTTCTGGATAAAAATCCATCACATCTGATGCTATTTTTCCATTTGAATATTCTTTTATCAATATAGCGGCACGTTTTAATGCATATTTTGTAAAATTGATATCAATCCCTCTCTCAAAACGAAATGAGGCATCTGTATTTAATGCATGCCTTTTTGCAGTTTTTCGGATAGAAACAGGATCAAAATAAGCACTTTCTAAGAATATGGAAGTCGTTTTTTCTGTGACACCAGAATTTAATCCTCCAAATACACCTCCTATACATAATGGATTTGATGCTGCATCACAAATCATAATATCTTCAGCATGTAATTCTCTTTCTACACCATCTAAAGAAGTAAATTTTGTGCCAGTTTTTAATGTTTTCACTAGAATTTTATTCCCCTGTATTTTTTTTGCATCAAATGCGTGTAATGGTTGCCCTAGCTCATGTAAAACATAATTAGTGATATCAACTATATTGTTCTTAGGAGTGATTCCTATAGATTTTAAGCGATTTTGAATCCATTCTGGAGAATCTTTTACTTCAACATCTACAATAGAAATTCCACAATAACGTGGAACTAATTCTTTTTTATCTACCTCAACATCTATCCTTAATCGTCTTTCGTCTACCTGAAAATCACTAACAGAAGGAGAAATAAGTTCTAAATTAAAGCCATGTTGTATTAAACCTGCACGAAAATCTCTAGCTACACCATAATGGCTCATAGCGTCAGCTCTGTTAGGAGTTAATCCAATTTCAAAAACTTTATCAACCTCAATATTAAAAACATCTGCAGCCTTGGTGCCTGATTTTATTTTATCATCAAGAATTAAAATCCCATCATGACTAGAACCTAAACCTAATTCATCTTCAGCACAAATCATTCCATGACTTTCCTCACCTCTAATTTTTCCTTTCTTGATTTTAAAACTAGCTCCTGAATCATCATATAAAATAGTTCCGATTGTTGCTACAGGAACCTTTTGACCAACGTCAATATTGGGTGCTCCACAAACAATTTGAACAGGATCTCCTGATCCTAAATCTACAGTTGTTAATTTTAAGCGATCTGCATTTGGATGTTGAACACAAGTCAAAACTTCACCAACTACAACACCTTCAAGACTTCCTTTAATAGATTCGACAGTCTCAATTCCTTCAACTTCCAGGCCGAGGTCAGTTAATAATTCGCTTGCTTTATTTTCTTCCCAATCCGTTTGCAGGAACTGTTTTAACCAATTATATGATATTTTCATCTAATGTTTTAGATTTTGTTGCAAATTTAAAGAATTTATAGTTTTTTAAAGAAGTTTTTTAAGATTTTACAAAGGGTTAAATTTAATGACTTATTATTGAATATAATAGTGTTGATTATTCGTAATTTTAAAATTGAAAAAATCCCTACAAATACAAAAAGAACAAAAATCACTATTTAAAAACAATTATCTATTATATTTAAAATGACTTACGAATCTAACTATTGTTCTTTTACAAAAAATTTGGATGAAAACAATATCCATAAAATTTACCATGATACTCAATATGGGTTTCCATTAAATTCAGATAATGAATTGTTTGGTAGATTAATTTTAGAAATAAATCAGGCTGGACTTTCATGGGATGTCATTCTAAAGAAACAAGATAATTTCAGAAAAGCCTATTCAAAATTTTCGATTAAAACAATTGCTAATTACGACGAAAACGATCGAAATCGTTTGTTAAATGACAAAGGAATTGTAAGAAATAAACTCAAAGTAGATGCTGTTATTTACAATGCTAAAGTTATCATTGAATTACAAAAAAAGTTTGGTTCTTTTCAATCTTGGCTCAACAAAAATCATCCTAAGACCAAAGCTGAATGGGTTAAGTTATTTAAAAAAACTTTTAAATTTACTGGAGGTGAAATCACTAACGAGTTCTTAATGAGTACTGGGTATTTAGAAGGATCTCACTCTAAAAACTGCATCATCTACAAAGAAATCTTAAAGAAAAACCCAAAATGGTACACTAACTAATATTTGACCAAGCTCCTGTTGTTTTGGAAATTTCTGAATACGTGTTTTTAATCATACTATTTTCAACTTTTGAAAGGTTTGGATCATCCTTTAAAATATCTATGGCTGAATTTCTGGCCCTAGATAAAATGGCAGTATCTTTTACTACATCCGCAATTTTTAAGTTTAAAACACCACTTTGTTGGGTCCCCATTAAATTACCTGGCCCACGTAATTTTAAATCAACTTCAGCAATTTTGAAGCCATCGGAAGTTTCAACCATGGTTTTTAGTCTTGTTTTTGCCTCACTTGACAATTTAAAACTAGATAATAAAATACAATAGCTCTGATCTGCTCCTCGCCCCACTCTTCCTCTTAGTTGATGCAATTGACTTAATCCAAAACGTTCTGAACTTTCAATTACCATAATACTTGCATTTGGAACATTAACACCCACCTCAATTACAGTAGTTGCAACCATTATTTGAGTTTCTCCTTTTACAAATCGTTGCATTTCATATTCCTTGTCACTTGCTTTCATCTTACCATGTACGATACTAATTTGGTATTTTGGAGCCGGAAATTCTCTTGAAATACTCTCGTATCCATCCATTAAATCTTTATAATCCATAGCTTGTGATTCCTGTATTAAAGGATACACAACATACACCTGTCTCCCTTTTTGTATCTCTTGCTTCATAAATTTGAATACCGCTAATCTATTGCTATCATTTCTATGAACTGTTTTTACCTCTTTTCTTCCCGGTGGTAGTTCGTCAATAACAGAAATATCCAAATCTCCATAAACACTCATCGCTAGTGTTCTTGGAATAGGTGTAGCTGTCATTACCAAAATGTGAGGAGGTAAATCATTCTTTTGCCACATTTTAGAGCGTTGAGCAACTCCAAATCTGTGCTGCTCATCTATAATAGCGATTCCAAGGTTTTGAAATTTAACTTTATCTTCAAGTAAGGCATGTGTACCCACTAGTATATTTAATTTTCCGTTCTCTAAGTTTTCATGAATTTCTCTTCTTTTTCTCACAGAACTAGAACCCGTTAATAAGGCTACAGAAACATCAACATTTTGCAATAATTCATCAATTGCTTTAAAATGTTGGGTAGCTAAAATTTCTGTTGGAGCAATTATGCTTGCTTGAAAGCCATTGTCTATGGCCAACAACATAGCTAATAATGCTACAATTGTTTTTCCTGAGCCAACATCGCCTTGTAGTAAACGATTCATATGAGCGTTGGAGGCAACATCATTTCTAATTTCTTTGAGCACTACTTTTTGTGCATTGGTTAAATTAAAAGGCAAATTATGATTATAAAATTCATTAAAAATAGCGCCAACTTTTGCAAAGACATATCCTTTAATTTTGTTTTTTCTAATGAGTTTTTTACGAACAAGCTGTAATTGTATGAAAAAGAACTCCTCAAACTTCAATCGGTATTGAGCTCTTTCTAGCATTTCTGGTGAGGTAGGAAAATGAATATTTAGTAACGCTTCTTTTTTTCCTAATAATCTATGATTAGAAATTATTTCAATAGATAAACTTTCTTGAATTTGATCATATATGTGTGCTAAAATATTCCGAATATATTCTCTGAATATTTTAGTACTCAAGCCACTATTTATCAACTTTTCAGTAGAAGGATATACAGGTTGTAACTTTGTTTGTATTTTTTTTTTATACTCTTCAAGTAGATCCATTTCGGGATGAACAATAGAAAAATTACCCTTAAAATGATTTAATTTACCATAAATAACATAAGGTGTGTTAATTTTAATTGAATTTTTTAACCACTTATGACCTTTAAACCAAACTAAATCCATTGTCCCAGTTTCGTCACTAAATTTTGCAATTAATCTACTACCCTTTTTTTGTTCAATAGTTTTAAGTGAGATAATTCTTCCAATAATTTGAATGTCTGAATTATTATCTATGAGCGCATTTATTTTATAAAACTTAGTTCTGTCAATATACCTGAAGGGGAAAAAATGAAGTAAGTCATTTATTTTAGTTAAACCAAGTTCTGCAGATAATAAACTAGCCCTAACGTTACTGACACCTTTAATGTAATAAATAGGATTATTTAAATTCATTACTCAGACTATTTAAAGCGAATTTAATCATATTAAATTAATTTTTTTAATTCAATCTAGGATTGTGAATTATTAAAACAGTTATACAAAAAAAGAAAAACAATTTAAGTTTTTTACTCAATGTCTATTGTTATCTTTGTTGCGTTAAATTTTTAATATTGAGGTTACATAGAAACTTAGTATATACCGTTATAGATAGTATCCGTGATATTTTTAATGAAGGTGTTTACGCAGACAAAGCAGTAGAAAAAGCATTAAAAAGAGATAAACGTTGGGGTAGCCGTGATCGAAAATTTGTTGCAGAAACAATTTATGAAATTGTTCGATGGAAACGATTATATGCAGAAATAGCGAATGTTAAAGAACCTTTTGATAGAAACAACTTATGGAGAATGTTTTCCGTTTGGTGTGTATTAAAAGGCATTACTTTACCAGATTGGAATCAAATTGAACCCACTCCCAACCGAAGAATCAAAGGGAGGTTTGATGAGCTCTCCAAAATAAGAAAATTTAGAGAATCCATTCCTGATTGGATAGATAACCGAGCAGTATCTGAACTTGGTGAAGAATTATGGACTAAAGAACTAAAAGCTCTTAATAAACAAGCTGAGGTCATTTTAAGAACCAATACATTAAACATTAGTAAAGAAGAACTTCAAAAATTACTTCAGGAAGAAAGTATTTTTACTGAATTCATCCCCAATTATAAAGATGCACTAAGATTAGTTGAAAGAGCAAATGTTTTTAGAACAGAAGCATTCAAAAATGGATATTTTGAAGTACAAGATGCCTCCTCACAATTAGTAGCAGAATATCTAGAAGTGGAACCTGGAATGAGAGTTATTGATACTTGTGCAGGTGCAGGAGGTAAAACATTACATCTGGCCTCTTTTATGAAAAATAAAGGACAAATTATTGCCATGGATATTTATGAAAGTAAATTAAGAAAACTTAAGGTAAGGGCACGTAGAAATAAAGTCCATAACATAGATACGAGAGTCATAGACTCTACAAAACCTATAAAAAAGTTACATGGTAAGGCTGACAGAGTATTGATTGATGCTCCTTGCTCGGGATTGGGAGTTTTAAGAAGAAACCCAGATTCTAAATGGAAACTTCAACCCGAATTTCTTGACCATATAATAACTGTTCAGCAAGAAATCTTACAACAATATTCTAAAATGGTGAAACTAGGGGGCAAATTAGTATATGCAACATGCTCTGTTCTTCCATCAGAAAACCAAAAACAGATAGCTGAATTTTTGAATTCAGAATTAGGAAAAGATTTTAAATTAGTTAAGGATAAGAAAGTATTGGCCCATACTTCAGGTTTTGATGGGTTTTATATGGCTCAATTAGAAAGAAAGAAATGAGTATCACATACTCAACATCTTAAGAAAAAAGATGTGAAAAGTGAAAAAAAAATGCATTGAAAAAGTTTTGTTTTAAGCATTACTCGAAGAAATGAGTAAGCATTAATTTTTATTAAATAACTAATGAAAAAACAATTACTTTTTTTAAGTATTAGCTTGTATTCAATATTTATTGTAGCTCAGCAAAGCTACTATGATGATGTGAATTTAAATCTTACAGGAATAAGTTTAAAAGAAGCTCTTGCGACCAAAATTACAACTACACATACAAACAATTTATCCTATACCCCTGGCATATGGAATGCTGTAATGGTTACCGATATGAATCCTTTTAACAACAATGAGGTCTTACTTTTATATGGTTTTGAAAACGGATCAGACTCAAATAGTTCAAATGATCGTGAAAGAAATATAAATGATAATTGTACATCTAACAGTTGTATTGGATTGTGGAATAGAGAACACGTATACCCTAATTCACTAGCTACTCCAGATTTAGATCAAGATGGTACAAATGGTCCTCCGTATGCAGATGCTCACAATTTAAGACCATGTGATTCTCAAAGGAATTCCTCCAGAGGGAACAAGAAATTTATTGAGGGAACAGGAAATTCAGGCGCAATTGGATCTGGATGGTACCCAGGTGATGAATGGAAAGGTGACGTTGCAAGAATGATCATGTATATGTATTTACGATATGGTGACAGAACATTACCCTCAAATGTTGGAATTGGAAGTAATTCAGATACTCCCGACGACATGATTGATTTATTTTTACAATGGAATGCAGACGACCCAGTTTCAACAATTGAAAATCAAAGAAATCAATACCATGAAAACACCTCTAATTCAGATGCGCAAGGAAATAGAAATCCATTTATAGACAATCCTAGATTAGCTACGAGAATATGGGGAGGACCCGAGGCTGAAGACATCTGGGGTATTTATTCGAACACAGATACTGAGGCACCATCTATACCCTCTGGATTAATTGCCACTAACATTACAACCTACTCCATTGAACTTTCGTGGAATCCCTCTACAGACAATGTAGGAGTTAGCAGTTATGATGTGTATGTTGATGGTAATTTAGAAGCCTCAACTTCAGATACTAATTATACAATTAATGGATTATCATCAAATATCACTTATGATTTAACAGTTTCAGCTCGAGATTTAGCAGACAATATATCTTCTCAAAGTGCACCCTTAACAGTAGTTACTCAGGAGGATACAGAGGCTCCCTCTGTTCCTATGAATATTGTTATTAGTGACGAAACTGACGTCTCCTTCAAAATAACTTGGGATGCATCAACGGACAACACTGAAGTTATTCATTATAATATTTATTTAGATGATATTTATTATGATATGATAAACATTAGTTCATATGTTGTTGATGGTCTAACAGCATCAACTACATACGTTGTAACAATTGAAGCAGTTGATGCTATGAATAATAGATCAGCTCAAAGTAGTCCTGTTAATGCAACAACTCAAAGCAGTTCAACTACTCCCATAGAAGTATTAATTTCTGAATATGTGGAAGGAAGCAGTAATAATAAAGCAATTGAAATTGCAAATTTAATGACATCACCTATAGAACTTGAGGGATATAACCTTAGAAGAGATAGTAATGGAAGCGGTGAATGGTCTGAAAGATTTGATTTAACGGGCACAATTGAAGTCGGGGATGTTGTAGTCATTATAAATGCAAATGCAGATGCTCAAATGCTTGTTGATGAAGCAGATATTACTGTTGCCAATAACCAAAGTACAAATTATGGAGAACCTTTAAATTTTAATGGTAATGACCCTATAGGTTTATTTAAAGAAGATATCCTTATTGATATTGTTGGTGTTTTTGGGGGTGGTAGCTCAAATTTTGCAAAAGATGTTACCCTTAGAAGAAAGTCAACAGTAGTTGAACCAAATACAAATTTCAATCTCAATAATGAATGGGAAATTTTTCCAATAGATACCTTTGATGATATAGGTGGAACTCACCTTACTTTGAATACTGAAGAATATTTTTGGGAACAAGTATCCATTTATCCAAACCCAACTTCTGAGGATTTTTTAAATATTAAATTTAATCAGGATGCAAAAGTAGAAGTATTTAGTATCTTTGGTAAAAAATTGATTCAAACAACTATACATAGTTCAGATACAACAGTCGATATTTCATCACTGTCTAAGGGAATTTATATTGTAAAAATAACTCATAAAAAATTGTCTTTCTCAACAAAAATTATCAAAATTTGATGACAAAAAAAATACTTGCACTCCTATTGATCATATTTGGAATAAAATCTAATGCTCAGATACCACCTGGCTATTATAATTCTGCCACTGGAAGTGGATATACCTTAAAAACACAGTTAAAATTAATCATAACTAACGGTCATCAAGATCAAGGATATGATGCTTTGTATGATGCCTACATTAATAGTGATAATGACTCATTCTATGAAAATGATAATACTGTTTTAGACATTTATTCTGAAAACCCCTCTGGTGTTGATTCCTATAATTATAATCATAATGATAGAACTTGTGGAAATTATAATTCTGAAAATGATTGTTATAACCGGGAGCATATTTTTCCTCAAGGTTTTTTTAATGAGCAACTTCCTATGAGAACAGACATTCATCATGTAGTTCCAACTGATGGTTATGTAAATAACAGAAGAGCCAACTATCCATTTGGTGAGGTTACAAATTATACTTGGATATCAAATAATGGCTCAAAAGTTGGTCAAAACACGTTTGGATCCTATTCTGGAGTTGTTTTTGAACCCATAGATGAATTCAAAGGAGATATTGCAAGAATGTTATTGTATTTTGCTGTAAGATATGAAGATGAAGTAACTGATAACTCTTGGGATGATCACACAACTACTAATAATCCATTGAACGGAACTAATGATCAAGTATATGAAATATGGTATTTACGATTACTTTATAAATGGCATCAAGATGATCCTGTTAGTGGTCGTGAATTAAATAGAAATAATGAAGCATATAACTTTCAAGGAAACAGAAATCCGTTTATAGATTATCCAGAATATGTAGATTCAATTTGGGGTACAGTTCTTTCTAATTCAGATTACCAGCTTAGCAATCAAACAACCATATACCCTAACCCTACTTCTAATAACTTTATACAAATTATTAATGAAGAAAAAGTAAACGTTATCATATATTCAATTTTAGGGAAAGAAGTCCTTAAAAAAACCATTTATCCAGAAAATAATGTACTTGATATTTCCTCTATCAATAAAGGGGTATACCTGGTTAAAATATCTAATAATTACAATACTACAACTAGAAAACTTATTAAAAAATAATTGTGAAGTAATCCCTATTAAAAAATTATTTTACACTATTTTTTTAGCGTTTAATAAACTTTTTCGTGTACACTTTTGAAGATTCAATGTCTTTAATTAACAAAAAATAAATTCCTTTTGTTAAGGTTCGTAAATTTAAAATCTCACTTCCAAAAATCTTGTTTTCAATCACTATTTTTCCGTTTACATCATATATTAAAACCCTATAGTTTCCTCTTTCTAATTGGATATTTACATCATTGACTACTGGATTTGGAAAAACGGAAACAAACTTTTCAAAACTATTTTCATTTGTAGATAATTGGCCTCCTACAATAGATATATTTCCCTCTTGATCAAAAGGATCAGACCATTTTTCATTTGTATAAATATCTGAACCGGTTAATGTTCTTAAAAAAGCTTCTAATGCATTTTTTTCATTGACTGTTAAATTTAACTGCTGGGTTTGATTTCCTGGTCTCTGTAACCTATTATCTAAATTAGTATTGTCAGGATGATTAGGAATATCATCATAATGGTTTATGACCTCCAACAATGAAGTCAAACTTCCATCATGCATTAATGGCCCATTTAAACTTCCATCAAGGTTTATAATGTCTCTTAAAGAAGGTGATCTTGTATTAAATAAATCTAAGTCTGTTGAACTACCTATTACACCAATTACACCATTATTTAAGCTATTAGGATCTATGTCAAATTCTGGTGGTGCATGACAACCTGCACAACCAGCTCCACCATTTGGAGGCGGATTTAAAAATAATTGTTTTCCCAAATTTTCTTGAGATGTAAAATTTGAAAATGGAGCATTAATGTTTGGATGAAGATTATGTCCTTCATCAAATTTTGAATCAAAAGATTGAATGCTTCTCACAAACTGAGCCAAGGCTCTTTGAATTTTATCTTCATCTATAGTAGAATTTCCGTAGGCAAACTCAAATAATGTTTGATAGTAATCAATTGCAGAGAGTTTAACTATTAAATCATTAAAATCTGGATTTCCATTAGTTCCACTAAACCCCATTTCTATATGGTCTTGAATGGGTTGGGTGACTTGATCTTCTAAACTAGCTGCTCTTTCATCCCAAAAAAAATTCTCTTCATTAGAAAATCGACTATTAACTAAACGCATAGAGTGTCTACCTGTATTTTCTCCATTTAATCCAACACTTGAAACGAGGGGGTCACTAAATGCAAAATTTTGCTGATGGCAACTTGCGCAAGCTATAGTATTGTTAACTGAAAGATTTTTATCATAAAATAAAACCCTCCCCAATGTGGTTATTGAATTGCTAATTTGATTTGATTCAGGGGTATTATCTTTTAGAATATAATTGGGAATATTTTGGGTCTCATAATCGAGTAAGTTGTCCAAATCTATGGTACCACTAATTAAAATAAAAAGTAGACCTAATAAACTTATTATTTTTGGAATCTTTTTCATGTAAAAGTTTTTTTTAAGACTATAGTTTTTAGCAATGGTTTAAATGTAGAGTAAATTTTTAGAAAAACACTTTGATTTTAGTATCAAATAATTAAATATTCAAAATCTAATGTCTCAATATTTAACTTAAACACCCAATTTTAGGTATATTTTTCAAAATGTTAATTTTTTGTTGATAAATGATTTATAACCTTTGAAAAAAGAGGTTTAGATTGTTAAACTTAAGAGTGAAAGTTTTTAAATTTGCTTTAATAATTTTTACAAATCATATTTAGAATGATCAATTTCTTTGGAAACCCAAACAGCAAAATATTTGCTGTTCAAACAACAGGAGAATTAAGTAGTGAATACAAAGCTAAATTAACATGGTTATTTTCTTGCTCTGAGCTTGTTTCAAAAGAATCTAATGAAATGGTGGCATCTATAGATGCCTTTTTTATTGGTCCAAGATCAACAATGATTACGCCATGGAGTACAAATGCCGTTGAAATAACAGAGAATATGGGAATTTCAGGCATCATAAGGATTGAGGAATTCAATAGTGTTGATAAAGACTTCTCTGACTATGACCCAATGATATTTCAAAAATTTTCAAGTTTAGATCAAAATATATATTCTGTAAATATTAAGCCGGATCCTATTTTTTTAATTGATGATATTGCAGCCTTTAATGTAAAAGAAGGGTTAGCGTTAAATGACGAGGAAATTATTTATCTAGAAAGTATCTCTAAAAAAATTAATAGAAAATTAACTGATTCTGAAGTTTTTGGATTTTCACAGGTAAATTCTGAACATTGTAGACATAAAATTTTTAATGGAACTTTTATTATTGATGATAAAGAAGAATCTACTTCTCTTTTTAAAATGATAAAGGAAACCTCTAAACAACATCCTAATGATATCGTTTCTGCCTACAAAGATAATGTCGCTTTTATCAAAGGACCAAACATAGAGCAATTTGCTCCAAAAAGAGCAGACATACCTGATTATTATAAAACAGAAAAATTTGATTCTGTAATTTCCTTAAAAGCAGAAACTCATAATTTCCCTACAACCGTAGAACCTTTTAATGGTGCTGCTACAGGTTCTGGTGGAGAGATTAGAGACCGATTGGCTGGAGGGAAAGGTTCTTTACCTCTAGCGGGTACAGCTGTATATATGACATCTTATTCTCGTCTAACTGAGAATCGATCTTGGGAACAAAAAATGAAAGAACGTCCATGGTTATATCAAACTCCCATAGATATTTTAATTAAAGCATCTAATGGAGCTTCTGATTTTGGAAACAAGTTTGGACAACCTCTTATTACGGGGTCTGTATTAACATTTGAACACGAAGAAAATTTGTCTTCAAGTACTTCAGCTCCAAGAAAACTTGGTTATGACAAAGTAATTATGCAAGCTGGAGGAATTGGTTATGGTAAGGCTAAGCAAGCCCTAAAAGATACTCCCAAAGAAGGTGATAAAATTGTCATTTTAGGTGGAGATAACTACAGAATAGGAATGGGAGGTGCTGCAGTTTCTTCAGCAGACACTGGTGAGTTTGCCTCAGGAATAGAACTAAACGCAGTGCAAAGGTCTAACCCTGAAATGCAAAAACGTGCTGCAAATGCAGTAAGAGGAATGATTGAAAGCGATGAAAACTTTATTGTTTCTATCCATGATCACGGAGCTGGTGGTCATTTAAATTGTTTATCTGAATTGGTTGAAGATACAGGAGGTAAAATAAATTTAGATAAACTCCCTGTTGGTGATCCTACATTATCTGCCAAAGAAATTATTGGGAACGAATCACAGGAAAGAATGGGCTTAGTAATATCAGATAAGCATTCAGATATGCTTCAAAAAATTGCTGATAGAGAACGCTCACCAATGTATAAAGTAGGTGATGTAACTGGCGATAACAGATTTACTTTTACATCTAGATCTAATGGAGATACCCCTATGGATTTAGCTCTGGAAGATATGTTTGGTAGCTCCCCAAAAACCATAATAAAAGATAAAACAGTAGAAAGGAATTATAAAAATCCTACTTATAAAACCCAAAATTTACACTCCTATTTAGATAAAGTATTACAGTTAGAGGCTGTAGCATGTAAAGATTGGTTAACAAATAAGGTAGACAGATGTGTGGGTGGTAAAGTTGCCAAACAACAGTGTGTAGGCCCCCTTCAAATTCCTCTCAATAATGTGGGAGTAATGGCCTTAGATTATAATGGAAAAGAAGGAATAGCGACCTCTATTGGTCACTCTCCAATTTCTGGCTTAATAAACCCTGCAGCCGGAAGTAGAAATTCTATCACAGAAGCACTTTCTAATATTGTATGGGCGCCACTAAAAGACAATTTAAAGAGTGTTTCTCTGTCAGCGAATTGGATGTGGCCATGTAAAAATGAGGGTGAAGATGCAAGATTATTTAAAGCCGTAAAAGCAGTATCTGAGTTCGCTATAGATCTTGGAATTAATGTTCCAACGGGTAAAGATTCTTTATCCATGAAACAAAAATACCCAAGTGAAGAAGTTATCTCACCTGGAACAGTAATTATTTCTGCAGCAGCAAACTGTAATGAAATAAGTAAGGTCATTGAACCCGTTTTAAAACATAATAATAGTCTTATTTACTATATAAATTTATCACAAGATTCATATAAATTAGGTGGAAGTTCCTTTAATCAAATTTTAAATACTATTGGTAGTGAAGCTCCAGATATAAAAAGTGCATCTTTTGTAAAAAACACATTTAACACTATTCAAAACTTAATCAAAGCAGATCGTATTTACTCTGGACATGATATAGCTTCTGGAGGTTTAATCACTACCCTACTTGAAATGTGTTTTGCAGATAATAATTTAGGAGCTGATATTGACCTTACCTCATTAGCTGAAATAGACTCTGTAAAATTGTTGTTTTCAGAAAATGCTGGAATTGTATTTCAAGCTAATTCAGAAATAGAAAATACCTTGACTGATAATAACATAGAGTTTTTCACTATAGGTTCTGCTACTAAAGGAAATATTATATCCATAAAAAATCATGAAGATCATTTTTCTTTTGATGTTTCAGCATTAAGAGATACCTGGTATATGACCTCATATCTACTGGATCAAAAACAAACCTCTAATGGATTAGCTGAACATCGATTTAATAATTTCAAAAAACAACCTTTACATTATAAATTTCCATCAGATTTTTCAGGAAAACTAGCTAAAATTAATAACAACCTACCAAGACCAAAAGCAGCTATTATTCGTGAAAAGGGAAGTAATTCTGAACGTGAAATGGCAAATGCAATGTTTTTAGCAGGATTTGATGTCAAAGATGTTCACATGACCGATTTGATATCTGGAAGAGAAACATTAGAAGATATACAATTCATTGGGGCTGTTGGCGGATTTTCTAATTCTGACGTTCTTGGTTCAGCTAAAGGATGGGCTGGTGCATTTTTATATAATGAAAAAGCACAAAAAGCGCTAAATTCATTCTTTGACAGAAAAGACACCTTGAGTGTCGGAATATGTAATGGATGTCAGTTATGGATGGAATTAGAATTAATGAATCCAGAACATGAAATTCATGGAAAAATGACTTATAATGATTCTAAAAAGCATGAAAGCGCATTTACTTCTGTAAAAATTCAAGAAAACAATTCTGTAATGTTATCAAGCTTAGCTGGATCTACACTTGGTGTATGGATATCTCATGGTGAGGGTAAGTTTACCTTTCCCTACGCAGAGGAAAAATATGAAATTGTAGCAAAATATGCCTATGATGCTTACCCACACAATCCGAACGGTTCTGATTTTAATACTGCCATGATATGTGATAAATCTGGGAGACATTTAGCTACTATGCCTCACATAGAAAGGTCTACCTATCAATGGAATTGGGCAAGTTATGTTGAAAATAGAAAAGATGAGGTTTCCCCATGGATAGAGGCATTTGTTAATGCTAGAAAATGGTTAAACAATAAGAAGTAAATTTTTTTTGTTACATTTTTAAAAAAAAAATCAATTATTGCTATTTATATATATTTTTTATTTAGATTTGTAACGATTGATTTTTCATTTTTAGGGGTAAAAATTTTTACATCAATTATCTAGGCTTCAGAAATGAAGCCTATTTTTTTTATCTTGCCGTTATATAAAATAATTATGACGGAAAAAATAACCCGAGTTTTTGATTGTATTGAATATCAAAACTCCAACTATCCACAAAAAAAATCATTAGTATATAAAGAAAATGGAAACTGGTTAAGTTATTCCTCTGAAGAGTTTATCAATATTGCAAATCAAGTCAGTGAATCTTTATTAACCTTAGGAATAAAACCAAATGATAAAATTGCAATTATAGTTCCTGTAAACCATCCAAAATGGCACTTTTTAGATATTGGAATTTTACAAATTGGTGCTCAAAATGTTCCTCTTTATGCTACATTATCAGAAAAAGACTATGAATACGTTTTAAATCATTCAGATTCTAAATATTGCTTCATCGCTGGTGATGATATTTACAATAAGGTTTTGGCTGTAAAAAATCAAACTCAACTTAAAGAGGTTTACCGTCTTGATGATAACTCAAAAATTGGATGGAACTCTTTTTTAGATTTGGGAAAAAATGAGGATTTTCAAGAAAAGATTGATGAAATAAAAAAAAATATAAGTCCTCAAGATATTGCTACAATAATTTATACTTCAGGAACTACAGGAACACCCAAAGGAGTAATGTTATCTCATGAAAACATTGTTAAAAATATTAAAGTCACTGCAGATAGATTAGATCTTAACGGTTATGGAAAAAGAACAATTAGTTACCTTCCTGTCAGTCATGTTTTTGAGAGAGTTTCTGGATATTATTCTCAAATGATGGGTATAAATATTTACTTTGCAGAAAGTATAGAGTTGTTAGGTGATAATATCAGAGAGGTCAAACCTAACATGATGGCTGTTGTTCCGAGACTTTTAGAAAAAATATTTGATAAAATTGTAGACAAAGGCACTAATTTATCAGGGATAAAGAAAAAACTTTTCTTCTGGGCACTTAAACTTGGAGAGCAATATGAACCCTACAATAAAAATGGATTTTGGTATCATTTTCAACTTAATATTGCAAGAAAATTAATTTTTGGAAAATGGCGAGAAGCTTTAGGTAATAACTTAGAATTTATGATCTCTGGAAGTGCCCCTCTACAACCTAGATTAATACGCGTATTTACTGCTGCTGGGATTCCAGTATATGAGGGCTACGGCATGACTGAATCTTCACCAGGAGCTACATTAAATGATTTAAGAAACAACGGTCTAAAAATTGGAACTGTTGGAAAACCTCTTAAGGGTATAGAAATAAAAATTGCTGATGACGGAGAAATATTAATGAAAGGGCATTGTGTAATGCAAGGATATTATAAGAGAGATGATTTGACCTCAGAAACTATAAAAGATGGATATCTTCACTCTGGAGACATAGGAGAAATTGATTCAGAAGGATTTTTAACAATTACTGATCGTAAAAAAGAAATTTTTAAAACTTCAGGGGGAAAGTATATTGCTCCAACAGTACTTGAAAGTGAATTAAAAAAATCTCGTTTCATAGATCAAGTTATGGTAATAGGTGAGTCACAAAAAATGCCTGCTGCACTCATTCAAATTAATTTTGAATATGTAAGAGCATGGGGAAAAAGAAATAGAATTTCAATAGAAAATTTTCAAGAAAATAAAGATCTAAGACAAAGAATACAAAATGAAATAGATGTTTGCAATAAAAATTTTGGAAATTGGGAACAAATAAAAGAGTTTGAAATTACAAATGAAGAATGGACAGCCACATCGGGACATCTAACGCCTACTATGAAAATGAAGAGAAAAGTAATTTTAGAAAAACATAAAAATCTTTACAATAAAATATATAATCTATAATATTAAATCAGTTTAAATATCATATTGTGAAATCTATTGGTTTTTTGTAATTTGGCTTTATAACTTTATATAAAACTAAAATTACTTTATGTCTTTAGAAATAAGCAGATTATTTGACTTCCCTTACTTTTCCCAAAAAAAATACAACTTAAAAAATGCATTGGTTACCAAATACGGAAACAATTGGGTATCAACATCAAGTGAAGAGTACATAAATAAAGCAAATACCATTAGTAGAGCATTACTTCGTTTAGGAGTAAAAGCCAATGATAAAATTGCTGTTATTTCCTCAACAAATAGAACTGAATGGAATATTGTAGATATAGGTATTCTACAAACTGGAGCTCAAAATGTGCCCATATATCCTACCATATCTAAAGAAGATTATGAATATGTTTTAAATCACTCTGGATCTATTTATTGTTTTGTGTCTGATATATCTATTGTAGAAAAAATCAATAAAATTAAAGGGAACACTAAGCTTAAAGAGGTATACACTTTTGATGAGATATCTGATGAGAAAAACTGGAAAGAACTCTTAGAACTCGGGAAAGACACCTCAAATCAAAATGAAGTTGAATCTAGAAAAGATGCAGTAAAAAGTGAAGATTTAGCAACACTTATTTATACCTCAGGTACTACTGGAAGACCTAAAGGAGTCATGTTATCGCATGGAAACATTGTATCTAATGTTATAACAAGTGAAGAAAATGTACCATTAACCAAAGGAGACGACAAAGCCCTAAGTTTTCTCCCTGTATGTCATATTTTTGAACGTATGATACTTTATTTATACCAATATTGTGGTGTAGAAATTTATTTTGCTGAAGGTGTTGAGAAATTAGTTGAAAACGCACAAGAAATTAAACCCCAAGTATTGACAGCTGTTCCAAGGTTATATGAAAAAATATATGATAGTATTGTTTTAAAAGGTCAAGAATTAACAGGTATAAAAAAGAAACTATTTTTTTGGGCCGTGGATCTTGGCTTAAAATATGAACCTTATGGAGCAAACGGATGGTGGTATGAAAAAAAGTTAGGTCTAGCCCGTAAGTTAATTTTCTCAAAATGGCAATTAGCATTAGGGGGAGAACTTAAACTAATGGTGTCAGGAGCCTCTGCTTTGCAACAAAGATTAACAAGAGTTTTTGCTGCTGCCGGCATGCCAATAATGGAAGGGTATGGTTTAACAGAAACATCTCCAGTTACATCTGTGAGTTTTATGGAACAAAATGGTGTTCGTGGTTTCAGAGTTGGTACTGTAGGTAAGATTTTAAAACATGTGGAAGTAAAAATTGCTGATAATGGTGAAATTTTAGTAAAAGGACCAAATGTAATGCAAGGGTATTATAAAGACCCTAAAAAAACAGCAGAGGTAATTAAAGATGGTTATTTTCATACAGGAGACAAAGGAGAGATCGATGCAGATGGATTTTTAAAGATTACGGGTAGAACAAAAGAAATGTTCAAAACTTCAGGTGGAAAATACATCGTTCCTCCCCTACTTGAAGGAGACTTAAAACAATCATTATTTATAGAGCAAGTCATGGTTGTAGGTGAAAATGAAAAAATGCCAGCTGCTTTAATTCAACCAAACTTTGTTTTTATTAGAGATTGGATAGTAAGAAAAGGTCACAGTATTGGGTCCTCTTGTGAAGAAATTTCAAGTTCACAAATCATCATCGATAGAATTCAATCAGAGGTAAATCAATGCAACAAGAACTTTGGAAAATGGGAGCAAATTAAAAAGTTTGAATTGACACCCAATGAATGGACAATTGATGGAGGTCATCTTACACCTACTATGAAAATGAAAAGGGAGGTTATAAAGGAAATCTATAAAGACCTTTATGAAAAAATATATGAGAGGTAATAATTGAAAACGCTGGTTAAACAGCGTTTTTTTTGTTATAAATGATATTTAAACTTATTTTTTCTCTTTTAAAAGTTCGGGAAATTTTTTTTGAAAACGCTTTAATCTAGGAATTGATATGTTTCTCACATAACGATCATAAGGGTTTCGTTTTTCATAATTTTGATGATAAGATTCAGCTTCGTAAAAAATATCAATTTTCTTTACTTCAGTGACAATTTTATTCTTGTAAACTTCTGTATTGAGCTTTTTGATGACCCCCTCAATAATTTCTTTTTCCTCTAAAGAATTGTAAAAAGCAATAGACCTATATTGAGTTCCATAATCTGGATGTTGACCATTTTTTGTTGTTGGATCATGTGAACCAAAAAATACATCTACTAATGTTTTAAAGTTAATAATTTGTGGGTCATAATAAACTGCAACTGACTCTGCATGACCAGTTCTACCAGTTCCAATTGTTTGATATGTTGGGTTTTTTGTATGACCACCTGCATAACCAGAAATGGCCTCACTTACCCCCTCTACACTCTCAAAAATAGCTTCAACACACCAAAAACAACCACTGGCAAAATAAGCTACTTTATCATTAGGTCCAATTTCATTATCAACAATATCCTGTGAACTAATAGATGGCTTAAAACTGAAGGATAATGCTAAAAAAATAAGGACACAAGCGAAAATAATATTCTTATTAACTTTCATATTTCGATTTAATTATTTGTTACACTCAAAAGTAATTAATTCTTACAATTTGTTTACAACTTTAATGTTTTGTTAAGAAAGCATATTGTAATTACTATTGTAGATACTTACATTTGTTAGACAAAGATAAGCAAACAATTATGGAGCATTTTATAGTTTCTGCACGTAAATACAGACCACAAAATTTTGAGGATGTTGTTGGGCAACAAGCTATCACTAACACGCTTCAAAATGCTATAAATAATAATCACCTAGCTCAAGCTTTACTTTTTACAGGACCCAGAGGAGTTGGTAAGACCTCTTGTGCTAGAATTTTAGCAAAGAGAATTAATCAGCAAGGCTCTTCCTCAAACAATGAAGATTTTGCTTTTAATATTTTTGAATTAGATGCTGCCTCAAATAATTCAGTTGATGACATAAGAAACTTAACCGACCAGGTAAGGATACCTCCTCAAACAGGAAGCTATAAAGTTTATATCATTGATGAAGTGCATATGCTATCTCAAGCAGCTTTTAATGCTTTTTTAAAAACATTAGAAGAGCCACCTGCTCATGCTATATTTATTTTAGCAACCACAGAAAAACATAAAATTATTCCAACAATTTTGTCACGTTGTCAAATTTTTGATTTTAAGAGAATTACTGTTTTTGATACTAAAAAATTTTTACAAACAATTTCAGAAAAAGAAGGAATCATAGCCGATGATGATGCGCTCCACATTATTGCTCAAAAAGCTGATGGAGCAATGCGAGATGCCTTATCCATTTTTGACAGAGTTATAAGTTTTTCTGGTAATAAATTAACCCGTGAAGCTGTTACACAAAATTTAAATGTACTAGATTATGATACTTATTTTTCAATGACAGATTTATTATTAGAAAATAAGATTCCTGAGGTTTTAAATAATTTCAATAGTATATTAGCTAAAGGTTTTGAGGGTCACCATTTTATAAATGGATTAGCCTCTCATTTCAGAGATTTACTCGTTGCAAAGGATAATTCTACTATTGAACTTTTAGAAGTTGGAGATAACGCTAAAAAAAAGTATTTGGAGCAATCTACTAAAGCGTCTATTTCTTTTCTCATAAAATCTATTGAAAAGGCTAATCAATGTGATTTAGATTACAAAGCCAGTAAAAATCAACGACTTCTTGTAGAGTTAACTTTAATGCAAATTGCCTCTATTACGTTTAATGGAGAAAAAAAAAAATCAGATAATTACATAATTCCTGCAACATTTTTCACCTCATTTTATCCAACTGTAAAAAAGGATATTAAGGAAAAATCTATGCCCGTAAAAAAAGAGGATTTTAAAGATTCTATTAAAAAAGAAAAATCCAATATTAAAGAATTTACGAAGCCTCCAGTATTACAAAACCTAAAAAGAAGAAATAATTCGCTCTCCTTAAAAAGTATTCATGAAAAGAAAGAATATAAAAAATCTTCAACTGAAATAAATTATGAAAATCACCCAAAAGATTCATTTACTGAAAACAATTTGCAAAAGAAATGGAGTGATTATCAAAAATTACAAATGAAAATTGGTGAAAAAAGTATGGCTTCAATTTTAGCTGCTTCACAACCCCAACTCGCAGAAAATTTTAAGGTTTATTTTACACTCCCCAATAAACTAATGGAGGAGCAATTAAAATTGGGAAAACCAAAACTACTAAAGTTTTTGAGAGAATCCTTAAATAATTTCAGTATCACTATTGATGTCACTGTAAGTGAAACTATAGAAAAGAAGTTTGCCTATACTCCACAGGAGAAATACAATAAATTAAATGAAAAAAACCCTCTTCTAAAGAAACTTAAAGACACGTTTCAATTAGACATTTAGAAAGTTTTATATTTTTTGCCCAACATATATTAAAGTAACTCCTTTCTTAGGTATTTTTTTTATCTCGAATTCAGAGATAACAAAAATATCATTATTAGAGGTTCTTACAAATAATGGAATAGACTCCAATTGATTCTCTAAGTTCTCAAGAGTCTGTTTGTATGTTTTGTCTGAATCTATAGTTACTTCATGTAAGTTTGGAAAATCTCTAACAACTTCGCTTAAGTTGATGTAATCATCTTTAGGAGTAAAAAATTGTTTCTGAAATTCATAATCCTGGCTTTTGATTTCTTCAGCACTGATTAAACGAAATGAACCATGTTCGCCAAAAGTGGTAGCAAAATTATTTATCGCAAACTTATTTACAGCGTCACTTCCTGAGAGTGCAAGTAAATAACCAATATCATTCAACTCTATATTATCAGTTAAATCGTCATCATAAATATTGACTACATATGCCTCTAACCCTAGTTTATTTGATTCCTCAACAAAGGAACTATTGGCGTCAATCAATACCACCCTCTTTCCAAATTTTTGTAAATAATTTGCTATTAATCTTGAAGCTTTCGATGCTCCAACAATAAGAATACCTTCAGAATTCTTCAAAAAGACACCTACTATTTTTGCAAATAATCTAGCCGTTGTTGCATTTAATAATACGGTTCCTAAAACAATCATAAAAACTAATGGGGTAATATATTCTGCACCTTCAACACCTTGATTTAATAATTTACTTCCAAAAAGAGAAGCAATACCAGCAGCAACTATACCCCTTGGCCCTACCCAACTTATAAAAAGTTTTTCATTAAACTTTAAATTAGATTTGTTAGTACTTATAAACACACCTAAAGGTCTTATAATAAATACTATAATAAAAAATAATAGTGCTGTTTTCCAATTGTAGAGTAACATTAAATCAACCATATTTATATTTGCTGATAGAAGGATAAACAAAATTGAAATCAATAAAACGCTCAATGATTCTTTGAAATATAACAGTTCTTTTAGATTTTTTAATTTTCCATTTCCTAATACCATTCCCATAACCACAACCGCTAATAATCCCGATTCGTGAGCAAAAGTCTCTGATTGAACAAAAACAAGCAAAACTACAGATAATGAAACCACATTAAGTAAATAATGAGGAATCCATTTTTTATTGATGACAAAGGTAAGTGCGTGGGCAAAAGTAAATCCAAAAGAGGTTCCAAATAGTATTATTTTACCAAATTCTGAGAGTGCTGTTTTAGTAAAACCGCTTCCACCTCCTACACTAATAAACTCAAAAACTAAAACTGCTACGAGCGCTCCAATAGGATCTATAAGTATCCCTTCCCATTTTAAAACTGCAGATATATCCTTTCTTAATGGAATATTTCTCAAAATTGGAGTAATTACCGTAGGACCTGTTACTATAATCAATCCTGAAAACAAGAAGGATAATTCCCAACTTAACTCAAAAATATAATGAGCCATAAAACCAGCACCGAAAAAAGTTACAGCAGAACCTAAAGTAATAAGTTTGGTGATAACTGGACCAACATTTTTAATTTCATTTCTTTTCAGAGTTAGACCACCCTCAAACAAAATAATACTTATGGCTAATGAAACAAAATAATATAAACTTTCTCCAGGAAATAGTCCTTTAGTTCCGTTCCATATTGGCTCTATATATTTACTATTATCATCTGTTAAAAATTCTGAAGCAACAGGACCAACTATCAGTCCAATTAAAATTAATGGAAGAATTGCAGGAATTTTAAACCTCCAAGCTACCCATTGAGCTAATATTCCTAATATAATTATACCGGCTAATTCTACCATAATTGAATTTTATTTTTAAAAATACAAAAAATACATGCACAATAAAATGCTAAAAATATAAATAGTTATAAGTGATCATCTAAAAAGGTATCTGTAATCGAACAAAATAATTACCAATATTTACTATTTTAGCAGCTGGGTTAATTATAAAAAACCTATGAATTAATGGAATCTACACCTAAGACTGGTATTAAAGGATTAATAGAAAATTGGCAAAGTGATTTAATTGCTGCAGTTAGTGTTGCGCTTATTGCTCTGCCGCTATCATTAGGTATAGCCTTAGCTGCTGGTGCACCTGCGATGTCTGGTATTTTTTCTGCTATTGTTGGAGGGGTAGTCACTACACTTTATCGTGGTGGTCATATCTCAGTAAACGGACCCGCTAAAGGAGTTATTGGAGTTATTTTACTGGGTATTGCATTGATGGATGACGGTTCTGGTCAAGCATTCAATTATGTATTGGCGGCTGTTGTTGTTTCTGGAGGAATTCAAATGCTTCTAGGTATAATGAAATTGGGAAGATTAGCAGAAATATTTCACACCTCAGTTATTCATGGTATTTTGGCAGCAATTGGTATTATTATATTCGCCAAACAAATTCATGTGGCTATGGGGACACATTCTGATAGTCCTAGCATCATACAAAACCTCATTGATGCTGTTCTTTATCTTCCTCAAGCAAACCCATTTGTGATAATTATTTCCATAACAGGGTTACTTTTATTATTGTTACATTCGAAAATTAGTTATCGCTTTTTTCATTTCTTACCTGCTCCAATGTGGGTTATCGCACTATCTATTCCATTTGTTTATGCGTTTAACTTTTTTGAACTGCAAACACTTTCTTTTCTTGGCAAAGAATATGAGGTTGGTCCTAATCTTCTCTTAGATATTCCTGACAAAATAATGGACTCTATAATGTTTCCAAACTTTGGTAAAATAAATACAATTGAGTTTTGGACTACTGTATTTTCAATATTAATTATCACAAGTATTGAATCTCTAGCTATTGCTAAAGCTGTAGATAAAATTGATCCCTACAAAAGAAAAACAGATTTAAATAAAGACTTAACTGGTATTGGTTTGAGTACAATGGTAGCAGGTTGTATTGGAGGTTTACCAATTATTGCTGTAATCATAAGAAGTACCGTTAATATCCACAACGGTGCAAAAACGAAATGGTCTAACATGTATCAGGGTATTTTACTATTGCTTTTTATTGTTGTTTTAAGTCCAATAATGACTAAAGTACCATTATGTGCATTTGCTATCTTATTAGTTTACACAGGATTTAAACTAGCATCTCCATCGGTATTCAAACAAGCCTATAATCAAGGAACTGAACAACTCATTTTCTTTATTGGAACGATGATTTTAACCCTTTACACCAATCTACTCATTGGTTTACTTGGAGGTTTACTATTAGCCCTAGTAACACACATGCTTTTAGCTAGATTATCTATTCTTCAATTTTTTAAAATGATTTACAAATCCAGAACAAAATTGGTGAAAATTTCAGATGATGATTATGATTTAAAGATTAGAGGCGTTGCAAATTTTTTAGGAATTTTAAAAATAGATAAAATAATTTCTAAAATTCCTTCGGGTGTAAATGTGAATATAGATCTTTCTGAAACAAGATTGGTTGGAATGACCTACATGGATTATCTTGTAGAATACTTAAAAACACAAAGAGCTTCAGGAGGTAAAGTTTTTATTACAGGCCTAGACTCTCATGTATCGTTATCTACATACAATAGAGCTCTTAAAATTAGCTTAAGTGATACTTCAACAAAGCTTTCTTTAAGACAAAAAAGATTACGAAATCTAGCAACCGAAAAAGATTATCAATTTAGTAGCCAAGTTGATTGGAATACCATTTATCTTAAAAAGTTTCATTTTTTTGAGATAAGGCCTATAGAACGTAAATACAATTGTTTGAAAGGAACATATAAAGAATCTAATGTTGCTTGGGAAGTTGCAGATGTTACCTTTAATGAAGGAAATGCTTTTACAGCTGAAACGTTTAACACTACTCTAATGATTTTAAAATTAAATAAAAAATTACCCATTTTTACAATGGAGAAAGAAGGAGTGTTAGAAAAAATTATTGATCGAGTAATGGCTTTTACTGGCTATAAAGACATCAATTTTGAAATGTATCCAGATTTTTCAAATAAATTCTTACTGATGGGTCCTGATGAAGAAGAAATTAGATCTTTCTTTACAAACGAAATCATACAATTTTTTGAAAATCATCAAATTTATCATATTGAAAGCAATGGTGAATCTATGGTTATTTTTGATAAGATTAAACTTGCACGAACAGATGAAACCATATCATTTATAGATTACGGTAAAGAATTAGCATCTCTTTTGCATAAAAAAACATCTTAAAAATTCTTTAATATATTTTTGATAAAATACCATAATAATGCTTGGACTAAAATTTGAAACATCAACCTCATGGGTAGATATTGCTAAAGATAATCTGGAGCAAATTCTTACTGATCACGCTTTTCAGGAGCAAAAAGCTTCTGCAAATGCCATTTCAATAATTATTAATTACTCAGAAGAAACAGAATTAGTAAAAGATATGACAGCCATTGCTCTAGAAGAATTAGAGCATTTTAAAATGGTACACGAGTTAATGATAAAGAGAGGGATGGTTCTTCGAAGAGAACAACATAATGATTACGCAAAATCCCTCCAAAAGTTTTTTCCAAAAACAAAAGATAGACCTACTGCATTAGTGCATAGGCTACTTATAGCTGCTTTAATTGAAGCTCGAAGTTGTGAGCGTTTTAAAGTGTTTTCTGAAAATATGGAAGACCAAGAACTTTCTAAATTTTATAAAGATTTAATGATTTCTGAAGCAAATCATTACACATTATTCTTAAGATACGCCAGAAAGTATATGGATAGAGACATTGTAGACCAAAAATGGGAAGATCTTTTGAAATTTGAAGCTAAAATGATGAAAACTAGAGGAGTATCTGCAAAAGTTCATGGGTAATAGAATATTAGATTATGTTTAGCAAACAAAAATCTACTTCACTTAGAAAGGAATTTTGGACATGTTTTGGAAAATCATTTCCACGAAAATGGCTCTTATACAATACCAAAATAAAAGGTCTAAGTTTGAAATTTGTTGCTAATCGAAAAAATGCAATGATTTGTATGGATATAGAACATGCAGATGAGATGGTTAATAAAATCCTTTTTGATAAAATTTTATCACTAAAAACAATTTTAATAGAAGACTATGTACCCGAAGTTATCTTTGATGATTCCTACATTTTAGAAAATGGAAAAAGTATTCATCGTATTTATATAAATCACAGGGAAAAATTTAGTATTTATAATAAGGATACATGGAATTCTTGCTATGAGTTTTATATAGAAATAATGCCAAAATTAGAACTGTTTTTTTATGAATACAGAGATATAATAAACTGTATTTAATTTTCTTATTTCAAGAATTGAATACTTAATGGATAATTTGGTGGTTGATTATTACTTGCTCTAAGAGCATTAATTATTGGAAAAACAAGATAAAATATACATGAAACAATAATACCGATTATCCCTAAACCAAATAAAAAAATTGCTGGAATACAAATTAATATATATATAAACATAGAAATTCTAAAATTTAATATGGCCTTACCATGTAAATCCATATCAATAACATCGTCTTTCTTAGTTAACCAAATAACAAGCGGTGCTATAAATCCGCCAACTCCTGTAACAAGATCTAACAATTGGCTCAAGTGGGTTAAAACTAATAACTGTCTATTTTCTATCATCATTATGGCACTCTTTTTATTAATAATACAATAATTAGACGAACTGAAATACTTATTGTTACACTTTAGGGATTAAATACAATGAACTTGTATATTTGTACCATGATTGAAAAAGATGCTATAATAGCTTTAGCAACACCCTCAGGTATTGGAGCGATCTCGGTAATACGTATTTCTGGAGAAGAGGCTATTAATATTGTTTCTAAATTTTTTATATCTAAAAGTGGAAAACAATTAAAGAATCAAAAAACACACACCATTCATCTCGGTAATATTGTAAATAATTCTCAAATTATAGATGAAGTATTAGTATCTGTGTTTAAGAATCCAAGCTCCTATACTGGAGAAAACGTAGTAGAAATTTCTTGCCATGGCTCAAGTTTCATTCAACAAGAAATCATTCAGTTATTTCTCAAGAATGGTTGTAGAATGGCAAATAATGGAGAATTTACTATGAGAGCATTTTTAAACGGTAAGATGGATTTGAGTCAAGCTGAGGCTGTTGCAGATGTAATTGCTTCAAATTCTGCTGCATCTCACCAAATGGCAATCCAACAAATGCGTGGGGGTATTACAAATGAATTAAAAGATTTAAGAACAAAATTACTAGATTTTGCGGCCTTAATAGAGCTAGAATTAGATTTTTCTGGTGAAGATGTTGAATTTGCAGATAGGACAAAATTTAAGGAATTGGTTCATACAATTATCACTGTTTTAAAACGTCTTATTGAAAGTTTTTCTTTTGGTAATGCCCTAAAAAATGGAATTCCTGTTGCCATTATAGGTGAGCCTAATGTTGGAAAATCTACCTTGTTAAATACTTTATTAAATGAAGAAAAAGCGATTGTATCGGATATAGCAGGAACTACCAGAGATGCCATAGAAGACGAATTAATAATAGATGGCGTAGCTTTTAGATTTATAGATACCGCTGGTATTCGCGAAACCAATGACCAAATAGAAAATATAGGTATTAAGAAAGCTTATGAAAAAGCAGAAAATGCTCAATTAATTATTTTTCTAATCGACTCCAATAAATTTTCTACATCCAAAGAGGTTTTTCTGTCTGAAATAGCAACAATTAAAAATCGTTTTCCTAAAAAAAGAGTTTTAGTAATTGCCAATAAAATCGATGCTGTTTCAACTGCTGAGAAAAATGATATAACTGCTGAGATAGATGATATTTTATTACTTTCTGCCAAAGAAAATATTGGTATAGAAACTCTTCTAATACATTTGACTTCTCTTGTCAATACAGGAGCATTGAGTAATAATGAAACTATAGTTACAAACTCTAGACACTTTGAGGCACTAAACAATGCCTTAGTAGCAATTTTATCGGTCAAGAAAGGAATTGAAATGGAAATATCTACTGACTTATTTTCTATAGATATAAGAGAATGTTTAAGACATATGGGTAATATAACCGGAGAATATGACGTAGATAAAGATATTTTAGGTCATATATTTTCTAATTTTTGTATTGGAAAGTAAAGATACTTTTCCTTTAAGCTGCTAACTCCTTCAATGCTCTGACAAAAATATCCAATTCATTTGTAGTAGTAAACACATTAGGACTGATTCTACATCCTTTTACATTAGCATAATTAATGGCAACAGTAAATATATTATATTCACTCATCAACTTTTTTGCTAATTCCTTAGGATTCATATTTTTAAGACCAACATTTGCTATCCCACACGCTCTATGAGAATCGATAGGCGTATTCACAATTATATTAGATTGATTTCTAACTTTTTTAGTCCAATATTCTTGTAAATAACGGAGTCTAGATTCTTTTCTCTCTGCTCCCAACATATCATAATATTCTATGGCATTTTCTATACTTAAATCATGATATACTGGATGGGTTCCAATATGATTTAATCTAGAAATATCTCCCGGCTCCCTGTGATGTTCAGCAAATATGGGCCAAAGTTTATCTATATGCTTATTATCTACGTATAAAATTCCTGTACCTAATGGAACTGCTAACCATTTGTGCAAACTAGAACCGTAATAATCACAACCTAAATCATTTATTTTAAATTGAAAATGTCCTACGCAATGTGCACCATCAACCATTACCTGAACCCCTTTCCTGTGAGCCATTTCACAAATTTTTTTAATAGGCAGTATTTGACCAGTAATATTAATCATATGACACACCATGAGTAGCTTTGTTTTAGAAGTTATTGCATTTTCATAAATGCTAACTATTTCTTCATCAGAAGAGGGATGGTTAGGAATAGAAACTACAATATTTTTTGTTCCATACCGCTTCGAAATCTGCTCAAACATCATTTGCATGGCACCATAGTCTTGTTTGGCATAAATTGCTTCATCTCCCATTTTCCAATCCATACCTTTGATAACCATATCTAATGATTCTGTAGTATTTCTTGTTATGATTAAATTTTTATCACTAGTTCCTACAACTTTAGCTAATTTAGAAACCATAGATTTTTTATTATCCCATTGAACAGTTCTCATATAATAAGATCCTTCATAGTTTACCATTCTAGCATGATCTAACATATAGTTTAATGTAGGGTTAGGAATGATATTATAGTAACCACTCTCCAGATTAATATAGTCGGGTTTTAATGAATAATCTTTTCTAACCTGCAACCAAAAATCTTCCTCAAAAGCTATTTGTTTTGGTGATAAATGTTCAAAATTCTTTAGAGTAGAAGCAAAGGAGGTGTTTATAAAAGGGAGACCAGCTGCTGCAAGAGATACATTTTTTAAAAATTCTCTTTTATTCATTAGTATTAGTTTTCTCTAAAGATAAAGAAATAACTAAAAAATACAAGTATCTGTTAATTAGAATTTTACAAAAGATAACTACTGTAAATTGTAAAATTATTTTAAAGGAGTTCCATATAAATCGAAGTCTCCCGCCTCATGAATTTTAATTGGTATAAACTCTCCTATTTTTATATAATGCTCCCTAGCGTCAACTAAAACATCATTATCTACATCTGGAGAATCAAATTCTGTTCTACCATAGAAAAAGTTACCTTCTTTTCTATCAAACAAACAAGTATATGTTTTTCCAATTTTTTCTTGGTTGATTTCCCATGAAATTTGTGATTGAATTTCCATAATTTCATTTACTCTACGAAACTTTACCTCTGCAGGAACATTGTCCTCTAAAATAAAAGCACCTGTGTTTTCCTCATGTGAATATTCAAAAACCCCCAAACGCTCAAAACGCATTTCTTCTACCCAATCTTTTAATTCTTGAAATTGCTCCTCGGTTTCTCCAGGATATCCAACAATTAAAGTAGTTCTAATCCCCATAGTAGGGACTGCCTTACGGAATTTATGAATTAAAGCCGTTGTTTTTTCATGGGTAGTTCCTCTTTTCATAGATTTTAAAATCTCTGTATTAATGTGTTGAAGAGGAATATCCAAATAATTACAAACTTTTGGTTCGTTTTTCATGACCTCTAAAACATCTAATGGAAAACCAGTAGGAAACGCATAGTGCAATCGAATCCATTCTATTCCATCTACTTTAACTAGAGCTTCTAAAAGTGATGCTAGAGCTCTTTTTTTATAAATATCTAAACCATAATAGGTCAAATCTTGTGCAATAAGCATAATTTCTTTAATACCATTCTCAGCTAATTTTGTAGCTTCAATCACTAGCTCTTCTATTGGAGTAGATTTGTGTTTTCCTCGCATTAAAGGTATGGCACAAAAAGAACATGGGCGATCACAACCCTCAGCTATTTTTAGGTAAGCATAATGCTTGGGTGTAGTTGTTAAACGTTCGCCTATAAGCTCGTGTTTATAATCTGCCTCTAAAACTTTTAACAGATTTGGTAAATCATGTGTTCCAAAATATTGATCTACATCAGTAATTTCTTTTTCTAGATCAGGTTTGTAGCGTTCACTCAAACAACCTGTTACAAAAACTTTATCTACATCTCCTGCTTCTTTCTTTTCTACATAGTGTAAAATGGTATCTACAGACTCCTCTTTTGCTTTTCCAATAAATCCACAAGTGTTTATGACAACAATATTACCCTCATCATTTTTATCTTCATGAACAACATCTTTACCATTAGCTTTCAACTGCCCCATCAAAACTTCAGAGTCATAAATATTTTTAGAACATCCCAAAGTAACAACATTAATCTTATTTTTCTTTACCGATTTAGTTCTCATGGTTATTATTTAATAAGACGACAAAATTACGTTTTATAAAGTAAAATTTACTTGAAATTTTTGGGCATTTTTCTATGATCCGTTATTTGTTCAAAGGTATAGCCTAGTAATAATAATTTACCTTCCTCATTTGACTTTCCAATAAAAGTTAGATTAACGGGCTCTCCAGACTCCTTATACCCCATAGGTATTGTGAGGTTGGGGTACTCAGCTACTGCGGAATAGGCAGAATGGTAATTGTTCATAGACAAAATAGCATCTAAATTCTCAGTATCAAAAGCTTTAAAAAACCTTCTTGCTTTTGTTTTTAACTTCTTTTTAATAATTTCCAAATCGGCTTGGGTTGTTGTATCTTTTCCAATATTTAAAAATCTTAATTGACCATAAGGAGCTCTCAATTCATTTTCTAATTTGTTATATGAAATGATGTCCTCTATATCTGAAACCTTTACCTTCTTATCTGTATAATATTTTAAATATTTTGGTAATTCATCTTTCATTTCAAGGTTTAAGATTGATAAAAAACCCGGAAGATTTACTTTTTTTGGAGCTATTAAAACAATTTCACCTCCTGCCTCTTTTATTTTATCTATGTTTTTCTTAAAAATTGAATCACGAAAAATATCTTTAAATACCCCGAATCGTTTTCCTTTAAAAGATTCTTGTACATCACCAAAATCTTTATCAGCAATTTCAATAGATTTTGGGTCTGAAGCATCATAACCCAACATTGAATTAAATAAAATATAACTATCCATGACGTTTTTTGTCATAGGTCCAGGTGTATCTAGAGTACTAGAAATAGGAATAATACCTGTTCTACTTAATAACCCAACTGTTGGCTTTAACCCCACAACAGAATTCTGACTCGATGGAGAGATTATGGAACCAGAAGTTTCTGTACCCACAGCAGCGACTGCATAATTTGCTGCAACAGCTACACCACTTCCTGAACTTGAACCGCCAGATTCAAAAATAGCTCTACCATATGGGTTTAAAGTTTGTCCACCCATAGCACTGTAACCTAAAGGACAGGTTCCACAAAAATAATAGGCCCATTCACTTAAGTTTGACTTTCCTAATATAATTGCCCCCTCCGCTTTGAGTCTTTTTATAATAAAAGAATCTTCTGTATTTTCATTTTTTGATAAAACTATAGCACCTGCTGTTGTAGACATTCCTGCTGTGTTAATATTATCTTTAATTAAGACTGGCATTCCATATATGGATACATCTATTAAGAAATTATTTTTATCTCTATTACGATCTCTATCTCTTGCTTGTTCCAAAACATTTGGGTTCAAAGAAATAATAGCATTTAATGCAGTGTTCTTATTACTTTCAAATTTCCTTATTCTATATAGGTAAAATAATGTTAATTTTTCGTAGGTCAATAGTCCTTCGGAGATACTTTTTTGAATAGAGGGTATGTTTTGCTCTAAGATTAGGGGTTTTAATTTTAAATATTCTTCTTCAGAAAAATTTATAGCTAATGCATCATTAAAAGGCTTAAAAATAGTATTCATATTTAAAACTTTAGATTGAATTAACTTAAATTTCATTCTAGAAATTTTATGATCTTGTTGATTTTTTATAAGTTCAGATTCATCATATGTTTTAAAAAATTTTGACTCTTCCTTATTTTCGCAAGAAAATAAAACTAATAGAGTCATAAGAACAATTAATTTTTTCATGTGTAAGTGTTTTTGTAAATACAAGTAATATAGGGTATTTAATGGGAAAAGACCGAGATCATTTATAAAGAAAATATATTTTAATTTTGGTTATCAAAGATACTTTTTTAAAAGGTAGAAAATAAAAAAGTCAACATATTTTTAAACTACCTTATTTGTATTTTTAGACAATACTTCAAATAAAATACTATAAGTATAGAAAACTAATACCAGGCTTATAAATAGGGTTTAATTTAAACTTCACAGTAAATCAAATGGGTTATCTTATAATAACTTTAAATGATTCAATTCCATCACTATAATCTAGTGTTAAGAGATAGAGCCCCTTATTAAGTTTTAATGGAGTATTAATTTTATTTAAATTATTGTATGTATTTCTAAAAACAGTTTGTCCTAAAGAATTTTTGATGGAAACAGAAATATTTTTATAGTATTTACCTAACTCAATAAACAAATGATCTGATGTTGGGTTTGGGTAAACTTTAATTTCAAACGCTGACTCCAATTGATCTAAACTAAGAGATGATGATGTAAAAAAATCATTGTATGTTGAAAAGAAATCAATCCCTAAGTACTCCGTTAGAGTAGACAAACCAAATAGCATAGAGGAATAATCAATACCAATAATTTCATTGGGTATCCATGTGGTATTAGACTTACTATACCTCCAAAGAATAGGATCATTATTTACATTTGGAAGATTAAACTTTCCTGAATTAGAGTTCCATAAATCAATCAAATTACTTTTGCTTTCTGTATTTACAGGAATATAACCAGCTATTATATGTGGGGAAACAATCAAATCTTCATTGTTGTTAATTGCATCAGCATGATAGGAAGAGGTAATTGCACTTCCAGCACCTAAACCCCATTCAAATAAGTTATAATCCATAGTATGCCACCAAGAACTATCAGCTTCTTGAGAATTTTTAAAATAAGTTAAATATTCAGTTGAAGTAGTGAAATAATGACATAAGAAATAATTAAACTGATGGGTGAATGAAGAGAGAAAAGAATTATTATTATCTGAAAGCACTGAACTTCCTTGATATGATATTGAAGGTAACAAATTGGGAGAACTATAATGATTATTCCATAAAATAGTACCTAAATTATCTGACTCAATTGAGTAATTTTTTGCGAGCCAAGCAACAATCATATATTCATTATAAGGACTTGTTAATGAATTATAAACACCACTACCATCTGAGTTCATACTCAAGTAGATTTGACCTGTTGAAGAATTATCAATAGCATCATTAAAATTAATAGAGTTCCATAGTTCTGTGGTATAATGAGAAATACTGTCATGTTGAAAATAGTTCATGGAAAATAAAGCTCCTGAAACTAAAATTGCACTATCTATTGTACTATACTCAGAATTCCAAGCTTGTTCACCTGTATTAATATCCATAAAATGACGATAGTATCCATTAGATGTACGATCTGGTGAAAAGCCAGGAGTATGACCCGTCGCTGTTTTAATTGTATTCAATGCCAGTTCTGAGGCATTGTTTATCCATCCCATAGCGTCTGCAATACAGAGTGCAATTAACCCCATACCTGTATTGGCTATTGAAATTGGATGATAATCAGAACCACTAAAAAGAGTAGCATCTCTATACATACCATTGGGAAGCCGCTGTAATTCAAAAACAGTATAACTATTTCTAAATAAAGAATCTATCTCGGGAGATTCTTGTCCATAGTTGTTTAAAAAACAAAATAAACTAAGTAGTAGTATTAACTTTTTCATTACTATCTAACGTTTAGTATAAATCAAAACTGTATTTATACTTTATACCAATAATAGATTTTTGTTTTAACTCTATTCTATTAAAGTTCTTTTGAAACCCATAGAATAAAGTAACTTTTCCAAAATTTTTAAATTTTTTATACGTATCAAAAGTTAAACGATACCTATTGAAGCCATTTTCTAAATTTTCTTTCTGTATTTGATTAAAAAGCTCCCCTTTTAACCTTAATCCTATACCAGGATCATTTAATTTATAACCTAAACCCATACGAAATCTGATATACTCATTGGGTATGTTAACTTCTTCCTCGGGAAGTCCAAGTTCATTTTTGTGTTGATATCTTAGTCTATAAAAAAGAGTAAGCATTTTTAAATCATGCTTGTAATTTATTTCAAATTGATATCTAAAATGAGTTTCGAGTCCTTGAATATTTCCAACATCATCATTCTCTCTTATAAAACGAACACCTCCTCCTAAATTGAAGTCTCTAAATAATTCATAAGACGTTTCAAGTTGAGTAAAATAGTTACTCATGGTAGAAATTTTATTTCTATATCTTAGATGTTCAGATACTGAAAAAGATAACTTCTTTGAAATATTTAAACCTACTTCTATAGAACTCCATCCTTCTGTATCTGAAAGATTTTGAGCAAAACTATTCTTAACAGTTGAGAATAATAGGACTAAAAAAAGACGAAAAAAAATGTTAATTGATATTTTCAAAATTTTAATTTTTATAATAAATGGTTATTTCTGCAGTATCTCTAAGAAAATTAATATCTCCAATTTCTAGTTTTACAATTTGAATCCCTAATCTTTGTTGTATATCTTTTTTTAACTTATCGTGATTCTCAGGATGAATATTTTCAATAGTTTCATAAATAATATCCTTTTTTAAAACCATATTTTGATTATATAATCTTTCAAAAAAGTAGACCACTAAAAGAATTATGAAGTTGGCTGATAAAATCTCAACATAACTCATTTTTTTATTAGACAATGCGTTCATAACTGATATGCCTATAACTACAAAAAGATAAGTCATTTCTTTGACATCAATCGGTGTAGTTCTATATCTTAAAATTCCAAAAATTGCAAATAAACCAAGAGCCATCCCCAAATCTAATTCATACTTTTTAAGAGTAAAACACAAAAAGAAAACTACTGTTCCTATGAGATAAAATGTAAAGAGATATTCTTTTTTCTTTGAATATTTATAATAAATAAATCGAATAATACCTGTTAAAAAAATTACATTAATAATGAGCTTAATCATCATTTTGTAAAAATCATTGTCGAAAAAGGGAATTCCAAATATGTCCATTTTAGTTATACATTTTTTTAATTTTTAAATTGATTTCTTTGAATTGATTTGTTTTGACTGATGGTATTAGATTAGAAATGCCAACACAATACTTACTAAAACTTACTTTAGGTATTTTGCACATTTTTAAAGCTTTGTAAATTGCAGTATTTTCTTTTCCTCTCTCTTGTTTAACCTCTATTATTACAATTTTATCTAATATTTTAGAAACGTTATTGGATTTAAACACTATTCTGGAGTCAATTGTAACCCTCTCAGGCACGTATTTATTTACAAGGGTAAAACGACTAAAAGTATTTGATAATACTGGGGTAAAAATTTGTGAACTGTCTGTGTATTTTTTAATAAATTTAAATGATGATGGTGATAATTTGGTTTCAAAATTTTCAATGGGACTTCTGAATTTATTGGTAACTCCAGTGTTATTCTTTTTTTTCACCTCTAAAAAACAAATATTTGAGTCTACATATTTTCGCATCCTAATCTTGTATCGATTTCCTTTCTTATTATGATGATAGTTGTAAAGCATTTTATCGTTAGTATCGAAATACAAAGTAGAATATTCCATCAACCTTTTATCATCAATGTCTAAAATATTATAATCAGAAGAAATCAAGGATAAAATCTCTAATAACTTTTTCTCTGTGGTTAAAAATTTGGTATCAACTCTCTTCAATAACGAAACGTTATCCATTTCTTTGAGAGAAATTGCAGAGAAGTTTATCAAATTATTTGAAATCATGAATTAATTATAAATTTCTAAGTTATGAATTTTTTAATATTTATTTCATTCAAAAATACTACTGTGGAAAACTTCATGTTTGAGTATATTTTATAGAGAAAGGAGGCTGAAAAAATGAGGTTTCGATATTTATAAAAAAACCCACAATAATTATTGTGGGTTTTTTTTGCGGAGAAAGAGGGATTCGAACCCCCGGACCTGTTACAGTCAACAGTTTTCAAGACTGCCGCATTCGACCACTCTGCCATTTCTCCAGTCGCAATTCGTATAGCGGCTGCAAATATAGAAAAGGTTTTGATTTTTTAAAAGTATTTATGTGTTTTTTAATTGATAATTTTTTAGAGTGATTTCTACTTTTTTTGTAATACTTTTATCTACAAAATTTCATAAATGTTAGACTATTTTTTGTTAATAATTGTAGGTTTTTTTGCCGGAATAATTAATGTCTTAGCTGGAGGTGGTTCTCTACTTACACTTCCCATGCTAATTTTTTTAGGCTTACCTCCACACATAGCAAATGGAACAAACAGAATAGCTATTATCATTCAAAATATATTTGCTGTAAAAGGCTTTCAGAGTAAGGGAATAAAAACTTATCCTTTTAGTTTGTATTTAGCAATACCTGCCACAATTGGCGCAATCATTGGAGCGGTTGTAGGGATAAAAATAGAAGGACAACTATTCAATAAAATATTAGGTGTTATCATGCTAATTATTGTTGGATATATGGTAGTAAAACCAAGTAATTTTTCAAAAAAAACCTTAGAAAGAACTACAGGAAAATATTTTTGGTTTAGTATAGCAGCTTTCTTTTTTATAGGTTTATATGGGGGGTTTATTCAAGCTGGAGTTGGCTTTATTATCCTATTAACATTGTCTAATATTAATCAATTTTCATTAGTAAAAAGTAATGCAATTAAAGTAACTGTAGCTCTTATCTACACTTTAGCAGCTTTAGTAATATATGCATATAACGGAGGTATTCATTGGAAATACGGTTTAATTTTATCCTTAGGTAACGCATCAGGTGGTTGGATTACTAGCAGATGGTCTGTTAATAAAGATGATAAATTCGTAAAAAAAGTCTTAATTATTATGGTATTAGCAATGGCAATAAAACTATGGTTTCCTAATTTTTATAGTATCTTAGCGAATCAAATTAAAGATCTTTTTTAATGGCTTTTAATTCATTTGGAAATATATTAAAACTTACTACCTATGGAGAATCTCATGGCTCAGCCATCGGAGGTGTTATAGATGGTTTCCCCGCAGGTCTTTCTGTAGATTTTAATGCAATTCAAGAAGAATTAAATAGAAGGAAACCTGGACAATCTAATATCGTTACTCAACGAAAAGAACCAGATACCGTAGAATTTCTCTCAGGAATTTTTGAAGGTACAACCACTGGAACATCAATTGGATTTATTATTAAGAACACCAATCAAAAATCTCATGATTATTCCCATAATACCAATGTATACAGACCTTCTCATGCAGATTTTACTTATGATAAAAAATTTGGTATTAGAGATTACCGCGGAGGGGGAAGATCCTCTGCTAGAGAAACAGCTAATTGGGTTGTAGCAGGTGCTTTAGCTAAGCAATTGATATCAAAAATTTCTATAAATGCATTTACATCTTCAGTAGGTGATATTGAGATGAATAAATCTTATGACCTCTTAGATTTCTCAAAAACTGAGTCAAACAGTGTTCGTTGCCCTGATGAAAAAATGGCAGCGCTAATGATTAATAAAATCAAAGAAATTAGAAAGCAAGGTGATACCATAGGTGGTACTATTTCATGTGTTGCAAAAAATATTCCTGTAGGCTTAGGAGAACCTATTTTCAACAAACTTCATGCTGCTTTAGGTAACGCAATGCTATCATTAAATGCCGTGAAAGGTTTTGAATTTGGAAGTGGTTTTGAGGGAACAAAAATGAAAGGTAGTAAGCATAACGACATTTTTAATCCAGACGGAACTACCCAAACTAATCTATCTGGTGGTATTCAGGGTGGTATCTCTAATGGAATGGATATTTACTTTAGAGTTGCTTTTAAACCTGTAGCTACCATTATGCAAAACCAACCCACTATAAATTCTAAAGGAGATAAAACTGATATTATGGGGAAAGGGCGTCATGACCCATGTGTTGTCCCAAGAGCTGTTCCAGTAATAGAAGCTTTAACAGCCTTAGTTTTAGCCGACTTTTGGTTATTGAATAAAACTAGAAAAATATAATCTCTTTAAAATTAGTATTACATCATAAAAAAACCCAAAACAAATGTTTTGGGTTTTTTTAATTTAAGCCTCTCCTGTAGGCCCAAAATTCATTGGAATTGGTGGTTGCTCGTAATCTTTGATTTCACCATGAACTTTCTCAAATTTCAAAATATTATCAGCTAAAGCTTTCGTTAACCTTTTGGCATGTTGCGGAGTCAAAATAATTCTTGACTTCACTTTAGCCTTTGGCATACCTGGCATTATTCTGATAAAATCAACAATAAACTCAGAAACTGAGTGATTGATTATAGCTAAGTTAGAATATGTGCCTCCAGCAACGGTTTCGTCTAGCTCAATATTGATTTGACCTTTTTTATTTTGATCTTCGCTCATTATGTTTACAAATTAAAGCTTTCCTCAATTTCTTCTTTAGGACCAACAATTAGATTATCATAGGTTCTCATACCTGTTCCAGCAGGAATTTTCTTACCTACAATAACATTTTCTTTTAAGCCTTCAAGATGATCAACTTTACCATTAACAGCAGCTTCGTTAAGTACTTTCGTAGTTTCCTGGAAAGATGCTGCAGAAATAAATGATTTCGTTTGAAGAGAAGCTCTTGTGATTCCTTGCAATACTTGTTCTGCGGTTGCAGGCTGTGCATCTCTAGCTACAACTAAGGTCTGATCATTTCTTCGTAACAAAGAATTTTCATCTCTTAATTGACGTGCAGAAATAATTTGTCCTGCCTTTACATTTTCAGATTGGCCAGCGTCTTCGACAACTTTCATTCCGTAAATAGCATCATTTTCTTGAATGAAATCATTTTTGTGAATCAACTGATTTTCTAGGAATAATGTATCTCCAGAATCTATAATTCTTACTTTTCTCATCATCTGACGCACAACAACCTCAAAATGTTTATCATTAATCTTTACACCCTGTAAACGATATACGTCTTGAATTTCATTTACCAAATATTGTTGAACAGCAGAAGGACCTTGAATTCTTAGAATATCAATAGGAGTCACAGCACCATCTGATAATGGCATTCCTGCTTTTATAAAATCATTTTCTTGAACTAAAATTTGGTTAGAAAGTTTAATTAAATATTTTCTAATGTCACCAGTTTTAGATTCAACAATAATTTCTCTATTACCTCTCTTTATTTTACCAAAAGACACAACCCCATCTACTTCTGAAACCACAGCTGGATTAGAAGGATTACGTGCTTCAAATAATTCTGTAACTCTTGGAAGACCTCCAGTAATATCACCTGCTTTTCCAGATTTTCTTGGAATTTTCACCAATATTTTACCACTCTCAACCTTATCTCCATTGTCTACCATTAAATGAGCTCCAACAGGAAGAGTGTAAGAACGAAGAACATTACCATCTTTATCTTCAATAATTAAAGAAGCTATGATTTTCTTATTCTTAGAATCAGTAATTACTTTTTCTTGGAAACCAGTTTGTTCATCAACCTCAACTTGATAGTTAACTCCTTGTTCAAGATTATCAAACTTCACTTTACCTCCAAATTCAGAGACAATAACTCCATTAAATGGATCCCATTGACAAATTGTTTCTCCTTTTTTAATGGATTTAATCTTTTTGTTAAAGATTACAGATCCATAAGGTATAATATTTGTACTTAGAGTGATGTCTGTCTTTTTATCAATAACTTTAATTTCAGCTGTTCTAGAAATTACAATATCTGCAGTATTACCTTCAGAATCTTTTCCTTCAACAGTTCTAAGATCTTCGATAACTACCTTACCATCAAACTTAGCAATTAATTTATTGTCTTCAGATATATTTCCAGCAACTCCACCAACGTGGAACGTTCTTAAAGTTAACTGTGTACCTGGTTCTCCAATAGACTGAGCGGCAATAACACCTACAGCTTCACCTATCTGAACATTATTAAGCGTAGATAAACTTTGTCCATAACATTTAGCACAAATTCCTCTCTGAGACTCACAGGTTAGAGGAGATCTAACTTGAACAACATCTAATCCTGAAGCTTCAATAGCGTTTGCAGATTGAGAACTAATTACCTCACCAGCACCAACTAATAACTCTTCATTTAGTGGATGGTAAACATCTTGTAGAGCTACTCTTCCTTCAATTCTATCACTTAAAGATTCTACAATCTCATCATTTTTCTTTAAAGGTGTAACATCCAATCCTCTTAAAGTACCACAATCATCTTCATTGATAATAACATCTTGTGAAACGTCAACTAAACGACGTGTTAAGTATCCGGCATCAGCGGTTTTTAACGCAGTATCAGCAAGACCTTTACGAGCACCGTGAGTAGAGATAAAATATTCTAAAATTGATAATCCTTCCTTAAAGTTCGAAAGAATTGGGTTTTCAATAATTTCTCCACCACCTGCAGTTGATTTTTTTGGTTTAGCCATTAATCCACGCATTCCAGTTAACTGACGAATCTGCTCTTTAGAACCCCTTGCTCCAGAATCTAACATCATGTATACAGAGTTAAATCCTTGTTGATCTTCACGTAAACGCTTCATTGACAGTTCAGTTAATTGATTGTTGGTTCTACCCCAAATATCAATTACTTGATTGTAACGCTCTTTTTGGGTTAACATACCCATATTATAATTCATCACGATCCCATCAACCTCATTGTTAGCCTCAGCAATCATAGTTGTTTTTTCTTCAGGTATAATGATATCACCTAAACTAAAAGATAATCCACCTTGAAAAGCAAATTTATATCCCATGTTTTTAATTTCATCTAAGAAATTTCCTGTAGTTGGAATATCTGTAACTTTTAAAATACCTCCAATGATTCCACGGAGAGATTTTTTAGTTAATACTTCATTAATATAACCCGCAGCTTCTGGAACAACTTCATTAAATAAGACTCTACCAACGGTTGTCTCAATGATTTTCTTCACTGTGTTACCTTCTTCATCAATGTCATTAGTCCTTACTTTAATTCCCGCATTTAACTCAACCTTTTCTTCATTAAAAGCAATTGTTACTTCTTCTGGAGAATAAAAAGTCAAGCCTTCACCTTTCACTGGAACATCTTTTGTTGATTTCCTTTCTTTAGTCATGTAGTATAACCCTAGTACCATATCCTGTGAGGGTACAGTAACTGGTGCACCATTTGCAGGATTTAAGATATTGTGAGAGGCTAACATTAATAGTTGAGCTTCTAAAATAGCTTCAGGTCCTAATGGAAGATGAACAGCCATTTGATCTCCATCAAAATCGGCATTAAATGCAGTACATACTAATGGATGCAATTGAATGGCTTTCCCTTCAATTAATTTTGGTTGAAATGCTTGAATACCAAGTCTATGTAGTGTAGGAGCACGGTTTAATAAAACTGGATGTCCTTTGATCACATTTTCTAAAATATCCCATACAACTGGTTCTTTTCTATCTATAATTTTCTTTGCAGACTTTACAGTTTTTACGATTCCTCTTTCAATTAATTTTCTAATTACAAAAGGCTTGTAAAGTTCGGCTGCCATATCTTTAGGAATACCACATTCAGACAATTTTAATTCTGGTCCTACAACGATTACAGAACGTGCAGAATAATCAACACGTTTTCCTAATAAATTTTGACGGAAACGTCCTTGTTTTCCTTTCAATGAGTCTGATAAAGACTTTAAAGGTCTATTTGATTCTGTTTTTACAGCTGAAGATTTACGTGTATTGTCAAATAATGAATCTACAGATTCTTGTAGCATCCTTTTTTCATTACGTAAAATTACTTCTGGAGCTTTAATCTCCATAAGCCTTTTTAAACGATTATTTCTGATAATAACTCTTCGATATAAATCATTTAAATCTGAAGTAGCAAATCTACCTCCATCTAGAGGAACTAATGGACGTAATTCTGGTGGGATTACAGGAACAACCTTCATAATCATCCACTCAGGTCTATTTTCTCTATTTTTTTGAGAATCTCTGAACGCTTCAACTACATTTAATCTTTTTAAAGCTTCAGCTTTACGTTGCTTAGAGGTTTCAGTATTCGCCTTATGTCTCAATTCATACGATAATTCGTCTAAATCTATACGAGCTAATAAATCTATTAAACATTCTGCACCCATTTTAGCGATAAATTTATTTGGGTCAGTATCGTCTAAATAAGAATTATCCTGAGGAAGTGTTTCTAATATATCTAAATATTCTTCCTCTGTTAAGAAATCCATTTTTTGTAATGGCTCTCCTTCAATATTTTTTGCAATACCAGGTTGGATTACTACATATCTCTCATAGTAGATAATCATATCTAACTTCTTAGATGGTAATCCTAATAAGTATCCCATTTTGTTAGGTAGAGATCTAAAATACCAGATGTGAGCTACAGGAACAACTAAGTTAATGTGTCCTACTCTATCTCTTCGTACTTTCTTTTCAGTTACCTCTACACCACATCGATCACAAACAATTCCTTTGTATCGAATTCTCTTATACTTACCACAAGCACATTCAAAGTCTTTTACAGGACCAAAAATACGCTCACAGAAAAGACCATCTCTTTCGGGCTTGTGTGTTCGATAGTTAATAGTTTCTGGTTTTAGCACCTCTCCTTTAGATGTTCCTAAAATAGATTCTGGTGATGCTAAACCAATTGAGATTTTGTTAAACTTTTTTACGGTGTACTTCTCGTTTTTTCTTGCCATGGTAATGGTATCGAATTAAAATTGGGGTCATGGACCCATATTAGATAAGTAATTTTCTGGATGTAATATTTATACATCCAGAAAATACTATAAAATTATTCTTCTAGTTTTAGGTCTAAACCTAATCCTTTCAACTCATGCATTAATACATTGAAAGATTCTGGCAATCCTGGTTCTGGCATGGTTTCACCTTTAACAATACTTTCGTATGTCTTAGCTCTTCCCATAACATCATCAGATTTTACAGTTAAGATTTCTCTCAAAATACTAGAGGCTCCATAGGCTTCTAATGCCCATACTTCCATCTCTCCAAAACGTTGACCTCCAAATTGTGCCTTACCTCCTAATGGTTGTTGTGTTATTAGTGAGTAAGGTCCAATAGAACGCGCATGCATTTTGTCTTCAATCATGTGACCTAATTTAATCATGTAAATGACACCTACTGTAGCGGGTTGATCGAAACGTTTTCCGGTTCCACCATCATAAAGGTAAGTATGACCAAATCTTGGCACTTGTGCTTCATCTGTAAATCCATTTATTTGATCTAAAGATGCTCCATCAAAAATTGGAGTAGCGTATTTTCTGTCTAATTTCTGACCAGCCCATCCAAGAACTGTTTCATAGATTTGACCAATATTCATACGCGAGGGTACCCCTAATGGATTTAAAACGATATCTACAGGTGTTCCGTCTTCTAAAAATGGCATATCTTCTTGGCGAACAATACGGGCAACAATACCCTTGTTACCATGACGTCCAGCCATTTTATCACCTACTTTTAATTTACGTTTCTTGGCAACATATATCTTAGCTAGTTTTAAAATTCCTGCTGGTAATTCATCTCCTACAGATATCGTAAACTTCTCTCTACGTAATACACCTTGTAGGTCATTCACCTTAATTTTATAGTTGTGAATTAATTCACTAACATGAGAGTTGATTTTTGCGTCTGTAGTCCAAGTTCCAGATGTTAAATGCACATAATCATCAACTGCATTTAGCATTTTGAGTGTATATTTTTTACCTTTTGGTAATACTTCTTCACCTAAATCGTTGAATACTCCTTGAGAAGTTTTTCCACTAACAAGCTGAAAAAGTTTTTCTACTAAATTGTCCTGAAGAACTTCAAATTTTGACACAAAAGATGATTCTAGAGAGGCCACAGCTTCTTTATCTTTGATTCTCTTGGTCTTATCTTTAACAGCTCGTTTAAACAACTTCTTATCAATAACAACACCTCTTAAAGACGGAGAAGCTTTTAGAGATGCATCTTTAACGTCTCCTGCTTTATCTCCAAAAATAGCTCTTAACAGTTTTTCTTCTGGTGTTGGATCAGATTCGCCTTTTGGAGTAATCTTACCAATTAAAATATCTCCTGGATTTACCTCTGCTCCTATTCTTATCATTCCGTTTTCATCAAGGTCTTTAGTAGCCTCCTCAGAAACGTTTGGAATGTCGTTAGTTAATTCTTCAGTACCTAATTTTGTATCACGTACATCTAGAGAATATTCATCTATATGAATAGAGGTAAAAATATCTTCTCGAACAACTTTCTCTGAAATTACAATAGCATCCTCAAAATTATACCCTTTCCATGGCATAAAAGCTACTTTCATATTTCTACCTAAAGCTAATTCACCTTTTTGAGTTGCATATCCCTCACAAAGAACTTGACCCTTTTCAACTCTATCACCTGAACTTACGATAGGTTTTAAGTTAATACATGTTCCTTGATTGGTTTTTCTAAACTTAATTAAATCATATGATTTCTCATCAGAATCAAAACTTACCAACTTCTCTTGATCTGTTCTGTCATACTTAATGGTAATCTTATTAGCATCAACATATTCAACTACTCCAGCGCCCTCAGCGTTAATTAAAATTCTTGAATCTGTAGCTACTCTTCTTTCTAATCCAGTCCCTACAATTGGAGATTCTGGACGTAATAGAGGAACAGCTTGACGCATCATGTTAGATCCCATCAAGGCACGGTTTGCATCATCATGCTCTAAGAAAGGAATTAAAGAAGCAGATATTGACGCAATTTGATTCGGAGCAACATCCATGAAATCAATAGTATCAGGCGTTACCACTGGGAAATCTCCTTCCTCACGTGCAATAACTTTATCACCTGATATTGTTCCATCTGTATCTAAGCCTAAATTAGATTGAGCAATTTTCTTACCCTCTTCCTCTTCGGCACTTAAATAAATTGGTGCTTTATCTACATCAACAGATCCTTTAGTTACTTCTCTATATGGAGTTTCTATAAATCCTAAATTATTCACTTTAGCGAATACTGATAGGGAAGAAATTAATCCAATATTTGGACCTTCTGGTGTTTCAATAGGACATAAACGTCCGTAGTGGGTATAGTGAACATCACGAACTTCAAATCCTGCTCTTTCTCTAGATAAACCTCCAGGACCTAGTGCAGATAATCTTCGTTTGTGAGTAATCTCTGCTAATGGATTTGTTTGGTCCATAAATTGAGATAACTGGTTGGTTCCAAAAAATGAATTAATTACTGAAGACAATGTCTTTGCATTAATCAAATCAATTGGTGTAAACACTTCATTGTCACGAACATTCATTCTCTCTCTAATAGTTCGTGCCATACGAGCTAAACCAACACCAAATTGACTAGCAAGTTGCTCACCAACAGTTCTAACTCGACGATTAGATAAGTGATCGATGTCATCTACTTCAGCTTTTGAATTTATTAATTCAATTAGATACTTTATAATGGTAATAATATCTAATTTCGTTAATACTTTTTGGTTGATATCAATATCTAAACCTAATTTAGTATTCATTCTGAAACGTCCTACCTCACCTAAGTTGTAACGTTGCTCTGAGAAAAATAGTTTATCAATTATTCCTCTAGCAGTTTCCTCATCTGGCGGCTCAGCATTTCTCAATTGTCTATAGATGTGTTCAACAGCCTCTTTTTCAGAGTTTGTTGGATCTTTTTGTAGCGTATTGTGTATTATAGCGTAATCAGCTTGTTGGTTATCTTCTTTGTGAAGTAATACTGTTTTCGCTCCAGCTTCAATAATTTCTTCTATATGTTCCTTTTCAATGATTGTATCACGATCAAAAATAATTTCATTTCGCTCAATTGATACCACCTCTCCTGTATCTTCATCTACGAAGTCCTCAAACCATGTTTTTAATACTCTTGCTGCTAATTTTCTTCCTAGAACTTTCTTTAAACCAGCTTTAGAAACTTTTACCTCTTCAGCTAAATCAAATATTTCTAAAATATCTTTGTCTCTTTCAAAACCGATGGCTCTAAATAGAGTAGTTACAGGTAATTTTTTCTTTCTATCAATATAAGCATACATTACTTGATTGATATCGGTAGCAAACTCAATCCATGAACCCTTGAAAGGTATTACTCTTGCGGAATATAATTTTGTACCGTTTGCGTGATAGGATTGTCCAAAGAATACTCCTGGAGATCTGTGTAGTTGAGATACTACTACTCTTTCTGCACCATTAATAACAAATGTTCCTGAATTAGTCATGTAGGGAATGGTCCCTAAATATACGTCTTGAACTATTGTTTCAAAATCTTCGTGCTCTGGATCTGTACAATACAGTTTAAGACGAGCTTTTAAAGGTACACTATGCGTTAGTCCTCTTTCGATACATTCTTGAATGCTGTATCTTGGAGGATCTACGAAGTAGTCTAAAAATTCTAATACAAAGTTGTTACGAGTATCCGTAATTGGAAAGTTATCCATGAAGGTTTTGTATAAACCTTCTTCACCTCGCTCTTCAGCTTTTGTTTGTAATTGGAAAAAATCTTGAAAAGATTTTACTTGAATATCCAAAAAATCAGGATAATCTGCTCCAAGTTTTGAAGATGCGAAATTGATTCTTTCTGTAGTGTTTTTCGTTGCCAAAAGAGAATGTTTTTTTGATTAAAAATCTGAATTTAATAAAGAACGAATATATACACAAAATGGTTTAGGTCTAAGAAGTAACTTCTTAGTACCTAAACCTTAGTTTGTTAGATATGCTAAAGCTTACTTAAGCTCAACCTCAGCTCCTGCTTCTTCCAAAGATTTTTGAAGACCTTCTGCTTCATCTTTAGAAACACCTTCTTTAATAGGTGCAGGTGCGCTATCAACGATACCTTTAGCTTCTTTTAATCCTAAACCAGTTAATTCCTTAACTAATTTTACAACAGCTAGTTTAGAACCACCTGCTGCTTTTAAGATTACATCAAATTCTGTTTGCTCTTCGGCTGCATCTCCACCACCAGCTGCTGGTCCAGCAACTGCTACAGCTGCTGCTGCAGGTTCGATACCATACTCATCTTTTAAAATACCAGCCAACTCATTAACCTCTTTTACAGTTAAGTTAACTAATTGTTCTGCGAAATCTTTTAAATCTGCCATTTCAATTGTTTTTAAAAATTTTATTATTTAGTTTATTAATGCGCTAATTTATTTTTCTGATAAAGTTTGTAAAATACCAGATAATTTACCTCCACTTGATTGCAATGCTGAAATAACATTCTTAGCAGGTGATTGTAATAATGAAATAATATCTCCAATAAGTTCATCTTTAGACTTCACATTTACAAGAGATTCTAGTTGGTCATCTCCAACATAAATCGCTTCTTCAATGTAAGCACCCTTTAATAAAGGCTTGTCTGATTTTTTTCTGAACTCTTTGATTACTTTGGCAGGTGCATTACTTGCTTCAGAAATCATTAAAGATGTATTCCCTTTTAATATATCTTGTAATTCTCCAAACTCCTTATCAGAAGCTTCCATTGCCTTTGAAAGCAATGTGTTTTTTACAACAGCTAGTTGAACATTTGCTTTAAAGCAAGCTCTTCGCAAGTTTGATGTAGCTAAAGCATCTAATCCAGAAATGTCTGCTAAATAGATGGTATTAGTTCTTGCTAACGTAACTGTTAAATCTTGTATTACTTGTGATTTTTCTTCTCTAGTCATAATGATACATTTTAACTGCTTACGAAACAGATTTTACATCAACTTCAACACTAGGGCTCATTGTAGAACTCATAAAAATGCTCTTAATGTAGGCTCCTTTTGATGCCGTTGGTTTCAATTTAATAATTGTTTGTAATAATTCATTTGCATTTTCTGCAATCTTGTCAGCTTCAAAAGAAGATTTAGCAACTGCGGCATGAATGATACCAGTCTTATCAACTTTAAAATCAATCTTACCTGCTTTTACTTCTTTTACTGCTTTTGCAACATCCATAGTAACAGTACCAGTCTTAGGATTAGGCATTAAACCTCTTGGACCTAAAACTCTTCCTAAAGGACCTAATTTACCCATAACACTAGGCATTGTGATAATCACATCTACGTCTGTCCAACCTCCTTTAATTTTTTGAAGGTATTCGTCTAAACCAACATAATCTGCACCTGCTTCCTGAGCTTCGGCTTCTTTATCTGGTGTAACTAATGCAAGCACCTTAACATCTTTTCCTGTTCCGTGTGGAAGTGTTACCACACCTCTAACCATTTGGTTAGCTTTACGTGGATCTACCCCTAAACGAACAGCTATATCTACAGATGCATCAAACTTTACATTAGTAATTTCTTTGATTAAAGCAGAAGCAGCATTTAAATCTAAAGATTTAGTGCTATCTAACTTTGCGTGAGCTTCTTTTTGCTTTTTTGTTAATCTTGCCATTTTACTAGTTTTTATAAAGTTTATGCTGGTGCATTACCTTTAACTGTTAATCCCATAGAACGTGCTGTACCTGCTATCATTTTCATTGCAGACTCTACGGTAAATGCATTTAAATCAACCATTTTATCTTCAGCAATAACTTTAATCTGATCCCATGTTACAGACGCTACTTTTTTTCTGTTAGGCTCTCCAGAACCTTTCTTGATTTTTGCCGCTTCCATTAGTTGAACTGCAGCCGGTGGTGTTTTTACAATAAATTCAAATGATTTATCTTTATAAACACTAATAACAACTGGTAATATTTTACCTTGTTTGTCTTGAGTTCTAGCATTAAATTGCTTACAGAACTCCATTATATTTACACCTGCAGCACCTAGAGCGGGTCCAACCGGTGGCGATGGATTCGCGGCACCTCCCCTAACTTGTAATTTAACTACTTTACTTAACTCTTTTGCCATTTTAATAAATGTTTAAAGTGACATGTTTTTTAATTGGAAGCCAAAAAACATATCGGTATATATTTGTGTAACAATTATATTTTTTCTACTTGCATATAGCTAAGTTCTAACGGTGTTTTACGACCAAAGATCTTAACCATAACTTCTAATTTTCTCTTTTCTTCATTCACCTTCTCAATAGTTCCATCGAAACCATTAAATGGACCATCAATAACTTTGACAGTTTCTCCTGAAGTGTAAGGAATTGCAATATTTTCGTCTTGGATTGCTAATTCATCAACTTTACCAAGCATTCTATTTACTTCTGACTTTCTCATTGGTACTGGCTCTCCTCCTTTAGTTTCTCCCAAGAAACCAATAACTCCAGTAATTGATTTTATAACGTGAGGAACCTCACCTGCAAGATTAGCTTCTACCATGATGTATCCTGGAAAATAAACCTTTTCTTTATTTATTTTCTTTCCATCACGAATTTGAATCACTTTTTCTTTGGGAACCAAAACCTGACTTACAAAATCTGAAAGTCCAAGGCGAGAAATTTCAGTCTCGATATAAGATTTTACCTTATTCTCTTGACCTCCGATTGCTCTTACAACATACCATTTCATTACTGAGTCAGCCATCATTAATTGGATTTAAACATTCCGAAAAAATTATCTAACCCTGCTTGAAAAAAATAATCAACACCAGCTACTGCAAGTGCAAAAACAATCGTAAAGACTGCTACGGTTACAGTAGTTTTTTGAGCTTCTTTACTAGACGACCAAGTCATGTGATTATTCAATTCTTCGAAAGAGTCTTTAATATATTGTATAAACTTCATTTGTCTGATATTTGCACGGATTGAGGGACTCGAACCCCCGACACCTGGTTTTGGAGACCAGTGCTCTACCAACTGAGCTAAACCCGTCTCTATTCATTCATAAAGGCATCCTGATAAATCAGGACACCTTAATGATTGATTTTATTATTGATTATTAATAAAAACTATTCTAAAATCTCAGTTACTTGACCAGCTCCAACGGTTCTACCACCCTCACGGATTGCGAAACGTAAACCAACATTCATTGCAATAGTATTAATTAAATCAACTGTAATAGTTAAGTTATCACCTGGCATAACCATTTCAACTCCATCTGGTAAATTAATTGTACCAGTAACGTCAGTAGTTCTTACATAGAACTGTGGACGATAGTTGTTATGGAATGGTGTGTGACGACCACCTTCTTCTTTTTTAAGAACGTAAACCTCAGCTTTAAATTTAGAGTGTGGAGTTACAGATCCAGGTTTAGTGATTACCATCCCTCTTTTGATATCTGTTTTTTCAATACCTCTTAATAAGATACCAGCGTTATCTCCTGCCTCTCCTCTATCTAAGATTTGACGGAACATTTCAATACCAGTTATTGTAGACGTTAACTTTTCAGCTCCCATACCAATAATTTCAACTGGATCTCCTGTATTTGCAATACCTGTTTCAATTCTACCTGTAGCAACAGTTCCACGACCTGTGATAGAGAATACATCTTCAATAGGCATTAAGAAATCCTTATCTACCTCTCTTAATGGCTCTTCGATCCATGAGTCAACAGATTCCATTAATTCAAGAACAGTATCAACCCATTTTTTCTCACCATTTAATGCACCCAATGCAGAACCTGCAATTACAGGACCATTGTCTCCATCATATTCATAGAAAGAAAGTAATTCTCTTACTTCCATATCTACCAATTCAAGTAATTCTTCATCATCAACCATATCAACCTTGTTCATAAAAACAACAATACGAGGAATACCAACCTGGCGTCCAAGAAGTATGTGCTCACGAGTTTGTGGCATTGGTCCATCGGTAGCAGCAACAACTAAAATTGCTCCATCCATTTGAGCAGCACCTGTTACCATGTTCTTAACGTAATCCGCGTGACCTGGACAATCTACGTGTGCATAGTGACGATTTGCTGTTTGATACTCAACGTGAGAAGTATTAATTGTAATACCTCTTTCTTTTTCTTCTGGAGCATTATCGATTTGATCGAAATCTTTAGCTTCAGACAAACCTGCGTCCGCCAAAACTTTTGTGATAGCTGCAGTTAATGTAGTCTTTCCGTGATCTACGTGTCCAATAGTACCTATGTTAAGGTGTGGTTTTGAACGGTCAAAATTTGCTTTTGCCATGATTATTAATTTTAATTCTAAGTTAAATATATATATTACTGTCTAATAAATTCTTCATTTGAGCCAGCGACGGGATTTGAACCCGTGACCTCATCCCTACCAAGGATGCGCTCTACCAACTGAGCTACACCGGCTTGGAAAAATTAGAGAAATAGCGTTTTAAATAAACTATAACTCATGATAATACGTTGTTTATTTTCATAGTATTATCATTATTTTGAGATTGATTAATTAACTATGTTTTGACTTAACAAAAGCAAGAAAATAATCTTTCTCAAAGTTTAATTTAATATAGTGGGGAGAGCAGGATTCGAACCTGCGAAGACGTAGTCAACGGAGTTACAGTCCGTCCTCGTTGGCCGCTTGAGTATCTCCCCAAAATCTCATTATTTAAATGAACGTAATGTTAATGTTATGAGCCGATGGAGGGACTCGAACCCACGACCTGCTGATTACAAATCAGCTGCTCTAGCCAGCTGAGCTACATCGGCTGTTTTTAAACAAAAACAATCCGTTATTTCTAACGGACTGCAAATGTAATAAGTTTTTTTAATTTCTAAAACTTTTTTGCGCTTTTTTATACTTTTTATAACACCAATGAATCTCTTAATTTTTCTTTTGATTTTTTAAGTCTCCTTTTTAGTGTTTCTACGCCTGTACTTATTCCTTCTTCAAAACTTTTAAATTGTTTTTTTACAACCAACTCATTTCCAGGAATATTTATTTTTATCTCAGTTATTTTATTTTCTTTGTCACTTGAGTTTTCTATTTTGAAAAACACCTCCGCTTTCAAAATTTTATCATGGAATTTTGTTAAAGAGGCTACTTTTTTCTCTGTAAAATTCAAAAGTTTAACTGCTGCATTAAAATTTAGTGACTGAATTGATACTTTCATAAATCTATTTTTTAGTGCTCCTAGGATGAGCTTGTTTATAAACTTTTTTAAGTTGCTCCAAGCTATTGTGTGTATAGACTTGGGTGGAGGCTAAACTTGAATGTCCTAGCAATTCTTTAACCGAGTTTAAATCTGCCCCTTCATTTAACATGTGAGATGCAAAAGAGTGCCTCAGAATATGTGGGCTTTTCTTCAATTTCGAAGAAACATTACTAAAGTAATTATTTATAATCCTATAAACAAGGGTTTCATAAAGTTTATTGCCCTTTGAGGTGAGAAATAAATAATCTTCAGAGCTATCGATTAGATCTCTTTGTTTGATATAGTTATGCATACTTTTTAATACACTAGGAAGTAAAGGAAGTAATCGTTCTTTATTTCTTTTCCCTATAACTTTCAATTGTTTTTCTGAAAAATTTATAGAATTCATTTTAAGTTGAATCAACTCTGTTCTTCTCATTCCAGTTGAATAAAAAAGGGCCACAATTAACTTATTTCTTGAAGTTTCAAAGGAGTCCTCTATTACAATGTTTGACAGAACTTCGTTTACCTCTTTGATCGAGAAAGGGACTTGAATTTTTTTTGAAGTCTTTAATGCCTTGTGACTTGAAAGTGGATTATTCTGAATAATTTTAATTTTTTGTAGGTATTTATAAAAAGATTTTAATGAACTTATTTTCCTGTTCACACTTCTATTGCTTACTTTATTCTCTACTAAATCAACTATCCAAGACCTTATCTGAGAATAATGAATGTCAGAAATTTTCTCTTGTTGATAGGATTCTATGCAAAAATTTTGAAAAGAAATTAAATCCCTCTTGTAAGCTTTAATTGTATGAACAGAATATTTTTTTTCTAATGACAAATATTCAAGAAAAGAAGTAATTAAATCCATGGGTTTAAGGTAACTTATTCAAATGTACTAAATAGGAAGCAATAAAAAACCCATATCTTGTGATATGGGTCTTAAAATATTCTGATAGAAAAAGTCTAACCAACTTCTTCTTTGGTTCTTAGGCCTTGAACATAAGATGCTTTAATTCTTTGAGCTCTTTTCGCAACAGATGGCTTTGTAAAATGCTTTCTTTCACGTAAGTTTTTCATTGTCTTTGTACGATCAAATTTTCTTTTGAAACGTTTTAAAGCTCTATCTATATTCTCTCCTTCTTTTACTGGTATAATTAACATATATTGGCACCTCCTTTCAATGTACTGTATTTAAATGGACTGCAAATGTAACATGAATTTTTAATTATACGTAAGTAAAAGTCAATTATTTTTTTAAATCAAAAGATAAAACTCAAAAACTAAGTTGCAGGTTTGTATTCTTTTCCGTCTATAATAATTTTAGCAATTATTTCTTTGAGAATTTCCGAGGTACCGCCTCCAATTGGACCAAGCCTACTATCTCTAAACAGTCTTGCCATTGGATATTCTTCCATATATCCATACCCACCCAACAACTGTAATGCGTCATAAATCACTTCATCAGCCATTTTGGTAGACAGTAACTTTGACATACTTGCTTCTTTAACAACATATCCACCATCTTGAAGTCTTTTTGCAATTGAGTAATTAAATTCTTTACACATCTCAATTCTACTAGCCATAACTGCAAGATTATGTCTTAATGCCTGAAATGTATCTAAAGACTTACCAAAAGCTTGTCTTTCAGATGTATATTTAAGCGCATAATCTAAGGCAAACTCGGCTCTTGCATGTGCATTAATACCCATGATTAATCTTTCTAATGCAAAATGTTGCATAATGTAGGGAAATCCTTTTCCTTCATCACCCAATAAATTTTCCACAGGTACTTTTACGTTATCAAATGCTATTTCACCGGTATCAGAGGCTTTCCATCCTAGCTTATCGAGTTTAGTAGCTGAAACACCTTGTAATTTTCTATCAACTATAAAAATAGACATTCCTTCGTGCTTAGATGAAGAATCTGTTTTAGCAGCAACTACAAGATAATCTGAACAAACTCCATTGGTTATGAATGTTTTTGATCCATTAATTGTATAAGAGTCACCTTCTCTGAGCGCTGTAGTTCTCATCCCTGCAACATCTGATCCTCCAAATGGCTCTGTTACACATAAACACCCTATTTTATCCCCTAGAATACTAGGCCCCAAATATTTGTTTTTTATTCTTTCGTCTCCTTCTTTGTTGAGATGTGTCATGGCAAGATAAACATGAGCCCAAATAGCTGCAGCAAATCCACCTGAATTAATTTTCTGTAATTCCTCAAGAAAGATGACCATGTAAAAAATGTCTAGATTTAATCCGCCATACTTCTCTGGATAACTTAATCCAAAATACCCCATATCTCCAAATTTTTTCCAAATGAAACGATCTATTTGCCCCGTCTTCTCCCACTTTTCGATGTGGGGAACAACTTCTTTTTGTAAAAAATTTTTGAAACTTTCTCTGAAAACCTGATGTTCTTCAGTAAAATACATTTGCGACATACAATATTTAATTTTCTAACACTTATTCTGCATGTAAATATAAGACTATTCGGGGGTAATATTCAAGCGGAAAACCTTCAATATTTTTGATTTCAGAAATTGATTGTAATTCTGCTACCTCATCTCTATAATCAAATATTTTTAAACATAATTCATAATTAATATAGGGATTGGAAAGGACTTCTTTGAATGATGCTGTATTAATATTAGTCTTAACAATTAATGGTTTATTGTATATTGAAAATGTTTCTAATATTTTTTTTCCAGTTTCTTTATCCAAATCCCAAACCTCATAAAGTTGTTCCGAAAAAGAAAATCCATGTAATTTAGAACGATACTTGATTATTCTGTTGGCTAAAAATTCATCAACTCCTTCAATAGACAATAAATCATCTATAGTGGCCTCATTGATATTGGTTGAAGATATTTGTAACTGAGTTGTTTTGGATTGTCTATCAAGTCTTTTTTTCTTTTTCTTTTGTTTGTTCATTTGCTCAACCCACTTTGGAAATTTAAAATGAGGTGCTAGCTTTTCTAATAAACTATCCGAAACTTTTGTAATGGATTGAAATTCTTTAGCTGAATTCACAAATAGATTTTTATTTCTGTACGCAAATAAACGATCTATTTCAGTTGGTTTCATTCCTAATTGATACCCCTTATAATCCGAAATATAATTGGGGTTAAACGGGTAAATCTTAAACTTCTTTTCTACTGAAGACACATTTCTAAGACTATCAAGTTGGGTTTGATATGATGTTATTTTTGATTGATCTAAGGCAATCAAAATAGGATCTTGAAAATCTACAAAACGAAACAAAAGTTGAAAACCTAAGATGATTATTATCAAAAATAAAATCCCATTTCGTTGGTTTCTTGTATACCAAAAATGGGACTTCATTTTACTCATTTTTTCTTTTTCTTAGCTGACCGATAAATAATCCTAGAATTGCTTTTGGCGTTATGCCTTGCTTTCCTTTATGGCATCTGTATATCTTTTTAATTGTTTTCTAACAACTGGAAATAAGAAATATAATCCAATCATATTAGGAAAAACCATCGCAAAAATCATGGCGTCCGAAAATGCCCAGATTGAACTCATACTTGCTGAAGCCCCAATGATCACAAACAATAAAAACAATAATTTGTATGTCATATCTGCAGCTTTTCCTCTACCAAATAAAAATTTCCATGATTGTAATCCATAATAAGACCATGAAATCATGGTAGAAACAGCGAATAATACTACCGCTACTGTTAAAAACACATTGGAATAAGGAATGTATTGTGCAAATGCTTTAGAGGTTATTCCGGCTCCCTCATATGCGACACCATCAATCATAACTGCACCTACTCCATCTCCTCCATACTGAAAGACAGTTGCTCCAGTGGCATCTCCACCAAAATTAAAAATTATAATAACAAGAGCAGTCATTGAGCATATAACAACCGTATCAATAAATGGCTCTAACAATGCAACTAAACCCTCAGATGCAGAATATTTTGTCTTCACAGCTGAATGCGCTATTGATGCTGAACCAGCGCCGGCCTCATTGGAAAATGCTGCTCTTTTAAAGCCTACCAATAAAACACCTATGACACCACCAACACCTATAGCTGTTGGATTAAATGCTTCTTTAACAATTAAAGAAACTGCATCATCAATCAATGAAAAGTTAGCTCCTAGAATGTATAAACAAGCTAACAAATATAAAAGGGCCATAAATGGAACAATTTTTTCAGTTACTTGGGCAATTCTTTTAATTCCACCTATGATAATTATTCCAACTACTATTGCCATAATTACTCCTATCCAAAATCCTGCTCCAGTACTTTCAAGCCCCATAAGCTCTTTTAACACCACGGTAGCTTGATTAGATTGAGCTGCATTTCCACCTCCAAAAGATCCACCAATACAAAATATAGCAAAAATTATTGCTGCTATTTTTCCTAATAATCCAAAGCCTCTTTCTGTCAGTCCCTTACTTATATAATACATTGGACCTCCATAAACAGTACCATCATCTCCTACATCTCTGTATTGAACTCCTAGAGTACATTCTACAAACTTTGTAGACATCCCTAAAAATCCACAAACAATCATCCAAAATGTTGCTCCTGGACCTCCTAGTGCTATTGCAAGAGCAACTCCAGCTATATTCCCATTACCTACTGTACCAGAAACTGCTGTAGCCAACGCCTGAAAATGGGTAACTTCACCTTCTTTACTTTCATTTTCTGAAATTGAATCCTTATCTACTGAATTATGATCTAGGTTATCATATTTTCCACGCACAACATTGATTGCCGTTTTAAAATGAAAAATATTTGGAAATTTAAAATATAGTGTGAAAAATAATGCACTACCTACCAATAATATTAACACAAAAGGTACATCCATTCCTGCTAACGGTATTGTAAAGAAAATTACTTTACTAAAGAAATCAGATATAGGCTTGAAAGCTTCATCAATTTGCTGGTCTAATCCTTTTTCTTGAGCATGAGTTACCAGAGGAATAAATAATAGTAATAACGAAAGAAGTATTTTCTTCATAAGTTTATATAAGTTTAAATTTTACAGATTTGCAATATCCTAAAAAAATGTACCCCAAACAACTTTTAAGGCTTAAAAGTATTTTTTATGACAAAGTTTGTTTAAATCTTTCTAATCCGTCTAAAAATGATGTTGGATGAAACTCTAAATCTTTAATAGTTTTAGACAAATCAAAACCAGTCTTTAAGGGTCTTATTGCTTTTTGATTCAACGTCTTTGTAGAAACAGATTTAATTAATTTTTTATTTAATTTAAAAACAGTTGCTATTTGATTTGCAATTTCAAAAACACTTAACAACTCATTGCTAGAAATATGATATACTCCTTTGGCTTCTTTATCTAAAACTAATTTACAAGCTGTTGCCAAATCTTCCACATAGGTAGGCATCCTAAATTGATCACTGACAATAGAAATTTCTTTATTGTTTTCAAGCATTTCTTTTACCCAAAGAACAATGTTGCTTCTTTTAGAACGATTAACTTTTCCATAAACAAGAATGGTTCTTAGAATTGTGAAATTTACTTGAGAATTTATTACGATTTGCTCAGCTTTTAATTTCGAATTTCCATAAATACTTAACGGATTTGGAGGGTCTGTTTCTTTATAAATTCCATCTAATCCATCAAAAATAAAATCAGTAGAAATCTGAATTAAATGAATCTTTAATTCAGTACAAATTAGGGTCAAATATTTTACGGCCTCTACATTTAATTGGTTACATTCTTTAGGTTTTACCTCACAAATATCTACATTGGTCATTGCTGCAGTATTTATAATAAAAGAGGGTTGAATTTCAGAGATACATGCTCTTAAGTGATCGTGATTTGTAATGTCTACATTGTAATATGAAAAATCGTTCCTTTTCATTCTATTTTCTCCTTTTGACAAACCAACTACAAGATAATTTGCAGGGTCTTTCATCAATAAGTTTACTAAAGTCTGACCGAGGAGTCCATTACTCCCTGTAATTATAACTTTTTTCATTTATACACTACATTTAAAAAAACTAAAATAGAACTCTTAATTTTGAAATTTGTTCTGGTCTTCCCAATACAATTAAATGTGAATCTTTTTGTAAAACGATGGAAGCCTCAGGATTGATTAAGTAGCTATTATCTGGAGCTTTAAAACCAATAACCGTACAACCTGTTTTCCTTCTTAAATCTAAATCTAAAATTGTTTTATCTAAATATTCTTTAGGCAGATCATTTACTGAAATCTCTTCTAAATTAGCAGTAGTTTCGCCCTCAATAGTTAACCTTCCAACAAATTCTATTACATCAGGAGTCACAACCAATGAGGCCATATGATCTCCTCCTAATTTATCAGGCATGATTACGTTATCAGCACCTGCAATTTTTAATTTACTGTAGGAGCTTTCATTAGAAGCTCTGCTAATAATTCTGCAGTTAGCATTTAATTGTCTTGCAGATAAGACCACAAAGAGGTTGTCTGCATCTGATGGAAGGGCTGTAATTAAATTATCTGCACCTTCAATACCTGCCTTAATAAGAGCTTCATCTGTAGTGGCATCTCCCTTAACATTAAGAAAACCCTGTAAATCGATATCATTTATTATCTCCTCTGCTTTTTCAATAATTACAAAATCCTTTTTATAATTTTGCAACTTTATCATGGATTGTTTTCCATTTCTTCCAAAACCACAAATGATTGTGTGTCCGTTTAATTTTTCAATCTTTTTTTGCACTTTTTTCAATTTTAATTGTTGAAATAATTGACCGCTAATAATATACTCTGTAAATGCAGAAACCGTATATCCAAAACTAATAATACTAATGGTAATCAAGAATATAGTAAATAATTTTTCTTGATCATTTAAGGGCTCAACTTCACTAAAACCAACAGTTGAAACTGTTATTACAGTCATGTACAACGCATCTGTAAATGAATATCCAGAGAGATACATATATCCTACTACTCCTGTAGTTAAAACAAAAAACAATAGTAATAAAGCTTTCTGAAGTTTCGATTTAAAAATAGTTCTCATGTATTGTTCTTTATTTTTCTCTTGTAATTTATCTTACATAAACGCTAATTTATAAATCAAAAACTGAGTTTCTTTTGGTATATACAATATCTTTTAATTTTAATAAAAAAGCAATAGTTAAATAAAATCCGAAAGATAAGCCTACGGTTACAAAAGATATGTAAATAAAAAACAATCGAACATTCTGAGCTCTCATACCTAATCGGTCAGCTAGTCGAGAAGAAACATGATATCCATGTCTTTCAAAATAGTGTCTAACAGAATGTACAAATTTCATCTATTTTAATTTTTATGCAAGATACTTTTTTAGTTTAAGCAAAAAAAGAGATTTGACGAAACTTAAAACCAGAATCTATAACCTCTAGATACCTCAACATTAACTTTGGCATAAAACAAATTTGGATTCTGTAACTTTGCAACTTTCTGAATTAAATCTACATTGAAAGACAAAGAATATATTGAAGTTTACGGAGCTAGAGTTCACAATTTAAAAAACATAAATGTAAAAATACCTAGAGAAAAATTAGTTGTTTTTACTGGTTTAAGTGGTAGTGGTAAATCCTCTTTAGCATTTGACACTATTTATGCTGAAGGACAAAGGCGCTATATTGAAACATTTTCTGCTTATGCACGGCAATTTTTAGGAGGTTTAGAACGCCCAGATGTTGATAAGATAGAGGGACTGTCTCCTGTAATTTCTATTGAACAAAAAACAACAAATAAAAGTCCCAGATCTACTGTAGGAACCATTACAGAAATTTATGATTTCTTGAGACTTTTATTTTCTAGAGCTTCAGACGCCTACTCTTTAAATACTGGAGAAAAAATGGTAAGCTACAGTGATGATCAAATAAAAAATCTAATTTTAAATGATTTTTCTGACAAGAGGATTGCAATTCTAGCCCCAATAATTAAATCTAGAAAAGGACACTACAGAGAATTATTTGAACAAATATCCAAGCAGGGTTTTTTAAAGGTTAGAATTGATGGTGAAATTAAGGAAATTGAAAAAGGTATGCGTTTGGATAGATATAAAACGCACGACATTGAGGTTGTAATTGATAGACTAATCGTTAATGACAGCTCAGCAAAAAGATTAGAAGAAACGATTAAAACTGCTCTTTACACAGGAAATAATATGCTAATGGTTATTGATGTTGATGATGAAAACCCTCGTTATTTCAGTCGAAAACTGATGTGTCCTTCCTCAGGAATTGCCTATCCCAATCCAGAGCCCAATACTTTTTCATTTAATTCACCTAAAGGGGCATGTCCAAAATGTAATGGTTTGGGAATTACAAACGAAATTAATTTTAATAAAGTAATACCAAATTATGATACATCTATTAAAAATGGTGGAATCATACCACTTGGTGAAGAAAAGAATAGTTGGATTTTTAAACAATTACAACTCATTGCTGACCGATATAATTTTAAATTAAGTGATTCTATAAAATCTATTCCTGAGGAAGCTCTCAACATTATTCTTCATGGGGGAAATGAAAAATTTTCAATTGCCTCCAAAACCATCGGGGTTACTCGTAAATATGAAATAGATTTTGAAGGAATTACTTCCTTTATAGAAAATCAATACAAATCAAGTGAAAGTAGATCCATTAAACGTTGGGCTAAAGGGTTTATGGATGAAGTTGTTTGTAGCTCATGTGAGGGAAATCGACTGAAAAAAGAAAGTTTACATTTTAAAATAGCTAATAAAAATATTAGTGAACTTGCAAAATTAGACATCAATGAATTAGAGAAATGGTTTGAAGATTTAGATACAAAATTATCAAAAAAACAAGCAATCATTGCTAGTGAAATTTTAAAAGAGATTAAAACTAGAATTCAATTTTTATTAGATGTTGGTTTAGATTATTTAACCCTAGACAGAACCTCTAAATCACTTTCAGGTGGAGAAGCCCAACGCATTAGACTTGCCACTCAAATAGGATCTCAACTGGTAGGCGTTTTATACATATTAGATGAACCTAGTATTGGACTGCATCAAAGAGATAATCAAAAACTGATAGATTCTCTAACTAAATTAAGGGATATTGGAAATTCAGTTTTGGTGGTTGAGCACGATAAAGACATGATTGAGAATGCAGATTTTGTTTTTGATATTGGTCCGGGTGCTGGAGTTCATGGTGGTGAAATTGTTAGTGAGGGTAATTACAAAGAAATAAAAGAATGCCATACTTTAACTGCAGATTATTTGGGTGGAAGAAAGCAAATTGAGGTCCCAAAAAGTCGAAGAATAGGAAATGGAAAAACGATAAGAATCTCTGGTGCATCAGGGAATAATTTAAAAAATGTTTCTGTAGATTTCCCTCTTGGAAAAATGATCTGTGTGACCGGAGTTTCCGGAAGTGGAAAATCTACATTAATCAATGAAACACTATATCCTATTCTTAATAGGCACATTTATAGAGGTGTTAAAGAACCCATGCCCTACAAAAAAGTTACAGGCATTGAACACATAGACAAAGTTATAGATATTGATCAGTCACCAATTGGAAGAACTACGCGTTCTAACCCTGCCACCTACACGGGTGTTTTTAGTGAAATAAGAAGTTTGTTTGCCAAAACTCCAGAGGCAGCAATTCGAGGCTATAAACCTGGACGGTTTTCTTTCAATGTTAAAGGAGGTCGATGTGAAACTTGTCAAGGAGGTGGTGTTCGTATTATTGAAATGAACTTTTTACCCGATGTACATGTAGCTTGTGAAACCTGCCAAGGAAAACGTTTTAATAGAGAAACTCTGGAAATTAGATATAAAGGAAAGTCAATTTCTGACGTATTGGAAATGACGATTGACCATGCTGTAGAATTCTTCAAACCTATTCCTAAAATTCATAGCAAACTAAAAACCATCAAAGATGTTGGTTTGGGTTACATAACCTTAGGACAGCGATCAACCACACTATCAGGTGGTGAGGCACAGCGTATTAAATTAGCCTCAGAATTGTCTAAACGTGATACTGGGAATACTTTTTATATTTTAGATGAACCCACAACTGGGCTTCATTTTGAGGATATCAGAGTTTTAATGGGGGTCCTAAATACCCTTGCTGATAAAGGCAATACCGTATTAATCATAGAACATAATATGGATGTCATTAAATTGGCTGATTATATTATAGATATTGGGATGGAGGGAGGAAAAAAAGGAGGAGAAATTCTTTGTAAAGGTACTCCTGAACAAATTGTAAAAAACAAAAAAAGTTATACGGCTCAGTTTTTGATTGATGAATTAAATTAACTTTGTAATTGCTAAAAGATATAACTATGACAAATGAAGACAGAAAAATTCGTGAGAAATTACAGCAAAAGACTTGGAACGAAATAAAAACCAATGACTCTTGGGCCATCTTTAAAATTATGGCAGAGTTTGTTGAGGGTTACGAAAAATTAAGTAAAATTGGACCTTGTGTATCTATTTTTGGATCAGCCAGAACAAAACCTGGAGAAAAATACTATGAATTAGCAGAGGAAGTGGCCTTTCAGTTAACACAGAACGGATATGGAGTAATTACTGGTGGAGGCCCAGGTATTATGGAAGCTGGTAATAAAGGAGCACATAAAGGAAAGGGAACTTCTGTTGGCTTAAACATCGAGTTGCCTTTTGAACAACATGACAATCCATGGATTGATAAAGATAAAAATTTAGAGTTTGATTACTTTTTTGTAAGAAAAGTAATGTTTGTTAAATATTCTCAAGGTTTTATTGTCATGCCCGGAGGTTTTGGAACTTTAGATGAATTATTTGAGGCCATAACCCTAATTCAAACCAAAAAAATAGGACGATTTCCAATTATTTTGGTTGGGTCACATTTTTGGAGCGGACTCATAGATTGGATTAAAAATACCCTGCTAGATCAAGGGAACATAAGTGAGTCTGACCTTAAACTCTTTAGAATTGTAGATACCGCTGATGAAGCTATTGAACATCTCAATAAATTCTATAATAAATATAGCCTAAAACCAAATTTCTAAGGAATTCAATGAGAAATTGTAGCTCTAGGAGAATTTCAATCTTCTTAATTCTTAACCTGTTTATTAGTGTAAGCTTTGGACAAACTAGAATTAAAGCAATGATGTACAATATTTTAAATTATTCAAATTCTGAGATTAGTCGAAATAAAACCCCTTTTTTATCCACCATATTAGAGGAGGTAAGACCAGATTTATTTATGGTATGTGAATTGGTAGACGAAATAGGATCCAACTATCTCTTTGAGAATGCAATTATTCCTTACAATGAAAACTTTCAAAAGGCTCCTTTTGAAGAAAACCAATCTGGTAATTCTGACTTACAACAAATGGTTTATTATAATACTAAAAAGTTAATTTTAGAGGAAACCAGAGTTATTACAGCAGATACTAGAGATATCAATAAATATACTTTTAAAATCAACACAGAAAATGCAAGCACTTATCCAATTATTTTTGAGGTTTTTGTCACACACTTGAAGGCCTCTAGTGGATACAGTAATCGTCAAAGAAGATTAAATTCTATTCAGAGTTTTGTGAGTTTTACCAATAACATTGCAAATGATAGTCATGTGTTATTTGCTGGAGATTTTAATTTTTATACCAGTAATGAAGAGGGCTATCAGTATTTAATTGATGACACAAACCCAATAGTTATCATAGATCCAATAGATAGACCCTCACCTAATTTCCCCGATGATGGTGTCGATTATTATGAAAATTATGACTCAACTTATTTTTGGAATAACAGTTCTTTTGCAGACATTCACTCCCAATCTACAAGAACATTCAACTCAGGGTTTATCGATGATAGTGGTTCCACGGGGGGCTTAGATGATCGATTTGATTTTATTATGATGTCTAAAAACTTCAATACTAGTTCAGACCTGTATTATGTCAATGATAGTTATAAGACCATAGGAAACAATGGGAATTGTTATAATTCTTACATAAGCAATACCAATTGTTCGGGTGAATACTCTCAAAATCTGAGAAATGCTTTAATTGAATTTAGCGATCATTTACCAGTAGTCATGGAAATAGAAACACTAGAGAATACACTTACAACCAGTTCAATCAATGAAATTAATTTTATTGGATCTAACCTAACAGAGGACTATTTAGACATTATATCAAATGAGAATATAGACAACTTCAAAATATACTCTATTTCAGGGCAACTCATTAAAGTGTTATTTACAAAAAAAACAAGCGATAATTCCATAAGAATAGACGTAAAACATATTTCAAAAGGTATTTACTATCTTTCACATCAAAAATTGAAAAAACCATTAAAATTTATTAAAATTTAATTGAAAAATTACACTTTCATATTGTGGATAATTTTATGCTCATTTAACTTTATGAATGGACAAGAGCATATAATATCTATTGAAGCTCAATTGGATGACAAAAATGATATTTTACAAATAAATCAAAGTATCATTTATCACAACACATCAGATTCCACACTTAATCATATTTTTCTTCACAATTGGATAAATGGATATAAAAACAATACATCCCCTCTAGCCAGAAGACTTATAGAGGATTACGATAAATCACTGTACTTTGCAAAGCAAAAAGATAGGGGCTATTCAATTATTAAAAATTTAACTGTTGACTATGAAAAAGTAAAATTCTTTGAAGAAGAAAATGGTAAAATTGACATCGTAAAAATTGTTTTAAATTCTCCTTTAAAACCAAAAAAATCAACCAGAATTAACCTTACCTACAACGTTAAAATCCCCAATTCTAAATTTACCAGCTACGGAAAAACAAAAACCGGCTATCATCTGAGATACTGGTATTTAGTACCTGCCGTTTTTCATGGTAATTGGAAAGTGATGAGTAACTTGAATATGGATGATTTATTGACTTCAACTTCAACTTTCGAAATAAAAATTAGACTTCCAAAATATTACTATTTAAATTCAAATTTAAATGAATTCAAAACTCCTAAAGGAGCTTTAAATGAATATTTATTGACCGGTAAAAAAAGGACAGAAGCACTATTAAACATAGATATTAAAAATGATTATAAGTCATTTACAACCAACAAATTTGAGATTAAAACCGATCTCTTAAATGCTAATATCGACAAAAAACTAAGTTCAACTATTTTAAACAGGCAACTAGAGTACATTCAGCTTTTTTTGGGCAACTATCCCCATAGAAAATTATTTATTGATAAGGCCACACAATCAAAAAACCCGATTTATGGTTTAAATCAATTACCAAAATTTATAAGACCATTTCCTGATATTTTTGAATGGGATTTAACTTTATTTAAAGCCTTGACAAAAAAATACATAGATAACACCCTACTTTTAGATAAAAGAACAGATTATTGGCTTGTTGATGGACTACAAACGTATTTAATGATGAATTATGTTTCTGAATATTATCCTGAAATTAAATTAACTGGTAATATTTCAAAAATTTGGGGATTAAAAAGATTCAATTTTTCAAAATTAAATTTCAATGATAAATATCCTTTCGTATATCAATATTCAGCCCGTCAATTTTTAGATCAAGCACTAAATACTAGAGCTGATTCTTTATCAAATTTTAATCGTAAAATTGTTGGTAAATACAAAGCAGGACTTGGTTTGCGTTATCTTGCTGACTATGTTGGTGATACAATAATTAGTACTTCTTTTCAAGAATTTTACCGTAACAATAAACTTAAGTTTGCTAAAAGTAATGACTTTAAAAAAATTGTTTCCTCAAAAACTAACAAAGATATTAGTTGGTTTTTTGGTGATTATCTAAAAACGGATAAAAAAATTGATTACACCATCAAAAAGGCTATTACTAAAGGTGATTCTGTATATGTAACCATAAAAAACAAGAGAAATATAACTGCACCTGTTGCTCTGTATGGCTTACAAAACAAGCAAGTAAAATTCAAAAAATGGCTCACAAATATAGATAGTATTAAAACTATTGCTATTCCTAAAAATAATTTTAATAGAGTTTCTTTAAATTTTGAAAACTCATACCCAGAGCTTAACTCTATGGATAATTGGAGAAAAATTGGAAAAAATATTCTCAATAAACCCATACAATTTAAAATCTACAAGGACATTAACGATCCCTATTATAATCAGTTGTATTTACAACCCAACATAAAATATAATTTTTATGACGGAGCCCTTCTAGGGTTAAGAATTCATAATAAACCCATTTTGAAAAGAAATTTTCAATTTTCTATCACACCACAATACGGAACAAAGAGCAACGCTTTAAACGGAACTTTTAACACGCGTTACACTCAATATTTTGAAAATTCATCAATAAATAAAATTTACTATTCCATATCAGGAAGTAATCTTCATTATGCTGAAGATTTATCCTACAATACATTTAATCAAAACATTACAGTACAATTTAGAAGAAAAAATTTAAGAGATGTTGGAGGTAGTTTTTTGTCTGCAAGATTATTAAATATAAATAGAGAATTGGCACCTAATGACTCTCAAACAGACTCAGATAAATATCGTGTGTTTAAATTAAAATACTATTACAATAAACCAGACATCATAAAAGGTGTCAAATATTCATTTGGTACAGAAATAGCAAATAATTACTCAAAGGTTTCAGGTGAATTTCGATATAGAAAATTAACAGCAAAAAATACTCAACTTGATTTCAGATTTTATGCAGGATCGTTCATAAGAAATAATACAGATACAGATTTTTTTAGTTTTGGATTAGATAGAGCAAATGATTATTTATTTGAATTGAGTTACATTGGAAGATCAGAAAGCACTGGATTTCTAAGTCAACAGTTTATTATGGCTGAGGGAGGTTTTAAATCTGTATTAGATCAACGCTTTGCAAACCAATTTTTAGTTTCCTTCAATTCTAGCATAGGGATATGGCGTTGGCTTGAAGTATATAATGATGTTGCTTTTCTAAAAAACAGAGGAAATAATGTCTTTTTTGCCTATGAAAACGGAATTAGATTTAACTTTATTCATAATATTTTAGAATTGTATCTTCCTATTTACTCAAATAACGGTTGGGAGGTTAATGATAATGCATACCCTAAAAATATACGATTTGTTTTAGTAGCGCAGCCTAAAGCAATTTTTAATTTTTTCAGAAGAGGCTTCTTGTAAGGATTTATAAAAATTTCATTTCTAATTTCATGAAATTTTAGCAGTAGTAGATAAATTATTAATTTTCATCTATTAAAGCTATCTTTGCAAAATCTTAATATTTTTTTGATCTATGCCTAAATTAGCTACTGATAGTAAGACTACTGATATTTCATTTAATGATTTTAAAAATGAAATCTTAAATGATTATAAAATTGCAAGAATTAGTAGAGAATGTAGTCTATTAGGCAGGCGTGAAGTTCTTACAGGAAAAGCGAAATTTGGCATTTTTGGTGATGGTAAGGAAGTACCGCAATTAGCTATGGCAAAAGCATTCAGAGATGGTGACTTTCGTTCAGGATATTACAGAGATCAAACTTTTATGATGGCTATTGGTGAACTATCTGCCCAACAATTTTTTGCAGGCCTTTATGCACATACTGATATTAAAATAGAACCTATGTCAGCTGGTCGTCAAATGGGTGGTCATTTTGCAACCCACAGTCTAAATGATGATGGAAGTTGGAAAAACTTAACTATTCAAAAAAATTCAAGTTCAGACATTTCACCTACAGCCGCTCAAATGCCTAGACTTGTAGGTTTAGCTCAAGCCTCAAAAGTGTATAGGAACTCAAGCCATTTAGATCATCATAAAAAATTCTCAAACAATGGAAATGAGGTTGCATGGGGAACCATTGGAAATGCTAGTACAAGTGAAGGTGTGTTTTTTGAGAGTATTAATGCTGCTGGTGTACTTGAAATTCCTATGGTAATGAGTATATGGGATGACGAATATGGCATTTCTGTTCATGCAAAACATCAGACAACCAAAGAAAATATTTCTGAAATTTTAAAAGGTTTTAAAAAAGAAAAAAATACCAATGGATATGAAATATTTGTTGTTAATGGTTGGGATTACGTTCAATTAATAGACGTTTATTCCAAAGCCTCTGACATTGCAAGAGAACATCATATTCCTGTTTTAATTCATGTAAAAGAAGTTACCCAGCCACAAGGTCATTCAACATCTGGTTCACATGAAAGATATAAAAATATTGAGCGCCTAAAATGGGAGAAAGAACATGACTGTATCGAAAAGATGCGTGAATGGATTCTAGATTTTGAATTAAAGGATGGAAATGGCAATTCGCTAAGGTTAGTCAATGGAGTAGAGGAATTGATTGCATTAGAAAAAGAGGCTAAAAAAGAGGTCAATACTGCGAAAAGAAATGCTTGGAACTTATTTATAAATGAAATAAAATCAGAGATAGTTACTTTATCTGGTTTACTGGAAGACATGGCTCTCAAAAGTAGTAATGCAAATTTTATCAATAAATTAAAAGATGATTTAACTCGCATTGTTGAACCCATTAGAAAAGATATTCTTTCTACGGCAAGAAAAGCATTACGTATTGTAAAAGATGAAACTTTTAATGAAAAAATTAAACTTCAAAAATTCATCCTCAATTCTTTCAAAAATGCTGAATACAATTACTCTACTCATCTCACAAGCGAGACCAATTCTGCTGCAACTAAAATTACTGAAATTTTACCTATTTATAATTCTAATGATAAAAGTGTTGATGGTAGAATTGTGATGAGAGATAATTTTGATGCCATTTTAAAAAAATATCCAGAAGTATTAATTTTTGGAGAAGATGCTGGACAAATTGGAGATGTAAATCAAGGTCTAGAGGGGCTACAAGAAAAATATGGAAAACAAAGGGTATCTGATACAGGTATCCGAGAAGCCACTATTATTGGTCAAGGAATTGGACTGGCCATGAGAGGTCTGCGTCCAATTGCTGAAATCCAATATCTAGATTATCTGTTATACGCTTTACAGATCATGAGTGATGATTTAGCAACTCTACGTTATAGAACTTTTGGAAAACAAATTGCACCTTTAATTATTAGAACTAGAGGACATCGTTTAGAAGGAATATGGCACTCTGGATCGCCTATGGGAGGTATCATTCACAACATACGAGGCTTACATGTATTAGTACCGAGAAATATGACCAAAGCGGCTGGGTTCTACAACACATTGCTTAAAGGTGATGATCCAGCATTAGTTATTGAGTGCTTAAATGGATATCGTTTAAAAGAGGAATTACCAACAAATTTTGGAGAATTCACAACTCCAATTGGTGTGATAGAAATTGTTAAAAAAGGGAAGGACATGACTGTAGTTTCCTACGGATCTACACTAAGAATTGTTCAACAGGCAGCTGTAGAATTATTGCAAGTTGATATAGATATTGAAATCATAGATATTCAGAGTTTACTTCCTTTTGATATTAATCATGATACTGTAAAATCTGTTGCAAAAACTAATAGATTGTTGATTGTAGATGAAGATGTTCCGGGAGGTGCCTCTGCATATTTATTACAAGAAATTATTGAAATCCAAGATGGATACCAATACCTAGATAGCAAACCAGCAACACTATCAGCCAAAGCTCACAGACCTGCCTATGGATCTGATGGTGATTACTTTTCTAAACCCTCAGTTGAAGATGTCTTTGAGAAAGTTTATGAGATCATGCATGAAGCTTACCCAGACAAATACAAGAGTTTGTATTAAAATACGACAAAATTCTCAACTTATTTTTTAGTTTCTGTAAGAGTTAATTATATAGATATTTAATATCTTAGTGAGGTTAAATCTAAACTTTTATTCACATGAAAAATTATTTTTTACTTGTAGTAATCCTATGTATTTCAATCTCCCAGAATTGTCCTGCACAAAGCGGAAGAATAAAAAAGAAAAGAAAAGTTGCAAAAAAAGTATTACCCGTTAGCAATCAAAAATCAAAAAAGGGTTCACAGTACGTGGACTATGTGAATAAAAATACAAAGACTGACAAAGGCTTATTTTCTGTTCATGAACTAAATAATAAATTTTATTATGAAATTCCTGACACACTATTAAATAAAGATTTACTTCTTGTAACACGTTTAAAAGACATTCCTGCTGGATTAGGTGGAGGCTACGTAAATGCTGGAACAAAAATAAATACACAAGTAGTTGTTTGGGAGAAATTTAAAACTAAAATTCTTCTTAAAGTTAAATCGTATGCAGCAATTGCCAAGGATAGTTTACCAATATATAAATCTGTAAAATCAAACAATTTAGAACCCATCATTTACGCTTTTGATGCTAAACTAAAAAATCCAGACTCAACTGCAACTTTAATAGAGGTTACTAAATTTTTATCCACTGATGTAAAGGCTATCAGTGGATTACCAACATCGCTCAGAAAGAGATATAAAGTAAAAAGATTAGATGCGTCAAGGAGTTTTATTAATTCAATTAAAAGTTACCCAAAAAACATAGAAGTTGTTCAAGATTTCACCTTTGATGCTGATGCTCCCCCTAGTAACAAAACTACTAATACCATTACTATTAGGGTTAATCAATCAATGATTATGCTACCTAAACAGCCTATGATACCTAGATTATTTGATAAGCGTGTAGGTTATTTCACCGTTAATACTATTGACTATAATTCAGAGGCTTTAAAAGCAGATGCCAAAAGTTATATCAGAAGATGGAGACTGGAACCTAAAGACTTGGAAGCATATAACCGAGGTGAATTGGTAGAACCCCTTAAACCCATTGTCTATTATTTAGATCCTGCAACACCAAAAAAATTAAGAAAATACATTAAACAAGGAGTAGATGATTGGCAAAAAGTTTTTGAAACTGCAGGATTTAAAAATGCCATAATGGCTAAATATCCACCAACCAAAAAAGAAGATCCAGAATTTAGCATGGAAGATATTCGCTATTCATCAATTAGGTATGTTGCAAGCAAAACAAGGAATGCTGTTGGACCAAGTGTATCTGATCCAAGGTCTGGAGAAATCATAGAAAGTGACATTATATGGTACCACAATCATCTTCGCTCCTATAGAAATAGGTATTTACTTGAAACGGGAGCAGCCAATCCTTCAGCAAGAACCCTAGATACACCCGAGGAGGAAATTGGGGAAATGATGCGAATGGTTATTTCGCATGAGATTGGTCATGCTCTAGGTTTACCACATAATATGGCTGCCAGTTATGCGTATCCTGTTGATTCTTTAAGATCTGGTGAGTTTACACAAAAAAATGGAATAGCTGCAACTATAATGGATTATGCACGTTATAATTATGTTGCACAACCGGGTGATAAAAATATACGTTTTATACGTCAATTAGGCCCATATGACCATTATTCAATAAATTGGGGATATAGAGTTATTCCAAACATAAAAAAACCTTCTGATGAAACTAAAACTTTAGACAAATGGATTTCTGATAAAGGAAACGATCCTGTTTATAAATTTGGAATTCAAAGAAGGAGAGGTTTTGATCCAGAATCTCAAACAGAGGGCATAGGGAACAATCAGGTAAAAGCAAGTACATATGGTGTAAATAACCTAAAAATTGTTGCTAAAAACCTTAAAAGCTGGACCTCAGATCAAACAAATAACTATGATGATTTATCGGAATTACATAAAGAATTATTAGGTGTTTTCAATAGATATTCTGGTCATGTAACTGGTATCATTGGTGGAGTAATAGAAAATAATAAAAAGCCAGAACAGGAGGGTTATATTTACAAAAATTCTTCAAAACTAGCTCAAAAAGATGCTATGAAATGGCTACAAAATAATGTTTTTAATAATGTTGAATGGTTGATCTCTAATGAAATTATTAAAAATATTAATCCTTCTGGACATACTGAAAGTATTTTAAAAATTCAGAATAGACAACTTTACAGCCTCTTGAATACTCAAAGGTTAAAAAGAATGATGGATGCAGAAATCACTGAAAAGGATTTTTACAGTACTATAAACATGTTTAAAGATTTAAGAAATGGTATTTTTTCAGAATTAGAAAAAGCTGCAAACGTCTCAATTTTCAGAAGAAATATTCAAAAATCATTTATTGAAAGAATGTCTGTACTAATTCATAATGATGAAATTAAAAATTTTGATTTATTCTCTGTCATCAGAGGAGAATTGATTGTTTTAAAAAAACAATTAACCAATGTAAATAACAAAAACATTAATTTAATAACAAAATATCATTATGACGATTGTTTATCAAGAATTCAAAAAATATTAAATCCTAACATAATACATTAACAATTAAAAAGTATTTGTCTATTTAATAATTGATTTTTACAATTACAGGAAATTGATGAAATCACAATAGGATTGTACATTTGTAAAAATAAAAATTCTACAATGAATAGTATTGATAATCTTAATTGGCGTTATGCTGTAAAGAAATTTGATCATCGCAAAACGCTCAGTGAAGATCAAATTAATATATTAAAACAAGCCTTTAATTTAACAGCTACTTCCTATGGTTTACAACCTATAAAACTGGTTGTTGTTAAGAATAAAAATCTCCAAAAAGAACTTGTTTTACACAGTTGGAATCAACAACAAATATTTCAAGCCTCTCACCTACTTATTATTTGTGTTGATACAAAACTAGATGAATCTGATGTAGAAAAATATTTTGAAAGAGTAAAAAAAATAAGAAACACACCTGATGAAATTATCAACTCCTTTAAAAATCATCTAAAAACTACTATTGCAGATAAAACAAGGGAAGACTTACTTTCCTGGGGTACAAATCAAGCTTATCTAGCCCTAGGAAATTTACTAACTGTTTGTGCTAATGAAAGAATAGATTCTTGCCCAATGGAAGGGTTTATTCCAGAAAAGTATAACGAAATTCTCGGTTTAAATGAAAGAAATCTATCAGCCACATTGGTATTACCCGTTGGCTACAGAGCCGAAGATGACTTTATGACTCATCAAAAGAAAGTAAGAAAACAGGTTGAAGAAATAGTGATCGATATTTCATAATAAAACCTCTATTTAGTTACTATTATACAAATTAATTTATTCTAACTTATGAAATCTCCGATAAGAAAATTAAATCCTGTTGCCATTTGGAATCATTTTTCTGATTTAAATGCGGTACCTCGACCCTCAAAAAAAGAAGAACGAATTATTGAATTTATGGTCAATTTTGGAAAAAGATTAAATCTAGAAACTACCGTTGATGGGGTCGGTAATGTCATTATAAAAAAACCGGCAACAAAAGGTTACGAAAATAAAAAAACAGTAGTAATGCAAAGTCATCTTGACATGGTTCATCAAAAAAATTCTGAAACAATTTTTGATTTTGAAACTCAAGGAATAAATATGCATATCGATGGTGATTGGGTAACTGCAAAGGGAACAACATTAGGAGCAGATAATGGTTTAGGGGTTTCCGCTATCATGGCAGTATTATCCTCAGAAACTATAGAACATCCAACTATTGAGGCACTTTTTACTATTGATGAAGAAACAGGAATGACAGGTGCTATGGGCCTAAAAGGTGGACTATTAACTGGTGAAATACTTTTAAACCTAGATACTGAAGAAGATGACGAAATAGATGTGGGTTGTGCAGGAGGTATTGATCTTACAGCAAAAAGAAATTACAATGAAGAAACACTACCACAGAATGCATCAGCTTTTCAAATAGCCATCAAAGGATTAAAAGGCGGACATTCTGGAATGGATATTCATAAAGGGTTAGGAAACGCCAATAAAATAATGAACAGATTATTATATCATGGTTCAGAAAATTTTAAATTACGGATAGCCAGTATAAATGGTGGTAGTCTAAGGAATGCCATACCCAGAGAAAGTTTATCAACGATTGTATTATATGGAAACGAAAAGGAATCCTTTTTATTAAAAATGAATGATTTAATTGCTACAATTAAAGAGGAATTTAAATCCTTAGAACCAAATCTAACTATAGCTATAACAAGTACTGAGACACCCCTTAAAATAATGGATATAGTTACCCAAAGGGCATTTTTAAAGTCTATTTACACTGCATTAAATGGGGTTTACAGAATGAGTCCAGACATCCCTAATCTAGTAGAGACCTCTAATAACATAGCTAAAATAATTGTTAATAATGGTGAAATTTATGTTGCATGCCTCACCAGATCTTCTTCTGAATCTTCAAAAAATGATTTAACAAATGCATTAACATCATGTTTTGAATTGGCTGGTTTTAATGTAGAATTATCAGGATCATATCCTGGTTGGCAACCAAATATGAATTCAGAAATTTTAAAAGTTTTAACGAGACAATATGAAAATTTATTTGGTAAAAAGGCTAAAGTTGAAGCTTGTCATGCAGGACTAGAATGTGGTATTCTTGGGCAAAATTACCCATTAATGGATATGATTTCTTTTGGTCCAACCATTAAAGGAGCACATTCACCAGATGAAAGAGTTAGCATAACATCGGTTCAAAAATTTTGGAAATTTTTACTTCAAATATTAAAAAATATTCCTGAAAGAAACTCATAATTTTGTGCGCTTTATTCTGTAAATTTCAGTTTAAAACTTACATCAAAAATTGTTTAAAAACTTTAATAAAAATGATTTAAGTAGCTATCTAACATGGCTTTAACTTAATCTAACTTTGTTAACATCTATTCTTTCTAAAAAAACTATTTAATTGTAAATTTACTGAAGAAATTCATATCTATTAATGGGTAAAATTATAGCAATAGCAAATCAGAAAGGTGGAGTTGGTAAAACAACTACATCTATAAATTTAGCCGCAGCGCTTGGTGTGTTAGAAAAAAAAGTTTTACTAATAGATGCTGATCCTCAAGCAAATGCCTCCTCTGGTCTTGGCATTGATATAGAATCTATTGAAACTGGAAGCTATCAAGTGCTAGAGCATACCTGCTCTGCCAAAGATGCAATATTAAAAACTTCATCTCCAAATTTAGATATCATTGCTTCACACATAGATTTAGTTGCTATTGAAATTGAGCTTGTTGACAAAGAAAAAAGAGAATACATGTTAAAAGAATCTCTTGAACTCATTAAAAATGATTATGATTATATCATTATTGATTGTGCTCCATCTTTGGGTTTAATTACCCTAAACTCATTAGTTGCCGCAAATTCTGTAATTATTCCTATTCAATGTGAATATTTTGCTCTTGAGGGTTTGGGTAAATTACTAAATACTGTAAAGAGCGTTCAAAAAATTCACAATAAAAACCTAGACATCGAAGGATTATTGTTAACTATGTTTGATTCTCGTTTAAGGCTGTCTAATCAGGTGGTAGATGAAGTACAAAAACACTTTAGCACGATGGTTTTCGATACTATAATTAGAAGAAATACTCGTCTGGGAGAAGCACCAAGCTACGGAGAAAGTATCATAGCATATGATGCCACGAGTAAAGGTGCTGTAAATTACTTAAATTTGGCTAATGAACTTTTAAAAAAGAACCAATATTATGGCAAAAGCCACTAAAAAACAGGTGCTAGGCAGAGGTTTATCTGCGTTATTAAAAGACACTTCAAACGATAATGTGAATGACAACATGGTTGTGGGTAACATTATTGAAATTAAGCTTGAGGACATTGAGGTAAACCCATATCAACCTAGAACTTATTTCGATGAAGAATCACTTCGAGAATTAGCCAATTCGATTAAAGAATTAGGGGTTATTCAACCAATTACAGTAAGAAAAATTGGTGAAAATTTTCAACTAGTTTCTGGAGAGCGTCGTTTTAGGGCCTCAAAATTCATAGGAAATAAAAGTATTCCAGCCTACATAAGAACCGCTAATGATCAGGAAATGCTTGAAATGGCATTGGTAGAAAATATACAACGTAAAAACCTTGACCCTATTGAGGTTGCACTATCATATCAAAGACTTATTGATGAGATTCAGCTAACACAGGAAGAATTAAGTGTTAGAGTAGGAAAAAAAAGATCAACAGTTACCAACTACCTACGATTATTAAAATTAGATCCTATATTACAAACAGGCATCAGAGACGGATTTATTTCTATGGGTCATGGAAGAGCTCTAATTAATGTTCAAAATGTCACAGATCAACTAAGTATTTATGAAAAAATAATTTCTAATAAATTATCGGTTAGACAAACAGAGGATTTGGTTAAAAGTTTAAAAGTTGATAAGAAAAAAGAAGTAAAAAAACACTTACCTAAATACATTAAAAATAGTTTATCAGAAATCAATTCCTACCTAGGTAAAAAGGTAAATGTGACAATAAATGAAAAGGGAAAAGGAAAAATTTCTATTCCTTTTCATTCTAAAGAAGATTTTGAAAGAATTAAAAACTTGTTGAAATAAGTGTTCCAAAAAAAAAATATACTGTTAATTATACTTCTCTTACCTATTTACTGTTTTAGTCAAAAAGATAGTACTAACATTCAAATAAAGGATAAAAAAGTTAATTTCAACAAGGTATACAATCCTTTATCTCCATCGAAAGCTGCATTTTTTTCTGCTGTTTTTCCTGGAGGAGGACAAGCTTACAATAAAAAGTATTGGAAAGTTCCCTTAGCATGGGCAGCAGTGGGAATTCCTACATATTTTTATCTGAATAACAACAGTGAATACAAAAGATATCGAGAAGCATACAAACTAAGAAAAAGAGGTTTAGAAGATGAATTTACATTAGAAGATGGTACAGAACTTATCTCATTAGCTGGATTAGAAAGAGCACAAAAAACATTAAGAGGTAATAGAGATTTATCATTGCTTGTAGTACTGCTTGGATATGCACTTCAAATTGTAGAAGCAAGTGTAAATGCCCATTTATTACAATTTGATGCAAGTGACAATATTACCATAAACCCAAAAATAATTAGTAATCCAATTAACATTGAAGCTCCATCGGTAGGATTCAGCTTTAAGTATTCTTTCTAAATGTAAAATTCTATTTTTAATAGAAATCGTAAATTAAAACAAATGAAAATTGCACTCTTTGGATATGGTAAAATGGGAAAAGAAATTGAAAAAATTGCTTTAGAAAGAGGTCATGAAATAATTCTAAAAATCAAAGCGAAGGAAGAATGTGATTTTTCCAAGGTAGATATAGCAATCGATTTTAGCGTCCCAGAAGCAGCGCTTAATAATGTTATTAGTTGTTTTGAGAATAATATCCCTGTAATTTCAGGAACCACAGGCTGGTTAGACGATTTTAACAAAGCTGTTTCTAGTTGTAAAAAAAATAAAGGAAGTTTTATTTATGCTTCTAATTTTAGTATTGGGGTTAATCTATTTTTTGAATTGAATAAAACCCTTGCAAAAATGATGAGGACGCATCAGAATTACTCTTTAGATGTAGAAGAAATTCACCACACAAAAAAATTAGATTCTCCAAGCGGAACCGCTATTTCTTTAGCTGAAGGAATTATAGAAAACTCGGCTAAAACAAATTGGGAATTGATTGAAAATAATGTAAAAAAAGAATCAACACTTGTTCCCATAACATCAAAAAGAATTTTAGATACTCCAGGAACACATTCAATTTCATACAAATCTGAAATAGATTCGATTGAAATTAAACATATTGCTAATAATAGAAAAGGATTTGCTTTAGGTGCTGTAATTGCTGCAGAATGGTTGATTCAACGAAAGGGTATATATACAATGAAAGATGTGTTAAACATTGGTTAAAATCGTAACTATTTCTTTTATTTGCATCTAATAATTAAACAAAAAATTAAAATATATGACTATTAATGAATGGTTTATTTTTTTTCTAATAGTACAAATAATTCATTTCACTGGAACTTGGAAATTATATCAAAGGGCTAATAGAAAAGCATGGGAAGCTGCTGTCCCTATCTACAATGCTATTGTTTTAATGGGCATTATTAAAAGACCCAAATGGTGGGTGTTTTTATTATTTATACCCGTCATAAATCAATTAATGTTTCCCATTCTATGGATCGAAACAGCCAGAAGTTTTGGTTTTAACAAAAGAAAAGACACTTTATTGGTTCTGATTACTCTTGGTTTTTACCTATTCTACATAAACTATGCTACAAATACTTCGCATAAAACAAATAGAAGTTTAAACCCTAGAACTGGCTTGGGAGAATGGGTAAGCTCTATTGCTTTTGCTATTATAGCTGCTACCCTAGTACATACCTACATCATGCAACCCTATACCATACCTACGTCTTCACTAGAGAAAACATTATTAGTTGGCGATTATTTATTTGTAAGTAAATTTCATTACGGTGCCAGGGTACCAACAACAACAATAGCTACTCCTATGCTTCATGACAGTCTTCCAACCTCAATAATTGGAGGGAAAAACACAAAATCATACATAGATAAACCTCTTTTACCTTATTTAAGAATTCCTGGATTTCAAAAAATAAAAAGAAATGATATTGTTGTCTTTAATTGGCCTGTAGATACATTAGTGCATTGGATGGACCCAAGTAGAGGAGCTGATTTTAAGCCTTTAGATAAAAAAACTAATTATGTTAAAAGGTGTGTTGGAATTGCTGGTGACACCCTAGAGGTAAGAGATGGGTATGTGTATATCAATGGAAAACAAAATATACTTCCAGATAGAGCAAAACTTCAATTTTATAATACAGTTTATTCAAGTAAAGGTCTATCAACACAAAAACTTTTGAGATATACTAACAAAGAGTTTGAAAGAAAATTTATAATCAACTTTTCTAGTCAAAATCAATTTGATAAGGTAATGAGTTTTGCAACAGATAATCCAGAAAAAATAAAAGATTACCAGTTTAAGATTACAACTTCAGAATCTGGAATTCCTCAATGGTTAATTAGTAATTACAAATTAGACATTAGAGAAATTAGTACTAAGATTAGAAAGGCGAATATAACAGATGAAATAGCAGCTAAACTAAGAAAAGATTCAGAGGTAGATAGTGTAATAAAAGTAATAAAACCTAAAGGTATTAGAGGGAATTTTATGTTTCCTGAAACTTCAAATTTATTATGGAATAATGACAACTATGGCCCCATATACATTCCCAAAAAAGGGTCAACTGTTGAGTTAAATTCTAGTTCGTTGCCTTTTTATAAAAGAATAATAAAAGAATATGAGAATAATCAACTTGAAGTAATTGGAGAACATATTTTCATCAATGGTAAAAAAGCTAAAACCTATACTTTTAAACAAGATTATTATTGGATGATGGGAGATAATAGACAAAATTCTTTAGATGCTAGAAGTTGGGGATATGTTCCTTTTGATCATGTAGTGGGAAAACCTGTGTTTATTTGGTTCAGTATTGAAAATGGTAAAATTAGGTGGGAAAGATTATTTACAACTGTTGGCGGAAATGGAAAACCCGTTTCATATCTCTTATATTTTTTAATTGCTTTGGCAGGATATATTGGATATTCATTTATGAAAAAGAATAGAAAAAAAGTGTCATAATGGCGCTCTTTATTCCTACATATTTTTCACCGATATCACAATATACTTCCATAGTAAATTCAAATGATATAACTTTTGAAATTGAAGAGAATTATCAAAAACAAAGTTATAGGAATAGGTGTTATATTTTAGGTGCAAATGGAAAACAACTCCTAAACATCCCTATTTCTCATACAAATAAAAGTTTTGGTAAATTAAAATTGAAGGAGGTTTTGATTGAAGACTCAAACTGGCAAAGACAGCATTATAAATCATTAACAACTGCCTACAATCATTCTCCTTTCTTTGAATTTTATAAAGACGATTTACAATATATATTCAAAAAGAAATACAAATATTTATTAGATATTAATATAGATTCTTTTCATTTTATAAATGAAGCACTTGATTTATCAAAAGAATATGATATTTCAAAAAAATATAATGATAAGGTCGATGATGATTACAGATATCATGCTGATGTTAAAAATACTTACAAAAGTAAATGTATTCCTTACATACAAATGTTTCAGGACAGAAATGATTTTTTAAAAAACCTTTCCATTCTAGATTTATTATTTATGGAAGGGCCTAATTCGATAAATTTTTTAGAACAATAACTCTTATAAATATAAACTATTGAATATCAGTTTTTTATTATTTAATTTTTTTATGTTAATGATTTAAATTAAGTATAAGAAATTGATATTTATTCAATTTTTATTTTTAATTTTGATTAATCCCTTTAAAATAACATTAAACATTAATTAGTTTTAAATGGATTCTCTCTTAAAAAATATTAGAAAAATATATCCCATTTCTGAACAATCTTTTGAAAAACTTAAAAACATTTTCAATGTAAAAAAGTTCAAGAAAAAGTCTGCTTTAAGCCATAAAAATCAAATTTCAACTAAATTTTATATTGTCAAATCGGGTATAGTAAGATCCTACGTTACAGACGATAAAGGGAAAGAACACATAAAATTCATTTATACCAATTACTCCCCTGTTGCATCCTTTAGTTCACTAATCAAAACAAAAGAGAATAATGTACTCATAGAATGTCTTACAGATTGTGATTTAATTGAAGTTGATTTTTTAGAATTTAAAAATTTAGCAAAAGTAAATATTGAAATTCTTCACTTGTACAATAATTTATTAGAATTACTCTTTATTAAGTTAGAAAATAGATTTTATGAACTTTCAACACTTAATGCTACAGAACTTTATTTGAAATTTAAGAAAGATAATCCAGGTATAGAAAATCTGATACCATTATATCACATTGCCTCTTATTTAAATATTACACCTGTTCAATTAAGTAGAATAAGAGGAGATTTATACAAAACTGAATAAATTTAACGCTATAAAGTCAAAAGTATCTTATTTTTGAAATTAATAAGTATTCATCTAGTAAATACATATTATTTTAAAATTTACATTTATACTGAGATGTCCTTTAAATTTTTATTTCACTACGGTTTTCATTTCTTAGTTCCATTTGTAATTGCTTTGATTTTTTATAAAAAAAAATGGATTCAAGTATATTTTATATTTATCGGTGCTATGATAGTAGATTTAGATCATTTATTAGCTACTCCAATTTTTGAACCTAACAGGTGTAGTATTAATTTTCATCCTTTACATACATATTACGCCATTGTTGTATATGTATTAATGACGGTCTTAAAAAAAAGCAGAATTTTGGGAATTGCTCTTTTGTTTCATATGTTGACTGACTATCTAGATTGCTACCTCTGAAATTTTAAAATTTTAGTCAATAGTTGATTTATCTCATTTGAAATCCTAAGTTTTACAGCTACAAAAAGGTAAATAGCTGCTATAATAATAGTCTTCAAAATTATATTGACTATTGGATGATAGTTAAAATTCCAAAAATAAAATGCAAAAAATAATGTAAGAATTAAAAAGAATAAGACAAATGTCTTATTGGTTATTGGTGTAATATTTAAGTTTAGCTTTAGAATAACAAGTTTTATGGTATTAAAAACAAAAATAACAATAAGTGTTGCCAATGCTAAACCATTAGTTCCGAAGATATCAAATAACCAAATGTTCAAATAGTATACAGAAAAAGCCATTGCTAAATTTAATGGAAGAGTAATTTTATAAAATATAGAATTGTTAATAATTGCACCATTATTACCTAAGAACATGGTGAACATTTTAGCTCCAGAAATCATTAAAACAACTAATTCTCCCCCAGAATATCCTTTATCAGGTATTAATTTGAATAATTCATGTACTCCGCAGTTAACTAATAAAAAAAGGAGTCCACTTATTAAAAATAAGTTTATGGAACTTTTCTTATATAAACTTTCAATCTCTAGGGTATTATTGTCATTTATGGTTTTAGAGGTAATAGGTTGTAAAATCTGAGCCATTGCTCTACCTGGAGCTTCAATTAAAGAACCTATAAAAACAGCAACTGCATAATAAGCCGCAATTTCAACAGTTTCTTTATCAGGAATCATGACCTTATCTATGTCTAACAGAATAGCACCTGCACTACCAGCAAGAACCATGTATATAGAGTACCTTAAGACTTCTCTATAATTGTTTGGAAGATGAAAACTGAATTTTGGAAAATATAACCAAAATGCATAAAGCATCATAATAATAGCTCTAATAACATAAGCCCATGTGAGATAATAAATAAACTGTGGTTTGGTTAAGAAATCAAAAAAAACAGAGACTAATAAAACTAATACAACAGCTCTATTCCAAAACTCCTTCAAAATATTACCAAAAATTGATTGCATTTGAACTTTTGCCCATGAATAAAAAACCTCAAAATATGTAGTAGATATGGCTACTATGAATATAACAAAGGTGTAATCTTTTAAGATAGGATTTTGTTGCGAGATACGACTCCCTATCTGGCTATAAAATTCAGAAACAAGGAAGCCAATAGGTAGTGCTATTAAAAGTGGTAAAAAAACAATACTTGATAAAAATCTGTCTTTTTCTATCTTACTATCATAAGCAGAAAAATATTTAACGATGGTGTGGTGAACTCCAAGAGCGGCTAGAGGCATCAAAATATTTGACACCGATAATAAATAAACTACAATTCCATGATATTTACCCTCCAAAACCTGTGGATAAAGTATAAGAACATTTATTCCACCAAGAACAAAACTTAGGTAAATTATTAATGTGTTAATAAAAGATTGTTTAAGTACAATTCCCAACGTTAATGTATTAATTTATAAATGGATTGATAAATCTTCTCCCCAACATTATTTCCATATAATTCAATCATAAAATCATTTTTTATGGTCTTGAAAGTATCAAACGCTTGTAAAATCATTTTGGTATCACTCCCTACAACTTTAGCATAACCATTAGCTTCTAATTCTACCCATTCTGTCTGCTCTCTTACAACAATGCATTGTTTGTTAGCAAAAAAGGCTTCTTTTTGCAATCCTCCACTATCAGTAATTACCAATGAACAATTTTTTAATAATTCTAACATATCAAAATAGCCAACAGGATTTATAAAATTAATGTTAGATGGTATGTCAAAAATTTTAAGCGCTTTTCGTGTTCTAGGATGAAGTGGTAAAATTACAGTTTGTGTGCTATGAATCTTTTCTAAAGCTCTAAATATATTTTTCAATTTAGAAATATCATCTGTATTTTCTTGCCGATGAATTGTTGCTAAAACAAAATTATTTTTCTGTAATTTTTTGTCTAAAAGTATTGATGAATTATTTGCTGAAAACTGACTGTAATATGAAACTGCATCTTTCATAATATCTCCATGAGCTTCAATTATAACTGGTAAATTTTGAAATCCTTCATTCTCAAGATTTTGAATTGCTTCTTGTGAGGGACAGCTTAATAAATCGGATATCCTATCCGTTAAAATCCTATTTACCTCTTCTGGCATTCTCATGTTAAATGAACGAAGACCTGCTTCAATATGAACTACTTTAATGTTCATTTTTTTAGCTGCTAAAGCTCCAGCTAAAGTAGAATTTGTATCACCATAAACAATTAGTGCTTCAGGCTGTTCAACCGCTAATATTTTTTCAATTTCACCCATCATCTGACCAGTCATTGCACCATGACTCAAACTATTAATTTCTAAGTTATAGGCTGGTTTTGGTATCTTCATCTCCTCAAAAAAAATAGAACTCATATTCACATCAAAATGTTGTCCTGTATGAATGATTACCTCCTCTATTGCATTATATTGTCTTATAATTCTACTCAGCACAGCAGCTTTAATAAACTGTGGCCTTGCTCCTATGACGGTTACTACTTTTTTCATTTATGTACTTATAAATAAAATTATATAATTACTATAAACTATTGCTAATTTCAAAATCAATATACTACCTTTTTAATTACTTCTGCTAATTGACTTGTTATATTTTTTCTGTGATATTGATTTATATTTTCCAAATCAACTTGAAGATTACCAGCTTTATATTTCTCATATAAGTCTAAGATAATGGCTTTTAATCTTTTTTTGTCGTTAAAATCTACGATCTTTCCAGCATTTGTATTTTTAAGAATAATCGCAGCGTCACCGTCTTCTGGACCAATCGATAAAATAGGCCGTTTTGCTTGAAGATACTCAAATATCTTACCTGTAATGATTCCCTTTGCACTGGGAACATTATTTATACATAATAATAAAACCTGAGAAGATATTTGATGTGAATTAACTTTACTATGATCTACATAAGGGATCCTAATTACATTAGTATTATCAAATACTTTAACATCTTGAATAACTGAATCATCAATTTTACCAATGAATTTAACCCTCAAATCTTTTTTGAAATCAGAATTTATATCACAAATCTCTTTCAATACTTGCCACAAAATTTTGGGATTTCTATCGTAATTCATTGAACCTACATGTGTAATAGAAAAATTACTATCTAATTTCTGAGTTGTGGGATTTTTAATTGTATCATATCCATTTGTTATTACCTCTATCCTACTCGTATGTTTTAGATACTTTTGTTTCATAGTTTCACCAACCACGATAGTCATATCAGTTTTTAATAAAACTTCTTGTTCTAATTGATGATGTTTTTGTCTAGCTTTTTTTGTTAGTGGTAGTTGTTGGAAATAATCAATTTCAGTCCAAGGGTCTCTAAAATCTGAAATCCACTTAATTCCAAGATTCTTTTTTAATTCTAAACCAATTATGTGCATGCTATGAGGAGGTCCTGTTGTTATGATAGCATCTATGTGATTATTCTCCAAATAATTACTTAAAAATTTAACAGAAGGTTGAATCCAAAACTTACGTGCATCTGGGATAAAATAATTAGCTCGAATATATTGAATTACCCTTCCAAAAAACGATGGATTGTGATTCAAAAAACCCGCACTTTCTTTTTTATTATTGATGCCAAAAAAAGTAAAAATAGAATTTGGCTCAAAAATACGTTGCTTTAAAACCTTAATATCTTTTGGTAATTCATTATTTGAACTAAAATCTAACAATGGATAAGATGGATTATCTATGGTGTAAATAACAGGTTCTATTTGAAAATCTCTTAAGTATTTAGTGAATTTTAACCAACGCTGAACTCCTGGACCACCAGCTGGAGGCCAATAATAGGTGATAATTAATACTTTCTTTTTAGAGCTCATCATACAATTTTACCAAGGCTTTTGAAGTTATTTCCCATGAAAATTCATTTTCTATAAATTGCTTTCCCCTCTTACCTAATTCTTCTGCTTTTTCTTTATTTAGATAGAGTTCTAACACTTTTGAGGAAAAGTCATCTTTATTTTTTTCTTCATGAACTAAACCGCTGTTAGCTTTTTCAATTATTTCTTTTTGAGCAATAGCATTACTAACTAATACAGGCTTAGAAAAACTCATGTATTGAAAAATTTTATTTGCATAAGCAACATCATGCTGAATACTTCTATAAAGTGGTGATATACATACATTACTCGCAACAATATACGACGGAAATAGAGAAACATCTTGCCATCCCTCAAAATCTACAAAAGCTTCTAAGTTTAATTTTTTTGTTTCGTCTTTTAAAATTGAATCTGTGGTATTTTGACCAACAATAACTAATTTATAATTTGCTATCTCTTTGGAAAGGAATTTGGTAGCTCTTATAGCAGTCAGTAATCCTCTTCTTATGTTAGTATCACCTAGATAAAGGACGACAAATTTATTGGAATACTTTTTTGCAATTACATCAGAATACACGGATTTTTTGTAAAAAGATTGCCTGACAGTATTTGGCACCATCACTACTTTTTTTGATTTAATATTATTTTTTTTGATAAGGTCTTTTGCAAAATTTGGAGAAACAGTGATAATTTTATCTGACTTTAAAATAAATTCATTTTCTTTTTTTCTCCATCTACTTGGGGAAATAATATACTTGCCAGGAAATTTATTGAGATGGGGATAAAATTTCATATTTTCTGGAATGTTATCATGAAGATCTAAAACTGTTTTTAGTTTGTATTTTTTATTAGCTTTAAAAACAGCTTCTGCAATTCTAATATCATGAATATGTATTACATCTATATTATTTTGTTTAATAAAATGACTAATCTTTGGTTTCATAATCATTCTATAAAAAGGAAGGTCGTATGAAAGGGCTGAAAGTTTATAAGTAAGTTTGTTGAACTTATACCGCTTAATTTTTATACCATTAATTATTTCACTTTTTTTTTGGTTACCCTTATCTAAACAAAATAAAAAAACCTCATGCCCAGAATTAATAAGAGTAGCCGCCTCATTTTCTACCCTTGGATCTGGAGGAAAGATATTATCTAAAATCATTCCAATTTTCAAAATGCTATACAATTAATTTAAAATGTAAAGTTACTAACACAAATCTAAAATTATAAAGTGTGTTTTACATTAAAAAAGCTAAATAGTTTAAAAAATTCCATTTAAAATTATTTTCAATTGTTTCAGTTATTATACTTGTAAATAACCCTAATTACACGAAAAATATTAGCCCCCTTGTCAAAAATATCCTAAAATTTATACCTTTTCTCATTTCTATTTCTTTATTTGGTCAAATAACTGATGAAGTCGAGGTGTTGAATAAGATTAAATATTATTCTTATTCCAATTCAGATAGTCTACTATATTATGCAAAAATATTGGAAAAATCTGAGAACAGTTGTGTAAGTGACGCTGGTAAAAATAATATATCCTCTGCCTAGTACAAATTGGGAAACTTTGAAAGATCTGAAGAAATTGTTCTTGAAGTTCTAGCAAGGTTAAAAGATAAAAACTCCTTATGTAATTTAAACAACAAACTTCATGCATTAACACGTTTATTTTGGATTAAAAATAATCAAAGAAAATTTGACAAAGCATTTGATTATCTAAACAAAAAAATAAAAATTTTAGATAATTACTCACAAAAAAGTAAAAGCTTTACACAAACAAAGTTATTTACTCAAACGAGCTTGGCCCTACTAAAAAGCAATTTAGGCTTTCATGAAGAAGCAATTAGGTTATCAAAAAAAGTAATAGCAGCTTACCCCAAAATAAATTATAATAGTTATGACAGTTATAATTTAATAGCCAATAAAGCTAGCGCCTATAATGTTCTTGGAGAATCATATTTTGCATTAAATGCTATAAATAACAATGATAAATACTTAGATTCTACACTTGTATGTTATAAGGAAGCCTATTTGGAGGCAGAAAAGTTCAATCCTAAACACAAAAATTCTTTGAGTTTTTATAATTTAAGAGTAACTAATGTTTTAATAAAAAGAAAAAAATATAATGAAGCTCTTAAATTAGTTAATACTTATAATTTGATTGAGAAATCTCAAGATTATTATTTTTTAAAATCTTTGATTTTTAAAAATTTAAAAAATGGAGATTCCTCACTTTATTATTCCTACAAATTTTTAAATTTTAACAACACAAGTCCAGATACTGAAAAAAATAAAATTGTTGTCTATAATATTCTAGCTAATTTATACAATGATATCTCCAAAATAGATAGTGCTTTTAAATACTCAGAATTAGCTTTAAATATGTTAAATAAACTTAACCTAAGTAAAACCGAAGCAAATAAAACCCATTATTTGTATGATTTTAACCACATACAAAAAGTAAATAATTCAATTGTAAACAGAGAAATAAAGAAAAAGAACAATTTAATAGTTGCTTTTATAATATTTATTTTTTTGATTTTTACTTTAATGTATTATCAATTTAACAAAGAGAAAAAAGCGCTAATTAAAGACGATTCCAAATCTAAAAAAGAATATTCCATTGATTTACAACTAGAAAAAATGGTTCTTGAGGAGCTTAAAAAATTTGAAAAATCACAACTTTATCTAGATAGCACTTTTAATATTAATAAACTGGCTAAAAAGTTAAATACAAATACATCTTATCTCTCATCTATCATAAATGAAAAAAAAGGAAAAACGTTCAAACAATATATTACCGAGCTAAGAATGAGCTATTTAATAAAAATTATTCAAAAAGACTCAAAATATAAAAGGTATACTATACATGCATTGGGTGAAGAAATTGGTTACACCAATGCATCTTCATTCTCAAGATCTTTCAAAAATTATACAGGTAAGACACCCACAGAATATCTAAAGACTATAGATTAAAACATCTGTGCTATTTATAAAAAGCACTAACAACAATTATTACATCTAAATAATTATTATGTTATTTGTAGTGAAGTTAGATTCTACTTTTATCTAACTAATAAATCTTAATTTATGGGGTAGATTTATTCATATCTCGAGCCGAAAGGTTCGAGATATTTTTTATACTTTAAATAGTGAACTAACTTACATACAATACTAACATAGGAGCACAACGAAAAGAATATTCCTGTTATAATGAGAAATGACCTAAATTTTAATTTAATTCTTATCGTTGCCTATTTTCACCTCCATAACTATTAAAATATTTTATTTAAAATATCTTCAGTTTCATGATTTAATATGTTTTGTGGCATATACAATATAATATCTTGGCGTGAAGGTTCTCAATATTGGTCGAAAACCAATTTTTTTAATAGGACTTGTCCATTTTTCTTTTTTTTCAATTTTCCAATTAGACTTTTCTAGTAACCAATCAAATTGCCAATCTTCAAATTCATGATAATGCCTATCCCAATTGTCTGTTGTACTTTTGTAGGCTTTTGCAAACCATAAATTTAAAGGAACAGAGGCAATTAACTTTGTAGATTTTATCTCATTTAAAATATTGAAAGGGGCAATTAAATGTTCAAAAATCTCAAATGCAGTAATAGCATCTACATCATAATTTTTTACAATTTCTGGCACTAAATCTAAATCCTCTCCATTGGTATTGTATACCGTATATCCGTTTTCTTCCATGATTTCAGAAAATGAATTTCTGACTCCCAAATCTAGAATTGTTGCAGGGGCTGGAAGTACCTTTTGTAAAAAACTAAGGGTTAGATTATATCTTCTTTGATGATGTTTTGCTAACATAAAAGTAGTGTAAAGATAAGTTCGAAGACTATTGAATTTCTTTCTTTTTATCATAAAAGAACCAACCAACCGGAATTAGTACTAAAAGTACGTAAGATATTAAAGCTATGGAACTACCGGTTTGAATAACTTTGGGCTCAAACCTAAATTCTATGACATGTTTTCCTGCTGGAATCTCTAATCCTCTCAATACATAATTAACATTAAAATGAGGCTTCAATTCTCCATCTATGTATGCATTCCATCCATCTTTGTAATAAATTTCAGAAAATACTGCAAATTCATTTTGATTTGAAATAGATTCATAATTGAGTTCATTTAACGAGTATTTTGTAAGTTTTATAGTGGCTAAACTATCTGTATCGTATTTTTTCAAATCTTGAAAACCATACGAATTATGGTCTCTAAGTACAGCAATTTTTTTTGTGTTTAAACTATCCAAAGCCTTTATTTCTTCATTTGCAGTTTGAACGTATTGAACTTCATTTACGAACCAGGCATTACCATTATTAAATGGATTCTGTTGTATTTGCTCTTTTCCATCATCTCCGGGTACTATAAAATATTTCACATTTAACATGTTATAAACCTCCATATTTTGTTTAGATAAATGAAATTCAATCAAATCTTGATATCTTCCCATTTTAGCAGCATGATACCCACCTATTGATTTATGAAAATAAGAGGTTCTACCATCTTGAAATGGATCTCCAGTGAAATTTGCAACTCTATAATGCGTTTCATCTTTTAATATTTGAATATCGGCAGTGGAGGCTTTAAAAGGTTTATCTATTTTTCTAGCTTGTCTAAAATCTTCATCATTGATGTATCTTAGATTCACTTGAACCAAATCAAATAGTATCAAAACTGTAAAAATAATAACAACTTTGAATTGATTAATTTTTTGCTTCAGAAACGCCCAAAGTAAAACAAATCCCAACGCAATTAAAATCAGCGATCTAAAACTATCATTATACAATAAAGATACCCTATCTGCTTTTACAGCATCCAATAAACCCTCGTATTGACTATAGCTTGCATCTCTGATTCCCTCAAAAGGAGAAAAACAAATTGCATAAAATAGTCCAATTAAAACAAGTCCAGCAGTAACATAAAATGCTTTTTTTAAAGCTTCTAATTTTTCATTTTTTGATATTTTTGTAAAAATAAATTCTTTAATTGCCAAGACCGCTAACAAGGGGATGCATAATTCAGCAATTACTTGAAATGAGGATACAGCTCTAAACTTATTGTATAGTGGTACGTAATCTATAAAAAAGTTAGTTAAAAATTCAAAGTTTCTTCCCCAACTCATAACTATTGAAAAAAAAGTAGAAGCTACTAACCAATATTTAAATTTACCTTTTACTAAAAACACTCCTAGAAAGAAAAGGAATATAATAACAGCTCCAACATAAGCAGGGGCTTCAACAATAATTTGTTCTCCCCAGTACGTAAAAACTTGCTTAGTAAATCCATCTGCTTGTTTAGCTCCTGCTATTGAGGAAACATGTTTATAGGTATTCGAGTTTTTACCTAGACGCTCAACTGTACCTCCACCCATATATCTAGGGACTAGCAAATTAACCGTTTCAGAAATACCGTAACTAAACTGAGTGATATAATCTTTTGTCAACCCTGAGGTTACCTCTTTCTGTGAACCATCTGAGTTCATTGTCAATTCAGTTTTCCCACGAGTACTAAAATCTGAATATTCTTTAGTTGCCATTAATCTTGTTGAATTAACTCCTACAGCTAATATCATAGCAACTACTATGGTTAAAGATTGAGCTATAAATTGTGTAATTTTCTTTTTTTTAATTGCCTCTATCAACTCAATAACTCCTAATATAAAGACAGCATATAAAAGATAGTAGGTCATTTGAGGATGGTTCGCATTTATCTCTAATGCTGTTGCTATGGCAGTTACAGTAAAACCTAGCAAATATTGTTTTTTAAAAACCCAAACAACACCAGCGAGAACTAAAGGCATATAAGCAATAGCGTGAGCTTTTGCATTGTGTCCTGCACCAAAGATAATCATAAGGTATGTGGAAAAACCAAAAGCTAGTGATCCCATAATGGCGAATTTCCAATCTATTTTAAAGGCAAGTAGTAAAATATAAAAACCTAAAAAATAAAGAAATAAATAATCTGCAGGTCTGGGGAGAAAACGAATTAAACGGTCTATATATTTGATATAGTCATGAGGAAAATATGTTCCAATTTGATAGGTAGGCATTCCACTGAAAGCACTTTCTGCCCAATAGGGTTCAGCACCATAGGTTAATCTGTAATCATTTACTTCTTTGGCCATTCCAATATGCTGAGTGATATCAGATTGAGAAAGCTTCTCCCCTTTTAATACGGGATGAAAGTATAATAATGCAGCAACTATGAAGACTAATAATGATACTAAATGAGTTGAATAAAACTTTAAATTCATATTAATCTATTTCTTCAAAATCTACGTATTCTCCTACAGAATTATTACTTTGAGTTTTGGAATTTGGTTTTTTATCAATAATAGTTTCACCTTCTTTAGTAGATGAATCAGGAGTTTGTCTATAGCTTCGCTGAGCTTTTTCTTGCATATTGCCTACTACCTTTTTTAATAAAATAGGAGCAAATATTCTGGCTAGAAAACGAAAACTATAATAGATAATTAAAAAAATAAGAATTGTTCTCAGAAACCCCATTAGATCTGCTTGTTGCATGTTATGTTATAATTATAACCCAAAAATAACAATTTTGATCATAAAAGTTACGTTAATAGATTACAAAAATTTGACTCTATTAAAAAAGTATTTAATGCATTTGACGAGTCCAATTTTTAGAGTATGTTTGTGAAAACCCAAAAAATATTTTTTTGAGATTAATTTATTTTCCACATAAACTTAGAGTATTTTTAGTAGTGTGTATTTTACTTTTAACAGGTAATATATCAGCTCAGTATACCAATGTGATTAATTCAAATAGACCTGGACTATCAGAATCTCCCTATTCAGTAGGTACTGGAGTTTACCAACTAGAAACAAGTTTTTTTTACACTGAAACTAGCAAATATCCTACTTTTTACAGACCTCAATCTTATGGAGTAGATTTCTTATTAAGATCTAGTTTTTTAAATGAAAAATTAGAATTTAATATAAATTTAGCATATCAAAATCAAGAAGTTGGTTTTCAAAATATTTTTAATTCAAGTTACCATCAACCAGGGCTCAGCAAATTAGTTGTTGCTGCAAAGTACCTAGTTTATGAAAAAAAATATGAAGATAAATCTAAAGAAATAAGAAGTTGGGTTGCAAGAAATAGTTTTGATTGGAAAAGACTTATTCCCTCAGTTGCAATTTATGCTGGAGCTAATACCGGAATTGTTGAAAACATATATAAAACAAATCGTTTTTCACCTAAGGTCGGAATTCTTCTTCAAAACGATCTTAGTGATAATTTTAATATTATTACCAACATGTTTTATGATAGAATTGGAACAAAATTACCAGAATTATCATACATCATCACAGCTACATACAATTACAAGCCTAGATGGTCAATTTTTATTGAAAATCAATCAATGTTTGACAAGTTTCAATACCAATCTAATATAGGAACAGGTATTGCTTTTTTGTTGAATAGAAATCTGCAAGTGAATAGCTCTATTAGATTACTAGCAGATGGAAGATCCTCTGGTTTTTACTCATCATTTGGAGCCTCTTACAGGTTAGATAGACATGTTGATAAACTAATCAATACTGGTGAAAAAGGAAAATCAATAAAAAAAGGAAAATCTTTTGCTAAAAGAGGTTTTTTAAACAACTGGAGTAATAAATTTAAAAATTTATTCAGAAAAAAAGACAAAAGGGTATCAACAAATAAAACTAATTTGAAAAAGGAAACTATTCAATCTATAAACAACAATAGTTCAACAGTTGAAAAAAATAAAAATGACTTACCAAAGAAATCTTTGAGGGTAAAACCGGTAAGAAAAAGAATTAGTCCTACTAAAATTAAAGTTAAAAAAGAAAGCGCAAAAAAAAGAAAAAAGGATGAGCAACCAGATTCAGAAAAAAACACCAAAGAACTTGAAAAAGAAATTAAAGAATTAGAAAAAGAATTAAAAAAAGACAATAAAAAAGTCAAAAGAGAAAGAAAAAAAGAAGAAAATAGAAGTAATAAAAAAGATAAAAAAAGGAAAAGAAGAAAACAAAAAGATGAGGATGAGGAGGAATAATTATTTAAACTAAGAAAACCACTAATTTAGTGCTATGATTATAGTAAAAGAAATGATTTCAAAAAAGGAGATGAAACAATTTGTAATGTTTCCTTTTTCAATTTACAAAAACAATCCTTATTGGGTTCCGCCCATTATTACTGAAGAATTAGAAACTCTTGATAAAGACTGTAATCCTGCATTTGAAAATGCAGAAGCACGTTTTTTTGTAGCTATAAAAAATAAAAAAATTGTTGGAAGAATTGCAGCTATAATTAATTGGTATGAGGTAAATGAACAACAAATTAAAAAAATGCGATTTGGATGGTATGATGTTATTGATGATTTGGAAGTTTCAAAAGCGCTTATTAAAAAAGTTCAGGAAATTGGAGAGAAAAATAGTTTAAAGTATATAGAGGGGCCTGTTGGATTCTCAAATTTAGATAAAGTTGGTGTTTTAACAGAAGGATTTGATCATATTGGAACTATGGTCACATGGTATTCTTTACCTTACTATAAAGACCATCTAGAAAACTTAGGATTTACAAAAGAAAAAGAATACCTAGAAAATAAGTTTAAATTATCAAATGTTGATGGCCCATACTATGAAAGAATTTCTAATTTAATAAAAAGGAGATTTAAACTCAAGTCGTTAAACTTTTCAAAAACAAAATACATTTTACCCTATGTTAATGAAATGTTTGACCTTTTTAATAAAACATATGTAACCCTTTCATCCTATGTGCCAATTTCTGAAAGTCAAATAAATTATTTTAAAAATAAATATATCAATTTTATAAATCCAGATTTTATAAAATTTGTTGTTGATGATAACAATAAACTTGTAGCATTTGGAATTATGATGCCCTCTTTTTCTGAGGCTCTTCAAAAAGCAAAAGGTAAAATATTTCCCTTTGGAATGTTTCACCTTCTAAAAGCCAAAAGAAATCCAAAAACAGTTACCTCATACTTAATTGGTGTAGCTCCTGAATACCAAAACAAAGGAATTACAGCTATCATATTTAGTGATTTCACAACAAGTTTTAATGCCATTGGTGTAGATACAATAATCAGAACGCCTGAACTAAAAGATAACATCGCTATTCATCAATTATGGAAAAATTTTGATCCACAAACCCATAAAAGAAGAAGAACTTATAAAAAAAACATCTAATTCTTATTGAAACAACTTTATAGAAAAAAATGCAATTATTTTACAATTCAGAAATAGATAAAAACACCAAAGAAATCACATTTAACAATGTTGAAAGTAGGCATATTGTGAAAGTTCTTCGAAAAAAAGAAGAAGATCAAATTTTTATCACTAATGGGAAAGGAGAATTATTTGATTGCAAAATAACTAGCGCAAATCATAAAAGATGTATTGTTTCAGTAATTAATAGAGAAGAAAAAAAACAGCCAAGAGACTATTACCTCCACATAGCTATTTCTCCCTTAAAAAACAATGATAGGCTTGAATGGTTTTTGGAAAAGGCAACTGAAATTGGAATCGATGAAATTACACCTATACTCTGTGATCATTCTGAAAATAAATTCATCAAATCGGAACGATTAAAAAAAATTATTTTAGCGGCAACCAAGCAATCTTTAAAATTTCATTTACCAAAACTTAATCCTCTAATTTCATATAGTGAATTTTTAAAAAAAGAACATAAAAATACGGTGTACATGGCGCACTGTGATGAGGGAATTAAAGACTTCCTACAAAACCATATAGAACCCAAAGAGTCAGTAACAATATTAATTGGCCCAGAGGGAGATTTTTCTTCTAAAGAAATAGCCAACGGTATAAAATCTGGTTTTATTCCAATTACTCTAGGTAAAAATAGATTAAGAACAGAAACAGCAGCTCTAGTAGCGGTTCAGAATATATCATTTATCAATCAATAAGAATTCTTATCTTGCTTATAAATATCAACACCATTTTGCATACAAAAAGCATTTTAATTTTTTTTTTAAGCTTAGGTTTTTCAACTTTTGCTCAGGAAGTAGCTGTATTAAAATATAACGGCGGTGGAGACTGGTACGCAAATCCTACAGCCATTCCAAATTTAATTGAATTTTCAAATAAGAATATTAAAACGTTCATTTCAAAAAACCCAACTAGAGTTTCTGCAGGAAGCTCAGACATTTTTAATTTTCCAATAATTTTTATGACTGGTCATGGAAATGTTTTTTTTACAGACAAGGAAGCTAATAATTTACGACAGTATTTGATTTCTGGTGGATTCCTTCATATATCAGATAATTATGGTCTTGATAAATACATCAGACCACAGTTAAGAAAAGTTTTTCCTAAACTAGAATTACAGGAAATTCCATTCACACATCCAATCTTTAATCAAACATTTACTTTCGAAAAGGGAATTCCAAAAATTCATGATCATGATAAAAAAATGCCACAAGGTTTTGGACTATTTTTTGAAGGAAGATTAGTTTGTTTTTATGACTATGAATCAGACCTAAGTGATGGATGGGAAGATCCTGAAGTACATAACAACCCACCAGAAACTCGATTAAAAGCTTTACAAATGGGATCCAATATAATTGAATATGCTTTCAAAAACTGACATAAATATACCAATAGATGATATTAAAATCAACTTTGACACAGAGGGGCTTTGGATATTAAATATAGCATTAGCTATCATTATGTTTGGTGTAGCCTTAAGTATAAAAATCGATGATTTTAAACTTCTTATTAAGAAACCTAAAATTCTACTTGTAGGCGTTTTTTCTCAATTTTTCTTGTTACCATTACTCACATTTGTAGCTATTTCAATCATAAAACCTCATCCAAGTTTTGCGCTTGGTATGATGATGATTGCTGCTTGTCCTGGAGGAAATGTATCTAACTTTTTTAGTAAAATGGCTAAAGGAAATGCGGCCCTATCAGTTAGTTTAACTGCATTTGCAACTGTTATATGCCTTATAATGACTCCATTTAATTTACAATTTTATGGTGGTCTTTATGAACCCACTAATGAAATTTTAAAAACAGTTGAATTAAATCCTTTGGAATTATTTAAACTCATATTATTAATTCTAGGAATTCCCATTATTTTTGGCATGTTAGTAAATCATTTTTATGAACATATTGCTAAAAAAATTGAAATTGTTCTCAAACCCTTTTCAATGATTATTTTTTTAGCCCTTATAACCATTGCTTTTTATGAAAATATCGAGATCTTTTTAGATTATATACATTTAGTTGCTGCATTGGTCATTTTTCATAATATAGGTGCTTTTCTTATTGGATTTTTCTCAGCAAAAGGTTTTGGATTAAAAAAAAGAGAGCAAAAAACCATTTCTATTGAAACAGGTATTCAAAATGGCGGTTTAGGATTAATGTTAATTTTCCAATTCTTTGATGGTTTAGGGGGGATGGCTTTATTAGCTGCTTTTTGGGGCATATGGGATATTTTTTCTGGGATGATTTTAGGAATGTATTGGGGAAGAAAAAATGATTAACTATAATAATTGAGTTTTGAAAACACTTTGGTATTATCTTTTTAAACTTCTTATTAAGTTCTCTTTATTTTTCTACACAAGAAAGGTAATCATCAAAGGAAAAGAAAATATACCAAAAAAAGGAGCTCTTTTATTTATGGTGAATCATCCAAATGGCTTGATTGATCCATTAATAGTAGCTGTTAATAATCCTAGGATTCAACATTTTCTTGTTCGAGCTTCTGCATTCAAAAAACCATTAATAAAACGATTTTTAGAGAGTCTTAATTTAATCCCTATATTTAGAATTAGAGATGGTGTTAAACAATTAGAAAAAAATACTGAGGTATTTGAGAAGTGCTTTGATTTATTAAATCAACAAAAAGCGTTAATGATTTTTCCTGAGGGTAGCCACAATCATAAAAGAAATGTTAGAAAACTTAGCAAAGGATTCTCTAGAATTGTATTTGGTGCCTTAGAAAGAAATCCAGAATTAAAAATTCATATTATTTCGGTTGGAGTTACTTATCAAAACCCTTCTATATATCCAACAGATGTTTGTGTTCATTTTGGAACTCCAATATTAGCAAATGACTTTTATAATCCTCAAAATATTCATTCAGAAATTAAACGTTTAAAAGAAGTCATTCGTTCACAATTAAAAACACTTTCAGTTCACATTCCCTTAGATGAAAATTATGAAAAGACCTTGTCAAAATTAACTTCAGAAAATGTTGATTTTACCGAAATTGAAAAAGTAAATTTAATGATCAAAACTAAAAACATAATTGGAAAGAGGAAAAAAATTAATTATGTAAGCTTAATTAAACCCATCATTATATTAAATTGTATCATCCCGTGGTTCATATGGAAATATGTTGAAAGTAAGATTGAAGAATTTGAATTTATAGATACATTTAGATATGGTATAAATTCAATTACCGTGAGTTTAAACTTTGGTATACTTACTTATTTACTGAGTTATTTCTTCAACCTGAAGATTGGGATATTTTATCTCATAAGCTCTTTACTTTTGATTTTGTTGTATAGTAAACTACACCCTATTCCTGCAAAATAGCTTCTTGAATAATTTGCTGAATACTTGTTCTGATGTTTCGTTTTACTAGCGCTTTGTTCTCCATGGTTGGAAAAACTCTGTTGGACAGAAAAACATAAATAATTTCACTCTCAGGATCTGCCCATGTATAGGTACCTGTGAATCCACTATGACCAAAACTTTCCTCAGACACACAACCACATGTTGCCATTACAGTAGAATCTAGCTGGGGTTTATCAAACCCCAAACCTCTTCGTACTTTTTGATCAGAATAATATCGCTTATTAAACTTATCAAAAGTTTCTTCCTTAAAATATCGTTTTCCTCCATAAAATCCCTTTTGAAGGAATAACTGCATCATTTTAGCTATGTCATTAGAATTGGCAAACAATCCGGCATGGCCTCCAACACCTCCTTGCATGGCTGCACCCATATCATGAACATAACCATGAAGTAACTGATTTCTGAAATAGTTATCTTTTTCAGAGGGAACAATAGTAGATTTATTAAATTTTGAAAGTGGTAAATAAGACATTCTATGAGCACCCAAAGGTTTATAAAATTCTTCGTCTATTAACACGTTTAAACCTTTTTTGTATTTTCTTTCTAAAACTTCCTTAAAGATATAATATCCCAAATCACTGTACTTATAACCCGGTTGTTCCCTCTGTTCAGCGTCTCTTATATATTTAAATATAGAATCTTTGAAAGAGCTATTTAGATATAAATTCTCGGCAACTTTAATAGAAAAATTAGAGGTTTTATTGGAACTATAAAAATACTTCAAATTCTTATTTGTTAAACTGTCTTGAGTAGATTTATAAAAAGGTATCCATGCTTTAAGTTGACCAAAATGAGATAGAATCTCCTTGACCGTAACAGTATCTTTATTAGATTTTTTAAATTTTGGTAATATTTTTTTTAAAGTAGAGGAAAGATCGATTTTGTTTTCCTCTTCCGCTTTCATCAACATTGGCAAAGAAGCTAAAATTTTAGTTAATGAAGCCACATCATAAACGTCACTGTTTTTAACTTTATTTTTCTTTTTATCTGTGTGAAATCCAAAACTTTTTTCATAAACAACAACTCCTTTTCTAGCAACAAGAATTTGTAGACCTGGCGCCATTTTTTCTTCAACAACAAGAGCCGCTACAGAATCTATTTTTGCTAACTTTTGTGAAGACATCCCAACAGATTCTGGGATTGAATATTGAAGTCTTTTGGTGCCTTCTGAGCTTTCACCTGTACCAAGTGGAAATTCATCTTTGATCGAAACTGGAAGTTTACCATTAGCCTCTAGAGCTCCAAAAATAGTTTGAGCTGCTATATTTTGAGCAATCTCACTATTTTGATAAGCAACCAAAATACCCTCTAAATTATTGAAAGACTTTATGTTAAGTAAACTATATGGACTAGCAAATACAGAGAGAATAGTTTTATTTTTTCTTGAAATTTCATGTAACCATACTAATTCTTTATTTGAAAAATCAAAAGACTTCCAGGGGTGAGCATTTGACTTATGAAAACCTATAATTACCAAATCAAAATCTTCAAGAGTATCAATAAGCTCATTTAAATTGTTATTACTTACTTTTTGAATTTTAGAATACTTTCTTAACGTCTCTAGGAATACATCTCCATCATCATCTCCCATGGCTAAGTAGGCAATTTTTTCATACTTCTTTAAGTTCCTAACTGGAAGTATTTTTTTATCATTCTTGATTATGGTCATTGAATTTTTGACCAATTCTCTGTGAAGTACATCATCTTCTAACCTGTTTAGATCATTGATTAAATTTAGAGTATCAATGGGTTTATAAAGATGTAATCCTACTTTATATTTGGCTAAAAGAATCTTACGAACAGACTCCTCTATTCTGTCAACTGATAAAACTCCTGTCTCAATTGATTTTTTTATTAAACTTACAGACTCAGGAATATCCTGTGGTATTAATAACACATCATTACCTGCTTGAATCGCTGCTAAATTAATTTCAGCAGAATTCGAATAATTAGCAGCCCCTTTCATATTTAAACCATCTGTAAAAATTAAGCCTAAAAACCCAAGTTTAACCTTTAACAAATCAGTTACTACTATCTGAGATAAAGAAGTAGGTAACTTCGGGTTTGATTCTAAAAAAGGAATACTTAAATGTGCTGTCATTACACTACTCATACCAGCCTCAAAAACCCTCTTGTAGGGGTAAAGTTCAATAGAATCTAAACGTTCTTTACTAAAATTTAATACAGGTAATTTGAGATGAGAATCCGTTGCCGTATCTCCATGACCTGGAAAATGTTTTGCATTGGCTAGGATACCTTTACTTTGCATTCCCTGAGTAAATTCTATAGCCTTAAGAGTGACATTTTTTTTACTCTCACCGAATGAACGATTTCCAATAATTGGATTAAGTGGGTTTGTATTAATATCTACAACTGGTGCAAAATTTACATGAATCCCAATTCGTTTTGCATGATTTCCTAAATGTTCTCCAAATTTACGGATTAGGGAATTATCTTTAATTGCACCCAATGTCATATTCCAGGGGAATCTATAGGTATTCTGTAAACGCATATCTAATCCCCATTCTCCATCAAAACCGATCATTAAAGGTGTTTTGGATAGCGATTGATAGGTGTTTGTTAATTGTGCTTGTTTTATTGGTGTTCCTTGCATAAAAATCAAATTTCCAATATGATAGTCTTGAATCATTGCTTTGATTTTGTTTTCATGAACTGAATCTCGGTTAGAATAGGCTTGAATCATAAATAGCTGACCTATTTTCTGATCTATGGACATAGAACTTAAAATACTATCTACCCATCGCTCTTGTTCAAAATAATCATCTGTCCTTAATGGGTCAAAATTTTGACCAAAGGAATTGATGATTACCATAACAAAGGAAAAAAATAATAGTTTTTTTAACATAAATAGGAAATGTATTAAGAGGGTAAAAATCGTTTATGCCAACTGTTTATTAAGGGAACCTCCCAATGAAAGTTTAATTCTTGCTTTGTCGAAATCATATTATTAAAAACAATGGTTTCTGATGTTATTTTATTTGATTTGGTAAATTCTTTAAAATCAGACATTGTTAAAACATTGATATGATTACCATCTTTATACGAAATATTCATTTTGTTCATCATATCAACTTCCAATGATATTTCTAGTTCTTTTACAAACCGGACAGATGAATCAATAGAACATCCGGAAACATTATTAAACCCCTCATCTACAGCTAATACAAGAAATTGATTGTATTTGATAGTGAAAGACCCTTTTAAATTAAATCCGTGTTTCGTCCATTGATCTATAAATTCTATAGCTTTTTCTGTGATAAAATTAATTTCTTGATTAGAAAACTCTCTATCTGATTGGTATATCCAAACACGTGAACTACTTGGTAAATCTTCAAACTTTACATACATATAATTATCGTAAATTAAATTTTTGTTGTAATGCATCAAGCTTTTCAGCATCAGACATTTTCTTTTTAGGAACAGACAATCTTTCTTTAATTGATTTTAATACCTTTTTAGTGTACAATGGAAAATCTGCATTTTGAATCCAAGCATTATATCCAGGATTCTCTTTTAAAACTTCCTCAACAGTTCTTCCTTTATACTTACCAAAAGAAAATATTTCTTCTTCCTTGTCATTATAAAGTATAAAACCAGCAAAATCTGCTCTTTTTTTGTGAGTAGAGTAAGCACTCAAGGCTTCTACTGAATTTTCAATATCATCATATTTATCTAATTGAGCCTTTAAAATTTCATAGGTTGCATTGGTATCAGCTTCGGCAGAATGAGCATCCTCTAGCTCTTTATCACAATAAAATTTGTATCCAGCACTTAAGGTTCTTTGTTCTTTTTTATGGTATATGACCTGAACATCTATTGCTCTCCTATGATCCATATCAAAATCAACACCTACTCTTAAAAACTCCTCTGCCAACAATGGGATATCAAAACGATTCGAATTAAATCCCGCAAGATCTGAATCATGAATCATAATATTTATGGTTTCAGCCAATTCTTTAAAAGTAGGTTCTGTAACAACTTTTTCATTAGTTATACCATGAATAGCACTAACTTCTTTTGGAATTTCTATTTCCGGATTTACAAGCCAAGTTTTGCTTTCTTTGGTCCCATTTGGAAATATTTTCAATAAAGAAATTTCAACAATCCTATCTTTTCCAATATTGATGCCTGTTGTTTCTAAATCAAAAAAAACAATAGGTTTTGTCAACTTTAAATCCATAAATGTGTAAGTTTTTTTTAACGATTAAAAGTACTCATTTTATATAAATTAAATTTAAAAAAAAATAATAGTTTTTAGTTATTTACTTATAAGAACAATAGATAAAAAATATTATAAACTTTGTTGTAAATTTGAATTATAATTCAAAAAAAGTAAAGAAATATGGAACATAATGGAAAAGGAGACATTGCTAAATGTCCTTTTATGAGTGGTGCTCAAAAGAAATCTGCTGGTGGAGGAACCAGTAACAGAGATTGGTGGCCTAATGAATTAAAATTAAATATTTTACGTCAAAATGCGTCTAAATCAAATCCTATGGGAGAAGATTTTGATTACTCTGAAGCTTTCAAGAGCATCAATTATGATGAATTAAAACAAGATGTTGTCAAATTAATGACAGACTCTCAAGATTGGTGGCCTGCAGACTATGGTCATTATGGTCCATTTATGATTCGTATGGCTTGGCATAGTGCCGGTACCTATAGAGTTGGAGATGGTCGTGGTGGAGCTTCTACAGGAACACATCGTTTTGCACCACTTAATAGTTGGCCTGATAACGGAAATTTAGATAAGGCTCGATTACTTTTATGGCCAGTAAAGAAGAAATATGGAAATAAAATTTCTTGGGCAGACTTAATGGTTTTAGCAGGAAATTGTGCATTAGAATCCATGGGATTTAAAACCTTTGGATTTGCCGGTGGAAGAGAAGACGTGTGGGAACCTGAACAAGATATTTATTGGGGTTCTGAAACAGGATGGTTGGATAATGACGACAGATATGACACAAGTGATGGAGATTTAGAAGGTCATCTTGGTGCAGTTCATATGGGATTAATATATGTTAATCCAGAAGGGCCAAATGGAGAACCAAACCCTCTAAAATCTGCTCATGACATTAGAATTACTTTTGGTAGAATGGCTATGAATGATGAGGAAACTGTTGCTTTAGTTGCCGGTGGTCATACTTTTGGTAAAGCGCATGGTGCAGCTGATCCAGAAAAATATGTTGGAGCTGAACCTCATGGAGCTTCCATAGAAGAAATGAGTACCGGATGGAAAAATTCATTTCAAAGTGGGGTGCTTGATGACACGATTACAAGTGGCTTAGAAGGTGCATGGACACCAAATCCAACCCGTTGGGATGATCAATATTTTGATGTATTACTTAATTATGACTGGGAATTAACAAAGAGTCCTGCAGGAGCTCATCAATGGACACCAACCGAAGCATCTAATGCTAAAAGGGCTCCTAAAGCTGGTGATGCAAATAGAACTCAAGCTTTAATGATGTCTACGGCAGATATGGCTCTCAAAACAGATCCTTCTTACTTAGAAATATCTCAAAGATTCCACAAAGATCACAAAGCTTTTGAGGATGCTTTTGCAAGAGCATGGTTTAAGTTAACACATAGAGATATGGGGCCTATTGATAGATATTTAGGACCTGAAGTACCTAAAGAAGAATTAGTTTGGCAAGATCCTATTCCAAAAGTTAATTATTCTTTAAGTGATTCAGATCTCAAAGAATTAAAAGGATTAATTCTAGAAACTAACTTAACCACCTCTCAATTGGTAACCACAGCATGGGCATCTGCATCAACTTTCAGAGGTTCAGATAAAAGAGGTGGTGCTAATGGAGCAAGAATACGCTTAGAACCTCAAAGAAGCTGGGCTGTAAACAATCCTTACGAATTAAATAAAGTATTAACTACATATGAGGAAATTCAAAAACAATTTAGTAAAGAAATTTCAATTGCAGATCTAATTGTTTTAGGGGGTAATGTTGGAGTTGAAAAAGCGGCTAAAGCTGCTGGAAGAGACATTTCTATTGACTTTACCTCTGGAAGAGGAGATGCCTCACAAGAACAAACTGACGTAAAATCATTCAGTCATTTAGAACCTTTGGCAGACGGTTTCAGAAACTACATAAAATCTGGTTTAAATGTTGCTGCTGAAGATTTATTAGTGGATAAAGCAAATTTATTAACGTTATCTATTCCTGAAATGACAGCATTAATTGGTGGACTTAGAGTACTAGGTACCAATTACGACACATCTCATCATGGTGTATTTACAAATAATGTTGGTCATTTATCAAATGACTTCTTTAAAAATGTTTTGGACCTAGATACTACTTGGAGTGCAACTTCAGATGATCAAAATTTGTTTGAAGGACGTGATCGCAAAACAGGTGATATTAAATTTACAGGGACACGTGCTGATTTAATTTTTGGATCCAACACAGAATTAAGAGCTGTTTGCGAGGTTTACGGTGCAAATGATGGTAACGATAAATTTACAAATGATTTTATTTCAGCCTGGTCTAAAGTGATGAATTTAGATCGTTTTGATTTAGTTTAAAAACTCATTGAAAAAGCTCTCTTAAATAAAATTTTTGAGGGCTTTTTTTAAATACTCACTTTAACTCTTGTACCACTAAAATTGGCATTTCCTGTAAGTTGATCAATTTTATAATCATCAGTCAAATCATTGATACTCTCTCCAGCATTTTTTTCAGCCAATTTAATTTTAGTTCCTCCCCTATTATGACCAAAACCATGTGGAATGCTTAATACCCCTTCCTTCATTTCATCACTAATTTCGACCGGTAATATTATACTTCCTACATTAGATGTTAATTTAACTTTTTGATGATTCAAAATTGAAAGATTTTGAGCATCTTTTGAATTCATCAAAACAGTACATCTATTTTTACCTTTCATCAATAGTTTAGAGTTATGCATCCAAGAATTATTATTTCTTAAATGTCTTCTACCTATTAAAGCAAATGGATAGTTAATTTTTTCTTCATTATTATCTTTAAAAAACTCTTTATCTAGTCTTTTTAGGTCATCAATGAATATTTTTGGGGAAATATTAATTTTTTTATCAAGAGTAAAGATTCTTTTGGTTAACAGTGGCTGTAAAGCTCCTAAATCTATCCCATTTGGATGTTCTCTCAGTTTTTTCACAGACAAATTTTCCTCATTATAGGGAGAAAACTTAAACATATGATCCAACATCATTTCTGGTGTTGAAATATTCTTTTTCCCTGTTATTCTCTCTGTTAATTCATTTAATATTTGCCAGTCATGTTTTTGATTTTTATTTTTTTCAAATAAAATTTCAGAGATTTTTGCTGTATTTCTAATAGCTAACTGATGAAAGACTAGGTCATAATGTAAAGTCTCTAATCCGTTAGTACTGGGTAAAATGATATTAGCATACTTACTTGTTTCGTTTAAATAAATATCTATGGAAACCATAAACTCTAGTTCCTCTAAAGCTTTTTCTAATTTTTTTCCATTTGGAGTAGACAAGACTGGATTTCCGGCAGTACAAATAAACATTTTTATCTGCCCCTCACCTTTTGTTAAAATCTCATCTGCAAGAGTTGCTACTGGCAGTTCTCCGGAATATTCGGGTAAATTATGCACTCTACTTCTATACCTATCAAAGTTTCCGACCTTTCCTTGTGCCCCCGTCATGAAAACTAAATCAATGGCTGGTTTAGTAAACATTGCACCACCAACTTTGTCCATATTATTAGTAACAATATTCAATACATTAATTAACCATTGACATATACCTCCATATTCTTGTGTAGATACGCCCATTCTGCCATAACAAACTGCAGTTTCAGAGTTCAAAAAATCTGTTGCAATTTTTTGTATCTCAGTACTTTCAATACCAATTAAATGAGCCGTTTTTTTAGGTGTATATTGTTTTACAATTTTTTTAATGTCTTCCAATCCTTTCAAATGATCTGAAAGGTGTGTTTTTTCTCTTATACCATTCTGAAAAATTACATTTAATAATGTCAATAAAAAGAGTGCATCTTTTCCTGGGTTTATATAAAAATGCTGGCTAGAAATCTTAGAGGTTTCTGTATATCTTGGGTCAATATTGATTACTTTACCTCCTCTTTTTTGGATAGTTTTGATTTTTTGAGAAAACCCTGGTGCAGTCAGTAAACTTCCATTTGATGCTCCCGGGTTAGCTCCTAAAATCAATAAATAATCTGTTCTTTCTATGTCTGGAATTGGAATTAACATTTGATGTCCAAACATCTTTAAAGATGCAATATGGTGAGGTAGTTGATCTACAGAAGTAGCAGAATACTTTTGTTTAGTCTTCAAACTTTTTAAAAATGGTGCTCCATATAACATTGCCCCTAGATTATGCACGTTAGGGTTTCCTTGGTAAGTAGCTACTGAATTGTTTCCGTATTTTTCTTGAATTTTTTTTATTTGAATTTCGACTTCATCAAATGCCTCTTCCCAAGAGATTTCTTCCCATCCTTTTTCAGTTCTCCTAAGTGGTTGTTTTAATCGATCTTTATCTTCATATAAATCTTTTAGAGCTTGTGACTTCGGACAAATAAAACCTTTACTTAAAGGGTCTTTTTTATCACCAACAATGGAAATAACTTTTTTTTCTTTATAGGTAATTTCTAGCCCACACATGGCTTCACATAAATTACAAGTCCTATAATGAATTTTATTTTCTGACATAAAAAAACATAATTAGGAACAATGTAGTAAAAATATCACAACATCATATGAGTAAAACCAAAATCATGTAGCTAATATTTTGGTTATGGTAGTTTAAAAAACTAATGCTGTATACTACTTACTTGCAAATAATTTTACATCAGTTTCAGAAATTTTTTTCTCTCCAAGTATAATTAATCTTTCTACAACATTTCTAAGTTCTCTTACATTACCTGTCCAGTCATAATCTTGGAGTAAGGCTATTGCTTCAGAAGAAAATTCTTTTTTTGCTACGCCTTGTTGACTGGCAATCTTTTGAGAAAAATGATTAATTAATAAAGGTATATCAACTCGACGATCATTTAAAGCGGGAACTTTAATTAAAATAACAGCTAATCTGTGATATAAATCTTCTCTAAATCTTCCCTCGGCAATTTCTTTCTTTAAATCTTTGTTTGTCGCCGCAATAATCCTAACATTTACTTTTATATCCTTATCACTTCCAACTCTTTGAATTTTATTCTCTTGTAAAGCTCTCAGCACTTTAGCTTGAGCAGAAAGGCTCATATCACCAATTTCATCTAAAAAAATTGTACCATTATTTGCTGCTTCAAATTTACCTGCCCTATCTTTGTTTGCTCCAGTAAAGCTACCTTTAACATGACCAAATAACTCACTTTCAATGAGTTCAGATGGAATTGCAGCGCAATTTACCTCAATAAGTGAAGATTTTAAACGATTCGATTTTTCATGTAACCAATGTGCAACTAACTCCTTTCCTGTTCCGTTTGGACCCGTAATTAAAACACGAGCATCGGTACTAGCTACTTTTTCAATGAGTTGTTTTATGTGAGTAATGGCCTTGCTTTCACCAATCATTTCATAATTTTTACTAACCTTCTTTTTTAGTCGCTTATTTTCAACAATTAATACCTTTCTATCTAAAGCATTTCTAACTGTATTTAGTAATCTATTTAAATCTGGTGGTTTTGAAATGTAATCGAAAGCTCCTAAACGCATAGTATTCACTGCAGTTTCTAAATCCCCATGTCCAGAAATCATTACAAAAGGAATCTCTGGTTTTATTTTTTTTGCTTTTTCTAGGACCTCAACTCCATCCATTTTAGGCATTTTTATATCGCATAAGACCAAGTCATAATCATTATCATTAAATTTTTCAATACCTTCCAAGCCGTTTTCAGCCTCCTCTACAACATAGGAATCACTCTCTTCAGAAATAATCTTAATTAAGACTCTCCTAATAGCTGCTTCGTCTTCAATCACTAAAATCTTACTCATAATACCGCTTCATTTTATGATAAATATAATTCGCTTGTAATATACATTATACACAACAAATTTTTGTATTTAAATTGATTTAAACAAATTTAGCTCTTTTACAATAATTCGCAGTTTTAAAATTTAACTCAAATTTTTAAGTTTATTTTTTTATAAAATACTATGCATGCATAATTTTTTATCAATTTACTATGCACGCATAATAAATTTTTATATCTTTGACATTATGGATAAAAACAAATCTATAGATCATCAATTAAGAGCTACCTGGCAAGCTGTTGCAAAACTGTATAATGAAAGAGCTGCTAAACATGACAGCACCATGGCTACAGCATTTGTACTCTTAAATATTGATTACGAAAACGGAACACCTTCAACTTCTTTAGGGCCTCTAATGGGAATGGAACCCACAAGTCTATCAAGAATATTAAAGACTATGGAGGAGAAAGGAGCAATATTCAGAGAGAAAAACCCTTCAGATGGAAGGAGTGTGATTATCAAACTCACTGATTTTGGAAAAGAAATGAGAAAAATTTCTCGAGAATCAGTAATCATTTTTAATGATGTAGTTAAAGACCATGTAACCCAAAAAGAATTAGAATCTTTCTTCAAAGTTACCTCTACCATTAACAAACTAATCTCAGAAAAATTAATTTATAAAGAAGATATTTTTTAACAAAATTGCATTAAACAAATTAAAAAACAAATGACTAGAAGAATTAAAAAAGTAGCAATCGTAGGTTCCGGAATCATGGGAAGTGGTATTGCTTGTCACTTTGCTAATATTGGTGTAGAAGTTCTCTTATTGGACATTGTACCAAGAGAGCTTAATGATAAAGAAAAAGCAAAAGGACTTAGCCTTGAAGATAGTGTAGTTCGAAATAGATTGGTAAATGATGCTTTGATGACTTCACTTAAATCAAAACCTTCTCCAATTTACTCTAAAAAATTTGCTGATAGAATTGTTACAGGGAATTTGGAAGACGACTTGCATAAAATTAAAGATGTAGACTGGGTTATGGAAGTAGTTGTCGAAAGACTAGATATAAAACAACAAGTTTTTGAGAAAATTGAAAAATACAGAACTCCAGGAACTTTAATTACATCAAACACATCAGGGATCCCAATAAAATTTATGAATGAAGGAAGAAGTGAAGATTTCCAAAAACACTTTGCGGTAACTCATTTTTTTAATCCTCCCAGATATTTAAAATTATTTGAAGTAGTACCTGGTCCTCAATGTTCTCAAGAGGTTACAGACTTTTTAATGATGTACGGAGATAAATTCTTAGGAAAAACATCTGTATTAGCCAAGGATACCCCAGCCTTTATTGGAAATAGAATTGGAATCTTTGGAATAATGAGTCTTTTTCATGTTGTAAAAGAAATGGGGCTCACCATTGAAGAAGTTGATAAACTTACAGGTCCAGTTATCGGTCGTCCTAAATCTGCTACTTTCAGAACTATTGATGTGGTTGGATTAGACACTTTAGTTCATACTGCCAATGGAGTCAAAGACAATTGCCCTAATGATGAAATGAGAGATCAATTTGTGATTCCTGACTATGTAAATACTATGATGGAAAACAAATGGCTGGGTAGTAAAACCAAACAAGGTTTTTATAAAATGACAAAAAATGCTAATGGTAAGAGAGAAATTTTATCATTAGACTTAAACACTCTAGAATATAGACCAAAAAAATCTGCAAAATTTGATACCCTAGCGCTTACAAAATCAATAGATAATGTAGCCGATCGTTTTAAGGTATTAGTTGCTGGTAAAGACAAAGCAGGTGAATTTTACCGAAAAAGTTTTGCAGCTATGTTTGCCTACGTTCAAAATAGAATTCCGGAAATTTCCGATGAACTTTACAGAATTGATGATGGATTGAGAGCTGGATTCGGATGGGAACACGGTCCTTTTGAAATTTGGGATGCCATTGGGGTGGCCAAAGGAGTTGAAATCATGAAAGCAGAAGGTAAAGAACCTGCTAGCTGGGTAACAGAAATGCTATCTAATGGAGAAACTTCTTTTTATTCTGTAAAAGACGGTGCGACTTTTTATTATGACATTCCAACAAAATCACACCTAAAAAAACCTGGACAAGATTCATTCATAATTCTAGACAACATAAGGAAAACAAATGAAGTTTGGAAAAATTCTGGTGCTGTGATTCAAGACCTTGGAGATGGAATTTTAAATTTAGAATTTCAATCAAAAATGAATACTATTGGTGCTGATGTTTTAACAGCCATCAATAAAGCTATCGACTTAGCCGAAACCAATTATCAGGGATTAGTTGTTGGTAATCAAGCGGCAAATTTCTCCGTTGGAGCTAATATTGGAATGATTTTTATGATGGCTGTTGAACAAGAATACGATGAATTGAATTATGCCATTAAATACTTTCAAGATACTATGATGCGTATGCGCTATTCTTCAATTCCAACCATTGCTGCTCCACATGGAATGGCCTTAGGTGGTGGCTGTGAAATCTCTTTACATGCAGATAAAGTAGTTGCAGCAGCTGAAACATATATGGGATTGGTAGAATTTGGTGTTGGTGTTATTCCTGGAGGTGGAGGATCTAAAGAGATGGCTCTTAGAGCCTCTGATTTATTCCACAAAGGAGATGTTCAATTAAATGTTTTACAGGAACACTTCTTAACCATAGGTATGGCAAAAGTATCAACCTCAGCTTATGAGGCTTTTGATATAGGATTACTTCAAAAAGGTAAGGATGTGATAGTAGTAAATAAAGAAAGACAAATAGCTATTGCTAAACAACATGTCTTATTAATGGCTCAGTCTGGATATTCTCAACCAGCGATGCGTAAAGATGTGCTTGTCTTAGGAAAACAAGCCTTAGGTATGTTTTTAGTAGGAACAGATTCTATGGAAGCAAGTCACTACATATCTGAACATGATAAAAAAATTGCCAACAAATTAGCTTATGTTATGGCAGGAGGAGATTTATCTGAACCCACCAAGGTAACCGAGCAATATCTTTTAGATATTGAACGTGAAGCTTTTTTAAGTTTAACAACAGAAAGAAAAAGTTTAGAACGTATTCAACACATGTTAAAAACTGGTAAACCATTAAGAAATTAAAAAAATGAAAACAGCATATATAGTAAAAGGATATAGAACAGCCGTTGGAAAAGCACCAAAGGGGTTATTTAGATTTAAACGAACAGATGAATTAGCTGCTGAAACTATTCAACACATGATGAAGGAACTTCCAGAACTGGATGTTAAACGCATAGACGATGTTATTGTAGGAAATGCAATGCCTGAGGGTTCTCAAGGACTCAATATGGCTCGATTAATTTCACTTATGGGGTTAAACAGTGTTGATGTTCCAGGAGTAACCGTTAATAGATTTTGCTCATCTGGTCTTGAAACAATAGCAATGGCTACAGCTAAAATTCAAGCTGGAATGGCAGATTGTATTATAGCTGGAGGTGCTGAGAGTATGAGTGCAGTTCCTATGACTGGTTATAAACCTGAATTAAACTACAATACAGTTAAAGATGGTCACGAAGATTATTACTGGGGTATGGGAAATACTGCCGAGGCGGTTGCAAACCAATTTAAAGTATCTAGAGAAGATCAAGATGAATTTGCATATCATTCTCACATGAAAGCTCTAAAAGCTCAAGCAGAAAATAAATTTCAAGAACAAATTGCTCCAATTACTGTAGATCAAATTTACTTAGATGCAAATGGAAAAAAAGCTACTAAAAGCTATACAGTAACAAAGGATGAAGGACCTAGAGCTGGAACTAATAAAGAAGCCCTAGCTAAATTACGTGCAGTATTTGCTGCTGGAGGTAGTGTCACTGCTGGAAATTCATCTCAAATGAGTGATGGTGCAGCTTTTGTTATGGTAATGAGTGAAGACATGGTAAAAGAGTTAAATATAGAACCTATTGCCAGAATGGTAAATTATGCTGCAGCTGGTGTAGAGCCAAGAATAATGGGAATTGGTCCAGTAGCTGCAATACCAAAAGCACTTAAACAATCAGGTTTAAAACAAAATGATATTGATCTCATAGAATTGAATGAAGCATTTGCCTCTCAATCATTAGCTGTGATTAGAGAATTAGATTTAAATAAAGAAATTATTAATGTAAATGGTGGTGCTATAGCACTTGGACACCCCTTAGGTTGTACCGGTGCCAAACTATCTGTTCAACTGTTTGATGAGATGAGAAAAAGAAGTATGAAAAATAAATACGGAATGGTAACCATGTGTGTTGGAACAGGGCAAGGTGCTGCAGGAATTTTTGAATTTTTAAATTAGAAAACAAAGTAAAAATATAATATGGAAACATTAGAAAAAGAAATTTTAAGAGGAGGACAATTTTTGGTGAAAGAATCTAAATGTGAGGATGTATTTACTCCTGAAGATTTTACTGAGGAACAAATAATGATGAGAGATGCTGTTAGAGAATTTAATGATCGAGAAATTGTTGCTCACAGAGAACGTTTTGAAGCCAAAGATTATAAGCTAACTGAAGAGGTAATGAAAAAAGCTGGAGAACTTGGTTTTTTAGGTGTAGCTGTTCCTGAAGAATACGGAGGCTTAGGAATGGGGTTTGTATCTACAATGATTACTTGTGAGTACATCTCTAGCGGAAATGGTTCTCTAAGTACTGCTTTTGGAGCTCATACCGGTATTGGAACTATGCCAATTACACTTTATGGTACCGAAGAACAAAAACAAAAATATGTACCCAAACTTGCCAGTGGTGAATGGATGGGTTCTTATTGTTTAACAGAACCAGGAGCAGGTTCAGATGCCAACTCTGGTAAAACAACTGCTACTCTAACAGAAGACGGTAAATTTTACAAAATTAATGGTCAAAAAATGTGGATCTCAAATGCTGGATTTTGTAATTTGATGATTGTTTTTGCAAGAATTGAAGATGATAAAAACATCACTGGATTTATTGTTGAATATGACTCAACAGAATCGAATGGAATTGTACTTGGTGAAGAAGAACACAAACTAGGGATCAGAGCTAGCTCTACACGTCAAGTATTTTTCAACGACACACTAGTTCCTGTTGAAAATATGCTATCTGTAAGAGGCGGAGGTTTTAAAATAGCTGTAAATGCTTTAAATGTAGGTAGAATTAAATTAGCAGCTGCTTGTATAGATTCTCAAAGAAGAATTACAGAAACTGCTCTTAAATATGCCACCGAGAGAAAACAATTTAAAACTTCAATATCAAATTTTGGAGCCATTAAAGCCAAGTTAGCAGAAATGGCTACCAATACTTATGCTGGTGAAGCTGCAAGTTATAGAGCTTCAAAAGACATAGAAGACAGAATTAATACTCGATTGGCAAATGGAAATTCTCATAGTGAAGCAGAATTAAAAGGTGTAGAAGAATATGCTATAGAATGTTCTATTTTAAAAGTAACCGTATCTGAAGACGTGCAAGCCTGTGCTGATGAAGGAATTCAAATTTTTGGTGGAATGGGATTTTCAGAGGAAACCCCAATGGAAGCTGCCTGGAGAGATGCAAGAATCTCCAGAATCTATGAAGGAACTAACGAAATTAATAGAATGCTCTCAGTAGGAATGCTTATTAAAAAAGCAATGAAAGGTCATGTAGATTTATTAGGACCAGCCACTGCTGTTGGTGAAGAACTAATGGGTATACCCTCCTTTGATTTACCAGATTATTCGGTTTTATTTACTGAAGAGAAAGTGATGATTGCGAATTTGAAAAAAGTATTTTTAATGGTGGCAGGATCTGCGATTCAAAAATTTGGACCTGATTTAGAAGAACATCAACAATTACTCATGGCAGCAGCAAATATTCTTAACGAGATTTATATGGCTGAATCTACTCTATTGAGAGCTGAAAAAAATGCGAAAAGATTTGGAGAAGATGCTCAAGATGTTCAAATAGCGATGGCTAAACTATACTTGTATAATGCCGTTGAAATTGTCATAAAAAATGGTAAAGAAGGAATTATCTCCTTTGCTGAAGGTGATGAACAACGCATGATGTTGATGGGCTTAAAGCGCTTCACTAAGTATACTAATTATCCAAATATAGTAGCTCTGAGAAATAAAATAGCAGAGAAACTTAGTTCTGAAAATAAATACTGCTTTTAATAACTATTCTTTTATTAATAAATTTAAGTATTTAGTTTTTTGTTTAAGAAAACCGTCATATTATGGCGGTTTTTTTTACATCATAACTTAACATAAAAAGGAGGTTGAACAACAACCTCCTTAGTATAAATATAACTTATATAAAGTGTTTAGTGTTGCAGATGCATTCTTTCAGATCTATACAGAATATCTGTTTGACCCCATCCCCGTTTCTTCCCTTTGTTAGTACTTTTGAAGAATAGAGTAGCCTCAAAAACTTCTGAATTATCTTCAGGAGAAACCTCAACAATTTTTGCTCTGTGAACATTATTAGGACTCACAAAACCAGAAGTCATTAATATATTTTTTGTTTTGGGTAAGTAGTCTACATCACTAACAATACTAGAGAAGAGTTCTATCCCCCTCTCCTTTCCATATTGCCAAACCTGTTTAAAAGTTTTTTTCTTTTCATCAATCTTATACTCTACAGCCCTAGAATAATTATTTTCATTATTATAATTCCTAAAAGGACCATTATCAAATACTACGATATTTCCATTGGGTAACAAGTATGGAGCGTGAGGACCCCAGGGAAAATCGAAATCTTTTGCACTTTTGTGTCCGGTTTGAATGTCCTTTGCAAAAGGGACGTCATTAGCATTAACGGCAGTCAATAAATAGGGTTTAGTTTCATAACCCTTCCCTTTTCTTCCAGATTTTCCCCAATGTTGTTTTGGAGACATAATCCATTTTAATTTATCATCCCAGGTTACTTTAATTAACCCTTGATTTCTTCCTGAAACTATTATAGTACTATCTCTAGGATCAAACTCTAATGCATTCATGTGTAACCAATCACCTCCTCGAAAGAAGTTTAAATCATCTCTACTGACATCCAAGTGTTTGGCTAAATCCCATTTTTTTACAATTTTAGACTGTTTCCTATCATAATGAATCATAAAATCACTATCTGATAAAATAGTTTCACCATCAATCTCAATGTAGGCATCTCTGGTTCCAACACAAAGCAATAAATCTCCATTTGGCAACTCTAAAACATCATGATGTATACCATAATTGTTGTCAATTAATGTTTTGTCTAATTGCTTCCCCATCATATCAAATTCATAGATAGTTCTTCTTCCTGCAACCAAAATATTACCATTTTTAATTTTTTGAAATGGCCCAACCATAGCTCCATGAAAACTAAGATCTAAATACCATCTGATGTTGCCAAAATCATCAAAAATTATTGGAGCAGATCTAAATTTTCCAAAATTTGCGAAATGAATATCCATAGCATGCATACCCGGTTCCATTTTATCTTTCTCTAATTTATTCACTCTAATTGATGGGAAAAAGTCTGGAATTTCTGCTGTTTGAATTTCAATAATATCTACTTCTTGACCCCCTTCATAATCTAGAGTAACTTCAACTTTATTAAGTGTATTTGGGTAAAGACCTAAAACAGAAACTTTGGCCTCAGTTTTTAAACCTTGTATTGATTGCTCTACTGGAATATCTCCAAGAACTTTAACACGAATACTACAAGGTACATCTGTATTAATCTCTAAAGTAGCAGTTAAAGGAGATATTTTATTTGGATTTAGGGTGGTCTTAACACTATACTCTAAATCAGAACTGTTACAACCAATGAGAAATAACGAAATTAAAATAAAAGTGAAAATTGTATTGTTCAATGATGATATTTTAGTCAACATAATTAAAATTATTTGTTAATTTATTTTGACAACAATATACACCTAAAAAAAATTAAAATACAATTATTGATACAAAAGGGTTAAACTGTATACAATGAAATGTTAAGCCAGTGCTCCTAAATACCGCTCAGCGTCTAATGCTGCCATACAACCTGTACCAGCGGCTGTTACAGCTTGTCTGTACTCCTTGTCTTGAACATCTCCTGCAGCAAAAACTCCTGGTATATTTGTTTTGGTAGTTTTACCTTCAGTTATTAAATAACCTGTTTCATCCATATCCAATATTCCTTTAAACAAATCTGTATTTGGCTTATGACCAATAGCAATAAATATGCCCATTACAGGAATTTCTTTCTTATCACCTGAGATGTTATGGACTACTCTAACTCCCTCCACAACGCTGTCTCCTAGTACTTCATCCAATTCAGTATTGTATAATACCTCTATATTTTTCGTCTTGTTTACCCTGTGTTGCATCGCTTTGGATGCTCTCATATAATCTTTTCGAACTAACATGGTCACTTTATTACAAATGTTAGCTAAATAAGTTGCTTCCTCTGCCGCAGTGTCTCCAGCTCCAACAACAACAACATCCTGTCCTTTATAGAAAAACCCGTCACAGGTTGCACACGCAGATACACCACCTCCAATCAATCGTTGCTCACTTTCTAATCCTAAATATTTAGCTGTTGCTCCAGTAGAAATAATAACAGTATTTGCCTCAATTGACTTAGCTCCATCCACAACTACTCTATGAATACCACCTACTTCTTCACTAAAAACAACTTCAGTAACCATACCGAAACGCACTTCTGTTCCAAAACGCTCTGCTTGGTTTTTTAAATCCTCCATCATTGCTGTTCCGTCTGTACCATTTGCATATCCCGGAAAATTATCAACTTCTGTAGTTGTGGTTAGTTGACCACCCATTTGAAGTCCTGTGTACATCACAGGTTTCATATCTGCTCTTGCTGCATAGATAGCGGCAGTGTAACCAGCTGGTCCAGAACCAATAATTAGACATTTAATTTTTTCGATATTATCAGTCATTATAAATTTTTTTACTTTACAAATGTAATTTTTTTTGATTTTCAAATGATAGATTATTTTTAAATTTTTTAAATAATTATTAACCAAATTCATTCAATTATTGATAAGTATTTAAACTAAATGAACATAGAAATGAGGGAATAATTTTAGGGAATAAAAATAATACACTAAGTTTGCCCTGAAATTAAATCGGGGTGTAGCGTAGCCCGGTCATCGCGCCTCGTTTGGGACGAGGAGGTCGCAG
>JAYOAM010000005.1:126130-165312 GCA_038104255.1 Flavobacterium sp. | reverse complement strand
TCGAACCCACGACCCTCGGTACCACAAACCGATGCTCTAACCAACTGAGCTACAACTACCATTTAACTTTTTAATGAACAATAAGATATTTATCATTAAACAAGCGGGTGCAAATATAATTTTTTTTTAAATCTATCGAAAGAAAAATTATATTAATTTATCTAAAGATGCAATTGCTATAAGGCGTTCTACTGTGAATCCCTCTGCGTATTCTACACCAATTAATCTTCCTAAATCTTTTGCCCTATAATTTACACTATCAGTAAAATTTTTTGAACTTATAGGAGTTTCAGACTCTTTACTGTTGGAGTCATAAAATTGAGAAGTGTAGGCTAAGACAGCCTCCATTTTTATATCCATAAAGTTGCTTATGTCTACAACAAAATCTGGTTTAGAATTATTCCACTGCAAATAATGATATATCAATTTTGGCCTCCATTTTTTTTGAATCTCTCCCTCAAATTCTGTTTCAATTTTTTCTAGACCACTCAAAAAACAGGCGTCAGAAACTAGTTTACTTCCTTTTCCATGATCAATATGCCTGTCTTCAATTGCATTGCATAATACAATTTCTGGTTTGTACTTTCGTATCAATTTAATAACCTCTAGTTGATGACGTTTATCATTTACAAAAAAACCATCAGCAAATTTTAAATTTTCTCTTAAGGTTACTCCTAAGATTTTAGCAGCTCTTATAGCTTCAGTTTTTCTCAACTCTTTAGACCCTCGGGTTCCTAATTCGCCTTGGGTCAAATCTATTATGCCTACTTTTTTTCCCAAAGAAACCTCTTTTGCAATGGTAGCCGCTGCTCCCAATTCAACATCATCTGGATGTGCCCCAAAAGCCAATATATCTAATTTCATAAATCTACTTTATTTGTATTAAGAAGAGCTTGTTCAATATCTGCAATTAAATCAACAGGCTCCTCTATACCTACTGAAAAACGAATCAATCTGTCAGATATTCCTCGACTTTGTCTTTCTTCCTCACTTAATAAAGCATGAGTAGTTTGGGCAGGACTCAATATTGTACTTTCTACACCAGCTAAACTTAATGATGGTTTAATAAATTGCAGTGAATTCTGGAAATCCATGGCATCGATACCCTCCTTCAACTCAAAAGACATCATTGCTCCAAAACCGTGCATTTGAGAAGCTGCTATTTCATGTTTTGGATGACTTTTTAATCCTGGATAATGAACTTTCTTAATTGATGAATTAGCCTCAAGGTATTCTGCAAGAACTTGTGCATTTTTAGTCTGCTCTCTTACCCTCAGGTTCAATGTTTTCAAACTTCGTTCCAACATCCAAACGGTAAAATCACTTAAATTACCACCAAGATTTATTCCAGTTTCCCAAATTAATTCTATATGTTCTTTAGAAGCTGCTACTACACCTGCAGAGATGTCTGAATGGCCTCCCATATATTTTGTTGCAGAGTGTATCACAATATCTATTCCAAAATCTGCAGGAGTTTGGTTAATTGGTGATGCAAATGTGTTGTCAATCATGGTAATAATTCCTCTCTTTTTAGCCAAACCTGATATCGCTTTCATATCAGTAATAGTCAACAAAGGATTGGAAGGAGTTTCTATATAGAGAATTTTGGTATTAGTTCTAAGTAAAGGTTCGAAATCTTCAAACTTATCAGAATCTGTGTATGTATATTCTATACCATATTTTTCAAATTCTTTAGCTATTAAATTATAGGTACCGCCATATATAACTTGTTGAATTAAAACATGATCCCCCTTTTTCAAAAAAGTTAATAGTGCTGTACTAATAGCAGCCATTCCCGAAGTAAAAATAAGGGCATTCTCAGTATGTTCTAAAGCTGCAATTTTTCTACATAAAGCTTCTTGATTGGGTGTATTAAAATAACGAGGGTATCTTTTTACATCCACTTGATCGAAAGCATACGAGGTTGACATATACAAAGGCGAAATAGCTCCCTTAAATTGTTCATCCTTAACCTCACCAACATGAACACATGTAGAGTTAATACCTAATTTTTTTGAGTTAATCATTTTTGTTTTGTTATGAAAAACGAATTTACAAAAGAAACCACTAAAAATAAACATAATTATAAATCGCTTTCTTAACCTGCTAATTCAATCGTAACAATTAATAATTTCAATATCTTCGCAACATGATTTCAGTAGTTATTGTAGGTAGTGGTAATGTTGCTAAACATTTAATAAAATCTTTTATAAGGATTGACAACATCAATCTAAAACAAGTTTATACCAGAAATTCAAAAGATGAAGCACTCTTGAATAACACTGTTACAACTACAAATGATTTATCATTAATAAAAGAAGCAGACATAACTATTATAGCTGTTAGAGATGATGCTATAGCTAATATTTCATCTCAAATTAAAAATCCACTTGTTGTTCATACCTCAGGTAGTGTAGAAATGAAAGCCCTAAAAAACGCCTCAAATAAAGGGGTTTTTTATCCACTACAATCTTTTTCAAAACAAAAAGAAATAAATTTCAAGAACATGCCTATTTGCTTGGAGGCTGAGCATAAACATGATCTTATTAAGTTAGAAAAATTAGCATCATTATTACAAGGTGACGTTTATTATCTTTCTTCATTACAAAGAAAAAAAATTCATGTTGCAGCTGTTTTTGTGAATAATTTTACAAATCATATGTATACAATTGCCTATGATATATGTGAAGAACATAACGTACCATTCGATATATTAAAACCATTAATTCTCGAAACATCTGATAAAATAAAAAAATTAACTCCAAAAGATGCACAAACAGGACCAGCAAAAAGAAGTGATGAAGAAACAATAAAAAATCATCTAAATTTGTTATCTGAAACTCAACAAGAACTTTATTTAAAAATTACACAATCTATTCAAAATCATGGAAAAGAGCTATAAACAATACTTGTCCCAAATTAATACATTAATATTTGATGTTGATGGTGTTTTAACTAATGGAATTGTCACTATTCTTTCTAATGGTGAATTAATTCGTCATATGAATATTAAAGATGGATATGCACTTCGCGCTGCCCTTAAGGCTGGACTAAGAATTTGTATTATTACAGGAGGAAAAAATGAGGGAGTAAAAATTAGACTAAAGAATTTAGGAATTGAGGATGTGTATATGGGTGCGCATAATAAAATTGAACAATACAATGAGTTCACTAATAAATATAATTTAAAATCAGAGAATATTCTTTATATGGGTGATGATTTACCTGATTATCCAATAATGAAAATTGTTGGACTGTCCTGTTGCCCAAATGATGCTGTGGCAGAGATTCAAAACATATCAAAGTATATATCTGATAAAAAAGGTGGTGAAGGTTGTGTAAGAGATATTATTGAGCAGGTTTTACGTGTTCAAGAAAAATGGGATGTAAATTTTGATGCAACCTTTGATTAAAACAATTCATAATTTTTAACAACACAATCACTTAAAATCATGAAAAAATACTATTTACTTATTTTCATTTTATGTATTACAATTCCCAGTTTTTCTCAAACCATTTTTGGTAAATGGAATTCTTTTAATGAAGAAACAAATAAAGTTGAATCTGTTATAGAAGTTTATGAAAAAGATTCGAAAGCTTTTGCTAAAATTATATCAATAAAGGATCCCTCGAGAAGTTCAGCAAAATGTGTAGAGTGTAGTGGTAAAAGAAAAAATGCACCTATCTTGGGTATGAATATCTTAACGGGTTTAAACAAAGACGGCAACGAGTGGTCTGGTGGAAAAATTCTGGATCCAAAAAATGGAAAGGAGTATAAATGCTACATACAATTATTAGATAAAAATACACTAAAACTTAGAGGTTACATTGGGTTTTCTGTATTTGGAAGAACTGCTATTTGGAAAAGGGCTTCAGAGAATTAATCTCAAAAAGTATTGTGTTACATTTTATAATCTAAACGATTATTTTTAATAATTCATTTGATTTACACTTTCTTTTGAAGCATTGGAACAAAAGCAAAATCTCCTAGCTCATTTTTTTCAAATTCTTTTAGAGTTTTTCTGTAAAACATAGTCATTGTTTGTTTTTTATCACCTACAGGAATCAATAATATTCCTCCCACTTTTAATTGAGCTAATAATGCTTTTGGAACAAAAGGTGCGCCAGCTGTTACAATTATTTTATCGAAAGGAGCTTTATCTTTCAACCCCTTATAGCCATCACCAAAAATAAATTTCTTAGGCTTATAGCCCAACTTAGGTAAGAACAGAGAAGTTTTTTTAAATAACTCATGTTGCCTTTCTATAGTATAAACTATAGCTCCTAGTTCTATCAAAACCGCAGTCTGATATCCAGAACCTGTTCCTATTTCTAAAACATTATCTCCAGGACAAATGGTTAAAGTTTGAGATTGAAAAGCAACAGTGTAAGGTTGAGAAATTGTTTGTTCTGCAGCTATAGGAAAAGCTTTATCCTGATAAGCATGATCTTCAAAAGAAGAGTCTATAAATAAATGTCTAGGAATTTTTTTTATGGCCGCCAATACGTTTTCATTTGTTATTCCTTTCTTTTTTAAGGTATTGGCCAGCTGATTTCTTAACCCTTGATGTTTAGAAGTATCTTTCAATTTTCATCTTTATATAGAAGTCTAAAAGTAGAATAATTGATTTAAAATTCCTATAAAATTGTATCTTTGTTCACGGTTATATTAAACATCAAAAAAATCGTATTTTATGTTAAAAGCAGGAGTGTTAGGTGCAGGTCATTTAGGTAAGATTCACCTGAAATTACTAAAACAATCTAAAAAGTATGATTTAGTAGGGTTTTATGATCCGTCAGAAGAAAATTCTCAAAAAGTAGCTAAAGAATTTGGTTACCGATCATTTGATAGTATTGAAGATTTAATTAAAGAAGTTGATGTTGTAGATATAGTAACTCCTACCCTTTCACATTTTGAGTGTGCTAAACAAGCTATTGAAAATGGATGTCATATATTCATAGAAAAACCTATTACAAAAACAGTTATTGAAGCAGAGGCCATAAGAACTTTAGCTAGTCAGAAACATGTAATGGGTCAGGTTGGACATGTAGAACGTTTTAATCCAGCCTTTACTGCTGTTAAAGATATGATTGTTGATCCAATGTTTATAGAATGTCATCGCTTGGCAGAATTTAACCCAAGAGGAACTGATGTTCCAGTTGTATTGGACCTAATGATTCATGATATTGATATCATCTTAAGCACAATAGATTCTCCTGTGAAAAATGTTCATGCTAGTGGTGTAACTGTTATTTCTGAAACTCCAGACATTGCTAATGCCAGGATAGAATTTGAAAATGGTTGTGTAGCAAATTTGACTGCCAGTAGAATATCTATGAAAAATATGAGGAAGTCTAGATTCTTTCAAAAAGATGCCTACATATCCATAGACTTTCTAGAAAAAAAATCTGAGATTGTGAGAATGAAAGATGTACCCGAACATCCAGACGAATTTGCAATGATTCTTCAGAATGCAGAAGGCGTGAAAAAACAAATATATTTTGATAATCCTGAGGTAACACCAAATAATGCTATTTTAGATGAATTAGAGTCATTTGCTTCAGCCATCGAAAATAATACAAAGCCCATAGTTTCCTTGAGACAAGGAACAAATGCTCTAAGATTAGCACAAAGAATAATCGATTGTTTTTAGTTCACAGCATACTAAATTTAGAATCGAGTATAAATAAAAATTCATAAAAACTCTAAATACATGAAAAATATAGCTGTTATAGGTGCAGGAACTATGGGTAATGGAATTGCTCATACATTTGCTCAATATAACTTTAATGTACAATTGATTGATATTTCCCAGAAATCTTTAGATAGAAGCATTACAGTAATATCTAAAAATTTAGATAGATTGGTTAGTAAGGATAAAATAACCGCTACTGACAAAGATAGAACATTGGCCAATATTACCACATTTACTTCAATTAAAGAGGGAACACAATATGCAAGCTTAGTAATAGAGGCAGCTACTGAAAATTTAGAATTAAAATTAAAAATCTTCAAAGAATTAGATGAAGTTTGCCCTGATGATACCATTCTGGCCACTAACACCTCATCGATATCGATTACACAAATTGCAGCTGTAACATCAAGACCAGACAAAGTGATTGGAATGCATTTCATGAATCCAGTACCTATTATGAAATTAGTTGAAATCATCAGAGGATATAATACCTCTAATGAAGTAACAAAATTTATAGTTGATTTATCAAAAAAAGTAAACAAGATTCCTGTTGAGGTGAATGATTATCCTGGATTTGTAGCTAATAGAATCTTATTACCTATGATTAATGAGGCTATCGAAACTCTTTACAATGGAGTAGCTGGGGTAAATGCAATTGATACCGTAATGAAATTAGGTATGGCTCATCCAATGGGGCCTCTTCAGTTGGCAGATTTTATAGGTCTAGATGTTTGTTTATCTATATTGGAAGTTATGTATGATGGGTTTAAAAATCCAAAATATGCACCATGCCCTCTACTTGTTAATATGGTTAGAGCTGGTAAATTAGGTGTGAAATCTGGTGAGGGCTTCTATGATTATTCTAAAAGTAAAAAAGCTGAAAAAATTGCCAAACAATTTGAATAAATTTATTTTTATTTTATTCCTATTTTCTTATTCTTTTGTCTATAGCCAAGGAAAAAAAATAAATCCAAAACTGAATAAAATTGGATTTGTTTATAGTAGTGCCAAACAAAATAATATTTTATTTTTTGATAGAGATTATGACTATAAGACCAATGTCTATAAATTCCAGTTTTTTTATGCATTGAGAAAAGGAGAAAACTGGGATATAAATCTTATTATTCAACCTCAATATCAAAAGGCAGAACATCAATTGCTGAATGAACAATTTATTACACCTGATGAAGACAATTTTGAATATTTACGTTATAAATTTACTCAAAAAAAAGACCTATCACTTTTTGCATTTGAATTGGGTTTTCAACTAAGAAAATCTCTCATAAAAAACATTTTTTTTGAAGCCACTTTAGGATTGGGGGCAGGATATATAAGCTTAGAATCTGAGAGATTGGCCAAAGGTTTTACATTTATTGAAAATCTATCATTAGGAATAGTTCATTCGATTCGTAAATCAGAATTTTTTCTTGGAACAACAGTAGGTCATGTTTCTAACTTCAATATACAAAAACCAAATAGTGGCTATAATATATTTGGATTTGAATTGGGCTATAGGTTTTTTATTAAATAAAAAAGGGATTTAATCATAAATCCCTTTTTTGTATCATTTATTGTATTAATTATTTTCTTCTGGGATCATCGTCAGCCTCATATTCTTTGTTGGCTTTATTCCATATCTTTAGCTCATCTGTAAATGAAATTCCTGACTTAACCATAATATTAACTCCATCAGAGATCCCTAGTTCTAGCTCTCTTTTTTCAAACTCATTATCTCCAACTTTAACCTCTACGTATGGTTTTTCAGTTTTTTTATCAAATCGAAGTAAAGCCTCTTTTATAGCTAATACACTATCTTGTTGTTCTAAAATTATATCAGCATTTGCACTGTAGTTAGCTCTAACAAAATAATTATCATCTAAGGTTATGTTAGCTTTAATTTTGAATTGTACTGCCCCACCCTCTTCGGTACCTTTTGGAGCGATAAAATTTAATTTAGCTGGAAACTTTTTTTCTTCTATGGCTCCTAATGAAATTTCGATTTCAGTACCTTTAACTAACCTACTAACTTCAGATTCATCAACCTTTCCTTCAAAAATCATTTTACTCATATCAGCTATTGAAGCTATAGTAGTACCGGCATTGAAGTTATTACTTTGAATAACTTGATCTCCTTCTTTGACTGGGATTTCTAGTATGGTACCTGAAATTTGAGCTCTAATGTCAGTATTGGCTAAACCAACACCTGATGAGCCACTTTTAATAATTTTGTAATCATTTTGTGCATTCACTAAATCTTGTTTTGCTTGTTCAAAAGACAATTCGATTTGTTCAAATGCTGATGCTGATAATACTCCTTTATCATAAAGTTTTTTATTTCGATCAAAAGAGATTTTTAAATTTTTAACTCTTAATTTAATATTATCAACTCTTCCTTTTGCGCTTATTAATGATTGTTCGTTTGGCACAACCCTTACCGTAGCAATTAAGTCTCCTTTTTTTACTTTAGCTCCCTCAAGCAAGGTAATTTTATCTATAATCCCTGTAATTTGAGGCTTTATCTCAATTTCTTCGAGAGGAATAACTTTTCCAGTTGCAACTGTCTTTTTTACTATGGTAGCTTTGAACGCTTTTTCAGTATCAAAAGTTTTTATATTTTTTTTATTTTTTGCTCCTAACCATACAAGAACTCCTGCAAATGTTATGAAAACTATTACCAATATAATTTTTGCTCTTTTACTCATTTTTATTTATGTATAAACTCTAATTAATATATTTTTTTATTATTCATCTCTTAAGGCATCTATGGGTTTAACCAATGTAGCCATGTAGGCAGGAATTAAGCCTATTAAAGTTCCAAGCACTATAAGAATTAAAAATGCAAATAGGATGATTGGAATATTAACTGTAGGATTTATTAATGTTGGGTCTGGACCTGTTCCCAAAGTTGTATCTAGTAAGAATAAGACAAAACCTCCAAAAATTATTCCTAACATTCCAGCAACAGTAGTTAAAAAAATTGATTCTAAAACTACTTGTCTTCTTACTTCTATGGGTGTAGCACCAATAGCACGCCTAATTCCAATTTCTTTAGTACGCTCTTTTACAGTAATTAACAGAATATTTCCAATTGCAAAGACTCCAGCAATAAGAGTGGCGATACCAACAAACCAAGTCAGGAACTGCATACCTGTTAAAAATCCTGTAACTTTTCCAATTTCTACAGCTAAATTAGCACTACCAAAAGCTTTTTTATCCTCTGGATCTACTCGATGAATATTTTTTAGGGTTAACAATACATCTTGTTCCATTTGCAAAATATCAACACCTTCATTTGCTGTAATCATCATCCAACTGATTCTATTGGCTCTATTGAATACCTGTTGAAAGGTTGTAAAAGGAATATAAGCAGCTGAACCATCAAAAGAAATATTACCATTTTTATAAACTCCAACAACCTTGTAAGAAATATTTCCAATAGTTACCATTTCACCTACTGGATCTTCATTTTTATCAAATAATTGTTCGTATATCTCTAGTTCTATGACACAAACTTTAGCTTTTAACTTAATATCATTTTCATTTAAAAAACGTCCGTATACTAAATCCTTTTTTTGAACTTTGTCCAATACAGGAAAATCTCCTGAAATATTAAAATTTCCGGTTTTAAAACCTCGGGTAATGGCGCTATTTGATTGACTTCTTGGTGCAATGAATTTAATTTCTTTATACTCTCTTTTTAAAATCTCTACATCATTTGTTGTTAAACGAACTCTTCTTCCTTTTTGAAATCCTTTAAAAGGAAGTTCTGTTCGTTGAGACCAGACAAATACACTATTAGTAGCAAAATCCCCAAAAATATTCTTAAAATTATTTTCTAAACCTCTTGAGGCTCCAAGTAAGGTTACTAGAAGGAAAATACCCCATAAAACACCAATTATAGTAATCACTGTTCTCGTTTTATTTTTACGAATTCCACCGTAAATTTCCTGCCAAGTATCTGAATCAAATATAAATTTCATATTAATCTGCTCTTAAAGCTATTACGGGTTTAATTTTTGATGCTTTTTTAGCTGGAACTAAAGCAGCTATCAATCCTGAAATGATTAAAACAAAGGTAGCACCTATAACCAACCCTTGACTCACACTTGGATCTTTAATAAAATAATCTTTTTCTAAACTATTTCCGATCAGATTTAAAATATAAGTACCCAATGTCAAACCAAGATACCCAGCTATAGTAGTAATTAGAACAGATTCTTGGACCACCATACCAACAATAGAAGATGGTTTCGCTCCTAAAGCTTTTCTAATACCAAATTCTTTAGTCCTTTCTTTAATTACAAATATCATAATATTACTGATACCAATAATTCCAGCAATAAGTGTACCTGAACCTACAAAGAATACAATAAAAAATAGTGCTATCATAAAGTCATCCACTCCTTTTCTACCTTCAGCCATATTTCTCACAGATAAGGCGCTTTGATCATCTGGGTGAATATCCAGTTTACTTCTCATGTCTCTTTCTATAAGATTTCCAAAAGATATAGCTTCATCCAAATTTAAATCTTGATTATATCCTATTCTAATTTGATTTAGATAATCATTGTTTCCATAAAGTTTTTGGGCTGTAGTAACTGGTATGTAAGCTATTCTTTCTTCATTATCTCCACCATCATCAGAAAATATTCCAATGACTTTATAGGATATACCACCAACATTTAAACGCTTACCTAATGCCGGTTTTTCTCCAAATAAGTCAGCTTTAACTAATCTACCAATTACAATGACTTTAGAAGACTCATTGATGTCTAATTGATTTATATAACGCCCTTCATCAATTATAGTTTTTTCTAAGAATTGATGATCAGGATGCACTGCTGTGACACTGTAATTATCCTGTTTATCATCATATGAAATGCTAAAATTTTTGAAAATTCTGGCAGTCATTAAATCTATTTTTGAATCATATTTATCAGCTAAATAGTTGTAATCAGGGTTTTTCAATTGAATTCTTCTACCCGATTGTAGACCTTTATAAGGTTTTGTAGTTTTCCATACACGGACAATCATCGAATTTACCGCATCGTCAACAAATGCGTCTTCAAATGTATTTTTTAGACCACTAACTACACCAAATAATAGCGTAAACAATAAAATCGCAAAAGCAACTGTGAAACCAGACATCACAGAACGTAACTTGTTTTTATTTATACTTTGAAAGATTTCTCTCCAACGATCTAAATCGAACATGGTTAAATAGTTTTAACTGGTTTTCTTTGTACGTTATTTTTATCACTAATAATCACACCGTCTTTTAAACGAACAATTCTTTTAGTTTGATTTGCTACCTCCTCCTCATGAGTAATCACAAAAACTGTCATCCCTTCATTATTAATATCTTTCAATAAATCCATGACAGAATCAGTTGTTGTAGAATCTAATGCACCTGTAGGCTCATCTGCTAATACAACCTTGGGTTGAGTTACTAGCGCCCTTGCGATAGCTACACGCTGTTTTTGACCACCAGACAATTCATTTGGTAAATGAGACGCCCAATCTTTAAGACCAACTTTGTCTAAATAATCTAGCGCTATTTTTTGACGTTCTTTTCTTGAAACTCCTTTATAATACAATGGTAGTGATACATTTTCTAAAGCAGTCTTGTAAGAGATTAGATTAAAGGATTGAAAAACAAATCCTAAAAATTTATTTCTAAGAACAGCTCCTTTTTTTTCATTTAAGTTTTTAATTTCCTGACCATTTAAAAAATATTCTCCCTCATCGTGTTCATCTAATAAACCAACAATATTTAATAAGGTTGATTTACCAGAACCTGATGAACCCATTATTGAAACAAACTCACCTTCTTTGATGTGAAGGTCAATTCCTTTCAATACATGAAGAGAATCTTTACCTATTGGATATGACTTATGGAGGTTCTTAATACGAATCATTTAGGTTGTTATTTATTTGATAAAAGTAGCTAATAGGCATTATTACAGCTACTAATTTTATGTTAAAACAAATTCTTATTTACTTGTAAATATTAATACTCACATAAGACGTTTCTAAAATAAATATGTTACACTTAATTTTAAATTATTAAGCATTATTTTTGCTGAATATGTTTGAAACTTTAGATACCATTCCTAAAAATAAAAAGCTAATTTTATTTGATGGGGTTTGTAACCTGTGTAATAATGCTGTTTTAAAAATAATAAAGCATGATAAAAAAGATATTTTTTTATTTACTGCGCTTCAGTCAAATATTGGTAAGAATATCATTAATGAATTAGGCATCGATAGCTCTAAAATTGATTCAATCATATTATATATCCCTGGAGAAAGTTATTTTATTAAGTCTGAAGCAGCTTTAAATATTGCTAAAGAATTTCAGGGTTTTTGGAAACTCTTTCAAATATTCAAAGTTTTTCCACATTTCTTTAATGACTTTTTTTATGATTTTATTGCTAGAAATAGGTATCGATGGTTTGGTAGAAAAGAACAATGTATGATTCCAACTAAAAAATTAAACTCTAAATTTTTACATTAAATGAAGTTTCCAAAAAAAATACAATGTGTTATTTTTGATATGGATGGTGTAATTATAGATTCTGAGGAAATTCACAAAAAAGCGTATTATGAGACTTTTGAAAGTATAAATGTTAATGTTTCTGAAAAACTCTACAAGACGCTAACGGGTTCGTCTACTATGAATGCATTTGAAAAATTGGTATATCATTTTAATCTTGATGAACTGCCTGAAGCTTTAGTTCTCCAAAAAAGAAAACGTTATGTCAATTTTTTTGAAAATGACCCAACATTATCTTTGGTTAGTGGAGTAAAAGAATTCATTCAATTTCTTTATCAGAATGATATCACGCTGGTTTTGGCCTCATCATCTGCTATGGTTAATATTAATCGTGTTTTTTCTAGATTTGATTTAAATCAATATTTTACAGCTAAAATTAGTGGTGCTGATTTAATTGCGTCAAAACCTCATCCTGAAATTTTTGAAAAGGCAGCTATTCTTGGGGGGGTGTCAAAAGAATATTGCATTGTAATTGAAGATTCAGACAATGGTATTAAAGCAGCCAATGATGCAGGAATATTTGCTGTTGGCTATAGAAACCCTTTTTCAGCTGACCAAAATTTAGATCATGCTAATTTAATAATTGATAATTTTAGTTCATTAAAAGAACTAATAAAAAAGAATAATAATACCACAAAATAATAATTTCAAATTGTTTTAATACGAAACTACAAGATGAAGATTTGTAATAGTCAAGTTCAAGATATCAGTACCATATTTGAACTTTATAAAATAGCTACTAACTTTCAAAATGAAAAATCTATGGTTCCTTGGCCAAATTTTGAAAGGAAGCTTATTGAGAAAGAGATTAGTGAAAATAGACAATGGAAACTTATTATTGATGATCAGATTGCTTGTATATGGGCAACCACAGAATCTGATCCTCAAATATGGGGTGATAAGAATATAGATCCATCAATTTATATTCATAGAATCACTACCAATCCTATTTTTAGAGGAAGAAATTTGGTGAAAAATATCGTAAAATGGGCAATCAAATACGCGCATAAGAGAAATAAAAAATTCATAAGAATGGATACCGTTGGTGAGAATATTGGACTTATATCTCACTACAAGAAATGTGGATTTGACTTTTTAGGCTTATCAAAGTTAAAAGAAACATCAAATTTACCCTCACACTACCAGAATGCAACAGTTAGCTTATTTCAAATAACTATTTAAGATAATACTCACAAAAAAAACTCAAGCGTCACTTGAGTTTTAATAAAAAATTATTTGCATAAATTAACTTAGGGTCTGAATGAAATCTTTCTCATTCTTAAACTTTCTGGCGTAACTTCAAGATATTCATCAACTTTAATATATTCCATACATTCTTCAAGTGAAAAATCTATCTTTGGAGCAATCTTAACACTATCATCGTTTCCAGATGAACGTACATTAGTTAATTTTTTACCCTTAATAAGATTGACACCCATATCGGTGTCTTTACTATTTTCACCAACTACTTGTCCAATATATATGTCTTGATTTGGTTCAATAAAAAACCGTCCTCTATCCTGAAGCCTATCTATTGCATAGGCGGTAGCTTTTCCTGCAGCTGAAGACACAATAGCTCCTTTGATATCCTCTGAAAACTCCCCTTTAAAAGGGCCATATTCAGAAAATCTATGATTTATGATTGCTGTTCCTGCTGTTGCAGTTAATATCTTATTACGAAGTCCTATTAGCCCTCTGGAGGGTATTGAAAACTCTAAATGTTGTAAATCTCCTTTGGGTTCCATAACTAAAAGATCTCCTTTTCGTAACGAAACTAAATTTATAGCTTTGGAGGCAACCTCCTCTGGTACATCTATTGATAACGTTTCATAAGGTTCTGATTTTACTCCATCGATATCTTTAATTATTACTTGAGGTCTTCCAACCTGTAATTCATACCCTTCTCTTCGCATGGTTTCAATTAAAACAGATAAATGTAATACACCACGACCAAAGACATTAAATTTATCTTCTGAATCTGTTGTATCTACTCTAAGCGCCAAATTCTTTTCCATCTCTTTGAACAAACGATCACGTAAGTGACGAGAAGTCACAAATTTCCCTTCTTTACCAAAAAAAGGAGAGTTATTAATCGTAAATAACATACTCATAGTAGGTTGATCTACTTCAATTCTGGGTAATGCTTCAGGGTTATCAATGTCTGCAATGGTATCACCGATTTCAAATCCTTCAACTCCAGTAATAGCACATATATCACCACTTCTTACTTTAGAAGTTTTGGCTTTTCCCATACCTTCAAAAACGTGTAATTCTTTAATTCTAACTTTTTTCGTAGAACCGTCACGCTTGCATAACATATAATCTTTATTGTCTTCCAATTCACCTCTAAAAACTCTACCAATTGCTATTCTTCCGGTAAATGATGAAAAATCCAATGATGTTATCTGCATTTGAGGAGATCCAACTCTGAAAGGTGCCTCAGGAATCGATTCAATGACAGCATCAAGTAAATCCAATATATTGTCTTTAGGATCTTGCCAATCAGTACTCATCCAACCATTTTTTGCCGAGCCATAAATTGTTGTAAAATCTAACTGTTCCTCTGAAGCCTCTAGTGCAAACATCAAGTCAAATACTTTCTCATGAACTAAGTCTGGAGTACAATTTTCTTTATCTACCTTGTTTACTACTACAATTGGTGTTAAACCGAGTTCTAAAGCCTTACCTAGAACAAATCTTGTTTGTGGCATCGGTCCTTCGAAAGCGTCAACCAATAATAAAACACCATCAGCCATTTTTAATACACGTTCAACTTCACCACCAAAGTCAGCGTGACCAGGAGTATCAATTACATTAATTTTAACACCTTTATAATTGACGGATACGTTTTTTGATAGAATGGTTATTCCACGTTCTCTTTCTAAGTCATTGTTATCTAACAATAAATCTTTACGTTCTTTACGATCGTCCAAGATTTTTGCTTGATCTATAATTTTATCTACTAATGTAGTCTTACCATGATCTACGTGTGCAATGATGGCAATATTCCTAATTGATTGCATGCTTACTTTTTTGAAGTTGCAAAAATAATGTTTTACTTTTAAGAGATTAGATAAATTAGTATTAATTTTTTAACTCTTCATCATCTCTAAAAGCTGTTGGTAGAATGTCAGGAATTAATTTAATTAACATAGGTAATAGAAGGGCACCACCAGGCAACATAAATACTGTAAAAGCAGGTATGGCTTTACAGATATCTAATAACTGAATTTTAACTTTCTCTTTTTCTGCTTCAGACAAAGTAGTATGCATAGATTTTTTTATTAAAATTACAGCTTCTTTGCTTTGTTGAAGTTCTGTATCTAAGCGTTTTTTATTTTTTTGAAGGAGTTCTTTTATTTCTTCTACACTATTCATTCTAATTTTCTTCTTACTCTTTCCTCCTTAATTAGAGTCAATTCTCTATTTGTCTGCCCTGCAACTGAGGTATTTTCTTCAGCTCTTCTAATTAAATAAGGCATTACGTCTCTGACAGGTCCAAAAGGAACATATTTCGCAGTATTATATCCTTCTCTAGCCAAATTAAAACTGATATGATCACTCATACCATATAATTGACCAAACCATAATCGTTTATCTGAGGGTTTAATTTTATACTTATTTGCCAAATTAAGTAATAAATAAGAACTTTCTTCATTGTGTGTTCCAGCAAAAAGTGCCAATTTATCATGTTTCATCATAAATTTTATGGCTTCGTTAAAATTTTCATCTGTTGCATTTTTATCAACACATATTGGAGAAGGATAATTTTTTTCTTTGGCTCTTTCTCTTTCTTTTTCCATGTAAGCTCCACGAACAATTTTTAAGCCTACATGATAATTGCCCTTCAAAGCTTTTTGATGTAATTCTTTCAAATACTTCATCCTATCATGGCGATACATCTGTAAAGTATTAAAAATAATAGCTTTATCTACATTGTACTTTTCCATTAAACCCTCAACTAATTCGTCTGCGGCATCTTGCATCCAACTCTCTTCAGCATCAATTAATATAGGAACATCATATTTAATTGCTTTATCACATATTTCGTAATAGCGATTCATAACAGCAAGCCATTCACTTTTTTCCTCATTGGAAAGTGGTTTTTTTTCTGTTATTTTTTGATACAAATAAAAGCGACCAACACCTGTTGGTTTAAAAACCACAAATGGAATTGCATCTTTTTTCTTTGCAAATTCTATATTTTTTAAAGTTTTGGCTTTAACAATATCGAATTGTTCTTCAGTTGCTTTCCCCTCAACAGAATAATCTAAAACCGAACAAACACCATTAGCATGCATTTTTTCAATATTAGAAATACAATCCTCTTCTGTTACACCACCACAAAAGTGATCAAAAACTGTAGATCTAATAAGTCCTTCAACAGGTAAATGGGCCTTTAATGCAAAATTAGTAACGGCTGTACCAATTTTAACCATAGGTTGACTTTCTATTAATTTAAATAGAAAGAAGGCTCTTTCTAATTCTGAATCTGACTTTAATGAAAAAGCAATTTTAGTATTATTAAAGAGTTTCATTAATTAAAAATATATGTAAACAAAGATAATCAGCTTACTTAAATTATTCAATATTTTGTAGTTTATTTGTAGTTGAAATCTATAAGAGTATGAAATCCATAAAAGCTGCAACTTACTATGTTCATTTTAAGAATAAAGGATATGAGGAATTGAACACTCTAATCCTAAATAAAGATTATTCTTCAATTTTTATTTTAGTTGATGAGAATACTTTAGAACATTGTTACCCTATATTTATTGAAACACTAGAGACCAATAAAAGAATAGAAGTTATTGAAATTGAATCTGGTGAAATTCATAAAAATTTAGACACTTGTGATGGAGTTTGGAATGCTCTAACTGAACTAGATGCTGATAGAAATAGTGTATTGATAACTTTGGGTGGCGGTGTAATCACTGACTTAGGAGGTTTTGTTGCTTCTACCTTCAAAAGAGGTATCGATTTTGTAAATATTCCTACTACCCTATTAAGTATGGTAGATGCATCAGTAGGTGGAAAAACTGGTGTAGATTTAGGAAGTTTAAAAAATCAAATAGGTTTATTTGTAAATCCTCAAATTGTAATTATAGACAAAAGCTATCTAACTACATTAGAGGAAAGAGAAATGCGTTCTGGAATTGCTGAAATTATCAAATACAGTCTCACATATGACATTAATTTACTAAATTCAATAAAAAAAATTGAGGATTCAAATATTGATTATCTCATTCACAAATCTATAGCAATTAAAAACGAAATAGTTTTGAAGGATCCAAAAGAAAATGGATTACGAAAAGTTTTGAATTTTGGCCATACTCTAGGACACGCAATTGAATCTTACTTCTTAGAATCTGAAAATAAAACAAGGTTGAGTCATGGAGAGGCCATAGCTATTGGTATGGTCTGTGAAACCTACTTGTCTCATAAAGTTTTAAATCTATCACATGAAAAAGTAAAAAGTGTCAAAACCTTAATAGACAGTCTATATGATAAAGTATGTATACTAGAAGAGGACTTTGTTGGTATTTTTAACTTCTTAAAACACGATAAAAAAAACAGCAATGGTCGTGTAAATTTTGTACTGTTGAAAGATTTTGAGGATTTTAAACTCGATTGTGAAATAAGTAATGAACTACTTAAGGAAAGTATTCATTATTATAATTCTTAGAGAACTTTTTCTAAAACAGAACTATAGATATTTTCGTAAACAGGTAAAATATTTTCTAATGAAAATTGTTTTGTGTGTTCTTTAGCATTTGCTTTAAAACGTGACAAAGTTGATTCATCTTTTAAAATACTCAGAGCATTTCTTGCCATATCTTCAACATCTCCTAAGTTACTCAAATATCCAGTTACACCATCAACATTAACCTCCGGAAGCCCACCAGTATTGGTAGATATAATAGCTGTTTTAGCAGCCATAGCTTCTAGAGCAGATAAACCAAAACTTTCATTTTCTGAAGGTAATAAAAAGACATCTGTGTAACATAATATCTTTGCTATTTCATTGCTATTTCCTAAGAAAATCACATGATCGGAGATGCCCAGGTTTTTTACCAACAATTCTGCTTTTCTTTTTTCAGGCCCCTCACCCACCATTAAAAGTTTTGATGCTATGTCTTTTCTAACGGTATGGAATATTTTTATAACATCTTCTATTCTTTTTACAGGTCTAAAATTTGAAATATGAGTCAAAATACGTTCATCTGGCTTTGCCACTGCAATTCTTTGACATTCATTAAGGGATTCACGATCATATTTGTCAGTATCAATAAAGTTATGAACTACTTTAATTTCATTAGTAATTTTAAAAAGTCTTAAGGTGTCTTGCCTTAAACTTTCAGAAACTGAGGTTACAACATCAGAATTATTAATACTGAATTCTACAGCTGTTTTATATGTTGGGTGACTTCCTACTAAAGTAATGTCTGTTCCGTGTAGCGTGGTAACTACTTTGATGTCTATACCCTTTTCTTTAAGCATCATTTTTGCCATGTATGCAGCATATGCATGAGGAATTGCATAATGAACATGAAGAATTTCTAAATTATGTTTAGATACAACCTCCACTAATTTTGTAGATAATGCTAATTCGTAGGGTTGATATTGAAAAAGTGGATATTCTTCAATTAATACTTCATGAAAATGTAAATCATGTGAAATAAAATCGAGACGAACAGGTTGATTGTAGGTTACAAAATGAACCTCATGGCCTTTATCTGCAAGCGCCATTCCTAGCTCTGTGGCTAGAACACCACTCCCACCGAAGGTTGGATAACAAACAATTCCTATACGCATTACATAAAGTTTAAACTACATTCGTAAAGATAGTTTTTTACTTAAATTGAACTCTAAATAAAAACTTAAAATATAATAGAATAAAAAAACCTATCGAGAACGATAGGTATGTTTATTTGATCAATAACTATTTTTTAATAATCACCAAGAGTTTCCAGATTTTGCTCCAACGCATTTGCTAATTGATCATCATTTGGTGCTTTTCCGTGCCAAGCGTGAGTATGCATCATGAAATCAACACCATTACCCATTTCTGTATGCAATAAAATACAAACTGGCTTACCTTTTCCAGTTTTTAGTTTTGCCTCATTTAATCCAGAAATAATAGCTTCTATATCATTACCTTTTTTCACCTCTAATACCTCCCAACCAAAAGCTTCAAATTTTGCTCTTATACTTCCCATAGGTAAAACATCATCAGTAGCCCCGTCGATTTGTTTACCGTTAAGGTCTATTGTGGAAATTATATTGTCTATTTTTTTTGCAGAGGCGTACATAGCAGCTTCCCAAATTTGACCTTCTTGAAGCTCTCCATCACCATGAAGAGAATAAATAATTTTTTTATCGTTATTTAATTTTTTTGCTTCTGCAGCACCAAGAGCTACAGACATTCCTTGACCTAAAGAACCAGAGGCAACTCGAATTCCTGGTAAACCTTCATGGGTAGTTGGATGACCTTGCAATCGAGTATCCATTTTTCTAAAAGTAGCTAATTCTTTAACAGGAAAAAAACCGCTTCGAGCTAAAACACTGTAATAAACAGGAGAAATATGACCATTAGATAAGAAAAAAAGGTTTTCATTCGCTCCATCCATCTTAAAATCTGTTGAATACTCTAGCACCTCTTGATAGAGAACAGTAAAAAATTCTGCACAACCCAATGATCCACCGGGATGGCCTGAATTTACAGCATGAACCATTCTTAAAATATCTCTCCTAACTTGTTGTGTAAAATTTTGTAATTCTTGTGTAGTAGCCATTAATAAATGTTTGTTTAACAAAAGTAATTTTTTAAATATAATTGACAAGGGTTATTTCAAGACATAATTAACAAGGTTATTAACTATGTCTTTTTCTTTTTCTTTTTTGCTGCTGGAAATAATACATTGTTTAGAATTAAGCGATAGCCTGGTGATGACGGATGAAGATCTAATTCTGTTTTAGGATCTCCTACTCTATGGGTATAATCCTCTGGATCATGCCCGCCATAAAAGGTAAACATTCCTTTTCCCCTAGTCCCATGTATATATCTAGCTTCTCTATTTATTCTACTTTCTCCCATTACCAAAACATTTGATTTGATGGTTGCTCTGTCAAAAGAAGTAGTTTGTCCCATGAAACCTTTAACCAATTGTGTATGATTTTGAGTTAGCATTGTCGGAACTGGATCCCATTTTGCTGAAAACTCAATCAATGAAAAATAATCTGAAGTTTTTGGTATAGACCGTTTCCGAGTCATATCTATTGAAGAAAACTCATATGTTATTGGGTTTCTAACCAAACTAAAATCTTTAAATGCAAAGGTATTATCAAAATTAATTTTAGATTGATAATTTGATTCCGATGGATCTCCATCAAACATAGATTCTAAAATATCAACCCCTTCTGCAGCTAGAGCTATATCAAAACTATCTGTTGCAGAACACATAGCAAACATAAATCCACCTCCCATTACATAATCTTTTAATTTGAGGCCCACAGCTAATTTAAGCTGAGATACCTTATTAAAACCTAATCTTTTTGCAGATTTTTCTGCTCTTAATTTTCCATCTACATACCACGGAGCTGTTCTAAAAGCCCCATAAAATCGCCCATATTGACCTGTAAAATCCTCATGATGTAGATGTACCCATTCATATAATAATAACTCATCATTCAACACCTCCTCATCATAAATTACATCAAATGGAATTTCAGCATAAGTTAACACCATGGTAACAGCATCATCCCAGGGTAATTTGTCTTTAGGAGAATATACTGCAATTTTTGGAGCTTTTTCTAGAGGTACTGCATCTTGATTTTTTGAGGGTGAAGAAATATTTTGTAAAATAAATTCTGCTTCAGTATCCGAGATAACTTGGAAAGAAACCCCACGAATTTTACATTCATTTTCAATTAATGTTGTATTTTCAATTAGAAAAGCGCCTCCATCATAATTTAGTAACCATTTAGATTTTAATCCTGACTCTAGCGCAAAATAAACTATACCATAAGCTTTGAGATGATTGATTTGAGTCTCATCGTTCATTGGAATGTAAATAAAAGAGGCCCAAATAGAATTTGACACTAATAAAAAAAGAAAAGCTAAAGCAAGATTTTTCAATATAATATTCTGTTGATGCTATTAAAAGTTATATTTTTTTAACCATGCTAAAGTATGTGCTACTTTGCTAATTAGATTACTTGGCTTTTTTGCTATGCCATGAGATGCCTCAGGAATTTCAACTAACACAGTTTCAATTTTTCTTAGTTTTAAGGCATGGTACAATTGTTTTGCCTCACTCGGAGGTGTTCTTAAATCATTCATACCTACCATAACCATGGTAGGAGTTTCAATATTACCTACCAATGATAGAGGTGAAAACTTCCAATATGTATCAAAATTTTCCCAAGGCTGTCCAGGATATCTAGAATTTGCATACCCAAAATAGTTATCAGCAACGAGAGTTTTGCTAATCCAATTCACAACAGGCTTGACAACAACTGCAGCTTTAAAACGTTTGTTTTTACCTATCATCCAAGCGGTCATAATACCTCCTGCACTTCCCCCTGTTACAAATAATTTTTCTGAATCCACCAACCCTTTTTCTATCAAGTAATCTACTCCATCCATAACATCGTTATAATCTTGTCCAGGATAATTATTGAAAAGTAAATTTGCAAATTCTTCTCCATAACTGGTGCTTCCTCTGGGGTTAGGATAAAATACCACATATCCATCAGCAGCATATAATTGAATTTCAGCTGAAAAACGATCTCCATAATTTAATATTGGACCTCCATGATTTTCAACCAATAATGGATATTTTTTGGAGGAATCGTAAGAAGGTGGTTTCACTATCCATCCTTGGATTTTCCTTCCATCATAAGAAGATGTATACCAGACCTCTTCTGTTTGACCAAGTACTCTGTGAGTAAAAACATCTTCGTTTAAATTCGTGATTAATTTTGATGATTTATTATTTTTTGTAATGGCAAGTTCAGAGGGATGTTCTGGTCTTGTGTAAGTATATGCTATGGTTCCATCGTTCGCTGCAGAGTAAGAACCTGAAGCATAGGGTCTTCCTATAGTTGTACCTCCTAAATTATCAGCAAGTTTGGATATTTTTCCATTTAATGTTATGTAGGCTATCTTAGAATTACCTTTTTCATCATATGTACAATACAAACCTTTCCCTTCATTATCCCATGATATATTTGAAATACTATTATCAAATTTTTCAGAAATAACTTTTCTATTCTTACCATCAGTATTCATAAGGTATAATACCATATTTTGATGGGTCTGTAATTTATCCTTGTATCCTAAAAAAGCAATTCTTTTACCCTCTGGAGATACTTTAGGAGAAAAATCAGGACCATTTTGATAGGTTAATTGTTTGATTTTTTTTGAATAAATATCTACACTATAAATTTCACTATTTCTAAAATCATATTCCCAGTTTTTATCACGGTTTGCAGAAAAATAGATCAAATTACTATCTGTAGAAAAAGATAAACTACCCGAATGATTAAAATTACCTGTAGTCAATTGTCTTGCTGTACCTCCTTGTGCAGGAATTGTATAAATATGAGAAAATCCGGGTTTCATATAACCTCTACCATCTGCCTCATGCTTTAATCTATCGGTAATTCTTGCAGGTTTAGCCCAGTTTGCACCTTTGGGCTTTTTGGGCATTTTAATAATTACTGGAGAATTTTGTGACTTAAACATAGTAAAGGCTAAATGATTTCCATCGGGTGACCAAGTTAAGTTACGTGGAGACATTTCTAGTTGGGATAGCTTTGCAATTTGCCCAGTCGAAATCCAATACATATATAACTCTGAACCTTCATCTGTACTACTAATAAAAGCTAAACGCTTACCGTCAGGTGACCATCTTGCATTTGATTCATTAGCTTCCCTTGAAGTTAATTTCCTATGGAAAGAACCATCAATATTGAGAATCCATAAATTTCCTTTTGATTTATCTTGCATGATATCAAAACCATTTCTTTTATAAACAATTTGTGAAGCGTCTGGAGAAATTTGAGGGTCAGAAACCCATTCTAAAGAAAAAACATCCAAAGATTGAAAAGGAGTTTTTACTTCTTGAGAAATCAATGATAAATTGATAAAACAGAAAGTTACTAGTAAAAAAATTCGCTTCATATGAATACGATTAAATTAATAAGAAATTTTATTTCATGTAAGATTTAAAAAGGAACATCATCCTCATCTATTTCAAAGGCATCTTTAGGTTCAATTCGAGCATCAGGATAAACATCTTTAGTAAAATCAGTATTCATACTAGAATGAAATTCACTACTAAAACCTTCCTCTAAATCTGAAAATTTTGCTAAATGTCCTGTAAATTTTAAGCGAATATTATCTAAACCTCCATTTCTGTGTTTTGCAATAATAAATTCACCCTGACCCTCACAAGGAGTATGTTCATCATCATCCCATTCTGTCATTCCATAATATTCTGGTCTAAAAATAAAGGAAACTATATCAGCATCTTGTTCTATTGCTCCAGATTCACGTAAATCAGATAATAACGGCCTTTTACTTCCACCTCTAGTCTCCACAGCTCTAGACAATTGAGAAAGTGCTATTACAGGAACTTCTAATTCTTTGGCTAAAGCTTTTAAATTTCTAGAAATCATAGAAATTTCTTGTTCTCGATTTCCTCCTGATTTGTTATTATTTCCAGCAGTCATCAATTGTAAATAATCAATAACTATAATCTTTACATTATGTTGAGAAACTAATCTTCTTGCTTTTGCCCGTAAATCAAAAATTGATAGTGATGGAGTATCATCTATAAAAATAGGAGCGTCAGATAGTCTTTTTACCTTAACATTCAATTGCTCCCATTCGTGAGGTTCTAAATTCCCTTTACGAAGTTTCTCAGAAGTCAGTCCGGTTTCTGAGGATATCATTCTTGTGATGAGTTGAACAGAGGACATTTCTAAAGAAAAAACAGCAACAGCATGATTAAAATCAATCGCCATATTTTTTGCCATAGAAATTACAAAAGCAGTTTTTCCCATACCTGGTCGTGCTGCAATAATGATCAAATCCGAAGGTTGCCATCCAGAAGTTATTGCATCTAATTTTGTAAAACCAGTAGCCAAACCACTCATTCCTTCTTTATTAGAAATTTCTTGAATTTTGGTTAAAGCTTGTTTTACCAGATCACTGGCTCCTTCAGAACTTTTCTTGAGATTTCCTTGAGTGACTTCAAATAACTTTGCTTCTGCATTATCTAATAAATCAAATACATCTGTTGTTTCATCATAGGCATTCTCAATAATATCGCTTGATATGCTTATTAACCTACGTTGAATGTATTTTTGAAGAATTATCCTCGCGTGAAATTCAATATGTGCAGATGATGCTACTTTTTGAGTAAGTCTAATTAAATGAAAATCACCACCCACTAAATCAAGTTTTGCATTTTTCCTGAGTGCATTTGAAACCGTCAGTAAATCTATTGGTTTTGATTCTTGGAAAAGATCGTAAATGACACTGTATATTTCTTGATGTTTTAATTCGTAAAATGCATCTGGATGTAAGATATCAATTACATCATCTATTCCTTTTTTATCAATCATCATTGCTCCTAATACAGCCTCCTCCAAATCAACAGCTTGAGGTGGAACTTTACCTTTTTCTAGACTAATGATTTTAGATTTATCTACTTTTCTACCGCTAAATGATTGTGTTTTCTCCATGATAACAAATGTATATTTTTACTAGCAGATGCTGTTTCTAAAATTGCTTTTTATTTTTACACAAGATTTGTTAACCAAATTGTTATTATCCTGTTAACAAAGTATAAAGTTCTACAATTCTTTCTGTACTTTTACGATTATAATGATAAAAAAAAGAAATATTTATTTGACTCTTTTTTTAGGAGTTCAAATGTTGTTAATGAAATGGATTGAAAATAATCCCTCTTTTGTTGAGACCTACTATTCTAGGGGAATTTATCCCTATATTAGTTCTATTTTAAGGCTTTGCTTTGGATGGTTGCCCTTTTCTTTTGGAGATCTTATTATCATATTTTTTAGTTTTTACCTTATTTATTTGATCTACAAACTTATTTCAATACGTTTCTCAAATATCATTTCTAAGGTTTTAAAAGTTACCTCATTTATTTCAATAATTTACTTCTTATTTCACGCTTTATGGGGGTTAAATTATTACAGAGAACCTTTGTATAAAAATTTAAAGTTTGAGACTACTTCATACAGCAATGAAGAATTGGTAAACCTCACAAAGTTTTTGATTAGTAAATTAAATCAATCTCATTTAGCAATCACAAGATCAGATACTACGAGTGTAATCGTACCTTATTCAAATAAAGATATTTATTTTCTAGCTAAAAAAGGATACAAAAAATTAGCCAATACTAATTCTTTATTTGCTTACAAATATGGGAGAGCTAAAAATTCTCTAATAAGTATTTTTCAATCCTATAATGGTACTTCAGGTTATCTAAATCCTTTTACTGGAGAAGCACATGTAAATAGCATGATCCCAAAAACTATTTTACCTACAACTACAACTCACGAAATGGCCCATCAAATTGGTTTTGCTGCAGAGAATGAAGCTAATTTTATTGGTTTTTTAGCTGCTTTAAATACCAAAGATTTATATTTCAAATATTCAGCATATAGAATGGCGACCAGATATGCCATATTTGAATTATATAAAAGAGATAAAGAGATTTTTGACACCTTGTATAAAACCCTAAATAAGGGAATTTTGATTGACTTTAAATCTTCATCAGATTTCTGGAACTCTTATAAAAATCCTTTTGAACCCATTGTTAAAAAAGGATATAATGCCTATTTAAAATCAAACAATCAAGTTAAAGGTATCAACTCGTATAATTATGTGGTAGATTTATTAATTAGCCATTATAAAAGCTCTTCAACAAAACAAGATTGATTAATATTTAAATTACCAACTATTTTAACTTATTTGCTCATAAAGTTTTGTTAAAAGCTTCATCAATAATTTAATAACTATTTAGTTCTCAATAGATTTATATAATTAAATATTTATGAGATGAAAAAACTATTTATCACAATAATCCTTTTTTCAGTATTTTCAGTAAATGCTCAAGAGTACTTTCCTGTAAATACAAGCGTAAAAACATCAAAAAATACTATGGTTGCATTTAAAAATGCTACCATTCATGTCAATTCAAAAAATGTTATTAAAAAAGGGACATTACTCATTAAGGATGGAAAAGTTATTTCTGTGGGAAAATCAGTAAGAATTCCCGAAGGAACAAATTCAATAGATCTTAACGGGAAAACTATATATCCTTCATTTATTGACATTTACTCTGATTTCGGAATTAAAAAGCCAAAAAGAAATTTTTCTAGAGGAAGAAGACCTCAATATGATGCAGAAAGAAAAGGTTATTATTGGAATGATCATATTAGGCCAGAAACATCTGCATACTCGTTCTTTAAGTTTGATTCAAAAAAATCCAAAGAGTACCTAAAAGCAGGATTTGGAGTCGTAAATACACATTTACAAGATGGAATTATGAGAGGAAGTGGTTTACTTGTATCTCTTAATCCTCATTCTAATGATGCTTACAGAATTTTAGATGATAACTCTGGTCAGTATCTTTCATTCGCTAAGAGTGTAAAGTCTCGACAAGCATATCCAACATCTAGAATGGGAGCTATGGCTCTACTTCGACAAACTTATCTTGATGCTAATTGGTATGCAAATGGTAAAATGAAGAATAAAGATTTATCATTACAAGCGCTTAACAAGTATGAAAATGAAACTCAAATCTTTGAAACAGGTAATCATATTGATGCTGTTAGAGCAGATAAAGTTGGAGACGAATTTGGTATTCAATATACCATTGTAGGTTCAGGAGACGAGTTTGAAAGGATTCAAGATATAAAAAACACCAATGCAAAGTTTATCATTCCAATAAACTTCAGGGTTGCGTATGATGTAGCTGATCCTCTCCTAGCTCAACATATAGACCTTGGTGAAATGCGAAAGTGGAATCAAGAACCGTCAAACTTAAAGGTATTGTCTAATCATGGAATTGCTTTTGCTCTAACTACTCATAAATTAAAATCTGTAAGTTCTTTTCATAAAAACCTTAGAAAAGCCATAAAATATGGTTTTAATAAGAAAAATGCGTTAGCGGCATTAACTTCAATTCCTGCTGAAATACTTGGTAATGATAAAATTGGAAATTTAAATATTGGTAGCTATGCTAATTTCATTATTACCTCGGGTGATGTTTTCGATTCCAAAACAACAATTCATGAAAACTGGGTTCAAGGTGATCGGAATATTATCAATGACATGAATATTAAAGATATTACTGGAGACTATGTTTTAAGAGTGAACAATCAAGAATACAATCTATCAATCTCAGGAAAAGGAGCAAATCAAAAGGGAAAATTAACTATAGGAAATGAAAAAATAAAATCAACTTTTGCTTTTAAAGATAATTGGATTTCTATCACTATCAACAACATTGGTACTTACACTAGAATATTAGGAAAAGTAACAAACAGTTCAGACAAAATGAATGGAAATGCCTTTGATAGTTCTGGAAATCAAACTTCATGGACTGCTTTAAGAATTGAAAAAGAAAAAGGGAAAAAGAAAAAAATTAAAAATAATAAGAATCCTAGTATTGTACTTCATCCCGTGTCCTATCCAAATGTTGGATATGGAAACTTTACACAACCAAAACAACAGACTATTTTAATAAAAAATACAACGGTTTGGACTAGTGAATCAGAGGGAATTCTTACAAATACAGACGTTCTTCTTAAAAACGGTAAAATTACTCAAATAGGGAATAATTTAAAAGATGCTAATGCTCTTATCATTGACGGAAAAGGCAAGCATCTTACTGCAGGTATAGTTGACGAGCACTCACATATAGCAGCGTCAGCTATAAATGAGGGGGGGCATAACTCTACAGCAGAGGTAACCATAGAAGATGTTGTAGACCCAACAGATATTAATATCTATAGAAATCTTTCAGGAGGTACTACTTCTATTCAAATTCTTCATGGATCTGCTAACCCAATTGGAGGACGTTCGGCAATCATTAAATTAAAATGGGGAGAAAACGCAGAAAATTTAATCTACAAGGATTCTCCAAAATTTATAAAATTTGCCTTAGGAGAAAATGTCAAACAATCTAGATCAAATACAAGTTATCGTTTTCCTCAGACTCGTATGGGGGTTGAACAAGTTTTTACAGATTATTTTCAAAGAGCAAAAGAATACGATCTTATAAAAAAAAGTGGTCAACCTTACAGAAAAGATTTAGAAATGGAAACAATAGCAGAAATTTTAAATAAAGAACGCTATATCTCATGTCATTCATATGTTCAAAGTGAAATTAATATGTTAATGAAAGTAGCTGAAAAATTTAACTTTAATGTAAACACCTTCACACACATATTAGAAGGATATAAGGTAGCTGATAAAATGAAAGAACATGGCGTTGGAGGGTCTACTTTTTCAGATTGGTGGGCTTACAAATACGAGGTTAACGATGCCATTCCTTACAATGCTGCAATTATGCATAATGCAGGTGTAACTGTTGCTATTAACTCTGATGACAGAGAAATGTCAAGGAGATTAAATCAAGAGGCTGCAAAAACAGTAAAATACGGAGGTATGTCAGAATTAGAAGCTTGGAAAATGGTTACTATAAATCCAGCAAAACTTCTTCATATAGATCACAGAGTTGGAAGTATAAAAGTTGGAAAAGATGCCGATGTTGTATTGTGGAATGATCATCCTATGTCTATTTATGCGAAAGTTGAAAAGACCATCATAGAAGGAAAAATTTATTTTGACATTAAAGAAGATGAAAGAAAAAGAACTGCAATTAATTTAGAAAAAGCAAAACTCATTGACTTGATGTTAAAAGAAAAAATGGGTGGAGCCAAAACACAATTACCAAAGAAAAGAAAAGATAGAAATTTTCATTGTGACACTAAAGAAATATAAGAAATGAGAGAAATTATATATAGTTTGATGTTTTTACTGTCAATTGTAAGCATCACAGCGCAACAAACACCAGCAAATAAACAAACTGAATCTGTATCTATCGAGGGTGCTACAGCCCATATAGGAAATGGAGAAGTAATAGAAAATTCTCTAGTAATGTTTAGTCAAGGTAAGATTACTTTTGTGGGGAATTCAAACACAAAAATAGCTAGAATTGGAAGAATAATTAAAGCAAATGGTAAACATATTTATCCCGGATTTATAGCTGCTAACTCAACTTTAGGCTTAGTAGAAGTAGATGCGGTAAAAGCTTCATCAGATGTTAGAGAAACTGGTATCATGAACCCACATATTAGAAGTATTATAGCTTACAATGCAGAAAGTAAAGTTGTAGAATCTATGAGGCCAAATGGAGTTTTAATGGCTCAAATCACTCCTCGTGGTGGCACTATTTCAGGAACTTCGTCAGTTGTTCAATTAGATGCATGGAATTGGGAGGATGCTTCACTTAAAAATGATGATGCAATCCACATTAACTGGCCGTCCAGTTTTACGAGTGGACGTTGGTGGCTTGGTGAAGATCCTGCTCTTAAACCCGACAAAAACTATATTAATAAAACACAAGAAATAGTAACTTTTTTAAGAGATGCTAAAAATTATCTAAAGGAACCAAATTCTATTAAAAACCTACCCTTTTCATCTACAAAAGGATTATTTTTAGGTTCTCAAAAACTATTTATTCATGCAAGTGGGCAAAGAGAGATAACAGACGCAATTACCATGGCAAAAGAACTTGGAATCAATAATTTAGTTTTGGTTAATGGTCATGAGGCTGAAAAAGTTTCAGACTTACTTCTAAAGCATAATATTCCAGTTGTACTTGAAAGACCCCATAGAAACCCAGAAAGTGAAGATCATGCCTATAATTATACTTACACTATTGCTAAAACGTTAACAGATTTAGGAATAATGGTAGGTATTGGTATGGAGGGTCAAATGGAAAGAATGAATACACGTAACTTACCTTTTTATGCAGGTACATTTGCTGCACACGGTTTAAATAAAGAGGAAGCTGTCAAGTTAATTACATATAATGCTGCAAAAATTCTTGGGATTGATAATTCCGCCGGTAGTATTGAAGTAGGAAAAGACGCAACATTGTTTATTTCGGAGGGAGATGCTCTTGATATGAGAGGAAATATTTTAACTGAAGCATTTATTCAAGGAAGAAAAATTAGTTTAGAATCTCATCAAACTAAATTGTGGAAACGCTATTCTAATAAATACAAAACAGAATAATATTTGTAAAAGACTCCTAATTAAGGCGTCTTTTTTTTTGTAAAAATTCCATTTGAAAACAATTAAAAGTATAAATTTGTAGCAAACACTAAATGTTTCAAAGTAAATGAAACAAATACAAAGTCCTCAAAATCCTCTCATAAAAAATATTCTTAGACTTCAAGAGAAATCTCGGGAAAGAAAAAAGCAGCAATTATTTGTGGTTGAAGGGAAAAGAGAAATTGAACTTGCTATTAAAGGTAATTTTGAAATTGAATCCCTTTTATTTGTTTCACAAAAAATTGATTATGAGGATCTTAAAAATTTTGATGCAAATGAAATAATTGAGATTAGTCGTGAAGTCTATCAAAAGTTAGCTTACAGAGAATCTACGGAAGGAATTATTGCATTAGTCAAATCAAAACATATTGAGTTAAATTCTTTACTATTTAAAAATAGAAATCCACTACTATTAGTAATTGAAGGTGTTGAAAAACCTGGTAATATTGGAGCCATGATTAGATCTGCAGATGCCGCTAACGTTGATGCTGTAATTTTAGCTGATCCAAAGACTGATCAATACAATCCTAATGTCATACGATCTAGTGTGGGTAGTGTTTTTACAAAAAATATTATAAGCTCTTCCTCTGAAAAAATAATACGTTTTTTAAAAGATAATAATATAAAAATGTATGCAGCTACATTGCAAAACTCTAACCTGTATACCCATGAAAATTACAAAGACGCTTCAGCTATAATTGTTGGCACTGAAGCTAACGGATTAACTAAAATTTGGAGAGAACATTCTACAAAAAATATTAATATTCCTATGCAAGGAGAAATTGATTCTATGAATGTATCTGTCGCTGCGGCAATATTACTTTTTGAAGCAAAAAGACAACGAAACTTTAAATAAAATATTTACATGAAAATACTTGGGATGGATATCGGTGGTTCTGGAATTAAAGCGGCTATAGTTGACACAAAAACAGGTGAATTAATTTCTGAAAGACATAGAATAGCAACACCAAAACCAGCTACACCAGAGGCTATATCAGTAGTGGTAAAAGAAATGGTAAACTATTTTAATTGGAATAAAGCTGTTGGTTGTAGTTTTCCTACAACCCTAATTGATGGAAAATGTATTCATACTGGAAATTTAAGTAGTAAATGGAAAAATATTCAAGTTGATGACCTTTTTAAAAATATTTGTAACATTCCTTTTTATATTAGTAATGATGCAGATTTAGCCGGTATGGCAGAGGTAAGTTTGGGAGCAGGTAAAGGAAAAAAGGGAGTAGTTTTAGTAATTACAATTGGAACTGGAATAGGATCTGGCTTGTTTTACAATGGAAAATTAATTCCTAATTTAGAAATAGGTAAACTACTTCATAAAAATGGAGAAATCATTGAATTTTATTGTGCCGATTCTATAAGAAAAAAAGAGGAATTATCTATTCAGGAATGGGCGCTTCGATTTGATACTCTTCTACAACACGCTAAAACCATATTTTCACCAAACCTAATCATTTTAGGAGGTGGTATTAGTAAAAAATATGATAAATTTAAGCAGTATTTGAGTACAGATGTAAAAATTAAAGTTGCAAAATTTAAAAATAATGCAGGAATAATTGGTGCTGCGATGTATGCCAAAAAAAAGATTAACAAATAATGGAACCCATAAGTCTATTTTATATCCTCATAAGCATTTTATTGGTAAAATTTATGTTAGAAACCCTTCTGAATCATTTAAATGCAAAACATTTTAATGATACTATACCCGAAGAAGTTTCTAATGTTTATGATATAGATGAGTATAAAAAATCGCAATCTTACAAAAAAGTTAATCATTACTTTACTGTAGTTACCTCATTATTTTCATTAATTGTAACGCTTTGTTTTTTCTTTTTTAACGGATTTTCATTAGTAGATAATATTGCAAGAAAATTTTCTGATAACATCATTACAATCACTTTAATTTTTTTTGGAATCCTAATGATTGGAAGTACAATAATTAACATACCGTTTTCATTATATAAAACTTTTGTTATTGAAGAAAGGTTTGGATTTAACAAAATGAGTAAAAAAACTTTCTTTCTAGACAAGTTCAAAGGACTTTTAATGTCTACAATACTAGGTGGAGGTATCCTAGCATTAATAACATGGTTTCATGAATTCACAGGTGTTTACTTTTGGATCTATACATGGGGGCTAATCACTATTTTTTCAATAGTTGTAAATATGTTTTACTCTAAACTTATAGTACCTTTATTTAATAAACAAACTCCTTTAGAAAATGGAGAACTTAAAGATGCTATAACAAAATATACAGATTCAGTTGGTTTTAAATTAAACGATATTTTTGTGATTAATGGTTCTAAACGCTCTACAAAAGCCAACGCCTATTTTTCTGGATTTGGTAGTCAAAAGCGAATTACACTTTATGACACTCTTATTAATGACTTAAACAATGACGAAATTGTTGCTGTTCTGGCTCATGAGGTGGGACATTACAAAAAAAAACATATCATTTTTAATTTAACAGCCTCTGTTATAATTACAGGGATTACTTTATTTATATTATCCTTACTTATCAATACACCCTTATTTTCATTAGCATTAGGTGTCTCAACTCCCAGCTTTCATATGGGTTTGATTTCATTTGGAATTTTATATTCACCAATGTCAGAACTTACAGGAATGTTTATGAATTATATGTCTAGAAAATTTGAATATCAAGCAGACAATTATGCTAAAAAAACATATGCAGGTGAGCCATTGATTAGTTCCTTAAAAAAACTATCTAAAAACAATTTAAGCAACTTAACACCACATTCCTTATACGTTTTTATTCATCATTCACATCCAACATTAACTAGTAGAATTAAAAATTTAAAATAATAAACTACTGAGCCTAAAAATTTGTTCAGACATTATTTTTATATTACATTCATATTCTGCTTTAGAAGCACAATTTTGTTGAATTTTTCTTGATACACAAACTAATTATTGAACTACAAGGCAACCATAGAGGAAGAGAATAAAGAAATAGCTAAGCGCTATAAAAATCTCTTGAAAGAAACCTATCAAACACTGTCAAGATCTGATAAACTCATGATAAGGAAAGCGTTTAACTTGTCTGTTGAAGCCCATTCAAATCAGAGAAGAAAAACTGGTGAACCCTACATTTTTCATCCTATATCTGTAGCAAAAATAGTAGCCAATGAAATTGGACTTGGCGCAATATCTATCGCAGCTGCCCTATTGCACGATGTAGTTGAAGATACTAAATATACATTGGATGATATAGAGCGTTTATTTGGGGAGACTGTAGCTAGAATTGTAAGTGGTCTTACTAAAATATCTAGTCTAAAAAAAGATAAAGATCATTCGATACAAGCTGAAAATTTCAGAAAAATGTTACTTACTTTACATGATGATGTTCGTGTAATTTTGATTAAAGTAGCTGACAGGTTGCACAATATGCAAACCATGGATGCAATGCCTGCATACAAACAATTAAAAATTGCTTCTGAAACTCTCTATATATATGCTCCTCTTGCTCATCGTTTGGGTTTGTATAATATAAAAACGGAATTAGAGGACTTAGGTCTAAAATATACCGAACCTGAGGTATATAAAGATATTTTAGGTAAAATAAGTGAAAGTAAAGAAGAACAAGAGAATTATATAAAATCATTTGAAAATACTCTAAATAGTGGTTTAAGAAAAGAAAGTTTTAAGTATCAAATTAAAGGGCGATTCAAATCTATTTATTCGATAAGAAGAAAGATGCGAAAGCAAAATGTATCTTTTGATGAAGTCTATGATAAGTTTGCCATAAGAATAATTTATGAACCCTCATCTAAAGATGAAAAATTTGATGCTTGGAAAATTTATTCTATTGTTACTGATTATTTTAAACCAAACCCATCCAGACTCAGAGACTGGATTTCTCAACCAAAGTCTACAGGATATGAAGCATTACACATCACTGTTGTTGGACCAGAGGCAAAATGGGTAGAAGTTCAAATTCGATCAAACAGAATGGATGAGATTGCAGAAAAGGGTTATGCTGCACACTTTAAATATAAACAAGGTGTTGAGAGTGATAATGGTCTCGATGGTTGGTTAAATCGATTAAAAGAAACTCTAGAAAATCAAAGTATCAATGCCGTTGATTTTGTAGAAGATTTTAAATTAAATTTATATGCTAAAGAAATATATGTATTTACACCAAAAGGTGATTTAAAATCTTTACCTAAAGGTGCTTCTGCTCTTGATTTTGCTTTTTCAATTCATACGGATGTTGGATTAAAGTGTAGAGGTGTTAAAGTAAATGGAAAACTAGTCCCTTTAAGTTTTGAACTCTCAAGTGGTGATCAAATAGAAGTATTTACAACATCCAATAACAAACCCAACGCTCGTTGGTTAGATTTTGTTATTACAGCTAGGGCAAGAACAAAAATTAAAACTGCATTAAAAGATCAAGAAAAAAAGATAGCAGAGGAAGGTAAAGCAATTTTAGCCAGAAAGTTACGACACCTTAAAATTAACTTCAATGAAAAGTCTTTAAATGAGTTAGTTGTTTTTTTTAAATTAAAAACCAGTTTTGATTTATTTTTTAGAATTGGTAATGGAGCTATTGATAATACTCAACTAAAGAATTTTGTAAGTCAAAGAAACAACACCATTGTAAATTTCTTTAAAAAGCGTTTAACCAGAGCTCCATCAAAAGAACTGATTAATAAAGAAGAAGTTTCCGCAAAATATGATGATCTTGTTTTTGGTACAGAGGAAGAAAAATTAGATTATACCGCATCAAAATGTTGTAAGCCTATACCTGGAGATAAAGTATTTGGTTTTATTACTGTAAATGAAGGAATTAAAATTCATAAAAATGATTGTCCGAATTCAATTTCATTACAATCTAACTATGCTTACAGAGTTATTAAAGCCAAATGGATAGATTCTACAAATCAAGAATTTAAAGCAATACTAAAGGTTAGCGGGGAAGACAACAAGGGTATTGTTAATAATCTAACTAAAATAATCTCAAGTAATATGGATGTATTTATACACAGCATAAATATTGCAGGAAATGAGGGTATCTTTGATGGTAAATTATCCATAAGTGTAAAAAATAGAACGCAACTAAATAAGTTAATAGAAAGTATAAAAAAGGTAGAAGGCGTAAAAAAAGTGCAACGTGTTAATACTATGTAAATAACCTTCTGCAAAAACATTTAATTTTAACAATAATAACATTAAATTTGTTTACTTAATAAGTGATATTATGGTCTCAAAAAACAATCAAGAAGTTGTAAAAAGAGTATTCACAACCTTTTTAGAAGAGAACAAGCACAGGAAAACACCGGAGAGATATGCCATTCTACAGGAGATATATGATGTAGATGAACATTTTGATATAGAATCTTTATATATCAATATGAAAAATAAAAACTACCGAGTAAGCAGAGCAACATTATACAATACAATTGATTTATTGCTTGACTGTGGTCTTGTCAGAAAGCATCAGTTTGATGGTCAGTCCATGGCTCGTTATGAAAAAAGTTATTTTGACAAACAACACGACCATGTCATTCTAACAGATACAGGTGAAGTAAAAGAGTTTTGTGATCCCAGAATTCAAGTTATCAAAAAAACAATAGAAGAAGTATTTGACATAAATATTCACAATCATTCACTTTACTTCTACGGTACAAAAAAACAATCAAAAAACTAATTTTTAGAATCAAATTACATGGGGGTAGATTTATTACTTGGTCTTCAATGGGGAGATGAAGGAAAAGGGAAAATTGTAGATGTTCTTACCAAGAACTATGATATCATAGCTAGATTTCAGGGAGGGCCAAATGCTGGCCACACGCTTATATTTGACGGGCATAAACACGTTTTACATACAATTCCCTCAGGAATATTTCATAAAAGTGCTTTGAATGTAGTTGGTAATGGTGTAGTTATAGATCCTGTTATTTTTAAAAAAGAATTGGAAAATCTTGATAAACATAACATAGACTATGAATCAAAATTACTCATCTCTAGAAAGGCACACTTAATTTTACCAACTCATAGATTATTAGATGCTGCCTCAGAAACCTCAAAGGGTAAAGCAAAAATTGGATCTACTCTTAAAGGTATTGGTCCAACATATATGGATAAAACCGGTAGGAATGGTATGAGAATTGGAGATTTAGAAATGGATAACTGGAAAGATAAATACCAAGCACTAACCACCAAACATATCAAAATGTTAGATTTTTTCAATGTAGATATCCAATACAATTTGAAAGAGTTAGAAGAAGAATTTTGTGCTGGTGTCGATAAATTGAGGAGATTGAAATTTATTGATAGTGAAGAATTTTTAAATAATGCCGTCAAAGAAAAGAAAACTATACTCGCAGAAGGAGCTCAAGGTTCTTTATTGGATATTGATTTTGGAACTTATCCTTATGTTACTTCTTCGAATACAACCGCTGCTGGAGCTTGTACTGGATTGGGCGTAGCACCAAACAGAATTGGTGAGGTTTTTGGTATTTTTAAAGCCTACACTACTCGAGTAGGTTCTGGTCCTTTCCCTACAGAGTTATTTGATAAAAATGGAGCTAAAATGGCGAAAGTAGGCCATGAATTTGGAGCAACTACTGGAAGACCTAGGCGTTGCGGATGGCTAGATCTTGTAGCTTTAAAATATGCTGTAGACATAAATGGTGTCACTCAACTGATGATGATGAAAGGAGATGTTCTTTCGGGATTTAAAACCTTAAGAGTTTGTACATCTTATGTATACAAGGGAAAAGAAATTAGTCATTTACCCTACAATATTGAGCCAGAAAATGTTTCTGTTAATTATTCTGAATTTAAAGGTTGGGATGAAGATTTAACAAAGATGACTTCTGTAGATCAATTGCCTCAGAACTTGTTAGATTATATTGCTTTTATTGAAAGAGAGACTGGTGTCCCTGTAAAAATTGTATCTGTAGGGCCCGATCGTAAACAAACCATTCACAGATAGTTTTATCGTTTAATTAAGAGATTAAGGATTGGTATTTCAGTATTTTAGTAAAAAAAATAAAAGTTTGAAAAAATTACTGATTACATTTTTTATTTTAATTACATCTTCAAGCTTTTCTCAACAAAAGAAAATTATTTACGATGCTGATTTACAATTTGTTGATGAAGAAAAATACCCTGGTGCAACAGTACTTATTGGAAATGTAAAAATGATTCATGCTGGAGCTATCCTAACCTCAAAAAAAGCCTTCTACTACAAAGAGGATAACTTTTTTAAAGCCATAGGTGAAGTTATTATCAATCAAGGAGATACAATAAAACAATATAGCGATTATGTTGATTATGATGCTAATTTTAAAAAATCAGTATCGTGGGGAGATGTTGTCTTAAAAGATCCAACTATGACCTTAACAACAGATACCCTATACTTTAATAGGGCAAGTCAACTACTCTTCTATAAAGACAATGCAGTTATTAAAGATGAAACTAATGTTCTAGAAAGCAAAAATGGCAACTATTATTTAAAACAAAAGAAATTTACCGCAACAACTAAAGTCACAGTTACCAATCCTGATCATATAATAGCTTCAAATCATTTAGACTATTATACCAATTCAGGTCATGCTTTTTTATATGGACCCTCGACAATAACTAACCAAAAAGACAATAATAAAATCTACTCAGAAAGAGGTTTTTATAATACAAAAACAGATATATCTCATTTTGTAAAAAATGCAAAACTTTTTTTAGATGATCGAACCATAGAAGGAGATAGTCTATTTTATGATAAAATGCGTGGATTTGCATCAGCTACTAACAATATTAGAGTAATTGATACTGCTGAAAATTTTATGGCTAAAGGAAATTATGCAGAATACTTTCAAAAAAGAGATTCAATTTACATGATCAAAAGAGCTGTTGCAATTTCTGTTGTTGAAAATGATTCTACTTTCATCCACGGTGATACGCTTCTAGTAACTGGTAAAAAAGAACATAGAATTATTCGTTCATACAATAATGTTAAAATCTTCAAATTAGATCTTCAAGGTAAATGTGATTCTTTACATACCAATCAATCAACAGGGATCACAAAAATGTATGTAGATCCAATATTGTGGTCTGATAAAAGTCAAATAACTGGAGACAGTATCAAATTATTAAGTAATACAACTACTGAAAAATTAGATTCTTTAAAAATATTGGGAAATTCATTTATTATTCAAAAAGATTCAATAGACCCAGAAAACTTCAATCAGATTAAAGGTAGAAATATGTATGGTAAATTTATTGAAAATCAACTCAGAACTCTTTTAGTCAAAGGAAATGGAGAAGCAATAAACTTTAATAGAAATGATGAAGGAATTCTAGAGACCATCACAAAACAGTATTGTAGTAATATAGAATTTGATTTATTGGATAGTGAAATTAATCAAATTAAATGCTTAAACATGTCCGATGGTAAAACCTATCCCCCATCGATGTATCCAGAAAATGATAAAAAATTAAAAGGTTTCATATGGAGAGAATCTGAACAACCAAAAACAAAAGAAGATATTTTTTTAAAAAA
>JAYOAM010000005.1:0-126030 GCA_038104255.1 Flavobacterium sp. | reverse complement strand
TGAAAAATGATTTCTTAACATATCAAGCACAAACAAGCCCTTATCCATTATCAATTGAGATTAAAAAAGCTAAAGGATCTTATATTTATAGCACCAAAGGGAAAAAATACTTAGATTTTGTTGCTGGAGTATCCGCCAATAGCCTTGGGCATCAACATCCTAAAGTTACTAAGGCAGTAAAAAAACAATTAAATAAATATACACATGTGATGGTATATGGAGAGTTTATCCAAGAACAACCTCTTCAGTTATGTAAAATTTTATCTTCTACCCTACCAAAAACTTATAGTGTATATCTAACAAATTCAGGTACTGAAGCTTGTGAAGGAGCGTTAAAACTAGCAAAAAGATATACTAAACGATACGAAATTATAGCTGCATATCAGTCTTATCATGGAAACACACAAGGTTCTATGAGTGTATCGGGTGCAGAAATTCAAAATAGAGCTTTTAGACCACTGATTCCAGGATCTAGATTTATCAACTATAACTCATTGCAAGATTTAGAGAAAATAACTACAAGAACCGCTGCAGTTATTTTAGAAACAATTCAAGGGGGTGCTGGATTTATAGTTCCAAAAAATAATTATTTAAAAAAGGTAAAAGAAAGATGTGAGGAAGTAGGTGCGTTATTAATTTTAGACGAAATACAGACTGGAATTGGGAGAACTGGAAAATTTTGGGGGTTTGAACATTATGAAATTACTCCAGATATTATTATCACTGGAAAAGGTTTAGGAGGTGGAATGCCAATTGGTGCGTTTATTGCTAAGAAGAATTTAATGGATTTATTGAAGGAAAGACCTACATTAGGACACATAACTACTTTTGGAGGACATCCTGTAATAGCTTCTGCTGGAGTTGCAACTGTTCAAACGATTTTAAATTCAAACATAATTAATGAAACCTTAGAAAAAGAGGCATTAATTAGAAAACTTTTAATACATCCAAAAATCAAAGAAATAAGAGGTAGAGGATTAATGCTTGCTGCCATTGTAGAATCAAATGAAATGGCCTCTAAGGTAATTTATAAATGCTTAGAACATGGTTTAATTTTATTCTTCCTTTTATTCGAGGGAAAAGCCATAAGAATTACTCCTCCTCTAACGATATCAAAAAAAGAAATCATCAAAGGTTGCGAAATCCTAAAGAAAGTGCTAAATGAAGTAGTTTCGTAAAACTAGACAATAAAAAAACTCCTAAAGAATCAGGAGTTTTTTTTATTTGGAATCAAACAATTAGTTAAGCGTTTTGTTTTTTTATCAAATTTAATGCAGAACCCTCATTATACCATTCAATCTGACCTGAATTGTACGTGTGATTTGTTTTAATTAAATCCTTACTACCATCTTTGTGAATTACTTCAATAGTTAAATTTTTACCTGGAGAAAATTCATGTAAATCTATAAAGTTGAAAGTATCGTCTTCTTGAATTAAATCATAATCGGATTCATTAACAAAAGTTAAACCTAACATCCCTTGCTTCTTTAAATTAGTTTCGTGAATTCTAGCAAATGATTTTACTATAACTGCAACTACACCAAGGTGACGAGGTTGCATAGCTGCATGTTCTCTTGATGATCCCTCACCATAATTATGATCACCTACCACTATAGATTTAATTTCTGCCTCTTTATAAGCTCTTTGTACGTCTGGTACACCAGCATATTCTCCTGTAAGTTGATTTTTTACAAAATTAGTTTTCTTTCCAAAGGCGTTTACTGCACCTATAAGGGTATTGTTGGCAATATTATCTAAATGCCCTCTAAAACGCAACCATGGACCTGCCATTGATATATGGTCTGTAGTACATTTACCATGTGCTTTAATCAATAATTTAGCACCTTTAATTTCATTACCAATTGGTTTAAATGGAGTTAATAATTGAAGACGTTCAGAATCTTCATTAACAACAACCCTTACATGACTTCCATCACTTTCAGGAGCTAAAAATCCATTATCCTTAACCTCAAAACCTTTTGGTGGTAATTCCCAACCGGTAGGTTCATCGAACATAACTTCATCTCCATTAGAATTTATAAGAGAATCTGTAAGAGGATTAAAATCTAATCTACCAGCAATCGCAATGGCTGCTGTTATTTCTGGAGAAGCAACAAAAGCATGTGTATTAGGATTTCCATCTGCTCGTTTTGCAAAATTTCTATTGAAAGAATGAACAATGCTATTTTTTGGCGCATTTTTAGGATCACTATATCTTGCCCATTGACCTATACACGGTCCACAAGCATTTGTAAATATTTTTGCGTCTAATTTTTCAAAAATTGATAAAATGCCATCTCTTTCAGCAGTATAACGAACTTTTTCTGAACCAGGATTAATCCCTAAATCAGCTTTCATTGTTAAGCCTTTGTCTAATGCTTGTTGAGCTATAGAGGATGCACGAGATAAATCTTCATAAGATGAATTGGTGCATGAACCAATTAAACCCCATTCTACTTGAAGTGGCCATTCATTAGAAGTAGCTTTCACGTTCATGTTTTTTCCAATTTCTGTAGACAAATCTGGTGTAAATGGACCGTTTAATAAAGGACTTAGTTCAGATAAATCAATTTCAATCACTTGATCGAAATATTGATCAGGATCTGAATATACCTCAGGATCTGCAGTAAGATATTCTTTAACGTTATTTGCTGCATCAGCAACATCTGCTCTATCGGTTGCTCTTAAATATCGCTCCATAGATTCGTCATATCCGAAAGTTGATGTTGTAGCACCAATTTCTGCACCCATATTACAAATTGTTCCTTTACCAGTACATGACATAGCAGTTGCACCTGGTCCAAAATATTCAACTATCGCACCTGTACCTCCCTTAACCGTTAAGATTTGAGCAACTTTCAAGATTACATCTTTTGGTGCAGTCCAGCCAGATAATTTACCTGTTAATTTTACACCAATTAATTTTGGAAATTTTAATTCCCAAGCCATACCAGCCATAACATCTACAGCATCTGCCCCTCCTACTCCAATAGCAATCATTCCTAGACCACCGGCATTAACAGTATGTGAATCTGTACCAATCATCATCCCTCCTGGAAAAGCATAATTTTCAAGAACTACTTGATGAATAATACCTGCACCAGGCTTCCAAAAACCTAAACCATATTTATTAGAAACTGACTCCAAAAAGTTAAAAACTTCACTGCTAACAGTATTCGCATGTTTTAAATCATTAGATGCACCCTCTTTTGCTTGTATTAAATGATCACAGTGTGTGGTTGTAGGAACTGCCACTTTAGGTTTACCTGCTTGCATAAATTGTAACAAAGCCATTTGAGCTGTAGCATCTTGTAATGCAATCCTATCCGGAGCAAAATCTACATAATCTTTTCCTCTGACATAAGCTCTATCTGATTTTACATCCCATAAGTGAGAATACAAAATTTTCTCAGCTAGGGTTAAAGGTTTGCCGGTAATTTCTCTAGCAGTATCAACACGTTCTTTAATGTTGCTATAAACCTTCTCAATCATATCTATATCAAATGCCATAAAAAGTATATTTATCTATTAATTTAAGTACGGCAAAACTAAGAATTTTGGATGATATTTAAAAAATAAACAACAAATAGGTTTGATTAAAAAAATAAAAGACATGAAAAGATTATATTTTTAAGAATTCCTTAAAAAAAACTTACTTAAGAGGTGTTATTTTATCAATATGATAAAAAAGCAGGCCAATAAGCCGGATTCTGTTCTCTCAGTAGAGTCTTATCATTTATCTAGTTCTAAAATTACTCTTAGAATCAATCTGCCTACCCCTTAGAATCGGGCGAGTTACCCTCAAGCTCTAATGTACATGACATTGCACCGCACAGAGTTTACCTGATTTCACTACAGCCGAACTGTACTTGCTTTCTGTTGCACTAGTCCTCAATTTACATTGGACGGATGTTATCCGCTGCGCTACTCTATGGTGTCCGGACTTTCCTCTTTTAAAACCCGTCTATTTTTACAATAAAAATAGAAGCAGATTTTTAAAAGCGATAAGATAGGCCTGCTTTAAGTATTCAAAAGTACAATCTTTATTTATAAAACAAACCCACTCAATTGGATTGAGTGGGAAAAATTGCTATGAAAAAGAAATTTGTTGTTTACACAACAAAAATCAAAATTAGTATTTATTTTAGATAAAAGCGATTATTTAATCGTTTTTTACGAAAACATATCTTTCACTTTTTCAAAGAAAGATTTATCAGATTTTTTTGGTGAAGGGACAAAATTCTCATCATTTTTCATTTTTTCAAAAAATTGACGTTGTTCTTTAGTTAATTCCTGTGGCGTCCATACATTTATATGAATTAAGAAATCACCTGTACCATATCTTTCTATACTTGGTAAACCTTTTCCTTTGAGTCTTAATATTTTACCTGATTGAGTACCTGACTCTATTTTAATTTTTACCTTTCCTGTGAGTGTTTGAACCTCTTTGCTAGCTCCAAGTATGGCTTCAGATAAATTTATATATAAATCAAAGTGAACATTTGTTCCCTCTCTTTTTAATGTTTCGTGTTGAACTTCCTCAATTAAAACTAATAAATCTCCAGAAATGGAATTTTTACCAGGTGCTTCATTTCCTTTTCCTCCTACTTTTAATTGAACACCCTCAGTAACTCCAGCAGGTATATTTATGGAAACTGTTTCCTCTTTTAAAATTAATCCTTGAGAATCAGAACCATTAGGTTTACTTGCAATAATTTCTCCTGTACCTTGACAAGTACCACAAGTAGTTGCTGTTTGCATTCTTCCTAATATGGTATTGGTTACTCGCATCTGTTGTCCTGTTCCATTACAAGCTGTACAGGTTTTATAGGAAACACCTTGAGCTTGAATTTTTCTTCGAACTTTAACTTTCTTATCTACTCCCTTGGCAATTTCTTCTAAAGTAAGTTTAACACGAATACGCATATTAGTTCCTTTAACTCTACCTCGACGTTGGCCTCCGCCACCAAAGCCGCCAAAACCACTACCTCCAAAAATATCACCAAATTGACTAAAGATATCCTCCATATTCATACCGCCTCCACCGAAGCCTCCGCCACCTTGAGCACCTTCAAAAGCCGCATGACCGTATTGATCATATCTTGCTTTTTTATTATCATCACTTAATACTTCATATGCCTCTGCTGCTTCTTTAAATTTTTCTTCAGCTGAAGTATCATTTGGGTTTTTATCTGGATGATATTTGATCGCCATTTTACGATAAGCTTTTTTTATCTCAGATGAACTCGCAGTTTTGCTAATCCCCAGTGTATCGTAATAATCTCGTTTTGCCATATTGTTTGTTTAAATTTCCTAAAAAAATTAGTGATCTATATTATTTAAAACATTTCACACAAATGAATGATTTATGATTGTCCTATGACTACTTTAGGGTAACGTATAATTTTGTCACCTAACTTGTAACCTTTCTCAATGGCATCAATTATCTTACCTTTTAACTTTTCTGTTGGTGCTGGTATTTGTGTTATAGCTTCATGAATTTCAGCATCAAATACGTCTCCCTTTTTAACTTCAATTTCAGTTAATCCTTTTTGAACAAGTGTATTCTTTAACTTATCATTTATAAGTTGCATTCCCTTTAATAGTTCTTTGTCTTTAACTTTCTTTATTTCTGCTAGACCTCTGTCAAAATCATCCATGATTGGCAGTAAAGATGTCATGAGCTCTTGACTGGCAGTCTTAAATAATTCTATTCTTTCTTTTGAAGTTCTTTTTTTATAATTTTCAAACTCAGCAAATAGACGTAAATACTTATCCTTTTCTTGCTGAATAAGTTCTTCAGAAGTTGGCTCTTCCACTTCAACTTCCTGACTTTCATTAACTTGAGTATTATCCTCAGCGTCTTTTATTTCTTCTTCTTGTGTGTTTTCTTTATTGCTCATTTTATATATTGTTAAAATGTTTACATTTTATATTCAATAATTCTGCCAATAAAAAAATAGTGTCAGTTTGACACTATTTATAGCATTAAGTTTAAAAGTTAAAGAATGCTAATCTACTATTCTCTCAATTTTTGCACCTAGAGAACGTAAACGATTTTCAATATCTTCATATCCTCTATCTATCTGCTCAATATTGTTAATAATACTCGTTCCTTTAGCTGATAGTGCTGCAATTAATAGAGAGATTCCAGCTCTGATGTCTGGAGAAGTCATTTTTGTTGATTTCAATTGTGATTGACGATTATGACCTATCACAGTAGCCCTGTGAGGATCACATAAAATTACTTTGGCTCCCATATCTATGAGTTTGTCTACAAAGAACAAACGACTTTCAAACATTTTTTGATGTATCAAAACAGTTCCTTTTGCTTGAGTCGCAATAACTAAAACAATACTAAGTAAATCTGGAGTAAATCCTGGCCAAGGGGCATCGGAGACAGTAAGTACAGAACCGTCAATATAGTTTTGAATCTCGTAGCTTTCTTGAGAAGGAATATAAATATCATCACCTCTTTTTTCAAGCTGAATTCCTAATTTTTTAAAAACACTTGGAATTTGACCAAGATTTTCCCAACTAACATCTTTAATTGTAAGTTCAGATTGAGTCATGGCAGCTACTCCAATCCAGCTTCCAATCTCAATCATATCAGGGAGTACTCTATGTGTGCAGCCTTTGAGAGAATCTACACCTTCAATAATCAATAAATTAGAGCCTACACCACTGATGTTGGCTCCCATACTGTTGAGCATTTTAGACAACTGTTGAATATAGGGTTCACATGCTGCATTGTAAATTTTTGTGGTTCCTTTAGCCAAAACAGATGCCATAATAATGTTGGCTGTTCCTGTAACTGAGGCTTCGTCAAGCAACATATTTGTGCCCTTTAGTCCATTTGGAGCCTCAACTCCGTAGAAATATTCTTCTTTGTTGTATCTAAAACTTGCCCCTAAACGAATGAAACCTTCAAAATGTGTATCTAATCTTCTTCTGCCTATTTTATCACCACCTGGTCTAGGAATATAACCCTTCCCAAAACGAGCTAATAATGGACCAACTATCATAATGGAACCACGTAAAGAACTTCCATCTCTTTTAAAATCTTTGGATTCTAAATATTCTAAATTTATATGATCAGCTTGAAAAGAATAGGAGTTTTTTCCTAACTTATCTACCTTAACGCCCAACTCTCCAAGAATAAAAATCAATTTATTGATATCTATAATATCAGGGATATTATGAATAGTTACTTTTTCTGGAGTCAATAAAACAGCACAAAGAATTTGAAGTGCTTCATTTTTTGCCCCTTGTGGCGTAATGGTTCCATTTAATTTGTGTCCACCCTCTATTTTGAATGAAGCCATATTATCTTTTTCTATTTTTATGTTGGTAATTCTTACCTTTATTATTCTTGTGATTGGTATTACCTTGCCCTTGAGAATTTCTTTTTCTAAGAAGACTTTTTATTTCAGACAATGCTTCTTTAGAATCTCTAATGTCAATTTTTCCTTCAGAAAGTTCATAAAGATGAGAAAATATAACATCATCTTCTACAGTGTCTTTATTCCAATTTAAAAAACACTTTTTCATATGATTGGCTATGGAAAACACCAATGCATCTTTCATTTCACCGTCATCCCAAGTTAACGCCAAATCAATCATAATTTGAATATTATTTCCGTAAAATCGATATTTATTGGCAGATTTTGGATATGCTAAAGGTGTTGGTTTCTCTTGTAATTCTTCTTTAGAGGGTCTTGGGTAGGGAGATTCTGCATCTAATTTAAAATCAGACATAATATACAATTGATCCCATAGCTTATGTTTAAAATCAGGGACATCTCTTAAATGAGGTTGTAAGTTTCCCATAACATCAATGATTGCCAACGCCATGGTGTTCCGCTCTTCTTTAGTTTGTAAAGAGACACAGTGATCAACTAATTTTTGAATGTGCCTTCCATATTCAGGAATAATTAAATGAGGTCTTTCTGCATTGTATTCTAAATCGTACTCTGTCATATCATTTGAAGTATTGTAATCTAAGTTTTGTGCAAATTAAGTATTTATTTTGGTTTGACTTAAAAAATCATCAACCAATCACTTTCAATTTTGCAAATTGAAGCAATAGTTTCTTTTTTCCTACTGTGCCAAACTGAATTTCAGCTTTTTGATTAGGACCTTTACCCTCAAGACTCAAAACCTCTCCTCTACCAAATCGATTGTGTTCTATGATATTACCTACAACGATCTTGTTGTCAAATAAATTTGCTTTTGGTTGAGTATGTGAAACTCTTTTTAAATTTTTTGGTGGCGTAAAAACTACTTTATTTTCTTGTTTTTTTTCAAACCTCTTTCTTTGAATAGGTTTTTGAAAACGGATTTTTTTTGGGACATCACCAAAAATATCTTCATTCAAAAATCTATTTGTGGCAGGTGCTATTTTTTTTGGAGTAATATACTCAAGATATTGTTCATCAATTTCCTCCAAAAAACGACTGGGTTCACAATCTATTAATTTCCCCCAACGATATCTTGTTTTTGTGTAAGTCAAATACGCAACCTTTTCAGCTCTGGTTAAAGCAACATAAAATAATCTTCGTTCTTCTTCTAATTCAGACCTAGTATTCATACTCATAGCTGAGGGAAAGAGGTTTTCTTCAAGACCAACAATATACACATAAGGATATTCTAAACCTTTAGATTGGTGAATACTCATTAAAGAAACCTTTGGCTTGTCGTCTTTATTATCAGTATCTAAATCTGTGGCAAGAGCCACCTCTTCGAGAAAAACAGGAAGAGATGCATCTTCTCCAGTTTCTATTTTATCAGTAATAAAATCTTTGACCCCATTTAATAATTCTTGAACATTTTCTACCTTACTAATAGCTTCAGGAGTTCCTTCTTTTTCCAAATCTTTAACAAGTTGTGTTTGTTTCACAACCAATTCTGTAATTTCAAAAGCATTTAGCTTTTGGGCATCAATCTGCAAACGCAGTATCATATTTAAAAAATTCTGAAGTTTTGTTTTTGTTCCAGAATTAATTTTAATATCAATTTTATCTATATGTTTCAATATTTCAAAAATCGATTTTTTGTAATGATTGGCAGCAATAGTAAGTTTGTCAATGGTAGTGGCGCCTATTCCTCTCGCTGGATAATTAATAACTCTCTTTAAGGCTTCTTCATCATTAGGATTGATAATCATTCTTAAATAAGACAGTAAATCTTTAATTTCTTTTCTGCCATAAAAAGAAATTCCTCCATATATTTTATAAGCAATACTTTTTTTTCTTAAAGCATCCTCAATCGCTCTAGATTGTGAGTTTGTTCTATACAATACAGCAAACTGATTATTATGCAATTGTAAATTCATTTTGTGATCAAAAATAGATTGCGCCACAAAACGTCCTTCTTCACCATCTGATATAGAGCACATAATTTTAATTTGTTCTCCTTTGGCATTGGTTGTCCAAACTTCTTTATCTAATTTGGTTTTATTTTTTTCAATAACTGAATTGGCTGCATTTACAATGTTTTGGGTAGAACGATAATTCTGTTCTAACTTAAACATTTTTGTATCTGGATAGTCTTTCTGAAAACTCAAGATATTCTGGATATTTGCTCCTCTAAAACTATAAATACTCTGCGAATCATCTCCTACTACACAAATGTTTTGAAAACGATCTGCTAGGGCTTTTACAATAATATATTGCGAATGATTGGTATCTTGATATTCATCTACCATGATGTAACGAAAACGATCTTGATATTTTGCTAGTACATCTGGAAAACGGGCCAATAATTCGTTGGTTCTTAGTAATAAATCATCAAAATCCATAGCCCCAGACTTGAAGCAACGCTCTACATATTCTCTGTAAATATCTCCAACCTTTGGCCTGCTTGCCATTAAATCTGCCTCTTGTAAATCTGAATTGTTAAAATAGGCTCTAACAGTAATCAAACTATTTTTAAAAGAAGAAATACGGTTTAGAATCTGTTTAGCTTTATACCTTTCTTTATCCAACCCCATTTCTTTGATGATAGCTCCTATTAATCGAACAGAATCTTGAGTATCATAAATCGTAAAATTGGAAGGATAGCCCAATTTATCTGCCTCCGAACGTAAAATTCTTGCAAAAACAGAATGGAAAGTACCCATCCACAAATTTTTGGATTCACTGGGGCCAACAACAGCCGCAATTCGCTCTTTCATTTCACGTGCAGCCTTGTTGGTAAAAGTAAGCGATAAAATATTAAAAGCATCTACACCTTGTTGCATTAAGTGTGCTATTCTGTAGGTAAGCACACGTGTTTTGCCAGAACCTGCACCAGCTATGATTATCATAGGGCCGTTTTTCTGTAAAACTGCTTCTTTTTGAGCCGGATTTAAAGAATCTAAATAGTTTGCCAAAGTAAGTATTAGTATTTATCAAAAATACCATTCTAGTAGGAGTATGACAAGAAAATTTGTAGACATTTTTTTAGTATTTTTGATAAAAACAAAACCCTAAAAAAAAGCTACTATGAAAATTCTATACAGTAAAAAAAAGCGGAAATATGATTTGTTTCAAGGAATATTTTGGATACTACTTTTTATAGTAGGTGTACTTTTTAGCGATAGAAAAAATGTTTTCTTTTATTTGAACCTAATAATGGGATTGATACATATCTACTTATATCTTAAAGTTAAATACTACTTAAGTATTGAAAATAATGAGATTAAACAAAATTATATTTTTGGAAAGAAAATAAATTTATCTGAGATTAAATCTATTAAACATTTTGCTGGAGAATATATTTTAAAAACCAATACAAGAAAGATGAAGATTGATATAAGTTCGATTGAAAATAACTCACTTTTAGAATTAAGAGATGAGTTAAAAAAGTTAGATGTTCAATGGATTTAATTAAGGTTGTTCTAAAATATTACTGCCCTTCTTTTTGCTTCCCAACTTAAATCTTCTATTTTTGGTTTATGGAAGAAAGTATTTTACAAGGCATTGGATATGCAATTCCTGCATTAGTTACTGGTGCGGTTGCCTATTTTGTAATGAGTGGTTTAAAAACCCAGCAAACCCATGAAAAGAAACTAGATCTTTTAGCAGAAAAGAAAAGAGAATCATTACCAATACGCCTTCAAGCCTACGAAAGGATGTTGTTGTTCTGTGAACGAATAAATCCTGTAAAAATGTTAGTGCGTATAAAGCCCATAGGAGATTCTTCTGAAGCGTATTTACAGCTCTTACTAGCGAGTATAGATCAGGAGTTTCAGCATAATATGGTACAACAATTGTATATTTCTGACGAATGCTGGAGTGTAGTAATCACCACTAAAGTAGCAGTAATTAATAACCTTAAACAAGTTTTTAATGCTAGTGATTCTGCAGCTGATTTTAGAGAAAAAGTATTTTTAGAATATTCTAAAAAAGCACCTGCTACTGATACTGCTATTGCATTTTTAAAAACTGAAGTGAGAAAAATTATTTAAATCACTGATTTTGAAAATCACATCTCTAATAAAGCATATTTATAACAAATCTTCAGCCTGTCATTTTTTGACTATTGTTTTTATTTTACTAAATGCATGCCATAAAAAAAGTTCAAAAGAAATAATTGATACTACCATTACTAATAATAGTATCATAAAATATGCTCAGGGATTTGACATTATAAATTCAAAAGCTCAAAAAAAATTAGTTATAAAAAGTCCTTACATCGGTGCATCAGATAATTATGAATATATTTTAAAAAATGGTAATGATAACGATCAAAGTAATAAACATATAAATGATATTATTACACCCATCAGAAAAATAGTAGTTACCTCCACAACACATATTCCAATGTTAGAATTATTGGGTGAAGAAAAAGCCTTAGTTGGATTTCAGAATACAGACTATATTTCTTCACCTAAAACACGAGAAAGAATAGAGGCTGGGTTTGTCAAAGAACTTGGAAATGAGGCTTTACTAAACACCGAAATTTTATTAGAATTAAGGCCCGATGCTGTAATTGGTTTTGCTATGGGCAGTATGAATAAAACCTATAATTTAATAGAAAAGCATGGAGTTCCGGTGATTATTAATGGAGATTGGCGTGAAGAAACACCTCTTGGAAGAGCTGAATGGATTAAATTTTTTGGTGCTTTGTTTGATAAAGAAAAACTTGCTGACAGTATTTTTAATACCATTGAAGAAGATTATTTAGCGGCTAAACTAATGGCAAAAGAAAAAACAAGTTATCCTACCATTCTTTCTGGAGCAATCATGAAAAATGATATTTGGAGCCTACCCGCTGGAAAAAGTTTTGTTGCTCAGTTTTTGACAGATGCCAATCTACATTACTTATGGAAAGACACCCATGGAAAAGGGAGTCTCCAACTAAGCTTTGAAAGTGTATTAGATAAGGGACAATTTGCTGATTATTGGATTGCACCAGGATATTTCTCAAGTAAAGCACAGTTACTTGAAAATAATCCTCAATACCAAAATTTTTCTGCTTTTAAAAACAATAAAATCTTCACAGCTTCTTCTAAAAGAGGAGTTACAGGAGGAGTTATGTATTATGAATTAGGACCCACCAGACCCGATTTAATTTTGCAAGATCTTATTAAAATTACGAACCCTGAAATCTTACCCAATTATACCTTGACATTTTTTGAGCAAATGAAATAATAAAATCTTATTCTTTTTTTTCAAGTGCTAATTCTCTTAAATACAAGTAAAACGGAAAAGAAAAAGCTACTGCAATTAAGAAAGTAAGAGGAATAATAACCCACCAAGCCTTTACTTTTAATTTTCTTGCATCTGGGATAAACCACACAAAAAACGTTAAAACTACTACAGTCAAATCTGCACCAAAAGATTTCCCTGCAAAATTTGATTGCGCTAATTCAAAAAAATGAACAAGAGAAGCTTCCTCATAACTCATAAAATATTGAATATTGTAAAACCAGGTATAACTGATACCAATGATGGAAATAAAAAGAAAAATGTATTTACGTTTCATATCATAATTAACTTTGTTTGAAAAACTTCATTCAAAATAAAGTAATTTGCCCATCATCAGGAGTGTTATTTTCTTGATCTGGAGTATTAGTATTTAGTGAAGTTGAGGGTTGTGTTTTTTCGGAAGTTGAAATTACCTCCTCTTCCACTACTTCCACTTCTTCAACTATCTGCTCCTCAGGTTCTTGAAAAGGCAAAGAAGCTAATAAATTTACTTGTTTAATTTTATCAGTAGTAAGTTGATTTCCTTGTGCTTTAATTCCTTTTACAGCAATAAATTCCTCAAAATTAATTTCTTTTTTATCTAGAGAACGTTTAGAAAAAATAATTTCCGCCCTAGGTCTGTAATCAACAGCAATAATTTCTAATTGAGATTTTGAGTGTTCAGAGATAAAAAGCTCTTCTTTATCTTCAGTTTCGATGACAAATCGCTTTACGTAGTAACGTTCTTTTTCACCATCAAAATAAATTACAGAGATGGGTTTTTTTGGAATCCATTTTTCTAAAACTATCATATCATCCTCAAAATGCATCTGTAAATCTGGTGTTACAGCTTTAATTTTTCCAGATTGAGTAGCAATTAAAATCTTATCTTCAGCTCTAAACTCACCTAGTAGTTCTCCTCTTGCATCTACATTTAATCTTTGAACAGCATCATCAAACCATATCTTTCTTGGTTTAAGTGTAGAAACCCCTGGAGATTTAAATTCAACTTTTCTTATGGCAAATTTTGTAATGGTATTCCCTTTTACTCCTCTTCCTTTGACAGCTAAATCGGCAAAATCTATATCCCATTTTAATTTTTTTATACTACCAACAGCACGTAACAAAATAGTAACAACTTCTGCTTCTCCATTGGGATTAGCCGAGAAATAATGAACAATAGTATTCGATTTTCCAGGTGTAAGATCATAGTCTTTGTCACGAGTTACACCGGTCACTGAAAATCGTTTCATATAACTAGTGCCTCCTTTACCATCTCTATACATCATATTGTATACAGTTCTGTTATCTTTCTTTTTAAATACAGCTAAATGGATTATATCTTTACCTACAAAAGTTTTTGAAGCTACTTTAGTGACAATCATCTTTCCATCTTTCTTAAAGACAATGATGTCGTCAATATCTGAACAATCAGTCACATACTCGTTTTTTCGTAAAGAGGTACCTACAAAACCTTCCTCTCTATTTACGTAAAGTTTTGTATTTCTGATAACAACTTTTGTTGCAATAATATCCTCAAAATTTCTTATTTCAGTTTTACGTCCTTTGTCCTTACCATAAGTGGTTTTTAGACGTTTAAAATAATCTATTGCATAGACTATCAGATGATTTAAATATTCTTTAACCTGAGCTATTTTTTCTTCTAAACTTTCTATGAATTGTTTCGCCTTATCTATATCAAACTTTGATATTTTCTTAATTCTAATTTCTGTTAAACGAACAATATCATCCTCTGTAACAGCTCTTTTTAAATGTTTAATATGGGGTTTTAATCCTAAATCTATAGCTTTAATTACTCCTTCCCATGTTTCTTCTTCTTCAATATCTCTATAAATCCTATTTTCAATAAAAATTCTTTCTAAGGATGCAAAATGCCATTGTTCTTCTAATTCGTGAAGTTGGATTTCTAATTCTCTTTTCAGTAAGTGAACCGTATAATCAGTTGAGATTTTAAGCATTTCTGAAACTCCAATAAATTTAGGCTTATTATCCTCTATAATACAACAAAGAGGAGATATGGAATTCTCACAATTTGTGAAAGCATACAATGCATCTATGGTTTTATCTGGAGATATATTGGGTGGTAAGTGAATTAGTATTTCAACATTTGCAGCTGTATTATCCTCTATTTTCTTAATTTTAATTTTACCCTTATCATTAGCTTTTAAGATACTATCTATCAATGAGGAAGTTGTAGTTGCATAAGGAATTTCAGTGATTACAAGTGTTTTTCTATCTAATTGAGAGATTTTTGCTCTTACTCGAACTTTCCCTCCTCTTTTACCATCATTATAATTTGAAAAATCAGCAATTCCTCCGGTCAAAAAATCTGGAAAAATTTTAAAACTTCTTCCTTTTAAATATTTAATAGAGGCATCTATTAGCTCCACAAAGTTGTGTGGTAATATTTTTGTAGACAATCCAACAGCTATTCCTTCTGCTCCTTGAGCCAAAAGTAAAGGAAACTTAACCGGTAAATTAACAGGCTCTTTTTTACGTCCATCATAGGAGGCTTGCCATTCGGTTGTTTTTGGATTAAAAACAACATCTAGAGCAAACTTAGATAAACGTGCTTCAATATAACGAGAGGCTGCAGCTCGATCACCAGTGAGAATATTACCCCAGTTTCCCTGCATATCAATTAACAATTCCTTCTGACCCAATTGAACCATTGCATCAGCAATAGAAGCATCACCGTGAGGGTGATACTGCATGGTATGACCTACTATATTGGCAACTTTATTGTAGCGCCCATCATCTAGATCTTTCATGGAATGCATGATTCTGCGTTGTACAGGCTTAAAACCATCATTAATTCCTGGAACAGCTCTTTCTAGAATTACATAGGAAGCATAATCCAAGAACCACTCCTTGTACATCCCAGTAACTCTTGTGATAGTTTCTGTTGATTCATTAGAATCGATATGATTTTCTGAGACTTTTTTATCTTCCTCGTGGTCGTTAATTTCTTCACTCATCTTTTATACTTCCTCAACAATATCTAATTCAACTTTTAAATTCTCAATAATAAACTTTTGCCTATCAGGTGTATTTTTACCCATATAGAACTGAAGCATTTGATCTATTGATATTTCTTTGTCTAGCATTACCGGATCTAATCTAATATCATCACCAATAAAATGAACAAACTCATTAGGTGAAATTTCACCTAAACCTTTAAAACGGGTAATTTCGGGTTTACCTTTCAGCTTATCTATTGCATTTTTTTTCTCTTCCTCTGAATAACAATAATAAGTTTGTTTTTTATTCCTTACCCTAAATAATGGCGTTTCTAAGATGTACAAATGTCCTTCTTTTATTAATTCAGGGAAAAATTGTAGAAAGAAAGTGATTAATAACAATCTAATGTGCATTCCATCAACATCAGCATCCGTGGCTATTACAATGTTGTTATAACGAAGATCCTCAAGACCATCTTCAATATTTAATGCAGCTTGTAGTAAATTAAACTCTTCATTTTCATACACAATTTTTTTAGTCAATCCATAGGAATTTAATGGTTTCCCTTTTAAACTAAACACTGCTTGTGTGTTTACATTTCTAGATTTTGTGATAGATCCTGATGCAGAATCTCCCTCTGTTATGAACAATGTAGTTTCCAAATGCGCCTCTTTCTTGATGTCACCTAAATGAATTCTACAATCGCGTAATTTTTTGTTGTGTAAACTTGCCTTTTTTGCTCTATCTCTTGCTAATTTTCGTATGCCTGAAAGTTCTTTTCTTTCTTTTTCAGCCTGTAGTATTTTTTTCTGAATACTTTCTGATACAGCGGAATTTTTATGTAAATAGTTATCTAATTGTGTTTTTAAAAAATCATTAATATAAGTTCTTACTGTAGGTAAATCTCCTCCCATTTCAGTTGAGCCTAATTTTGTTTTTGTCTGACTTTCAAAAACAGGTTCCATAACCTTAATGGCAATCGCTGATATAATAGATTTTCTAATGTCTGAGGCTTCAAAATTTTTGCCATAAAACTCTCTAATAGTTCTTACTAATGCTTCCCTAAATGCAGATTGATGAGTTCCACCTTGAGTGGTATGCTGGCCATTAACAAATGAATGATACTCTTCAGAGTATTGAGTTTTACTGTGAGTTATAGCTACCTCGATATCATTCCCCTTCAAATGAATAATAGGGTATAACATATCGTCTTTATTATTATTATCCTCCAATAAATCTTTCAATCCATTTTCTGAGAAGAACTTTTCACCATTAAAAACAATAGTTAATCCTGGATTGAGATAAACATAGTTTTTTAGCATTTTAGCTACATACTCACCTCTAAATTTATAATTTTTGAAGATATCTTCATCTGGAATAAAAGAAACTTTGGTTCCTTTTCTTCTAGAGGTTTCCTCTAATAATTCTTTGTTTATTAAATTCCCTTGTTCAAATTCAGCTGAGGCAGATTTGTTGTCTCTATTGGATTCAACTCTAAAAAAAGATGATAAAGCATTTACGGCTTTGGTTCCCACACCATTTAAACCCACTGACTTTTTAAATGCTTTTGAATCATATTTCCCTCCTGTATTCATTTTAGAAACCACATCAACTACTTTCCCCAGTGGTATTCCTCTTCCGTAATCTCTCACAGACACTTTATTCCCTTGAATGGAAATTTCAATAGTCTTACCAGCACCCATTACGTATTCATCAATGGAGTTATCTAAAACTTCCTTAAGTAATATGTATATACCATCATCAGGTGAAGATCCATCACCTAATTTACCAATATACATACCTGGCCTCATTCTTATGTGTTCTTTCCAATCTAATGAGCGGATGTTATCTTCAGTATACTTAGTCTGTTGAGCCATAAATTTTATCTACCTTTTGTAGCCTTGCTAAAATAGGATTTCTCTTCAAAAATTAAAATGCTGAAGTACATTAGTTATTAACAGATTTTTCACGGACGGAAAGAGTAAATATTCTACAGAATAAAACAATATGTTGTATTTTTAAACAAATACTAATTACATTAGTAATTGTTATAATTTTGATTAATAATTTATAGAAATGAACAAAGAACATTTATTAGATTTAGCCAATAAATACGGTAGTCCATTGTATGTATATGATACTAATATTATCACTTCTCAATACAAAAGAATTACTGATGCTTTTGAAAACGTGCAACAATTGCAATTAAATTATGCAGTAAAAGCATTATCAAACATAAATATCCTTCGTTTTTTTAAAAATTTAGGAGCGGGGTTAGACACGGTTTCAATTCAAGAGGTAACCTTAGCTTTATCTGTTGGAGTAGATCCCAAAAAAATTATTTATACACCCAATGGTGTTTCGCTTGAAGAAATAGAAAATGTTGCTAAACTTGGTGTTCAAATCAATATAGATAATCTTTCAATTTTAGAATTGTTTGGACAAAAACATCCTGATATCCCTGTTTGTATCAGAATTAATCCTCACGTTATGGCAGGGGGTAATAGTAAAATTTCAGTAGGTCACATTGATTCAAAATTTGGAATTTCTGTTCATCAGGTTCCACACATAAAAAGGGTGGTAAAAAACACTGGGATGCATATTAATGGAATTCACATGCATACAGGTTCTGATATTTTAGATATTGACACCTTTTTAAGAGCTACAGAAATATTATTTGATGTGGCTAAAAAATTTGAAACTATAAATTTTATTGATTTTGGAAGTGGGTTTAAAGTACCTTACAAAGAAGGAGATGTTTCTACTGATATAGAGCAATTGGGTCTCCAACTTTCCGAAAGATTTAATTCTTTCTGTAAAGATTTTGGTAAAGAAGTTACTTTAATGTTTGAGCCAGGAAAATTTTTGGTTTCTAAAGCCGGATATTTTCTTGCTAAAGTAAATGTTGTAAAACAAACAACATCAACTGTTTTTGCTGGAATTGATAGTGGATTTAATCACTTGATAAGACCAATGATGTATGATGCATATCATCACATTACCAACCTATCTAAGCCCAATGGTAGAGATCGATATTACTCTGTGGTTGGATATATTTGTGAAACTGACACCTTTGGCTCTAACCGAAGGATCAGTGAAATTTCTGAAGGTGATATCTTATGTTTCGAAAATGCAGGTGCTTATTGTTTTTCAATGGCATCAAACTACAATTCAAGATATAGACCTGCTGAAGTAATGATCTATAATAATCAAGATTATTTAATTAGAGAAAGAGAAACTTTTGAAGATCTCATAAAAAATCAGAAAATTATTGAATTTTAATCACTAATCTTTTACTTTTATTTGAGTAAATAAATTTATGAGATTACAACTTTCTAACAGTTCAAACATTCACAATATCCTGCAGATTATCAGCGATGCAAAAGTATATCTAAAATCGAAAGAAATAGATCAATGGCAGAATGGATATCCTAATCAAACACAAATAGAAAAAGACATAGCCAATAACGAGAGTTATGTGCTTATTAATGATGCTAATCAGATAATCGCTACTTCCATGTTCAGCATTCGTCCAGAACCAACATATAAAGTTATTGATGGAGCGTGGAAAATCAATGAAAATGAAAAGTATGGTGTAATACACAGGTTAGCCATTGACAAAAACTACAGAAAAAAAGGAATTGCCTCATATATATTAAATGAATTTCATCAGAAGTTAATGAAACAACATATAAGAAGCTTAAAAATTGATACCCATGAAGACAATCATGAAATGCAATATTTAGTAAAAAAATTAGGTTATGTATATTGCGGTATAATCTTTACACAATACCATGCAAAAAGATTGGCTTTTGAGAAAGTGATTTTTTAAAGTATTTTGACTGAACCATTAATCAACAATTTATTATTCCATAAATGAAGGTTTGTATTGCTGAAAAACCTAGTGTTGCTAGAGAAATAGCATCAATATTAGGAGCTAACACAAAAAAAGAAGGGTATTATGAGGGAAATGGCTATGCTGTTACCTACACTTTCGGTCATTTGTGCACCTTACTAGAACCTAAAGATTACAAGCCTCATTGGAAAAGCTGGGATTTAAATAATTTACCTATGCTTCCAGAACGCTTTAGCACAAAAGTTACTAATGATTCTGGAATAAAAAAACAATTTACTATCATAAAGACTTTATTCAAAAAAGCCACTGTAGTTATAAATTGTGGTGATGCTGGAACAGAGGGAGAACTCATTCAACGCTGGGTAATTAATCAATGTGGCTATCAAGGAAAAGTGAAACGCTTATGGATTTCATCACTTACGCAAGAAGCAATAAACGAGGGGTTTAAAAATTTGAAACCCTCAGAACACTATGATAACTTATACTATGCTGGTTATTCAAGAGCAATCGGAGATTGGCTTTTAGGGTTAAATGCCACACGTCTATATACTGTAAAATATGGAGGTTATAAGCAAGTTTTATCTGTAGGAAGAGTACAAACTCCAACGCTAGCCATGTTGGTAAATCGTTATAAAGAAATTAATAATTTTAAACCTCAACCCTACTGGGAACTTCAAACTAGCTACAGAAATACACTTTTTAATTATGAAGATGGTCGTTTTTTAAAAAAAGAAGAAGGACAAATTTTAGCAGATAAAGTAAAAAAATCTGATTTTAAAATTGTTTCAGTTACCAAAAAGAAAGGAAAAGAATACGCTCCAAAATTATTTGATTTAACGGGTTTACAAGTGTATTGTAATAATAAATTTGGATTTTCTGCAGATGAAACGTTAAAAATAGTTCAAAAGTTATACGAAATGAAAGTAGTTACCTATCCTAGAGTTGATACTACTTTTTTACCGAATGATATCTATCCTAAGATTTCAGGAATTCTAACTAAACTGACAAATTACAGCAAACTAACAAAAGAGCTTTTAGGAAATAAAATAAAGAAATCTAAACGTGTTTTTGATGATAAAAAAGTTACAGATCATCACGCAATCATTCCTACAGGAATTCAAGGAAATTTAAACTATAATCAAAAGCAAGTATATGACATCATAACTCGAAGATTTATTGGAGTATTTTATCCAGATTCAGAGATTTCTAACACAACAATTCTAGCCAAAGCAGCTGAAGTTCCGTTTAAAACAACTGGAAAAGAAATCTTAACTAAAGGTTGGCGAATTGTTTTTGAAAAAAAAGAGAATTCCACAAAAAAAGAATTGAATCAACAATCAATATTACCTAAATTTATAGTGGGTGAACAAGGAGCTCACCAACCTTCATTTATTGAAAAAGAAACAAAACCACCAAGGAACTTTAGCGAAGCAAGTTTATTAAGAGCAATGGAAACCGCCGGAAAACAAGTTGATGACGAAGAAATGCGTGAATTAATGAAAGAAAACGGTATTGGTAGACCTTCCACAAGAGCGAGCATTATAGAAACCTTATTCAGAAGAAAATATATAGAAAGAAAAAAGAAGTTGGTACTTCCTACCCAGACAGGAATTGATCTAATAAATATAATAGATAATGAGTTGCTAAAATCTGCTGAATTAACTGGACGATGGGAAAAGCGTTTGAAAGAAATTGAACGCGGTAAGTTTAACGCTGGAACTTTTATCAATAACATGAAGAAAATGGTTGATGAGTTGGTGTATGAAGTTCGTTCTAACAAAAATAATATTAAAATTTCTCACACTGAAGTCAATAAAAAACCATTACAAAGAAAAACAGTTACAAAAAAACTAGTTACAAATAGAACATGTCCAAAATGTAATACAGGACAGCTATTAAAGGGGTCAAAAGCTTTTGGGTGTTCTAACTATAATAATTCTTGTGACTTTCTTATGCCATTTCAATTTTTGGGTAAAAAGATTTCGGAAAATCAACTACTAAGATTATTAGATAAAAAAGCTACCAGCAATTTAAAGGGATTTAAAACTGAAACTGGAAAAGTTGAAGGGACAATTTGTTTCGATACTGAATTTAAGTTTAAGTTCGTTCCAAAAAAATTAACAACACAATCTTCAGATACTATTTTTTGTCCTAAATGTAAAAAAGGAACTATAATAAGAGGTAAAAATGCATACGGTTGTTCTCATTACAAAGAAGGCTGTAGTTTTGTTTTTACTTTTGAAAAAGTAAAAGAAATTGCCAATGGTAAATCACTGTCAAGAGAACTTGTTTTGGAAATTATTTCAAGCTAATCATCATTACAATAGAGTAACCATTTTTATTTAACTTAGCCTTGTTTGTTATTAAATCCTTATTATGAAGAATTGGTGCTACTTATTATTGATTATTTTAATAAATTTTGGTACTGGTTTTGCACAACAAAACAACTATACAAAACAAGATACCTTAAGAGGGAGTATTACTCCTGAGAGAGTTTGGTGGAATTTACTTCACTATAATCTAGACTTTAAGGTATTTCCTTCCTCAAAAAGTATTGAGGGTAGTAACCAAATCCGTTATGAGGTATTAAACGAAAATCAACTCATGCAGATAGATTTGCAACCCCCTATGAAAATTATATCTGTTTTAGATAATCATGAATCTTTAGACTTCGAAAGAGATGGTAACGTCTATTATATTAAGTTAAAAAAAAGACAAAAAATTGGTGCTATAAATGAGATTACTATTGATTTTAAAGGTACTCCAAAAATTAGTAACAATCCTCCATGGGATGATGGTTTTACATGGAAAAAAGATAAAAAAGGGACAGATTTTATAGCTACGTCATGTCAAGGAGGTGGTTCAAGTATTTGGTGGCCTTCTAAAGACCATATGTATGATGAACCAGATCAAGGTATAGCATTAAGTGTTACCGCTCCTAAACATTTAGTAAGTGTTGCTAATGGTAGACTTACCAATATGAAAGAAAACCTAAATCAAACCATTACCTCTACTTGGAAAGTTGTGCATCCAATTAATAATTATGGAGTTAACATAAATATTGGTGACTATGTTCATTTTTCAGAAAAATACAAAGGAAAAAACGGAGACCTAGATTGTGATTATTATGTATTGTCCTACAATTTAGAAAAGGCAAAAAAACAATTCAAAGAAGTTTCAAGAACCCTTGAAGCATTTGAATATTGGTTTGGTCCTTATCCATTTTATGAAGATAGTTATAAACTAGTTGAAGTTCCCTATTTGGGAATGGAACACCAAAGTTCAGTAACGTATGGCAACGGTTATCAAAATGGCTACAAAGGAATCGATTTAAGTGAATCTGGTTGGGGTTTAAAATTTGATTTTATAATTGTTCATGAAAGTGGTCATGAATGGTTTGCAAATAACATTACCAATGTAGACATTGCAGATATGTGGATTCATGAGAGCTTTACTGCTTATTCAGAAAATTTATTTTTAGACTATCACTATGGTACTGAGGCAAGTAATGCCTATGTAACAGGAACACGTAAAAGAATTCAAAATGATAAGCCCATTATTGGAGATTATAATGTAAATAATAGTGGTTCTGGTGACATGTACTATAAAGGTGCTAACATGCTGCATACACTGCGTCAAATTTTAGATAATGACGAAAAATGGGGATCAATATTAGTAGGATTAAACAAAAAATTTTATCATCAAACTGTGACTACACAGCAGGTAGAAAATTACATTAATAACTTTTTTAAAATTGATTTGATACCCTTTTTTAATCAATATCTAAGAACTACCAAGATTCCGATCTTGGAATATAAAATACAAGACAGAGAACTTTCATATAAGTGGTCTAATGTTGTTAATGATTTTTCAATTCCTCTAAAAATATCCATTAATTCTACTTTAGAATGGATAAAGCCAACTAAGCAATGGAAAAAACTTACATTAGACAATAAAATCATTAGCTTTTCTGTTGATAATAACTTTTTTATTGAGGTAGAAAACAAGTCATATTAAACCTCTTTAATTAAATATTAATTGATAATTTTACCGCATTAAAAATTTTATGAATGAAAAATACGGCATTAACTCATATACATGAATCTTTAGGAGCAAAAATGGTTCCCTTTGCAGGATACAATATGCCTGTTCAATATGAAGGGGTAACAGCAGAGCATTTAACTGTAAGAAATGGTGTAGGTGTTTTTGATGTGAGTCATATGGGAGAGTTTTTGGTAGAGGGACCAGAAGCGTTAACGCTACTGCAGAAAATTACCTCAAATGATGTTTCAAAATTAGCAGTTGGTGATGCTCAATATTCTTGTTTTCCGAATGATATTGGTGGTATAGTTGATGACCTAATTTGTTACAGAATAAAAGAAGAAACCTATCTTCTTGTGGTTAATGCATCTAATATTGAAAAAGATTGGAACTGGATTCAAAAATACAATACAACTATCGGTGCTACTTTAAAAGATCTTTCTGATCATTATTCTCTATTAGCTATACAAGGACCCAAAGCCATTGAAGCAATGCAGTCTTTAACCTCAGTTGATTTGTCTAAAATTTTATTTTATAAATTTAAAATAGGTGATTTTGCAGATATAGACAATGTAATTATTTCAGCAACAGGCTACACAGGTTCTGGTGGGTTTGAAATTTATGTAAAAAATGATCAAGTTGAACAGTTGTGGGAACAAGTTTTTGAGGCCGGTGCTTCTTATGGTATTAAACCCATCGGTTTAGCTGCAAGAGATACACTTCGTTTAGAAATGGGGTATTGCCTATATGGTAATGACATTAATGATAGTACATCACCTTTAGAAGCAGGATTAGGCTGGATTACCAAGTTCACCAAAGATTTTGTGAATTCAGCTCATTTAAAAATACAAAAAGAAACTGGTGTTACTAAAAAATTAGTTGCCTTTGAACTTACTGAAAGGGGTATCCCAAGGCATGACTATGCTATTGTAGATGTTGAAGGAAAACAAATTGGTGTGGTTACCTCTGGTACTATGAGTCCCTCACTAAGTAAAGGGATTGGAATGGGATATGTCCCTAAAGAAATTTCAAAACCAGGAAATGAAATTTTTATTCAAGTTCGTAAAAAACAAATCCCTGCAACAATTATAAAATTACCTTTTTACAAGGGTTAGCTAGTAAAAGTAATCTTAACTTGGGATTTATTTTACTTTAAAAGTTAAATAGTGTAACAAAGGCAAGAAATAACTACTTATTCTTAACATACCTTGGTATATGTTTAAATTATATATTTAATGCTATGAAATCTGTTTACTACATAATATGTCTTTGCCTTTTATTTTCCTGCAACAGTCCAAAAAATTCAAGAGAATTTATAGATATCGCTGAAGGAAAGTATCTTTTTAATTCAAATGAATCCATTGTTGTATATTTTGAAGACGAAAATTTAAAAATAATATGGAGAGAAAAAAATATAACCCCAATTAAGGTTAACGATAGTTCATTTTATGTAAAAGAAATGAATGAAAAATTAATTTTCACTTCAACTCCTGAAATAAGAATAGAATTAGCGGAAAAAAGAGAACATAAGGGAGAAAATATTTATTTTAAAAAACTCTCTAAAGGAGAAAAGACTGCTTATGAGTATTTCAAAAATAAAGAATATACTAAAGCACTAAATGCATACCTCAAGATCAAACAAAAAGATTCATTAGATCCAGTTATTAATTTGATGAGACTAAATAGAATGGGATATAAATATTTATCTGCTAACAAAATTTCAGAAGCTAAAGAATTGTTTAAAATAAACATCGCTCTATATCCCATTAAATCATTAGTTTATGATAGTATGGGTGATGCATACAAAAAAGAGAAAGATACAGCTAATGCTATTGAATATTATAAAAAATCATTGGCTATTAATCCAGAAAATAGAAATTCATTAATTAACTTAAGGAAACTAAGAAAGTTTGAGAATTAATGATTTTAAAAAATGGGTATAGTCAAAATCTTAAAAACAATACCAGTAAAAAAAATCACTACCTTTATGGTAAATTATCTAAGATATGAAAACTGCTCAACAATGGTTTGATGAATATGCTGTTAGTCATCAAAATTCAACAAACCAAAATATTCATTATTTGTGTGTCCCCGCAATTTTTTTTAGTGTAATAGGCCTCTTAATGAGTATACCCACCTCCTTTCTTGAAAATACTCTTGGGCTTTACAACCCTCTTATAGAAAACTGGGCAGCTATTACTTCAATTTTTATTTTATTCTTTTATTTACGCCTTGGATTTTGGTATTTTATTCAAATGCTGTTTTTTATTTGTGTATCTATAATAGGTAATTTTTGGTTAGGTTCTATTGTAAATTTATTTTATGGTTCATTAATCCTTTTTGTTATCGCATGGATTGGACAATTTTATGGACATCATATTGAGGGTAAAAAACCTTCTTTTGCAAAAGATTTACAATTTCTTTTGATAGGACCTCTTTGGGTCGTAAAAAAAATATCAACAAAAAAATAAAAATGAAAGAAGAAATATCATTTGAAGATTTTTTAAGTGTTGATATAAGGATAGGTACAATTATTGAAGTTAACAGTTTTCCAAAAGCACGTAAAGCGGCTTATCAACTCACTATTGACTTCGGATCAATTGGAATAAAAAAATCAAGTGCTCAAATCACAGACCTCTACTCAAAGGAAGAATTACTTCATAAACAGGTAAGTGCAGTAATCAATTTAAAGCCTAGACAAATTGCAAATTTTCTGAGTGAATGTTTGGTGTTAGGGGTTTATAACAAAGAGGGAAAAGTTGTTATTCTTAAAGCTTCAAATTCAATTAAAAAAGGAGAACAAGTACGCTAATCTTAATATCAATTTTTAGGATTATTCAAAATAACCAAAGCACCAATTACTCCCGGAATCCACCCACAAAGCGTAAGAAGAAAAATTATAAAAAAGGAGCCGCATCCTTTATCAATAACGGACAAAGGAGGAAAAAATATGGCTAATAACACACGAAAAAAACTCATAAAAATCTAACTATTGTTTATTTGACGAATAAATTTATATTTTGTTACAACCAGTTCACATCAAAAAAAAGTCATGAATATGTAACAATAAAATCATGACTTTTTTGAAAAGATTTAGTTATTTACATTTTATCACCAAAGAAAATCGCATTCATTAGTAATTTATTTGTACCGTACCAAAAAGCTCTAAAGTTTGTATTATCTGTAAATACAATGACTCTTCCCCTACCTAACTTTTGAACCTTAAATGGAACTGTGTTTTTTATTACTTTAGAATTTTCCTTAGAAATATAACCGCTTAGTAAAGGGTTGTTTGTATACTGGATAGGATTATTATAGCTCTTTTTGTCTGGTTTCATAAAAATAGTAGTATTTCTAAATAAAGCTATTTTATCATTTTTATATCCAAAATTAATGGGATGAGAACGATCTAAATTTGCTTCAAAAATAGCCCCACCAATAAATTGGGCACCATTTTTTAGAGATTTTGCTTCAAAAGAAACATCTTTTACAGTATCTATGTTTGCAGATATAAATTCTACATTAATAAAATTATTAGATTTTAGCCATTTAGCAGCACTTCGATACCCTATTAGTGTACCTCCATCACGGACCCATTTTTGTAACTTTTCAATGGATTTTTTATCCATAGAACGGCTATTTGGTGCTATAATAACAGAATATTTACTTATATCAATACGATTAAAATAAATCATATCTAATTTTGTTACATGCATATCATATCGTTGATCAAATAAATGCCAAATTTCACCTGAATCACTAACATTTATACCATTTCCTACGAGCATAGCAACTTTGGGTAATTTAATATCTCTAAAATTATTACTTCCTAAATCTATACCCTCATTCAGTCCAGTGGTTACTCCATCAATTTTCAAATGACTTTCTTTAGCCACTTTATTTAAAAAGTCAAATAGTTTTTGTTTAGTATATACTTGATTTTGTACTGGTATTTGTATGGTACCATAATCATATGAAACACCTCCATTAATAAAGTTTTTCATTGAAACTTTTGCACGAATACCTTTCTGAAGAATCGTATTTAAAGCTTTAGGCGTATAATATTCATTCCAAGGCATTAGATAACCAACAGAACTCATTTTTGTAACATAACCCTCTTTATTTGTAAGGTTTTCAATCTTTATGCCGGCATTACTTAAAGAAATATTATCAGCATAATCAACACCAAATGAATGATTAAATGTCCATGCAGAAACATCATAAAATAAACTGTCTTTAAAACTTTTTCTGACATCAAACATTGCTTTTACCAAACGTTGATTTTTTTGATTCATGGGAATAACATAACTATAGCCTTTTTTAAATTTTTTCCCATTGGTTGTAATATCTGATTTTAATTCGTGAAGGGTAACTTTATGCCTATTTAAAACCTCTGCTAAATGATAAGTTTTAGCTGCATCTTTATGATCTCCAAAAATAATAGCTTTTGTCTTAGAGGCTTCATTTCTTGCTTTTCTATAAAAGTCTTGTTGGTACTTTAAAATCTTTACACGCATATTTTTTGCAGCTTCTAAAGTAGACATAGCTGCAGTGTATTGGTTTCTGATGGTAAAAGGAAAAGTTAAAAGACCATTCGAAGTTTCTTGAGCATGACCTCTTGAACTTCCTTGTTCAAACAAAATTCCTATACCTCCGTTGATATCTGGAAAGGTAGATCCTTTACCGTAATAAAAATCATCAAAACTTTCTTCAGAATAATATTGAGATCCGATTTTATCAAATGCGCTTGCATGATAATTAGCAATCTCTTTTGTTAAGTCTTGATTTAATTGTGGAGTTAGTGGATGGGTCCTACTAGGAATACCAGGTTGAAAAAAGAAAGTAGAATTAGAACCCATTTCATGGTGGTCTGTTAATATATTTGGCAACCATTTATGAAATGATTCAATTCTAGCTCTAGATTCAGGGAGTTGAACAGGTAACCAATCTCTATTCATATCAAACCAATAATGATTTGTTCGACCTCTTGGCCAAACCTCATAATACTCTCGATCATTAGGGTCTGGATTTATATTTTTACTTTTGTTCGTATTAGCCCAATAAGCAAAACGTTGGAGACCGTCAGGATTTAAAGATGGATCAAATAAAATTATTGTATTTTTTAATAAATCTTCTGTTTCTGGATTCAATGAAGCTGCTAAATAATACGCTGCTGCTAAAGCTGCATTAGAACCACTTGGTTCATTTCCATGAATTGAGAAGCCCTGATAAACAATTATAGGATCATTTGACACATCTATACTTGAATCATTGGTAGCATCTATATGCTTTTGTCTGATCTCATTGATTCGTGAGTGGTTATTTGGAGTCGTTATGGTGAGTAATAAAAGAGGTCTTCCTTCATATGTTTTTCCTCTGTCCTCTATAGAAATTCGATCAGAGGACTTAGCTAATGCTTTCATGTACTCTGCGAGTTTGTCATGGGTAATATGCCACTCACCTACCTCATGACCAATGATATCCCTTGGAGTAGGTATATTTTCATCATAATTTTGATTACTAGGAATATAATAGTTTAGATCTAACTGCTGAGAATAAACAAGGTTAGAAACTACAAAAAACAAAAAAGTTAGAAGATATTTTTTCATTGGTATTTAGATTTGATTTTAACAAAGATATATAAAACAAATCTTACTTTTTTTTGGCACAAAACACTTATTTTTGATTAATATTTTTTTGATAAAAAAAATAAAACAATTTAGATTTACAAAAACACTTTTCCTTAATTAAATATGTTTCCATAAGGATATGATTGATGAAAAAAAATTAAAAACAATTGAAGATCAGTTAACAGGGTCAATTCTTTATGATGATTTGCATAAAGCTCTTTATGCTACGGATGCATCGGTTTACAGAAAAATCCCATTGGCAGTGGCTTATCCAAAAAATACTGAAGATCTTCAACTTTTAATTGAATTTGCTAAATCAAATAAGATTAGTTTAATTCCGAGAACAGCGGGAACCTCTTTAGCTGGGCAATGTGTTGGAGAGGGAATCATTGTTGATGTTTCTAAGCATTTCACTAACATTATCGCTTTTGACGAAATTAAAAAAACCATTACTGTAGAACCCGGAGTAATCCGAGATGAACTCAATTTATTTTTAAAACCTTTCGGTCTCTTTTTTGGTCCAAATACCTCCACATCTAATCGGTGTATGATTGGTGGAATGGTTGGAAATAACTCATCTGGAAGTACATCCATTAAATATGGAGTAACAAGGGATAAAGTTTTACAAATTGATGGAATATTAAGTGATGGTTCTCTTGCCTCATTTAAAGAATTATCTTCTGAAGAATTTATAGCAAAAACTAAAATAAAAAGTTTAGAGGGTGAAATTTACTCCACTATTTTTAGTGAACTTTCGCAAAAAAAAATTCAAAAAGAAATTAAAGATCAATTTCCAAAACCAAATATTCATAGAAGAAATACTGGATATGCAGTTGATGAGCTATTAACCTCAAATTTATTTGGTGGTGAAGAACCTTCTATAAATCTGGCTAAATTATTAGCTGGTAGTGAAGGAACACTTGTCTTTTCAACTGAAATCACTCTTCAGTTAGATACTATTCAACCCAAAGAAAGCATCATAGTTGCCTCTCATTTTAAAAGTATTAATGAAAGCTTAAGAGCCACAGTCTTAGCAATGAACCATGACTTATATGCTTGTGAATTAATGGATAAAGTAATCCTAGATTGTACAAAGAACAATCGCGAACAAGCAAAAAATCGTTTCTTTATTAAGGGAGACCCTGAAGCTATACTAATGTTTGAAGTTTCGGCTAATACTGAAGAGGATGCTAGTCAAAAAGCTGATAAGTTAATCGAAGAATTAAAAGAACATCATTTTGGTTATCATCATCCTAAAATAGTCGGAAAAGATATTAAGAGAATGTTTGATTTACGAAAAGCTGGACTTGGACTACTGGGTAATATTATTGGTGATAAAAAGGCTGTTGCTTGTATAGAAGATACCGCTGTTGATTTAAATGATCTTCCAAAATATATTGAAGAGTTCACAGAAATAATGGATAAATATGAACAAAAAGCTGTCTATTATGCTCATGCAGGAGCTGGTGAATTACACCTGCGTCCCATTTTGAATTTAAAAAAATCTGAAGATGTTTCTTTGTTCAGAAAAATAACAACAGAAACTGCTTTGTTGGTTAAAAAATATGGTGGCTCATTTAGTGGTGAACACGGGGATGGTATAGTTCGTGCAGAATTTATTCCCTTAATGATTGGTAATGAAAACTATCAATTATTAAGACGCATTAAAAAAGTATTTGATCCGAATACTATTTTTAATCAAGGAAAAATTACAGACGCTTTTCCTATGGATAAAAATCTTCGATATGAAATTAATAGAATTGAACCTGAAATAAATACAATTCAGGATTTTTCAGACAATCAAGGGATTTTGAAGTTGGCTGAAAAATGTAATGGATCTGGAGACTGTAGAAAACCTCCATCAGCTGGAGGAGCTATGTGTCCTAGTTATAGAGCAACTAAAGATGAAAAAGATTCTACACGTGCAAGAGCTAATACACTCCGTGAATTTTTAACCAATTCTAAACAAGTAAATAAATTTAATCATCAAGAACTTAAAGATGTTTTTGATCTCTGTTTAAGTTGTAAAGCCTGTGCTTCAGAATGTCCAAGTAACGTAGATGTGGCAGCTCTTAAAAGTGAATTCCTCTATCAATATCAAGAAGAAAATGGATATTCTTTCAGAAATAAAATGTTTGCAAATAATGTAAAATATAATAAAATTGGAAGTCTTGTTCCAGGCTTAACCAACTTCATCCTAAATACTCGCTTAACAAAATCTATAATGGGTATTTCATTAAAAAGAAGTGTTCCTAGGTTAACCACTAAAACTCTAAAAGCATGGTACAAAAAACAAACTCATTCAAGTAGTCAAAAAATTGTATATGTTTTTTGTGATGAATTCACCAATTTCTATGATACAGAGATAGGAATAGATACGATCTCTCTTTTAAAGAGACTTGGTTATAATCCTACATTTATAGATCATTTAGAGAGTGGAAGAAGTTTCATTTCTAAAGGATTTTTAAGAGAGGCTAAAGCTGTTGCAAATAAAAATGTATCTATCTTTAAAGAATTAATATCTGAAGAAACCCCTCTTGTTGGTATAGAGCCCTCAGCGATATTAACTTTCAGAGATGAATATCTACGTTTGGCTGATGACAAAAATTCAGCAATTTCAATGTCTAAAAATACATTTACTATAGAGGAGTTTATACTCAGAGAATTTAATAAAGGAAATATTAGTAGTAATCAATTTTCAACAAAAGAAAAGATTATAAAAATTCATGGTCATTGTCATCAGAAAGCATTATCAAGTACCCATGCTACATTTTCAATTTTAAATATCCCAAAAAACTTTAAACCTACTATTATGAATACTGGTTGTTGTGGTATGGCAGGTTCTTTTGGTTATGAAAAAGAACATTACAAAGTGAGTATGCAAGTAGGTGAAGATACGTTGTTTCCTAAAATAAGAAATGTTTCAAAAAATATAGAAATAGTTGCATCTGGTACTAGTTGCCGTCATCAAATATATGATGGTACAAAACGTAAGGCAAGGCATCCCATCACAGTTTTGTGTGAGGCTCTAATGTAATGAAACTTAGTTAAAATTTAATTAAGTTGGGCTAAAAGTTTGAATTTATTTAAATCTTCTTTTAATGAACTCACAAAAGAGATATACTCACTTTTTCTAGTCTCTTCAAACAAAGATCTATTCGATATGATTTGTTTTTTTATACTTTTTTGAGACTCATCAAGAATACTTTCATCTATAGAGTGTATAGAAAATAAATACAATTCAATGATAATTGGTAAAGATGATATTCCTTTTTTTGTAGCAATATACTGAGTACTCTTCTTGGTTCCTGTAGGATCTAATTTTTCAATAAAACCATTAAGTTGAAGAGACTTTAATCTGTTTGCAAGTATATTACTTGCAATCTTTTCTTTAGACTCTCTAAGTTCTTTAAATCTAGTTTTTTTGTGTAGGACAAGATCTCTCATTATCAGTAATGACCATTTGTCACCTAATTGTTGGATAGAATATGCAATCGCACATGTTGGTTTCGGGGTAATTTTCACGTCTTTCTTCTTTTAATTTCGAAATAAATCTACAAAAAAACAACCATGTGCCAAAAAAATTAATGAATATTTAACATAGTTAAAACGTATTAAAATCTCAGTATTAACATATGTTTAGTTAATATTTGAATAAAAAAAAGCTATAGTATTATTCGGTTGTTTTTAAACTTTCTAAGCTTGCTGATATTGTTTTTATCTTAGCCAGTGTGTCAAATTCTTTTTTACGTTCCAAGGCTATAACCTGTTCTGGAGCATTTTGGACAAAACGTTCATTAGATAATTTTTTCTGAATCCCCAAAAGAAAGCCATTTGCTCTTTTTAATTCTGTTTGTAGTTTCAAAATCTCAGCATCAACATCAATATTCTCCTTTGAAATAGGAATAAAATACTCATTAGATTTTACCCTAAAAGAGGCTCCACTAACTTTTTCTGAAACCTCCTCGATCACAGTTGTATTTGTTAATTTCTGGATTAATGTATTGAATTGATTGTTAAAGTTTTCTCTATTAATTACACATAATTTGATAGCTTCTCTAAAAGGAATATTTTTATCTTTTCTTACGGTTCTAATTCCAGCTATGATCTCTGAAGCCATGTCAAATTTTAATATAATTTCATTGTCAAAATCTTTTTGTTTAGGATATTTAGCGATAATTAAAGCTTCATCTGGCGATCTCTCGGCAATATGATGCCATATTTCCTCTGTTAAAAAAGGCATAAAGGGATGTAATATTTTTAAATTATTTTCTAAAATATTTAAAATTTTCTGATAAGTAATTTCATCTATTGGTTGCTGATATCCTGGTTTTATAATCTCCAAAAGCCATGAGGAGAAGTCATCAGTTATTAATTTATAAATAATCATTAGAGCATCTGATAAACGATACTTGGTAAAATGATCTTCTATAGTTGTTAAAGCTTTTTGAAATTTAGCATTATACCAGTTTAAACCGATAATCGCTGTTTCAGGCTGAGGTATAGTATTGTCGACTTTCCACCCCTTAATTAAACGAAATGCATTCCAAATCTTATTCGAAAACTGTTTTCCTTGTTGACATAAATCTTCATCAAACATCAAATCATTACCTGCTGCAGAACTTAGTAACAAACCAACTCTAACACCATCAGCTCCATAGGTATCTATGAGTTTTAAGGCGTCTGGAGAATTACCTAAAGATTTAGACATTTTGCGTCGTTGTTTATCGCGAACTAGTCCTGTCAAATAAACATTCTGAAATGGTTTTTCATTTTTGTACTCATAACCAGCAATTATCATTCTAGCTACCCAGAAAAATAGAATATCTGGTCCTGTTACTAAATCATTTGTTGGATAATAATATTTTATTTCTTTATTATCTGGGTTTCTAATGCCATCAAATACATTCATTGGCCATAACCATGCAGAAAACCAAGTATCAACAACATCAGAATCATGTCTTAGATCAGTAGCTAAAAGTGATGAATTTCCAGTTTTTTCTTTTGCTAATGCTAATGCTTCAATTGGATTGTCAGCAACCACAAAATCATCTTTTCCATCTCCATAGAAATAGGCAGGAATTCTTTGACCCCACCATAACTGTCTTGAAATATTCCAATCTCGAATATTTTCCATCCAGTGTCTATAGGTATTTTCAAATTTTTTAGGAAAAAGATTGATAGCGGTTTCGTTCCCTAAAACAGCATTTATAGCAGGTTTTACTAGATCCTCCATCTTTAAAAACCATTGATCAGATAATCTAGGTTCAATAACTGCTTTTGTCCGTTCTGAGGTTCCAACTTTATTGGTGTGTACTTCTACTTTAACTAAAAAACCTTTTTCTTCTAGTTCATAAGCAACTTCTTCACGAACAACAAAACGATCCTTTCCCTCATAATGTAGACCAAATGAATTTAAAGTAGCGTCTTCATTAAAAATATCAATAACTTCCAATGTATGTTTATCTCCTAAAATCTTATCATTTTCATCATGAGCTGGAGTTACTTTCAAGCAACCTGTACCAAATTCAATATCAACATATTCATCTTCAATAATGGGAATAATTCGGTTACAAATAGGAACAACTGCTTTTTTACCTCTTAGATGTTTAAAACGATTATCTGTTGGATTAATACAAATTGCTGTATCACCAAAAATAGTCTCAGGACGAGTTGTAGCTATAGTTAAAACTTCTTCACTTCCCTCAATATTATAATTTATATAATATAGTTTACCCTGTTTTTCTTGATAAATCACCTCTTCATCGGATAAAGTAGTTTTGGCCTCTGGGTCCCAATTTACCATGCGGTAGCCTCTGTAAATCAATCCTTTGTTAAATAGGTCAACAAAAACTTTTATTACAGACTCAGACATTTCAGGGTCCATTGTAAAAGCAGTTCTTTCCCAATCACAGGATGCGCCAAGTTTTTTAAGTTGTTCTAGAATAATTCCACCATATTCATTTTTCCATTCCCATGCATGTTCCATGAACTCCTCTCTTGATAAATTATTCTTATCAATTCCCAGCTCTTTTAATTTGGCTACAACTTTTGCTTCTGTTGCAATAGAAGCATGATCTGTTCCCGGAACCCAACATGCATTTTTACCTAATAAGCGAGCATGTCTTATCAGTACATCTTGAATGGTATTGTTTAGCATATGTCCCATATGTAATACCCCAGTGACATTTGGTGGTGGTATTACAATAGTGTATGGCTCTCTATCATCTACTTCCGAATGAAAATAATTGTGTTTTATCCAATAGTCATACCATTTGCTTTCAACTAAACTTGCATCATATTTTGATGGGATACTCATACTTAATATACTTTTTGACTTTGAAGTGCAAAAGTACAATTATCTGAAGTATTTAAAAGTGTGTTGAATTATTTTTGATTAAATTTGTTATGATATACATTAAATCATAATTTCTTATGAAAAATCTATTGACGTTTATTTTAATTTTATTTATTACAAATTTTTCCTTTGCTCAAGTTTTAGATGATTCAAAGCCAGAATTCAAATTTGTAACCGAAACCATTAATTATGGTAAAATTAACTCAGGAGCCGATGGTGTAAGAGTTTTCGAATTCACTAACATTGGTAAATCACCCTTAATCATAACCAGAGTTCAAGCATCTTGTGGTTGTACAGTCCCTAAAAAACCAGATCAACCGATTATGCCTGGTGAAAATGGTAAAATTGAAGTTTCCTATGATACTAAAAGACTTGGGGGCTTTTCAAAAGCCATTACTATTTTTTCAAATGCTAAAAATGAGCGTAAAATGATAAAAATTAGAGGGTACGTTGAAAAAACTGCCTCTCTTGAAAAGAAAAAAAACATACTATCTGTAGATAAATAAAAACCTATCTCTAAGAAAAAACTTTAAAGGTTTTTGTTAAACCATAAACTATAAAATATTTAAATGCCTTTAATATCAAAGAAAGGAGATTTAATGCCACAGTCTCCTATAAGAAAATTAGTTCCTTATGCAGAAGCTGCTAAAGAAAATGGAATAAAAGTATATCACTTAAATATTGGTCAACCAGACATTAAAACTCCTAAAGTTGCTCTAGATGCTGTTAAAAACAATAACATAGAGGTACTATCATATGCTAGATCTGAGGGTTCCGAAACCTACAGAGAAAAGTTAACTAATTACTACAAAAAAAATAACATTAATATATCTACTAAGGATATCATTACTACAACGGGAGGATCTGAAGCACTATTATTTACAATGGGAAGTATAACTGATCCGGGTGACGAAATTATTATTCCAGAACCCTTCTATGCAAATTATAATGGATTTTCTACCGCTTCTGGAGTTAAAGTTATTCCTGTAATTTCAAAAATTGAAAACAATTTTGCACTCCCCAATATTGATGATTTTGAAAAATTAATAACAAAAAAAACTAAGGCAATTTTAATTTGTAATCCTGGTAACCCAACTGGATATCTCTACAGCAAAGAAGAAATTCTAAAACTTAAACATCTTGTATTAAAACATGATTTATTCTTAATTGCAGATGAGGTATATAGAGAGTTTGCTTATGACAACAATACACATCATTCTGTAATGTCAGAATCTGGGTTGGAGCAACATGCCATAATGATCGATTCTGTTTCAAAACGTTATAGTATGTGTGGTGCTAGAATTGGTTGTATTGTTTCTAAAAACAGAGATTTTATGAATACTGCTATCAAATTCGCTCAAGCTAGATTAAGTCCTCCAACTTTTGCTCTTTTGGCAAGTGAAGCAGCTTTAGATACTCCTCAAACGTATTTTGATGAAGTTATATCAGAATATGTTGAGCGAAGAGATACATTAATTAATGAATTAAAGAAAATAGATGGTGTTAAAGTTGCCAATCCAAAAGGCGCTTTTTACTGTGTTGCCGAACTCCCTGTCGAAGATACAGATCACTTTGCTCAATGGATATTAGAGGAATTTCATTACAATAATGAGACTGTAATGGTAGCTCCAGCAAGTGGTTTTTATTCTAGTGCAGGGGAAGGCAAAAATCAAGTTAGATTGGCCTATGTATTAAATAAAGAAGATTTAATTAAAAGTGTGAACATTTTAAAATTAGCGCTAGCTATATATAAAAAATAAAAAAATTGAATATTCAACATAACATTTCTCTTAAACCATACAACACGTTTGGAATAGATGTTTCAGCTAATAAATTTGTTTCAGTTGATAGTTTTTACGATTTACAACAAATTTTAAGAAAAGAAAAAGATGTTTTTTTGATTAGTGGCGGTAGTAATATGCTACTGACAAAAAATATACAAAAACTTGTTATTCATGTAAATATTAAGGGTGTTTCTATAGATTACGAAAATGATGATGAAGTTCAATTAACTGTCAATGCAGGAGAGGATTGGCATGAATTTGTGATGTGGTGTATTTCACAAAATTATGGAGGCATTGAAAATCTTGCTTTGATTCCCGGAAATGTTGGGACCTCGCCTATTCAAAATATTGGTGCTTATGGTGTAGAAGTGAAAGATGTAATTACTAAAGTTGAAGGAATAGATATTAGCAGTACAAAAAGAGTTGAATTTTCAAATCGAGACTGTGATTTTGGGTACCGGAATTCTGTTTTTAAAAATGAGTTAAAAGATAAAATTGTCATTACCTCAGTTAGTTTCAAACTCACAAAAAAAAATCATTTTTTAAACACAAGTTATGGTACTATTGAAAAAGAATTAGCAATTAGAAAAATTAATAACCCAACCATAAAAGACATATCTGATATTGTAACTCATATTAGAAGTAATAAATTACCTGATCCAAAAAAAATTGGCAATAGTGGAAGCTTTTTTAAAAACCCAATTATACCATCAGAACAATTTAAATTTCTACAAAATAAATACCCAAATATTCCTTTTTACGAAATAGCTCCTTTAAAAACAAATGATGCTACTTTTTCTTACAAAATCCCAGCGGGTTGGTTAATAGAAAAAGCAGGTTTTAAAGGGAAAAGATACGGAGATTGCGGAATACACAACAAACAAGCCTTAGTTCTTGTGAATTATGATAATGCCAGTGGAAATGATGTTTATTTACTTGCAAAAAAAATTCAAAAAACCATCTTATCTATTTTTGAAATTACTTTAGATATTGAAGTTAACATCATCGAATAATTTTTTTAATTTTCTAAAAATCAAGTAAAATAATTGTTCTCAAAAACATGATAACAATTGCTTGTTTCACAAATGTATTGAATAAGAATTATTATCTTTGTGATGTAATTTGAATGATATGAAACTTATCTTATTAACCATTGGATTATTAGCCCTTGGAATAGCAGGAATAGCTATTAAAATTTGGGCAAAAAAAGATGGTGAATTTTCTGGAACTTGTGCGAGTCAAAACCCACTTCTTAATAAAAGTGGTGAGCCTTGTGGTTTTTGTGGTAAAACTTCTGATCAGTTTGAAAATTGTTCAGAACCAACTCATAACTAAAATTAAATGATTAGTACTGTTTTATTCTACGCTTTTGTAGTTATGGCAGTAATTCAACTTTGTTATCTCCTAACTTTTACCTCTTTTTTATTCCACAAAACTTCGAGTAAATCTCTCAATAAAAACCTCCCTATATCTGTTATTGTGTACGCAAAAAATGAGGTTTACTATCTTAACAAACTCATTCCAATTTTACAACAACAAGAGTATGAAACTTATGAATTGATCTTAATTAACGATGCCTCAAATGATGAGACATTAGAAAAAATGAAGGAATTTGAAGCAAAAGATCCAAGAATAAAAGTTGTGAATGTCAAAAATAATGAGGCTTTTTGGGGAAATAGAAAATATGCCTTGACACTGGGAATTAAGTCTGCTAAATATGAGCAATTACTATTTACTGATGCAGATAGTATTCCTATTTCTAAACAATGGATTAAAGAAATGAGTCTTTTTTTCTCTGATTCAAAATCTATTATACTTGGTTATGTAAAATATGAATCTAAAAAGTATTCTTTTTTTAATACACTAATAAGGTATGAAAAATTACTGTCTACCCTTCAATATTTTTCTTTTGCTATACTTAACTCTCCTTACATGGCTGATGGAAAAAATTTAGCTTATAAAAAAAGTGAATTTTTTAAAGTTAATGGATTTATAAATCATATTAAAATAAATTCTGGGCATGACAACCTTTTTATAAAAGACGCCTCCACTTCAACAAATACGACAATTGTTTTTGACCCAAAAAGTCATATAATTTGTGAAGGTCCAAAAACTCTAAAAAAATGGTACAATCAAAAACAAAATCATACAAAAACAACGTCACAATATAAACTTAAACACAAATTGCTCTTGTCTCTGTTTAACAGCTCTAAATTCCTTTTTTTATTATTAATTCCGTTAATGTTGCTTTTTAAAAGTAACTTATATACATCTGCAATAGTATTAGTTTATTTTACCCTTAATTATTTAGTTATTGGGTATTCTGCAAAAAAATTAAAAGAAACTAGATTGATTTATTTCCTTCCAATTTTAGAGCTATTTTTAGTTCTATTTCAATTTGCTATATTTATAACCAACTCCATATCAAAACCAAAGACACATTGGAAATAACTAAAGAAATTTTGGCTAATCAAATTCAGAGAGCAAAAAAAGGAGACCAAAGTTCTTTTAACTTTTTATTACATCACTTTTGGTCAGATATTTACAACTATCAATTGAAAAGAACTCAAAATGAAAATGATGCTGAAGACATCACTATACAAACCTTTTCAAAAGCATTTGATAAAATTAACAGTTTTGACAAAAAATATCAATTTAAAACATGGTTAACTACCATTTCTAAGAACATACACATAGATCTGATTAGAAAAAATAAAAAGTCTATAAATATCATGACTAGTGAAAATCAAGAAGCTGAAGCCTATAAGATTATAGATAATAATCCAACACCTGAAGACAATCTTATAACTGAACAAAACCTAGCAAAACTTCTTGAGGATATCAAACAGTTAAAACCAAAATATCAAGAAGTAATTCATTTACGTTTTTTTAAAGAATTTACCTACAAAGAAATCTCGGAACACCTAAATGAACCTATGAGTAACATTAAAGTAAAATTATTACGTGCAAAAAAAATATTAGCAGAAATTATAAAAAAATCGTAATGAAAAAAAACTTCTTAAAATCTATAGGTCCAGGATTACTTTTTGCAGGAGCGGCAATTGGTGTTTCACACCTTGTACAATCTACAAGAGCTGGAGCTGATTTTGGTTTTGGTTTGTTATGGGCACTTTTGATTGCAGCTCTTTTTAAATATCCTTTTTTTCAATTTGGCCCTAGATATGCTGCAGCTACTGGAGAGACTTTATTAGATGGTTATAAAAAATTAGGAAAAGGAGTTTTATTGATTAGTTACTGCATCAGTTTTATAACTATGTTTATCATACAAGCTGCAGTTACCATTGTAACTGCCGGTTTAGCTGAACATCTTTTTGGTTTTTTTGATATGGTTACATGGTCTTTGATAATTACAATACTAAGTATTTCTATATTACTCATTGGCAAATACAAACTTTTAGATAACTTAATGAAATATGTTATTTTAATATTAACTATTTCAACACTTGTAGCTGTTGGTGTTGCTATTGCAAAAAATAACGAAGTATATACATTGACACAAGTATTTCCGCTAGAAACTATTGAAATTTATTTTCTAATTGCATTTTTAGGTTGGATGCCGGCACCCCTAGATATTTCAATCTGGCAGTCTATATGGTCTTTAGAAAAAGAAAAAACCACATCAAAAAAAACAACAACTAAACAAGCAATTTTCGATTTTAATATTGGATATGTGGGGACTATAATCATGGCACTCTGTTTTGTAGTTCTTGGCGCTTTAGTCATGCATAAAACTGGTCAAAGTTTTTCAAATAAAGGAAGTGTTTTTGCAGGTCAATTAATAGAATTATATACAAAAAATTTAGGTGACTTTGCCTATGTATTTATTGCTATAGCAGCTTTTACAACCATGTTTAGTACTACAATTACAACGCTTGATGCCTCCCCAAGAACAATGGCTAAAGCCAATGATTTATTATTTTTAAAAAAAATTAAATTAGATTATTATTTTTGGATTATACTTTTAGGAATTGGAACCTACATAATCCTAAGATATTTTAGAGATGACATGGGGTTAATGGTAAAAATAGCAACCATATTATCTTTTCTAACCGCACCTTTTTATGCTATTTTAAACTTTATTTTAATTACTGGAAAACATACACCAAAAGACCAACATCCCTCAACCTATCTAAAAATTTTAAGTGTTGGTGGAATTATTTTTTTAACAGTATTTAGTATATGGTTCCTGTTCAGTTTGTAACAGTTTTCTTCGTAACTTTGCATTATAAATTTTTATACAATGGCAAACGATACTGCTGTAGTTCCTAAAAGAGTGAAAAAACCAGAATGGCTTCGTGTAAAATTACCTGTTGGAAAAAAATACACAGAGCTAAGAGGATTGGTAGATAAGTATAAATTAAATACAATTTGTACTAGTGGAAGTTGTCCTAATATGGGAGAATGTTGGGGAGAAGGTACTGCTACCTTTATGATTTTAGGAAATATTTGTACCAGATCTTGTGGATTTTGTGGTGTTAAGACCGGAAGACCAGAAACTGTTGAATGGGATGAACCAGAAAAGGTGGCTAGATCTATTAAAATTATGGGTATCAAACATGCGGTTATTACTTCAGTTGATAGAGATGATCTAAAAGATGGTGGTTCTATTATTTGGGCTGAAACAGTCGAGGCAATTCGAAGAGCAAATCCAAATACAACATTGGAAACTTTAATCCCAGATTTTCAAGGAAAAACAAATCAAATAGATCGTATTATTGATGTTCATCCAGAGGTGGTCTCTCATAATATGGAAACTGTTAGAAGATTAACTCGAGAGGTAAGAATCCAAGCTAAATATGATCGAAGCCTAGGTGTTCTTCAATATTTAAAAGAAAAAGGAATGAGAACCAAAACTGGAATAATGCTAGGACTTGGTGAAACTGAAGAAGAAGTAATTCAAACTATGAAAGACCTACAGAAAGTAGGATTAGATGTATTGACAATTGGTCAGTACCTTCAACCCACAAAAAAGCACCTACCTGTTAAGCAATTTATTACACCTGATCAGTTTAAAAAATATGAAGTTTTAGGACTTGAAATGGGTTTTATGTATGTTGAGAGTGGTGCGTTAGTTCGTTCTTCCTACAAAGCACACAAGCACGCCAAATAATTTTTAAAAATGAATTATGATGAATGGATTAAAATTCACGTGGTGTAAAACCTAATATTATAGAGAAATAAAAAAATTAATGTCTTTTGGCATAATAGTTGATTTACTTTTTTTGTAAGTCGAAGTTATTTGATTTATAAAAAGTAATTTGATTAGTTTTAGTTATAAAACCACCTCTTTTTGAGGTGGTTTTTTTAATTACTCTTAGTTAATTTATCATTTATTTTCTATACTTTGTCTAAAGCTTGTAAATTCTTTGCAACAACTTCAACTTTATCTAATACCCGAAGTAGATTACCACCCCATAACTGTGCGATTTCATTTTCAGAATAACCTCTTTTTAATAGCTCTGCAGTTACGTTAAGTGTTTCTGAAGCGTCACTCCATCCATAGATACCTCCACCTCCATCAAAATCTGAACTTATTCCAACATGAGCGATACCTATTTTTTTAACTAAATAATCTATATGATCTACATAATCTGCAACATCAACTGGTTTTGGCTTTATATTATTCATCAGTTGTTTAGCCTCTTTTACTATCGATCTGTATTGTTTGATATAAATTTCACGCTCAGTGGCATCTAGATTTCTAATTTGATCTCTAGATATCATTTTTACTCCTTTTACTTTAGCTAAACTTTCAACCTTTTCATTTAATACTGATGAATAGGCATCATGTTTTTCTGAATTGATATAGGAACTAAAGGCCACGGTTTGTATAACTCCGCCATTAGACTTCATCCATTCCAATTGTTCATCATCTAAATTTCGACTATGATCACACAAAGCTCTCGCAGATGAATGAGAGGCAATAATGGGGGCTTTCGATAATGTTATCATATCTTTCATAGATTGTTTTGAAGGATGAGAAACATCTATCATCATCCCTAATTTATTCATTTGAGTTATAACCTGTTTCCCGAGATTACTTACTCCTCTATCAACCCATAAACTGTCGTTTTCTCCTGTATTTGAATCACAAAATTGACTGTGACCGTTATGAGATAATGACATGTATCTTGCACCTCTATCATAAAACTCTTTAACTCTAGAAATGTCTTTACCAAGTGGATATGCATTTTCTACTCCAATCATGGCAACTTTCTTGCCAAGACGATGTAATGCCCTTGCCTCAGAGGAATTTAGCGCTAAACCAATTCTATCTGGAGCAATTTCATTTGTTAACCTATGTATAGCGTCAAATTTACTTATTGCATTATTATAAGCATTTTTATAACCCTCGGCAGTTAATGGTCCTTGTGCTGTATAAACAATAAACCAAGCAACATCCATTCCTCCAGCGTCCATCGTTGGAAGGTTAACTTGATTTCCTATATCTTCAGTATAATTATTATTAGTAGTAAAATTAGCTACATTAATGTCTACATGGGTATCTAAAACGAGTATACGGTTGTGGATTTCCTTGGCTCTATCCAAAATTTCATCAGGATAATTCATAGAATTATTATTTAATTTGTGTTTGTTACTGCAAGCCGTAACCAACAGAGTGAAAATAATGATTTTAAAAATTCTCATATTTGTTGTGTAAAGATTATCTATGAAGATAATAATTTCAAAATTAATCTTTATCAAATGACTTTAACTTGATAAACTTATTCAATAAACCCTTGTTTTCGCATCCAATCATCATTAAACATTTTGCCAACATATCTACTTCCATGATCATGGAATAAAACAACAACAACATCATCTTTTGTAAAATGTTCTTTTAATTGCAAAAGTCCCTTTATGGCTGCTCCTGCAGAATTACCCAAAAACATTCCCTCCTCTTTTGCAAGCCTTTGTGTATAAATTGCAGCATCTTTATCAGTAACTTTTGTAAAACCATCTATTAAAGAAAAATTCACATTTAATGGTAAAATATCTTCTCCAATGCCTTCAGTTATGTATGGGTAAATCTCGTTTTCATCAAATATTCCAGTTTCATGATATTTTTTAAACACAGAACCATAAGTATCTATTCCCCAGACTTTAATCTTTGGATTCATCATTTTTAAATAGCTGCCTACACCTGAAATAGTTCCACCAGTTCCAACACCAACAACAAAATGTGTCACTTTACCATTTGTTTGTTCCCAAATTTCTGGACCTGTACTCTTAAAATGTGCTTTACAATTACTTGGATTATCGTATTGGTTCACATACCAAGAATTAGAGATTTCCTTACCCAATCTTTTAGAAACTGAATAATAAGACCTCGGATCTTCTGGCTCTACGTCAGTTGGACAAACAACCACCTCTGCTCCTACCGCTCTAAGAATATCAACTTTTTCTTTGGATTGTTTATCTGCCATAACAAAAATACATTTATATCCTTTAATTACAGCTGCTAACGCTAGTCCCATACCCGTATTTCCAGAGGTTCCCTCAATAATAGTTCCACCAGGTTTTAAACGACCGTCTGCTTCAGCATCTTCAATCATTTGCAATGCCATTCGATCTTTTACAGAGTTTCCTGGATTGAAAGTTTCATATTTGGAAAGAACCAAGCAAGGTAAATCTTTTGTTAGCTTGTTTATCTTAACTAAAGGGGTATTACCGATAGTTTCTAGAATATTTTTAGCGTATTGCATTCGTTCTCAATTATGTCGTAAAGGAACAAAATATTTCATAAATAACACTAAAATCAAATGGTGTTTTCTAAGGGCTTAATTAGGTAAATTTTATGGATTTTGAAGGTTGAATCTTAGTGACTATAATTGAGGGAATAATTAACATTAAAAAACAAAGTATTAATGTTCCAACATTTAGAAAAAAAACAGATGAAAAATCAATGCTTACAGGAACTTCAGAAACGTAATATGTTGCAGGATCAAGAGTAATAAATCCTCCATATTTTTGAATAAGTAGCAGAGTTAAACCAATTAAATTTCCCCAAAATAATCCAATAAAAATTAGGTAAGAGGCATTGTATAGAAAAATTTTCCTGATACTCCAGTTAGAGCTCCCCATTGCCTTTAAAACACCTACCATGGGAATACGTTCTAAAATAAGAACCAATAGAGCTGTTATCATATTTATACCAGCTACCAAGATCATTATTATAATAATAAACCATGTATTGTTGTCAAAAAGTTCTATCCATTCAAATAATCCAGGATAACTTGAAGCTATTGTAGTTGCATCTAATGTTGGATCTATTTCACTGTAAACTTGATCCCCTATGTGATGTAAATCATCAAAATTTTCTAACACAAGTTCAAATCCCCCAACTTGATTTTCATTCCAACGATTTAATCGCTGAACCTGTCTAATGTCACCAATCATTATATTTTTATCAAATTCTAGAAAACCCGTGTTGTAAATACCTGTGATCACTAACTTTCTATTTGAGGGTAATTTTGAGGTTTTATTTTTAAAAAAAGATACGTTAATCGTATCATATAATTTCAATTTTAATCTATCAACTATTGTTTTTGATAATAAAATATCTCTTGTTCTCTTTTGATTAAAATTTGGTATTTGTCCTGCTATTAGATATTCATTAAAAAATGTCCAATCATAATCTGAGGAAACACCTTTATAAACAATACCTTCAAAATCAGTTTTTGTACGAATTAATCCAACTTTATTGGCATAAATTTGAATATTCTTAATACCTTCTATATTTGGAAATATGGGATAAAAATCTTGATTTTTATCAATGGGAACTATGGAAATATCAGAATTGTTAGCATCATACTTTGTAATTTGTATATGCCCCTTGAAACCAGATATTTTACTCCTAATTTTTTCACGTAAACCATCACCTGTAGCAATAGCAATTAACATGATAATTAATCCTAACGAAATTGCTGAGATGGCAATTTTTATTATTGGAGACGATATACTACTTTTATACTCTTTACCAGAGATAATTCGTTTCGCTACAAATAATTCGTAATTCAATGCTATGATTTTAACTGCACGTAAAAGTACATATTTATTTATTCTTTTAATGAATAGTGTCATTGCGCTCTCCATTGCACAAGAATTAAAACCTTTATCTAAAATTTACACTGGTGCAGATCAAACTCAATTATATCTTTCTACATTAAAGGAGAAAAAAATTGCTATTGTTGCAAATCAGACCTCTGTGATATACAAAAAAGAAAGTTTTACTCACCTCGTAGACAGTCTGATAGCGCTGAACATAGACATACTAAAGGTTTTTGCCCCTGAACATGGTTTTAGAGGTAATGCAGATGCCGGAGAATCTATTGAAGATGGAATAGATAAAAAAACAGGAATACCAATTATTTCTCTTTATGGTAAAAATAAAAAACCTACAAAAGAACAATTGAAAGATATAGATCTCGTGGTTTTTGATATTCAAGATGTTGGGGTTAGATTTTACACTTACATTTCAACACTTCATTATGTTATGGAAGCCTGCGCAGAAGCAAAAATTCCTTTATTAGTAATGGATAGACCAAACCCTAATGGACATTATATTGATGGTCCTATTTTAGAAATGGCTCACAAAAGCTTTGTTGGCATGCATCCTGTTCCGGTTGTTTATGGAATGACAATAGGAGAATATAGTCTTATGATTAATGGAGAAAAATGGTTAAAGAACGGAATTCAAACAAACTTGACGGTTATTCCATTAAAGAATTATTTACACACATCAGACTATAGTTTAACTATAAAACCTTCACCAAATTTACCCAATGATACTGCTATTAATTTATATCCAAGTTTATGCTTTTTTGAGGGTACCAATGTGAGTGCTGGTCGAGGAACAGCTCAACAATTTCAAATTTATGGATCTCCTTTTTTAAATACCAAAAGTAAATTTTCGTTCACTCCTTCCCCGAATGAGGGGTCAAAATATCCAAAACATGCTCATATGATTTGTTATGGAGAAAATTTAACCAAAACCAAAAAATTATCAAGTATTAACTTGTCTTGGTTAATAAAGGCAAAAAAACAAAATCGAACTAAAAACTTCTTTACTCCTTTTTTTACCAAGCTAGCTGGAACTAAAATACTCCAAAATCAAATAGAGGAAAAAATTCCAGAAGAAGTAATTAGAGCTTCTTGGGAAAAGGATATGAGTGCATTTAAAGACGTTAGAAAGTCCTATTTACTTTACCAATAGAGATTAATTACACTTGTTAATCTATAGAATTTGTTGGCTTTCTGTATTTTTGAAAAGGTTGTTTTAGTAATTCTTTTAAAGAAGAATTTATTTTTTCATCAGGAAAGGTATCTACACCATAGATGATTTTTTCTCTATCTAAATACTTATAGGTTCCTAACAAACGATCCCATATTGAAAATATATTACCATAATTTGAATCTGTGTAAGGCAATAAATTATGGTGGTGAATTTTATGCATGTCAGGTGAAACGATAAAATAGCTTAACAATTTATCTAAAGATTTTGACATTTTAATATTGGCATGAGTAAACTGAGTAAAGACTAAAGATAATGATTGATAAATCATAACAATAGCAATGGGAGTTCCTACTACTAAAACACCAAATAGGGTAAATGTAAACCGTATAACACTCTCTAATGGATGATGTCTATTAGCGGTAGTTGTATCTACTTTATGATCGGAGTGGTGAACTAAATGTACCATCCACAATGGTTTAATTTTGTGTTCAGTAAAATGCGCTAAGTAAGCTCCGAAGAAATCTAAAAATAATACTCCTAAAAAGACATAAAGCCATAATGGAGTTTCAAAAGGTAACCAATTAATAATACCAAAGTCATTCTGTTGAACCCAATCGGATGTTCCAAGTAATAAAAATGCTAAACTAAAATTAATTATGATGGTTGTCAGTGTAAAAAAGAAGTTTGGAAGGGCGTGTTTCCATTTCTTATAATTGAAACTAAACAAAGGGAATACACCCTCTAAAATCCAAAAAAAAGTAATCCCTCCAACAAGTATGATACTTCGGTGTGAAGAGGGTATAGTTTCGAAATAATTAAAAACAGTTTCCAATGTGAATAAAATTTTTGTTAAAAATACAGAAAGTTTATTAACCTCAAATATGAGTCGTATTAAATTTCATATACTACACTTAATGAGCGTGTTAATAATTTAAAACTTAAAATTAAAACACCTATTTAACTTCTTTTTACTTTTTTATTGTAATGAAGGGGTATTCGCTTTTTTAAGTTTTCTATGATAGAATAAGTTGCCGGACACACTTCAATGTTTGCAAGTGTTAAGTCTGTTATTTGAATAAACTTCTTTCTGTTGGTATGGGGGTATTCAGAACAAGCTTTAGGTCTAACATCATAGATAAAACAAGAATTATCAGAAACATCCAAAAAAGAACATGGCGAGGATCTTAACACCATAAAATCATCTTGATCTCTCTCTAAATATTGTTCTATAAAATTTCTTTCTTTGATCTTTAAATGTTTGGAAATACGCTCAATATCTTTATTTGTAAATATCGGACTGGTTGTTTTACAACAATTACCACAAGCCAGGCAATCTGTTTTTTTAAACTCATCCTCATGGAGTTCTTTCATCACAACATCTAAATCCTTAGGTGTTCTCTTTTTTAGCATTTTAAAGTACTTTTGAGTCTCAGGTAAGGTTTCCTTAGATAATTTCGGTAATTGTTCTAAACGTTTATCCATACTAATAAAGTGAGTTTTTGATTCTGCCGTAGTTCATACAATAATATTCTTGAATTGATACTAAGCATTAAAGCTAAACTATTACAAAAGTACCAATAAAATCTAGGTAAACATCCATCAAAAAACAAAATAAAATATGTAATTTTGCACTTCAATTTAAGAAATTCAATGAATATCCAAACTCTTTTAGACTCCAAAGTAAAAGAAGGTTTTTTAACACTTTTTGAAACCACTTTACCGTTGGTTGAATTTCAATCAACACGTAAAGATTTCGAGGGTGATATTACTATTGTTGTTTTTCCAATGCTTCGATACAAAAAAGGAAACCCAGCTAAAATTGGAGAAATTTTGGGTGAGTATTTACTTAAAAACGTTCATGAAATTACTGCTTTTAATGTGGTTAAAGGGTTCTTAAACTTGGTTGTAGATGATAAGGTATACCTTGAGTCTTTCAACACTATATATGCTATAGATAATTTTGGTTTTTCATCAAAAATAAGTGATGTAGTAATGGTAGAATATTCTTCTCCAAACACCAATAAGCCCCTTCATTTAGGACATGTTAGAAATAATTTATTAGGATACTCTGTAGCGGAAATTTTAAAAGCATCTGGGCATAAAGTATACAAAACACAAATTATTAATGATCGTGGTATTCATATTTGCAAGTCTATGTTGGCTTGGAAAAAATTTGGAAATTCAGAAACTCCTCAAACAACGGGCCTTAAGGGAGATAGCCTTGTAGGAAAATATTATGTAAAATTTAATGACGTTTACAAAAAAGAGATTAATACTTTGATGGCTAAGGGTATGAATGAAGAGGATGCAAAAAAAAATGCACCTATTCATATAGAAGCTCAACAAATGTTATTAAAATGGGAGGCTGGAGAGGCAGAAACAGTAGCGCTTTGGAAAATGATGAATAATTGGGTATATGAAGGATTCAAAATTACTTACACTAATCTAGGTGTTGATTTTGATACTTTATACTATGAGAGTGATACTTATCTTCTTGGTAAAGATGTAATCGAAGACGGAATTAAACGTGAAATCTTTTTTAAAAAAGAAGACGGCTCTGTATGGTGTGATTTAACCGAGGAAGGGCTAGATGAAAAACTAGTACTTCGTTCAGACGGAACTGCAGTATATATGACTCAAGATATTGGGACTGCTATTCAGCGAGTAAAAGATCATTCAGATATTAATGGAATGGTATACACTGTTGGGAATGAACAAGACTATCACTTTAAAGTCTTATTTCTAATCTTAAAAAAATTAGGTTTTTCATGGGCTTCACATCTTTATCATTTAAGTTATGGTATGGTTGATCTCCCGTCTGGAAAAATGAAATCTAGGGAAGGAACTGTTGTAGATGCAGATGAATTAATGCATGAAATGACTGATACTGCAAAAAATATTTCTCAAGAATTAGGAAAATTAGATGGTTATTCTGATGAAGAAAAATCTGATCTGTATCGTATTATTGGTTTAGGTGCACTAAAATATTTCATATTAAAAGTAGATCCGAAAAAGAGAATTTTATTTGATCCTAAAGCCTCTGTTGACTTTCAGGGAAATACTGGTCCTTTCATTCAATACACCTATGCCAGAATACAATCAATATTGAGAAAAGCAACCTTTGATTATAATCAGATAATAAATCCTTCTGGTGTATCTTTAGAAATCAAAGAGAAAGAATTAATTAAACAGTTACAATTATATCCAGATACAATTCAACAAGCCGCAGAAAATTATTCCCCTGCACTTATTGCAAATTACACCTATGATTTGGTTAAAGAATTCAATTCATTTTATCAAAATGTTTCTATTTTAGGTGAATCAAATGAAATTAAAAAAAGATTACGTGTTCAATTGTCAAGTAAAGTTGCTGATGTAATTAAATCTGCATTTAGTTTGTTGGGAATTCAAGTACCAAACAGGATGTAAAAATGATATATGAGAAGAGTTTATAAGACCTAAAAATACAAAAAGTGATTTAAGCTCTTATCAATCACAAATTTAAAACAAAAGATTATGAAATACGATATTATAGTTATTGGTGGTGGTCCTGGAGGATATGTTACAGCCATCAGAGCTTCTCAATTAGGTTTTAAAACTGCTGTTGTAGAAAAAGAAAGCCTAGGAGGTGTTTGTTTAAACTGGGGATGTATTCCAACAAAAGCATTGCTAAAAAGTGCTCAGGTATATGATTATTTAAAACACGTAGATCAATACGGTTTAAAAGCTGAATCTATAGATAAAGATTTTTCTGCAGTAGTTACCAGAAGTAGAAATATCGCCAACGGAATGAGTAAAGGTGTTCAGTTTTTAATGAAAAAAAACAAAATAGACATTATAGAAGGTTTTGGAAAAGTTAAGACTGGGAAAAAAATTGATGTTACAACTAATAATGGAAAAACAACAGAGTATTCTGCTGATCATATTATTATAGCTACAGGAGCCCGTTCTAGAGAGTTACCAAATTTACCTCAAGACGGAAAAAAAGTAATAGGATACAGAAAAGCAATGACACTTGACAAACAACCTTCCTCCATGATAGTTGTTGGTTCAGGTGCTATTGGAGTTGAATTTGCTCATTTTTACAATGCCATGGGAACTAAAGTTACCATAGTAGAATATTTACCAAATTTAGTTCCTTTGGAAGATCAAGAGGTTTCTAAACAATTTGAACGCTCGTTCAAAAAAGCAGGTATAAAAGTGATGACAAATGCATCAGTTGAGTCTGTTGATACTTCAGGAAAAAACATAAAAGCAACAGTAAAAACAAAAAAAGGAGAAGAAATTCTTGAGGCTGATATTGTACTATCAGCTGTTGGTATAAAAACAAATATTGAAAATATTGGTTTGGAGGATGTTGGAATCATTACTGATAGAGATAAAATATTAGTCAATGATTGGTATCAAACAAATATTCCTGGATATTATGCCATAGGTGATATAGTTCCTGGACCAGCTTTAGCTCATGTTGCTTCTGCTGAAGGTATTACTTGTGTTGAAAAAATAGCTGGTTTACACAGTGAAGCTATCGATTATGGAAACATTCCTGGTTGTACTTATGCCAGCCCTGAAATTGCTTCAGTAGGTCTTACAGAAGAACAAGCAAAAGAGCAAGGATATGAATTAAAAGTTGGAAAATTCCCTTTTTCTGCATCCGGAAAAGCAACAGCTGCTGGAACACCTGATGGGTTTGTTAAAGTGATTTTTGATGCTAAATATGGAGAGTGGTTAGGTTGTCACATGATTGGTGCAGGTGTTACGGATATGATAGCAGAGGCAGTCTTAGGAAGAAAACTAGAAACTACTGGACATGAAGTTTTAAAAACAATTCACCCTCACCCTACAATGAGTGAAGCAGTAATGGAAGCAGTTGCTGACGCTTATGACGAAGTCATTCATTTATAAGAGATTTAAAATAGCATAAAAAACCGGAGAAATATCTTCGGTTTTTTTTGGCACAATTATTGACATTTATTAAATATAAATTTCTACAATACGTATTTTTTTAAATATAAATGGGATTTATTGTAATGAATTAGAAAGAATCACCTCCTAAACCAAAGTTAATAGCTTTGGTTTTTTCTTTTTATAACCTCTAGATTTAAAAAACTAAATTTGTTTCATATTCAATAAGTCTAGTATTTCATGATTCAAATAATTAATTATAGAGGATTTACAGAAACACTTCTAAAGGCAATCATAAAACTTTGTTTTGCTGGACTAACCATCGGATTATTAAAATCATATGATACTCTGGTGGCTATAATTTTACTTTTAAAAATTTTTCATGTTGTCTACAAAAATATAATGCATAGAAAAAACAAAAACTGGATATTAATTATTGGAATGTTATTAACTAGTTTTGGAGGTATGATTGGTGAAAACTGGGGAGTAAGTAATCAGTATTGGGAATATCATAAAGTTTCAAATAAACTCCCTTTATGGCTTCCTTTTGCTTGGATGTTGGCATTTTATTTTTTGTATGGCTTAGAATTAAAATTGATTTCACATTTAAAAAACAAAACTCTTAACAACAAACTTATTATTGCCTTTTGGTTATCCTTAATTCTCCCAGCTATGGGCGAAATTATTACTATCAATTTAGGTGTTTGGACCTATTATTGGCCTTACCAAATATTTGGTATTCCTTTATATGCGTTTATGTGTTTAGTATTTGTACACATGTTGGTTTATGGAATCCTTTATTTTATCTGTAAAAAATGGAAATTTAACGACGTAGTTTTTACATAAATTAACGGTTGATAATTGATTAGTTAGACATATTTAAAACTAACAATTGAGACTGATAAAGATGAAGCAATCGTAAATGAATAATATTATCTTTTAAAACTGCCAACCCATAATTCTGGTAATTTTATTTCCTTGATGCATGGGGATTATTTTTATAGTTTTCACCTTTAATTTCTCTGCTGATTTTTGAAGACTTTTTATAGTTTCCTTTTTTGAAACCAAACTAGTAAACCAAAGGCTACTTCCCTTATACAATGAACTCTGATACATATAGTTATGCAAAAAAGCTTTTTCGCCCCCTGGATAGCATAATTCATTAGTATTTCCAGCAAAATTTCGAATTGGTTTATTTCCTAAATTTCTTGATTTTCTTCTATTGATACTCTTAGCCTCCAAAACAGATTTATAAAAAGGCGGGTTACATATAACTGCTGAGAAAGTGTCCTCTTTTTCTATAATTCCTTTTAATATGTTAGCTTTATTTAACTGTTGTCTTAATTTGATTTTAGTTTCAAGTTTGTTCTGATGTATTATATTTTGCGCAGTATTTAAAGCATCTAATTCTGTATCTGTTGCAATAAAATTCCAGTCATACTCTCGTACTCCAAGTAATGGATAAATACATGTTGCACCGGTACCAATATCTAGAATGGTAATGTTTTCATTACAATTAGAATTTGCTAACAAGTCTGACACATGATGAATATAATCAACTCGGCCTGGTATAGGTGGACATAAATTTTCATCTGGAAAAACCCATTTATTGACTTTATAATGAACTTCTAATAAGGTAGTATTGAGTTCTTTTACAGCCTTAGGATCAGAAAAATCTATAGTTAAGGTTCCGTACTTATTCTTTTTGACAAAAGAAATTAAATTTTTGTTATGTTTTACCAGAATATCATAATTATATCCATACTTATGCTTGTTTCTAGGATGCAATCCCGTCTTTAAGTTCATTTAAAGTTCTAGAATTGTGAATGCTTGTTGAAGTGGCTTTAATGATTTTTTTAATGCCGTAATCAGTGTTGGACCATAATGTAAATAATATTCTGAAAAATTTCTTTGGCGTTCCTCTAAGCCATTATTAGGAAGTATTTTATTCTGCAAAAGAATTATTCTTTCAGTAACATCTACTTGTTTTCTTTTCTCTGCTTGTAATAATCTTTTTTCTAAATTTTCTAAACCTTTAATTTGTTTTCTCTGTTGAGCATCTACAGCTCCTATAAATGAGGCATCTGTTTCGTTGGCAACTCTTCTAAGCGCTAAAAATTGTTGAGTTAATAATTCTTTCGCATCCAAAAAACTAATATTAATTTCTGAATTTTCTTTTACTTTCTTAGCAATAAGTAAATGCTGTTTCATAAACATTTCCTCAAAAGAAATATGTAATTTATTTAATTTTTTAACCTGAGATTTAGATAAAATTTGAACGGAATTTCTTAATAATAATATCGGAAAAGGAACTTTTACAGTATTAAAATACGCTTTCAATTGAAGCCAGTAAGCTAGTTCTCCACCACCACCAATATAGCAAAGGTTTGGTAAAATAACCTCTTGATAAAGCGGTCTCATGATAACATTGGGACTAAATCGATTACTATTATTTTTTAACTCATTAAGTATCTCAACTTGAGAAAAACTTATATTTTTGTTATTAATTTCATACTGTTCTTTATTTTTAATAATGCGTTCCCTGGAGTTCTCTGTTAAATAAAACAAATTTATTTCTCTCGGGTTTACCTGTACCTTATAATCCTTATTTAATTTTGATGTAGTATTTGAAACTGTGTTCCATGAAGTTTGATGTATTAATTCATCCCTCATAATTGGGGCAAATATATTTTTCAACCTTTGATCATCAGCATCTAAAATAACAAGCCCAAAAGTTTTAAATAATTCATTTGAGACATATCTGGTAGCATCGGATAGTGTAGATTGAGTGAGATATGCTTTTTCAAAAAGTTGTGATAAAAATATTGCATTCTTAGAATTTCCAAGTTGTTTTGAAAAGTGATTAAACACTTCTTGCATACCTTTTAGAGAAAATTTTCCTACTGCACCTCCTTCAGCACAATCCCATTTTATTTTTTTACCATTGAAATTAAAATAATTAATCTCATCAAAATCATGATCCTCTGAAGCCATCCAATACACCGGAACAAATTTTTTGAGAGGAAATTGTTCAGTTAAAGTCTCACACAAATTAATGGTAGAAATAATTTTATATAAGAAATAAAGTGGACCGGTAAAAAGATTTAATTGATGACCTGTTGTGATCGTAAATGTATCTTTACTTTCAAGAGATCTAATATTTTCTATTGTGGAATCTGATGTGTCTACATGGCGATACTGATCTTGTAAAACACTCACTAATTCTTTTCGAGTCGATAAGGGAAATTTATTTTCTTTTTCTCGAATTTGAGAGGCAAACCCTTCTAAATCGGGAAAATTATTATAGAATGGCTGTATGGATTTTTTCTGATCTAGATAATCAATTATCGTCTTAGAAAAAAATCCTGTTCTGTGAAATGGAATGTGAGTAAACTTCATAAAATTATATATAACACCTATGAAACACTACAATTACTTTTGTTCCCCGCATTGAACATAAAAATTTATCAAAAATACTAAATTTGAAGTAAGCAATACATATAAGAAATATCTGACTGTTCTAACGGTTTAAAAACATTTTTAATTCTTGATAATTGGAGATACTTAAGGCTACCTTACTTTTACTCATAACCGCTTTAATTTGAGGAGGTATTTCAACATCAACCGAGAGCGTATCCTCTACAACATCTAAAAACTTTACAGGATGTGCAGTTTCTAAAAAAATTCCAAACTCATTTGGCTTTAGTCCATATTCTTTTAAACCTAGATAACCAATTGCGCCGTGTGGTTCAGAAACGTAATTAAATTTATTATATATACTCTTCATCATTATTTTAGTATCATCATCTGAAAAACTATACGAAGAAAACGATTTTTTTAATTTAGGTAGGTTTTTATCAAATAATTCCTGAATTCTAATGAAATTACTAGGATTTCCTACATCCATAGCATTTGAAATAGTAGCTTTAGAGGGTTTAGGATCATAATTCCCATTTAATAAATATTGAGGCACTGTATCATTTATATTTGTTGAAGCTACAAAATGCTTTACAGGTAAACCTAACTTTTGAGCTAACAACCCAGCACAAATATTTCCAAAATTTCCACTGGGAACTGAGAAAACAATGTCTTTGTAATGTTTACTAACTTGTTTATATGCAAAGAAAAAATAAAACATTTGAGGCAACCATCTAGCTACATTTATAGAATTTGCTGATGTTAAATTCCTAGAAATGTTGTTATCTAAAAATGCTGATTTTACCATTTCTTGACAATCATCAAATACACCATCTACTTCTAGAGCAGTTATATTATTTCCTAAAGTAGTTAGTTGTTTTTCTTGAATTTCACTCACCTTCCCTTTAGGATATAAAATCACTACTTGTACTCCTTTTGCATTCAAAAAACCATTGGCTACAGCTCCACCTGTATCTCCAGAGGTAGCTACCAAAACTGTAGTCTCTTGAGTTGTATTCAGATTAAAATATTCTAAGCATTGAGACATAAATTTTGCCCCAACATCTTTAAAAGCCATTGTTGGTCCATGAAATAATTCAAGAGACCCTATATTTTCATCTAAATTAACAACAGGAAAATCAAAAGGGATAGTTTTTTTGATAATCTCTTTAAGTATGTTGGTTGGAATTTCATCTCCAACGAATTGTTTAATCACCTCAAATGCAATTTCCTCATTTGAATAATTAGATAAATTTTTAATGAAATCCTGAGAAATTGGAGTAATACTCTCCGGAAAGTATAAGCCTCTGTCAGGTGCAATACCATTTTGAACTGCATTTTTGAAAGAAACTTTTGGTGAACTGTTATTGAGACTGTAATATTTCATACTTATTTTAAAATTTTGATTCCTTGTTGATTAATTTTTGAAACATGAATATCAAAATCTATATCTGTTTTATTATAAATTTCTGCCATAACCTCACCAACAATTTTAGCAGTTTTTTCTCCTTTACTTAAAGCAAAAATAGAAGGACCAGAGCCAGAAATTCCTGCTCCAAGTGCACCTGAATTAATAACACTTTTTTTAACATCATTAAACTCTGGAATTAAAACTAAACGATTAGGTTCTATAATAATATCATGTAAAGATCTCCCTATTAATTCGTAGTCGTTAGTGTATAATCCACAAATTAAACCTCCGAAATTACCCATTTGAGTTACCATTTTTTTTAAGGGTACTTGGTTTTTTAAAACAGCACGAGAATCTAAAGTTTTCACTTCTATTTGAGGATGAATAATAGTAGCGTATAAATCAACAGGAGAATTAATTTTTAAAACCTCTAGTGGAAGATAACTTTTTACCAAGGTAAATCCCCCAAGCAGAACAGGTGATACATTATCGGCATGTTCAGTACCACTAGCTAGTTTTTCTCCTTGCATTGCAAAATAAATTAACTCTTGTTTAGAAAATGGCTTTCCTAATAATTCATTGATTGCAAAAACGGCACCAGCTGCACTAGCTGCACTACTACCTATTCCACTGCCTGGTTTAATTTTTTTATGTATTTCTATTTCGTAACCGACAGAGGTATCTACCTTTTCAAGCAATGCTAAACCTGCAACACCTGCAACATTTTTGTGTGATTCTAACGGTAGTCTTTGACCTGTAATTTTAGTTATTTTTATTCCTTTTTCAGGTACCTCTCTGACGATCATTTCATCACCTACAGTATCTAAACAAAGACCAAGAATATCAAAACCACAAGATATATTAGCCACTGTAGCAGGTGTAAATATTTTAATTTCTTTCATCTTAAAGATTACTAATTTGTTTCATAAAATTATAAATTTCCTGTTCTAATTACATCCGCAAAAATACCAGATGCTGTAACCTCTGCTCCTGCTCCAGCACCTTTAATAATTAAAGGTTGATCAAAATATCTATCCGTATAAAATAATACAATATTATCACTTCCTTCTAAATTGTAAAATGAGTGTGAGGGTTCTATTTGTTGCAACCCAACTTTTGCTTTACCATTCTCAAATTCAGCAACATACTTTAAACGACAATTTTTAGCATTAGCCTCCTGAAGTATCATTTGAAATCGAGATTCATCATTTTCAAGAGAATGATAAAATTCTTCATTATTATTTGTGTTTAAACTTTCAATTGATAAAAATGAATTATTTTCAATGTCCTCAAGATCCATATCATAGCCACTTTCTCTTGCTAAAATTAAAATTTTTCTAGCTACATCTATACCACTTAAATCAATCTTTGGATCTGGCTCAGTATATCCCTCATCCATTGCTTGTTTTACCACGGAAGAAAAGGTTGTTGATGCATCAAATTTATTAAACACAAAATTTAAACTTCCAGAGAGTACAGCTTCAATTTTATGAACTCTATCACCCGAAGCTATTAAATTCTTTAAGGTATCTATAATTGGTAAACCAGCTCCAACATTGGTTTCATATAGAAAAGAAACATTTGATTTTCTAGAAACATTTTTCAACATTTTATAATTTGAAGAACTTGAGGCACAAGCTATTTTATTACAGGTTACAACAGCAATATTTCTTCGTAAATAAGTTTCATACATTTCTGAAACAGCATGATTGGCCGTAATATCTATAAAAATACTGTTTCTTAAATTTAGTGAGGAAACTCTAGCAAAGTAAGTATCTATACTGGCCTTTTCACCAGATTTTAAAAGTTCTTTCCAATTGGATAAATCAATACCGTTTTCATTAAAAAACATGAGTCTAGAATTAGAAATCCCTATTACTCTAATTTTTAATTTTAAATTTTCTTTGATGTATTTTTTTTGTTGATTTATTTGGGCTAAAAATTTTTCTCCAACATTACCTACTCCTGTGACAAAAAGATTTAATTCTTTAACTCTTTCTTCAAAGAAACGTTCATGTAATGTATTGAGCGCTTTTTTTGCTTCCATTTTGTCTATGACTGCAGAAATGTTTTTCTCTGAAGCCCCCTGAGCTATTGCACGAATATTTATATTGTTTTTACCTAAAGCACTAAACATTTTACCACTCAACCCATGATAATTTCTCATGTTATCTCCTACCAAAGCTATAATGCACAACTGTTTTTCAATCTTTACAGGTTTTACTTTTTGCAACTGAATTTCATATTCAAAAACTTCATCTATAACTTTTTTTGCTTTTAATGCATCATCATCAGAAATTGCCAAGCATATCGATAATTCTGATGAAGCTTGAGTAATCAAAATTATATTAATTTGATGCAAAAAGAGAACTTCAAACAAACGCTTAGAAAAACCAGGAACACCAACCATACCATTACCCTCAAGAGTAACAAGAGAAATGTTTTCAATATGACTAATCCCCTTTACTGGTTTATTTTTACTTGTTTCTTTAGTTATTAATGTACCCGAATCGTTTGGTTGAAATGTATTTTTAATAACTATAGGAATCTCTTTTCTTAAAACGGGTTGAATTGTAGGTGGATAAATTACTTTTGCTCCAAAATGTGATAATTCCATAGCCTCATGATAAGATATGTGTTTAATAACAGAAGCTTGTCTCACCACAGATGGATTAGCAGTATACATTCCACTTACATCTGTCCAAATTTGTAGTTCAGAAGCATTTAATGCAGCAGCTATAATAGATGCAGTGAAATCAGAACCACCCCTTCCTAGAGTGGTAGTTTTTCCATGGATGGTTCTAGCAACAAAACCTGGTACAATGGTTACTTTTTGTAAATTGGTAGAAAAATATTCTTTACAGTTTTTAAATGTAGCAGGAAAATCTACTACAGCATTGTTATAATTATCTGACCCAACAATTAATTCTCTTGTATCCTTATAGGTAGTCTTAAATTTTTCGTTAGCAGCTTTGGCTATAATAAATGATGAAAGCAATTCACCAAAACTTGACACCTTTGCTAGTGTTTTTGGACTAAGTTCTCTCAACAAAAAACATCCTTCATATATGGTTTCTAACTGATTTAAAAGTTGCTTAACACGACTTTTTACTGAGCTTTGATGTTTTACCGGTATTAATTCTTCAACAACCCTGAAATGATGATTTTCAAGTTCTTTTAAAACCTTAAGATATCCATCATTCTTCTGAGCAGCTAAAGTAGCTCCATTGATAAGGGCATTTGTTGTTTTACCCATTGCAGAAACCACTACAACCACGTTTTGGTCTACAGAACCATTTGCTACAATGTTTAATACTTTTTCTATGTTGGTTGAATTGGCGACTGAAGAACCACCAAACTTTAATACTTTCATTATTTTTAAAAAGTTTTGAGAAAATTTATTTTGATTTTTTCGATTTAATCGAAACTCGAATAGTTAACCTGATTTAATATGAAAATGACACCCCCCTAGAGGGTAATTGTAAATGTAGTGTTAATTGCAAAAGTAGATGCAATTAATTTGTTTTGAAGTGTGTTATTTATTTGATTTAAAGTACGTATCACCCTCCAAATGTATAACTTAAATTTAGTTAAGAAAGAAAAAAAATCGTTTAATGATGAACTTTTATGAATATGATAAAATCACCTATTAATATTTAAAGAATATTTATTTTTTATGATTTCACCTATGGGTTTATTTTGAATATTACTTTCTAGCCACGAAATAATGTCTAAATATAAAAAAGCCCTACTTTCATAAGGGTCATCTTCAAAAGTTTTTAATTTTAAATGTAATTTTATAAATGCCTTTTTTATGTCTTGAGGATAAATATTTTGAAGACTTTTAATAAACTTTATCATTTCTTTTTGAACTTCATGCAAATCATTCATTTTAAGCAAAAACTTGTAAGTACTTTTGAGTAAAGTATCTATATGATAATCGTATCCAGCTTCATAATGAGCAAATAGGTTTAAAATTCTTGAAAAACATAATAAATCTTGTCTCATTGATAGCGATTTATTTGAAATGATCTTATCTAAATAGAATATACATGTATCATTGTCTCCTGAACCAAAATACATACTAGCAAATTTATAATAGAAAGTCATCACGTGGTGTTCATCAATTCTGTTTTCAAACAAAACCAACTGCGAATCAATTTTAGGGATAATTTTTAAACCCTCATCAAAATTACCATCAGTAAAAAATAAGTTTATTTTATGTAGATTAATATATAAGAAACTAAGAGCTTCTATATTATTATCTTTAGGAAATCCATCACTTGTAATTATTTTCTCTAAACTAATAAGTGTTTTTTGAAAACGTTTTTTTCTTCTGATAAAAAACAAAGATTCTAATAAATAATTGTTCCCTTTCAAGAAAAATACTGGATGAGAATTAATCATGATTGGATTTTCATAAAATAAAGTCACCCATTTAGATGCATACTTATAGCAATTTAAAAAATCTTGAGTTAAAAAACTATACCATAAATGAGCTTTGTATAACCATAGCTTTTCTCTAAAACCTAATTCACTTATGTCATATTTTGGCAACCTATTGTTAAAATAATCTCTAATATGAATGTTCTCCTCTTCATTTTTAACATATCCAGATTTTAAAATTATTCCATAGAGCTGCAACGATAAATTAGATAATTTGCTGGCAATCACATTTAAAGAACTTAACTCCTTGGCTTGAATTGTAAGCTCATCAGCCCTACTGCTAATACTTCTTGTAATATATTGAGATTCAATAACTTTCTCTAACTCAACAACTTCATATGCAAGATTTTTTTCTTCATTTACTATAGCAAATTCTTTGGCCTTCTCGAGAATCTTAAGACTTTGTTTATACAATCCCTTATGGTATAAAATCGATGCAAAATCTAGTTGCTCTCTGATTTGAGATCGAACATTTTGATGAGAAGGACTCAGTTTTAAACTGATTAAAATTTGCTTGTACAAGTGAGCTTTCACATTAGCTAATTGCTGCTTTTTTATACCCCCTTTATTTAAAATTAAACTTTCATTATAGGTAGAAGACTTATCTAAAAAATTGAATAAATTTAAGAACTTTGAATCTGCATTTACACCTAATCTACCAACGTATAATTTAAATTGTCTTTTTTCAGATTTTGAAAGCGACTTGATTAATTGGAATAAATTATCTTTTTGAGATTTAGTCATATTTAAAAAAACTATTTAAGTCCCTGTTAATTAATTGTTTAAATGTTAATTATCTTGTTGAACATCGTAATAATATAAAATTAAAACAAGTCTAAGAGCTATCCAAAATATAAATTCGTAAGGCAATACAAAAATATATTTTAATAAATGTCAAATACCACTATTCAAATTTTTGATACAACTCTTCGAGATGGAGAGCAAGTCCCTGGTTGTAAGCTTGATACAAATCAAAAATTAATTATAGCGGAACGCCTTGATGTTTTAGGTGTAGATGTAATAGAAGCCGGGTTTCCTGTATCTAGTCCTGGAGACTTTACTTCTGTTGAAAAAATAGGAAAGATTGTCAAAAACGCCTCAGTTTGTGGTCTCACAAGAGCTGTTAAGAAAGATATTGAAGTTGCTGCACAAGCTTTAAAATATGCCAAAAAGCCAAGAATTCATACTGGCATCGGAACTTCAGAATCACACATTAAGTATAAATTTAATTCGAATAAGAGCGATATTTTACATAGAGCTTTTGAAGCTGTTAAATATGCCAAATCTTTTGTTGAGGATGTTGAGTTCTATGCAGAGGATGCTGGTAGAACAGATAATGAATTCCTAGCTAAAGTTTGTGAAGAAGCTATTAGAGCTGGTGCTACTGTTTTGAACATTCCAGATACTACTGGATATTGTTTACCCAGTGAATATGGAGCCAAAATTAAATATTTAAAAGAAAATGTTAAAGGTATAGAGAAAGCCATTATTTCCTGTCATTGTCACAATGATCTTGGCTTAGCTACTGCAAATTCTATAGAAGGAATTATTAATGGAGCCAGACAAATAGAATGCACAATTAATGGTATTGGTGAGCGGGCAGGTAATACTGCACTAGAAGAAGTTGTTATGATTTTAAAACAGCATCCATATCTTAATTTAGATACCAATATTAATACTAAGCATTTGTATGGTTTAAGCCAGTTAGTTAGTGATAGTATGGGTGTTTACACCCAACCTAATAAAGCAATAGTTGGAGCAAATGCTTTTGCACATAGTTCTGGAATTCATCAGGATGGTGTGATTAAAAATCGTGAGACATATGAAATTATTGATCCTAAAGATGTTGGTGTTACAGAGTCTGCAATAGTTTTAACGGCAAGAAGTGGAAGAGCAGCACTAGCCTACAGAGCAAAGATTGCAGGCTATGAGTTAACAAAATTACAATTAGATATAGTTTATACTAATTTTTTAAGTTTTGCAGATAAAAAGAAAGAAGTAAATGATGAAGACATTCATCAAATTATTGAATCAACTAGTATCTCTAATCAGATATTAAAAGTATAACAACCTACCTCACAGAAATTAACTATGAGTAAAACACTTTTTGATAAAATTTGGGACCAACATGTTGTAGACTCAATCAAAAATGGACCACAAGTACTATATATAGATAAACACTTAATCCACGAAGTAACAAGTCCTCAAGCTTTTAATGAACTCAGGGAGAGATCAATACCAATATTTAGACCCAATCAAATTATTGCTACTGCAGATCACAATACCCCAACCCTAAACCAACATTTACCGATTAAAGATCAACTATCTAAAAATCAACTAGAACAACTTTCAAAAAATTGTTCTGAAAATAATATTACCCTTTACGAACTAGGACATAAATATAATGGGATTGTCCATGTGATGGCTCCTGAATTAGGGATTACACAACCTGGGATGACGATGGTTTGTGGAGATAGTCATACCTCTACCCACGGTGCTTTTGGGGCTATAGCTTTCGGTATTGGCACCAGCCAAGTTGCTCAAGTATTTGCAAGTCAATGCCTATTACTGAAAAAACCTAAAAGTCTTCGTGTAACTGTAAATGGAAAATTAAAGAAAGGGGTGCTCCCAAAAGATGTTATTTTATATATAATATCTAAACTTGGCACCAACTCTGGTACTGGATATTTTTGTGAATATGCAGGAAATGTTTTTGAGGAAATGAGTATGGAGGGGAGAATGACTGTATGTAACATGAGTATTGAGATGGGTGCAAGAGGAGGAATGATAGCTCCAGACGAAACAACCTTTAACTATATAAAAGACAGAAAATTTGCTCCTAAAGGAAAAGATTTTGATAAAAAGGTAGCCTACTGGAAAACTTTACCGTCAGATAATGATGCAGTTTTTGATCAGGAATATATTTTTGATGCAGATGACATAGGACCAATGGTAACTTATGGAACAAATCCAGGAATGGGTATTAAGATTTCGGAGAATATTCCCTCTGAGAACAATACCTCATTCAAAAAATCATTGGAATATATGAATTTTAAAGCTGGTGATTCTTTAATAAATCAACCGATTAATTATGTTTTTATTGGAAGTTGTACAAATTCAAGAATAGAAGATTTTAGAGTAGCTGCCAAGTATATTAAAGGTAAGCAAAAGGCAAATAATGTTACTGCATGGTTAGTTCCAGGCAGCAAGCAGGTAGAAAATCAAATCATTGAAGAAGGTTTAAAAGAAATTTTCGATGAAGCAGGTTTTGAACTCAGACAACCTGGCTGTTCTGCATGTCTGGCGATGAATGATGATAAAATACCAAAAGGAGAATATTGTGTTTCTACCTCTAATCGTAACTTTGAAGGGAGACAAGGTCAAGGAGCAAGAACTATTTTGGCGAGTCCATTAGTTGCAGCAGCAACTGCAGTTGAGGGTAAAATTATAGATATAACCAAACACCTAAATTAATGGAAAAATTTACCAAAATAAGTTCAAAAGCTATACCACTAGCCATAGAAAATATTGATACAGATCAAATTATTCCCGCCAGATTTTTAAAAGCTACAGATAAAAAAGGGTTTGGTGACAATGTTTTTAGAGATTGGAGATTTGATAAAAAAGGGAATATCAACACAGATTTTTCATTAAATAATCCTTTATATTCAGGTAATATTTTGATTGCAGGTGACAATTTTGGTTGCGGATCAAGTAGAGAACATGCAGCTTGGGCTTTAGTTGGTTATGGATTTAGGGTAATTGTTTCAAGTTTTTTTGCAGACATTTTTAAAGGAAATGCTTTAAATAATGGCTTATTACCTCTTCAAGTTAGTTCCTCTTTTTTAGCCACTTTGATGAATACAGTTCATGAAAAACCTGAAACCAATATTGAGGTAGATATAGAAAATCAAACCATCTCCATTTCTGGAACTGATAAAAGCGAAGATTTTGAAATTGATACTTACAAAAAAACATGTTTAATTAATGGATATGATGATATTGATTATCTTTTAAGTAAAAGAGAGATGATTGAGGCTTTTGAAGTTCAAAGAAAATAACTATTGTAAATTAAAAATATTATATTTCCGATATATTTAGGAATACCCAAAAAAATGAAATTAAAAATAGCTACACTACCAGGAGACGGTATTGGACCAGAAGTAACTAATGAAGCCATTAAAGTATTAAAAGCAATAGCCTCAGAATTTGACCATACATTTATTTTTGAAGAAGCTAATGTTGGTGCAATAGCTATAGACAAAACTGGAAATCCTCTACCTGACAAAACACTAGAACTTTGTATGTCTTCAGATGCTATATTATTTGGTTCCATAGGTCATCCAAAATATGACAATGACCCATCAGCGAAAGTAAGACCAGAACAAGGTTTATTAAAACTTAGAAAATCTTTGGGATTATTTGCTAATATTCGTCCGGTAAAAGCATACGATACACTTGTTGACAAGTCTCCCTTAAAAAAAGAGATCATTTCAGGAACAGACATTAGTATATACAGAGAGTTAACAGGTGGAATTTATTTTGGAGAAAAGCAATTAAGTAAAGACGGAAATACGGCCTCTGATTTGTGCGAATACAATCGTTTTGAAATAGAAAGGATAGCACATTTAGCTTTTAAAGCAGCTTTAAACAGAAGTAAAAAAGTAACCCTAGTAGACAAAGCGAATGTTCTAGAGAGTTCTAGATTATGGAGAAAAGTTGTTGGAGAAGTGGCCAAAGAATATTCTGAAGTTACTCTAGACTTCTTATTTGTAGATAATGCTGCGATGCAAATGATTCTAAACCCAAAACAATTTGATGTAATTCTTACAGAAAATATGTTTGGTGACATCATTAGTGATGAAGCAAGTGTAATTGGGGGTTCTATTGGTTTATTAGCCTCTGCCTCAGTGGGTGAAAAATATGCCTTATTTGAACCTATACACGGTTCCTATCCCCAAGCAACAGGAAAAAGTATAGCTAATCCTATTGCATCAATTTTATCTGCAGCTATGTTATTAGATCATTTTCAACTCACTAAGGAAGCTGCTCTAATAAGAAAGGCTGTTGATAAATCTTTGAAATTACAAATCACTACACCAGATTTAAATACAAAAACGGATATGGTTACCACCTCTAAAGTTGGAGATTTTATTGAAGATTTCATTAATAATCCTAATGATACTAATGTGAACTTCACTAATATTCATCTAGGACAATCTACCATTATTTAAATTATTTAGGAAATTTTTCTCTAATAGCCTCTAGGCATAAATTATGAATACTACCTATATGGGTATGTTCTTTACTGTTGATATACTCGTAAGTTCCGTTTGCAACCGAGGCTCCTATTTGTTGATATGCGTCTCTAAAAGAAAGTCCTTTCATCACCAAATCATTAATAGAATCTACTGTACTTAAATACTTATATTTCTCATCTCGAAAATCTATCTTCTTCACTTTAATTTGTTGTATCGTGAAATTGAAAATTTCTAAGATGATTTTCATTTCCTCAATTAAATTGATCATATTTTCTTTTAGAAGCTGAAAATCTCTGTGATAACCACTTGGAAGATTATTGGTTATCAAAATCATTTCTGTTTGTAAAGCTTGAATTTTATTTGACTTTCCTCTTATTAATTCAAATACATCAGGGTTTTTCTTATGAGGCATAATACTACTTCCAGTAACTAAAGAATCTGGAAAAGCAATAAAATCAAAATTTTGACTCATATACATACAAATATCCATTGAAAACCTAGATAAGGTATTTGCTATACCACCTAATGCAGCTGCAATGGTTCTTTCATTTTTTCCCCTTCCCATTTGAGCAGCTATGACATTGTATTTAAGGGCACCAAAACCTAGCTCTCTTGTTGTGAATTTTCTATCTATTGGAAATGAACTTCCATAACCTGCAGCAGACCCAAGCGGATTCTGATCTATAGTTTTAATAGCAGCATCTAAAAGATATACATCATCTACAATTAATTCTGCATAGGAAGAAAACCATAACCCAAATGAAGAAGGCATAGCTACTTGGAGGTGAGTATACCCCGGTAGCAAGCGTTTTTTGTGAAGTTCGGCAAGGTTCAATAAGGTATCAAACAAAGTACCTAACAACTCCCTTATGATTTGTAATTGATCTTTGTAGTATAGCTGTAAAGCAACCAACACTTGGTCATTTCTCGACCGAGCCGTATGAATTTTTTTACCAACTTCTCCTAACATCTTAGTTAATTCAAATTCTATTTTAGAGTGTACATCTTCAAATTGAGTTTCAATAATAAATGTTCCTTCATGAATTTGTTTTTCTAAAATTGACAATCCTTTCTCTAATTGCTGAAGCTCTACTGCTGTTAAAATACCAATAGAAAACAACATTTTTGCATGAGCTAATGAAGCTTTTACATCATGTTTTGCAATATGAATATCCACTTCCCTGTCATTACCAACTGTAAATTGTTCTATTTTATCGTCTATTTTTATTCCTTTATCCCAAAGTTTCATCTTTTGTATTTAATAATGTTTTTTCTAATAGTTTAATATATAGGGTAATTCCCTCTTCAATCTCATGCAAATAAATAAATTCATCGGCTGTATGAGATCTTTTACTATCTCCAGGTCCTAATTTTAAAGAAGGACAACTTAAAACAGATTGATCTGATAATGTTGGAGATCCATAAGTCTTTCTGCCCAATGCTAAACCTGCTTTAATTAGATCATGTTCAACTGATATGGAGGAAGAATTTAATCGTAAACTCCTTGGAATAATGGTAGAACAAGGAGATTCTTTTTCTAAAATATCTGCAATTTCTTTATTTGTATAGCAATCATTTACTCGAACATCTACCACCAAAGCTACTTCAGAAGGGATCGCGTTATGTTGCTTGCCTGCCTGAATTTGGGTAACAGTCATTTTGACATCACCTAAACTCTTTGAACTCTTTTTAAATTTAAAATCTCTAAACCATTCTAATACATCAATTGTATTGTAAATGGCATTATCATCATTTTGATGAGCAGCATGGCCTGCAGTTCCAGTGACCTTAGCATCAAATACAACTAAACCTTTTTCTGCTACAGCCAATTGCATTTGAGTAGGTTCACCAATAATAGCAACAGTTATCTTAGGAATGATAGTTAACATACTATTCAAACCATATTCTCCACTACTCTCCTCCTCAGCTGAAGCAACCATAACTAAATTATATTTTAAATTTTTGTGATGATAAAAAAACCTAAAAGTTGCCAGAAGAGACACTAAACAACCACCCGCATCATTGCTTCCTAAACCGTATAATTTTCCATTTTCAACAATTGCTGAGAATGGATCTTTTGTATACCCTTTATTAGGTTTTACAGTATCATGATGAGAATTTAACAAAAGAGTTGGCTTAGAAGGATCAAAATGTTTATTGGTTGCCCAAATGTTGTTATTCGTTCTATTGAAGGCAATATTGGAATCTTGAAACCAAGATTCTAATATCAAAGCTGTTTGGTCTTCCTCTGATGAAAATGAGGGTAATTTTATTAAACTTTTCAATAATGAAATAGCATCAGTAATTAATTTATCTTTTCTCATAATTTTTGAATTGTTGTAAAGTTAGAATGCTGATCAAAAAGCATGGAGGGATGACCTATGAAAACTCTTGAAACCTTTCGATCCAAAGCATAAAAACAGTTATCTAATTTAGGTATCATACCCTCATTAATAATATTAGATGCTTTTAATTCTGTATATGTTTTTTTTGTTATTTTTTTAATAACAGAGTTTTCATCATTACTATGCATTAAGACACCCTTTTTTTCAAAACAATAATACAATTCAACTTCATAATCATTGGAAAAGGCAATTGCTATTTCTGAAGCAATAGTATCTGCATTTGTATTTAATAACTGTCCTTTTTCATCGTGAGAAATTGCAGAAAATATATTTGTTATATTATTGTTTATCAATATTTTAGGTGTATTTATGTCAACCTTTACTATATCTCCAACAAAACCAAAGTCTATTGGATGTTCAGGTCTTTTATTAGCAATAATTGTATTTCCATCTGCACCAGAAAAACCAACAGAGTTACATCCAAAACTTTGTAGTTTAGCTACAATATATTTATTTATTTTACCAGCGTAAACCATGGTTATGATGTCTAAAGTTTCTAAATTTGTAACCCTTCTTCCTTCTATCATCTGAACTGGAATATTCATTTTTTTAGATAAATCTGAGGCTAATTTACCCCCCCCATGAACTAAAACTTTTGGCCCATTTAATCTTGAAAAATCTTTTAAAAAAGAGAGTAAACTAACTTCATTATCTATAATTTTTCCACCAATTTTTATAACTTTTAGTGTTTTCATTACAAGGTTTTTAATATATTTTTTAACACTATTTGAGCAGCACTTGTTCTATTATTTGCTTGATCAATTACCAGTGAGTTATTACCATCCAAAACTTCATCTTCTACAACAACATTTCTTCTTACGGGTAAACAATGCATAAATTTTGCATTTCCTAATTTACTTTTAGTAACCATCCAATTTTCATCTACAGGAATAATTTTACCATATTCATTATAATTACTCCAGTTCTTTACGTATACAAAATCTGCTTCTTTTAATGCCTCCTCTTGGTTATAATTGATAATTACATTTTTTGTGATTTCTGAATTTAATTCATAGCCTTTTGGATGTGTTATTGAAAAATCTACATCCATCGCTTTCATAATTTTAACAAAAGAGTTTGCTACAGCATGAGGTAATACTTTGGGATGAGGAGCCCAGGATAAAACAACTTTTGGTTTTGAAATTGTTTTGAACTCACTAATAGTAATCGCATCTGCTAATGCTTGCAATGGGTGTGCCGTAGCACTTTCCATATTCAATACTGGAACAGAAGCATATTTTACAAAACTATTTAGCACTTGTTCTGACTCGTCTTCTTCTTTGTTTGTTAGAGAGGGAAACGCTCTTACGGCGATTACATCTCCATATTGAGAGATTACTTGTGCTGCCTCCTTAATATGCTCTGCTTTGGTTAGATTCATAATTACTCCATCTTCATATTCTAAATTCCAACAATCATTAATGTTTAAAATCATGACGTCCATTCCAAGACTCCTTGCAGCTTTTTCTGTACTTAATCTCGTTCTTAAACTTGCATTAAAAAAAAGCATTACTAAGGTTTTGTTCTTGCCTAAGGTTTTATATTGATAAGGATTCTTTTTTAATTGAATGGCTTCCTGTACAAACTGCTTAATATTACTTATATCCTTAATTGTCATATACTTATTCATAATACTTCAGTTTTTAAAGCAGCAATAAAAAAGTCTATATGCCTCTTTTGTATGGTTAATGGTGGTAATATTCTAAGTACATTAGGATTTTTTGCATTACCTGTAAAAATATGATGCTTATAAATTAGTTTTTTCCTCAATTCAGACACTGGAAAATCAAATTCCAATCCAAGCATTAGACCTCTTCCTTTAATCGATTTTATATGAGGTATTGATTGAGTTATTTTCTTAAAATAATTAAAAATTTTCTTTGCATTATCCTGAAGTTTTTCAGTTTTCAAAACCTCTAAAACCGTCAATGAGGCCATACATGCTAGATGATTACCTCCAAAAGTTGTTCCCAACAACCCCAATGAGGGTTTGATCTTTGGATGTATTAAAGTTCCACCAACTGGAAAACCATTTCCCATACCTTTTGCAATAGATATAATGTCTGGTTTAATTTTGTGTTTTTGAAAAGCAAAAAAATGACCAGTTCTTCCAAAACCAGATTGTACCTCATCAGCTATGAGTATAGCCTCAAATTTTTTACATAGTGCTTGTAATTTTTTATAAAAGCTAGTTGAACTTTCATCTAATCCTCCAACTCCTTGAATACACTCAATAATAACAGCACAAACATCATTTTTACTTAATGCGGATTCTACACCATAAAGGTCACCTAAATCAAATAACTCTATTTCTTGTTGAGCATTTATAGGTGCAATAATTTTAGCGTTATCTGAAACGGCTACTGCAGCTGAAGTTCTACCATGAAAACCATTTTTAAAGGCTATAACTTTCTTTTTACCGGTATGAAATGAGGCTAATTTTAAAGCATTTTCGTTGGCTTCAGCTCCTGAATTACATAAAAATAATTGATAGTTAACGCATCCTGAAACATCTCCTAGTTCTTTTGCTAATTCCTCTTGTAAAGGATTTTTTATAGAATTACTATAAAATCCAATTTCATTAATCTGTTTTGCAAGATTATATACATATTTTGGATGTGAATGCCCTATAGATATTACCGCATGACCTCCATATAAATCAAGGTATTCGGTATCATGCTCATCATAAATAAAAACATCTTTTGCTCTTACAGGTTTGACGTCAAATAATGGATACACATTAAATAAATTCATAATTAATCATTTTTTATAGTATTAATTTTATTAAAAGAAGCTATCATACCTTGAATTAAAGAAGAACTTAATCCTTTGTGTTCCATTTCATTTAATCCTTCTATGGTGCACCCGTTAGGAGTAGTTACCCTATCTATTTCTTCCTCTGGATGATTCCCGGAGGCTATCAATAACTGTGCTGCTCCTTCAGAGGTGTGCATGGATAATTTCTGTGCTTCCTTAGCATCAAAACCCAATTGTATGGCTGCTTGGGTTGTAGCTCTAATTAATCGCATCCAAAAAGCTACACCACTTGCACATATTACTGTGGCAGCTTGCATTTGATTTTCTGGAATAATTATAGAGGTACCTAATCTATTGAAAATTGCCTCTGCTATTTTAATTCTTTCTTCCCCTTTTTTATTGCTACACAAACAGGTCATTGATTTACTTACAGCAATTGCTGTATTTGGCATCGCCCTAGCAATAAACTTATTGTCACCAATAATGTTCTCTATTTTTGCAACAGAATAACCTGTAATCGTAGAGATTATAACATGCTTCTCTGTTAGTAAGTCTTTAATAGTATTTAGAATTGCTTCTATATGTGAAGGTTGAACAGCAAAAATTAAAATATCTGATTTTTTAACTGCCTCTCTATTATCAGAGGTTAGAAAAACATGTGAATATCCCTTATATTCATTTATATTTTCTAAATTTCTTCTAGTAAGATATAATGATGTTATTGCATTTTGTGTAATTAATCCAGTTGCAATTGAACACCCTAAATTACCTGCCCCTATGATTGCTATTTTCATAATTTATGATTTTTTAAAAATATGTTGCTTTTAATTTAAGTCCTTCAGACTCTTCAAATCCAAACATTAAATTCATATTTTGAACTGCCTGGCCTGATGCGCCTTTTAACAAGTTATCAATACAACTAGTAATTAATAATTTATTATTATGTTTTGATATATGTATTAGACATTTACTGGTATTGACAACTTGCTTTAGATGTAATTCTTGATCAGAAACAAAAGTGAGTGCAGTAGCATCATAAAATTGATGATAAAGTTTCACCACTTCGCCTAAATTTCCTGAATAGTTAGTATATAGTGTTGCATAAATACCTCTAGAAAAGTTGCCTCGAGTTGGAATAAAATTTATGTCATAAGAAAAATCCTCTTGATACTGTTTTACCGATTGATATATCTCTTTTAAATGTTGATGTTTAAAAGGTTTATAATATGAGAAATTATTATCTCTCCATGTATAATGAGTTGTTTTAGATAGTGAGGTTCCTGCTCCTGTAGCGCCAGTCACTGCATTTATATGTATATCATCTTGAATCAAGTTATTTGCCAAAAGAGGTAAAATACCCAACTGAAGTGCAGTTGCAAAACATCCTGGATTAGCAATATTATTAGCTTTCGTTATTTTTTCTTTATGAAGTTCTGGTAATCCGTAGGTAAATGTTCTTCCTTGAAAAATAGCATCTTTTTCAAGTCTAAAATCAGTACTCAAATCAATAATTTTTGTTGAAGGAGAAATAGTTACCTCCCCTAAGAACTTTTTTGAATTTCCATGACCCAAACATAAAAAAAGCACATCGACATTAAGATTAATATTCCCAGAAAAAATTAGCTCTGTATCTCCAATTAAGTCCTGATGAACAGCACTTACTTTATTTCCAGCATTGGAAGTACTGAAAATAAATTTCAGTTCAACTCCTTTATGATTTATTAAAATTCTAATTAATTCACCTGCTGTATATCCAGCACCACCAATTATTCCTACATGTATCATTTGTGTGTGTTTTGAAAGATTATACTTTGATTTGAATATATTTTTATAAAGCCTTTCACTTCCTCTGCTGACCAACTTTTATTCTCTTCACCATAACTTCCAAATGTCGTATTCATTAAATCATTTTTGGAAACAATACCATCTAATACAAAATGATAAGGTTGAAGTGTTATAAAAACATCACCTGAAACATTTTGTTGACTATTTTCTAAAAAGGCCTCAAAATCTCTCATGATTGGATCTAAAAATAATCCCTCGTGCATGTGAGTACCGTACCAATTTGATAAATATTCCTTGTGTTGTAATTGCCATTTTGTTAGGATATGTTTTTCAAGTAAGTGATGGGCTTTAATAGTAATAATAGCTGCTGCTGCTTCAAAGCCAACTCTTCCTTTAATACCCACAATAGTATCTCCAACATGGATATCTCTTCCTATAGCATACTTAGAGGCTAATTTGTTTAATTTTTCTATACATATTTGAGGTGAGGCTTTCTCTTCATTAACCGCAACCAATTCTCCTTTGTAAAAAGTTAATTTAACTTTCTCAGATCCTTTTTTTTCTAGTTGAGATGGATAGGCTTCATTTGGTAATGATTTGTAAGAAGTCAAAGTTTCAGATCCTCCAATACTTGTCCCCCAAAGTCCTTTGTTAATTGAATACTTAGCTTTAGACCAAGACATATCAATTCCTTTAGACTGCAAATAGGCTATTTCCTGTTGTCTCGATAATTTATTATCTCTAATGGGTGTTATAATTTCTATATCTGGAGCTAAAGACCTAAAAATTAAATCAAACCTAACTTGATCATTACCTGCTCCAGTACTTCCGTGAGCTACATAATCTGCATTTATTTTTTTAGCATATTTAATAATTTCTACTGCTTGAATACTTCTTTCAGCACTTACTGATAATGGATATGTATTATTTTTTAAGACATTACCATAGATCAAATACTTCACTACATTTTGATAATAATGGTCAACAGCATCAATATTCACATATGTTTTTACACCCATTTGATAGGCTTTATTTTCAATATCTTTTATGTCTAACTCAGAAAATCCTCCTGTATTTACTGTTACTGCATGAACTTCATACCCTAAATCTTCAGAAAAATGAACTGCACAGTAGGATGTATCTAAACCCCCACTGTAGGCTATTACTATTTTTTTCATTTTTTATTTTTGTTTAAAAAGAGTGTTTGTTTTATTTTCTTTAGTCTCTCAAAGACTTTTATTGAAATTTTTCTTGATGGATTTTTTATATTTTTTGGATCAAACAACATACCTGTACACAAACACATACTTTGTGAGGTTCTTTGTAAAACATCATAATTTTTACAGGTTTGACATCCGTTCCAAAATGATTGAGCTTTAGTTAGCTCTGAAAAAGTCACTGGTTTGTAGCCTAAATCGCTATTCATTTTCATGACAGGCAACCCAGTGGTTATACTAAATACTTTTGCTTCTGGAAATTTATTTCTAGAGTGATTAAAAATCTTATTTTTTATACGTTTTGAAATTCCTTTACCCCTGTAATCTGGGTGAACTATTAATCCAGAATTGGCAACAAATTTTCCATGATCCCATTTTTCTATATAACAAAAACCCACAAATTTTTTATTGTCTAATGCAATAACTGCATTTCCATTATTCATTCTTTGAATAATGTATTTTGGTGATCTTTTTGCTATTCCTGTTCCTCTTACATTAGCAGAATCGGCAATAGTTTTACAAATGATCTCTGCATAAATAGCGTGTGATTTATTGGCAATAATAATTTCCAAAATGATAATTTTTTTGATTGTAAACTTTAATATGTACTTGTTTGATGGAAAATAGAACCGGACTCACCTAAGTTCAAAATAATAGTAAACACCCTAAGGGCGGCGTAATAAAATAGAGGGTGGAGTAAGCTTGTTATTTTGAGAAATAACTAGAAATAAAAAAAGGGTTATGTAAATTAATGTGAACAATGTTTAAAAATAAATAGTGAGATATAGTTGTTTTGCTAAATTTTGGAATTAGCGGCGGCGAATGCTCTTGGGTATTTCATTAAAAACTATATATATGTTATTTTTAAAACAAAACATTGTTCAAATATGCTAAATGATTTTGAAACAACAATGGTTCCAAAATCATTTTTTTGAAGTTTTATGCATTTCATAATTATTTTAAATTAAATTATGAACAATACAAAAATGTAATATAAAAAATTACTTTTCTATAATATGTAATCAGTGCTAATAAAATTAGATGTCTTCTTTTCAAGTAATTCCTCTAAAATAGAATTATTATAGGGATTATCTTTGGAAGCAACAAAAGTTCGGATTGAAAATGAACGCAAAGCATCATAAACACTTAAAGTACTCACAGCAGAATCTTTTCTACCTGTAAAAGGATAAACGTCTGGACCACGTTGACAAGAACTATTTAAGTTAACTCTACAAACTAGATTCGCTAAATTATCTATTAAAGGAGATAAAGTGTGAACATCTTTTCCAAATAGGCTAACTTGTTGTCCATAGTTAGAATCTGCAATATCATCTAAAGGTTCGTTAATATCTTTAAAAGAAATTATGGGAACAACAGGGCCAAATTGCTCTTCATGAAATACATTCATTTGCTTATTAACTGGATATAAAACTGCAGGAAATATATAATTATCTGATGTTTCACCACCTTTAGCATTTAAAATAGTTGCACCATATTTCTTAGCATCATCTATCAATCCTTGAATATATGCTGGTTTGTTAGGCTCAGGTAACGGAGTTAATTTAACTCCTGGATCCCAGGGGTTTCCATAGGGCAACTCATCAACTCGTGCAGCAAATCGTTTGTTAAATTCTTCCACAATATCTTCATGAACATATAATACCTTTAAAGCTGTACAACGTTGACCATTGAAAGATAAAGACCCTGCTATACATTCTTCAATGGCTACATCTAAATCTGCATCGGGTAAAACAATTGCAGGATTATTAGCTTCAAGACCTAAAACTAAACGCAATCTATTAACTTTTGGATGTTGAGTTTGTAATGATTTTGCTGATGAACTATGACCAATTAAAGCTAAAACATCTATTTTACCTGATTTCATAATTGGAGTAGCCAAAGTCCTACCTCTTCCAAAAATAATATTTACTACACCTTTAGGAAAACTATTTTGAAAAGCTTCCATTAAAGGGGTTATCAATAAAACTCCAAATTTAGCAGGTTTAAAAATTGCTGTATTCCCCATAATTAGTGCAGGAATCAGTAAACAAAAAGTTTCATTTAATGGATAATTATAAGGACCTAAACATAGAACAACACCTAATGGACCTCTTCTAATATGTGCATTAACACCACTATTTTTCTTAAACTTAGCGCTGTCTCTATCCATTTGTTTATAGGCCTCAATAGTATCGTATATGTAATCTATGGTTCTATCGAATTCTTTTTGGGAGTCTGAAAGTGTTTTACCAATTTCCCACATGAGTAGGTTTACAATTTCTTCACGCTTGGTTTTCATTTGAATCACAAACTTGTCCATGCAAGCAATTCTATCAACAACTTTCATTGTAGGCCAAAGTCCTTTTCCTTTATCAAAAGCGTTACAAGCCGAATTCAAGGCCTCATTTGCTTCTTGTTCACCCAACTGAGGAATAGATCCTAATAGAGTTGGTTTGTATGTAGCTGTTGAAGAAATAGTTGAATAAACATCTGCTGTCTCACCTGCCCAAGTTTTTAATACACCATCAACTAGATAGGTGTTTTGGGAAATTGTTTTTTTAATTTTGAATTGATCTGGAATATTCATCATAGATTAAATATAAACATTATTAATGATTTGACGACTAAATTACACTTCTCTAAACTAAAAATTGAAATAAATCTGGTTTATCGTTTAAATAATCACCGTAAAAATTATGACGTTTCATTCGAGCAATAAGGGGCTCAAGATCTTTTGATGACTTTAATTCTAACCCAACTACAGCCGCACCCTTAAATCTATTTGTCTTTTTAGTATATTCAAAGTGAGTTATGTCATCATCTGGCCCTAAAATATCTGCAACAAATTCTCTTAATGCACCTGCTCTTTGCGGAAATTTAATTATAAAATAATGCTTGATATTTTCATAAAGTAAAGCACGTTCTTTAATTTCTGCAGTTCTAGTAATATCATTGTTACTGCCACTCACTATACAAACTACATTTTTATCTTTAATTTCATTTTTATAAATGTCTAAAGCGGCAATACTTAAGGCACCTGCAGGTTCAACTACTGTGGCCTCCTTATTGTATAAATCTAATATAATTTGACATATTTTACCCTCAGGAATAGTAATCATATCATGTAAATTTTCTTTACACAATGAAAAATTTAAATTTCCAACTTTTTTAACGGCAGCTCCATCTACAAAATTATCGATAGATTCTAAAACTATATTCTTATTAGCCTTTATAGAGGTAGACATAGAAGGAGCACCTTCTGGTTCTACACCTATGATTTTTGTGTTTGGTGAGATTTGTTTAAAATATGAGGATAGTCCTGAAGATAAACCCCCTCCACCAACAGGTACAAAAACATAATCTATTGGATCATTAGTTTGTTCTAAAATTTCTAAACCAACGGTTGCTTGACCCTCAATAATTTTCTCATCATCAAATGGATGAATAAATGTTTTTTGTAATCTTTCTGCTTCTAAGGTTGCTGCATATTTCGCATCATCAAAAGAATCTCCTATCAAAACAACATCTATATATTGCTCACCAAACATTTTTACTTGGTTAATCTTCTGCTTAGGTGTTGGAGTGGGCATATAAATTACACCATGTATTTTCAATAACTTACAAGAAAGTGCTACCCCTTGTGCATGGTTTCCAGCACTAGCGCATATGACTCCTTTAATGCGTTCTTTATCCGTCAAAGAGGATATTTTATTGTAAGCGCCTCTGATTTTGTATGACCTTACTTGTTGTAAATCCTCTCTTTTAAATAAAATGGTACTTTGATATATTTTTGAATAATAATCATTCTTGGCCAAAGGAGTCTTTAATGCAACTTTTTGCAAGTTGATAGAAGCTTTTTTTATAGCCTCAACGGTTGGTCTATAAATTACCTTGGTTTTCATAAAATGACTAATAAATATTACTTATTTAAATTGCTGTTTTAATAACTTTCATGGCTGTCATAGAAGCTCTTAACTGCTCTCCAACTATTTCTACTGGATGATTTCTAATAATTTTATTAATTCTAATCAATTCTTGATTATCAACACCATTCTCTGAACTAAAAGATTTACCAATAACGTTTGTAGAAACTGTTTTCATGAAATCAGCTAATAAAGGTTTACAAGCGTGATCAAATAGATAACATCCATATTCTGCTGTATCTGAAATTACACGATTCATTTCAGCCAATTTCATTCTTGCAATAGTGTTTGCAATTAATGGTGTTTCATGTAAAGACTCATAATATGCAGATGCATCTATTATACCAGATTCTGTCATTGCCTCAAAAGCTAATTCTACACCAGCTCTTACAAAAGCAACTAATAAAGTTCCGTGGTCAAAATACTCTTGTTCTGTAATTTCCTGATTAGTACATACTTGTTTTTCAAAAGCAGTTTCACCAGTTGCAGCTCTCCAAGTTAATAAGTTAATATCATCATTTGCCCAGTCTTCCATCATTGTTTTAGAAAAATGACCAGTCATAATATCATCCATATGTTTTTGGAATAATGGACGCATGATGTCTTTTAATTCTTCAGATAAACGAAATGCTTCTACTTTTGCAGGGTTAGATAATCTATCCATCATATTTGTAATACCACCGTGCTTTAAAGCTTCAGTTATAGTTTCCCAACCATACTGAATTAACTTAGCTGCATAACCAGCATCAATTCCTTCTGCTACCATTTTATCGAAAGATAAAATTGCTCCTGTTTGTAACAAACCACATAAAATAGTTTGCTCTCCCATTAGATCAGACTTAACCTCTGCTACAAAAGAAGATTCTAAAACTCCTGCTGTATGACCTCCTGTAGCAACTGCATAAGCTTTTGCCTGTGCCCAACCTTTTCCTTCTGGATCATTTTCTGGATGAACAGCTGTTAATGTTGGCACTCCAAATCCTCTTTTAAATTCTTCACGGACTTCAGATCCAGGAGATTTAGGTGCTACCATAATCACTGTTAAATCTTTACGAATTTGCATTCCTTCTTCTACAATATTGAATCCGTGAGAATAACTTAAAGTAGCTCCTTTTTTCATCAATGGCATCACAGCATTTACAACATTTGTGTGTTGTTTATCTGGAGTTAAATTGATAACCAAGTCTGCAGTTGGCAACATTTCTTCGTAAGTACCTACTACAAAACCATTAGAAGTTGCATTAATGAAAGATTGTCTTTTTTGATCAATTGCTGCTTGTCTTAAGGTATAAGAAATATCTAAGCCAGAATCTCTCATATTTAAACCTTGATTTAAACCTTGTGCACCACAGCCCACAATAACAATTTTCTTTCCTTTTAAAGCGTTTACTCCGTTTTCAAATTCTGAAGCATCCATAAAACGACATTGTCCCAATTGCTCTAATTTTTGTCTTAAAGTTAATGTGTTAAAATAATTTGACATTTTAATTTATTTAGTTATTGTATGATTCTAATAATGATGATATTTTCATTTCTTCTTTGGTAACCGCAATTAACCCAGAACGTGTATACTGCATAATTCCAAATGGACTTAATTTATTATACAATTCTACTATTTCTTCTTTTTTACCTGATTTTTCAAGTACAAAAAAGTCTTTATTAACTGTTACAATTCTAGCATTACTTTCTTTAATAATGTTTTGTATTTGACGTTCTTCAAATAATAATTCTGACTTTATTTTAAATAAACCAGCTATTTGATAAATAATGTCATCAAGACTATGGTAATATGATTTTATTACTTCTACTTGTTTTTCTATCTGACCAAGAATTTTTTTTATATTTACTTCACTCATATTTACAACAATTGTAAATTTAGAAACGCCTTCAATCTCAGAAGGTGAAGTATTTAAACTTTCTATATTGATATGTCTTCTTTGGAAAATTGCTGAAATTCTATTCAACAATCCAATATTATTTTCAGTATAAATTGATACTGAATAAAGTTGTTTTTCTTCTGTACTCATCTTATTCTAATCTTATATCTGAAACACTTGCTCCAGACGGAATCATTGGAAATACATTATCTTCTTTTTCTACACAAACTTCTAAAAAATAAGCTTCTTTACTTTGCATCATTTCTGCTACAGCTTCTGCTAAATCCTCACGTTTGGTAACTTTTCTAGCTTTGATATAATATCCTTCTGCAATCGCAACAAAATTTGGATTTACCATTTCTGTAGAGGCATATCTTTTATCAAAAAATAACTGTTGCCATTGACGCACCATTCCTAAGAAATCGTTATTTAAAACAACCACTTTTACTGCTGCTTTTTGCTGAAAAATTGTACCTAATTCTTGAATGGTCATTTGATAACCTCCATCACCTGAAATAGATACTACTTCACGATCCGGAGCTGCCATTTTTGCACCTATAGCTGCTGGCAAACCAAATCCCATAGTTCCTAATCCACCAGAAGTAATATTACTCTTAGTCACATTAAAATCAGCATATCTACAAGCAATCATTTGATGTTGACCCACATCACTTACAATTGCAGCTTTTCCTTCACTCTGAATATTGATTTCTTTTAAAACCTCAGCCATTGTTAAGCCTTCTTTTGTAGGATATAAATCGTTTTTGATTACTTTTTCGTATTCAATTTCATATAAGTCTTTAAATTTTTGATGCCATTCATTGTGAGAATTCTGTTCTAATAATGGTAATAATAAATCTAAACTTACTTTAGAATTACCTAAAACAGCTACATCTGTCTTTACATTCTTATCAATTTCTGCAGGGTCAATTTCAAAGTGAATTACTTTGGCTTGTTTTGCATAAGTATTTAGGTTTCCTGTTACACGATCGTCAAAACGCATTCCAATTGCGATTAAAACATCACATTCATTAGTTAAAATATTTGGAGCATAATTTCCATGCATACCAACCATACCAACATTTAATGGATGTGAAGTTGGAATTGCAGAAGCTCCTAAAATTGTCCAAGCAGCTGGAATTCCTGCTTTCTCAATAACAGCCTTTAATTGCTCCTCTGCTTCACCTAAAATAATTCCTTGCCCCCAGACAATTAGAGGTTTTTTAGCAGCATTTATTAATTTTGCAGCTTCCTCAACCTTAGAAGCATCTGTTTCTGGAACTGGTTTGTAACTTCTTACATGTGTACATTTTTCATATGAAAAATCAAACTCGTTAAATTGAGCATCCTTTGTAACATCAATCAATACTGGTCCTGGTCTTCCACTTTTGGCAATGTAGAATGCTTTTGCCAATACTTCTGGTATATCTTCTGCTCTAGTTACCTGACAATTCCATTTTGTAACTGGTGTAGAAATTCCTACAATATCTGTTTCTTGAAAAGCATCTGATCCCAATAAATGAGATGGTACTTGACCTGTGATACAAACCATTGGTGTAGAATCTATTTGTGCATCTGCAATACCAGTAATTAAATTGGTTGCTCCTGGACCTGAAGTAGCCATAGCTACCCCAACTCTTCCAGAAATTCTTGCATACCCTTGAGCTGAATGTGTAGCACCTTGCTCATGTCTTGTTAATACATGATGAATTTTATCTTGATACTTGTATAACTCATCATAAACTGGCATAATTGCTCCTCCTGGATATCCATAAATAATATCTACTCCCTCTTCAATTAAACATCTTACAATTGCCTCACTACCAGAAATACGCTCTGTAGTTTTGATAGATTTTTCTTGTGATTTTATGGTTTGTGTGTCCATATATTTTCTTTTTATAAATCAGTAACACATCCTTTAGAGGCTGAAGCTACTGTTTTTGCGTATTTGTATAAAATTCCTTTTTTATGTAGTGGTTCTCTGGAAACCCAAGAAGATTTTCTTTCTTTCATCTCATCGTCAGAAATTAAGACATCTATTGTATTGTCCTCTGCGTTAATTCTAATGGTATCTCCTGTCTTTAATAATCCAATGGTACCACCAGATTGAGCCTCTGGTGTAATATGCCCAACAACAAAACCATGTGTTCCTCCAGAAAAACGACCGTCTGTAATTAAGGCAACAGACTTTCCTAAACCTGCTCCCATGATTAGCGAAGTTGGTTTTAACATTTCCGGCATACCTGGTCCACCTTTAGGTCCAACATATCGTATCACAACCACATCACCTTTATGAACCTCACCGTTTGAAATCCCAGTATTTGCAGCCTGTTCTCCATCATAAACAACAGCCTTCCCTTCAAACAATAATCCTTCTTTACCTGATATTTTAGCAACCGCACCTTCCTCTGCAAGATTTCCGTGAAGTATTTGAATATTTCCGGAGGTCTTTAAAGCTTTGTCTGTTGGATAAATAACATCCTGATCTTCGAACTCCATAGCGACAACATCTTTTAAGTTTTCAGCTAATGTTTTTCCAGTAACCGTCATACAATCTCCGTACAAATAACCACCATCCAATAAATATTTCATGATTGCCGGTGTACCCCCTATGCCATGAACATCCTCCATTAAATATTTTCCCGAAGGTTTTAAATCTGCAATTAAAGGTGTTTTATCTGATACTCTTTGAAAGTCTTCCAAAGTAAATTTAATATCAGCAGCGTGTGCTATAGCTAAAAAATGCAGAACAGCATTAGTAGAACCTCCAAGAGCATTTACCAAAGCTATAGCATTTTCTATTGATTTTTTTGAAATAATATCTAAAGGCTTAATGTCTTTTTCTAATAAATTTTTAATGGCTAAAGCATGTCTTTCAGCTTCTGATAATTTATTTGGGTTTTCTGCTGGAATTGATGAATTGTAAGGTAATGCAAAACCCATGCACTCAATAGCAGAAGCCATTGTATTTGCGGTATACATGCCACCACAAGCACCGGCACCAGGTATAGATCTTTTTATAATTTCTCTATACTCTTCTTCTTCAATTTCTCCAGCTACTTTTTGACCTAAAGCTTCAAAAGCTGATACAATATTTAACTTTCTTCCTTTGTAATTTCCCGAGGCAATTGTTCCTCCATACATCATGATAGACGGACGATTTAATCTTAACATAGACATGACGGCTCCCGGCATATTTTTATCACAACCAACAATAGCAATTAATGCATCATAACTTTGTGCATTCATCACCGTCTCTATAGAATCTGCAATAATGTCTCTAGAAACTAGTGAATAATTCATTCCTGAGGTTCCCATTGAAATTCCATCAGAAACTCCTATAGTGTTAAATCCTAGGCCTACCATATCTGCGATTTTACACTCTATTTTCACCTCATCTTTCAACTTATTCAGGTGCATGTTACATGGATTACCATCGAAGCCAGTGCTCGCAATACCTACCTGTGCTTTGTGCATATCTTCATCTGAAAGACCTACAGCGTACAACATCGCTTGAGATGCTGGTTGAGATTCATCTTGTGTTAATCTTCGACTATGTTTATTAATTTCCTTCATTCTGTTTTACAGTAGGTATTCTATTTTGACATTCTAAATTAGTTTATTGCTATCCTTATCATTTCATTACAATCATAAATCAGCTTAAATTCATGGCTTTTGAATAGTATATAATAATTTAATAATCAGTATTTTAACTATTTTAATTTGTGATGTTCAACCCATCATATTTTTACATAAAAAAACCTTCCATTTCGGGAAGGTTGTTATTTTATTTAGACAAAATATTATTCCCTGTTATTACGAAATCGTAATAATAATGACAAGAATGATAAATTGACCTATTGTTTTCATATCTGCTACGAAGATTTATATAATTTTTATAAATTCCAAATCATTATTTGCATTATGCACCAATTAAATCATTATTATCCTTTAATGGCAAACTTGATGAACCCATTAAATAGGAATCTATATGATGTGCTGCCTGACGACCTTCTGATATCGCCCAAACAATTAATGATTGTCCTCTTCTCATATCTCCAGCTGTATAAATCCCTGCTACATTAGTTTTATAATCTTTTACAGAAGCCTTAATGTTAGTTCTAATATCTAATTCTAACCCCAATTGTTCAGCTAAAGATTTTTCGGGTCCTGTAAACCCAAGTGCCAGAAGTGCTAAATCACATGGCCATATTTTTTCAGAACCTTCTTTTTCAATAATTTGAGGTCTTTGACCTGGAATTGATCTCCAGGCAACTTCTACTGTTTTTAGGGCATTCAATTCTCCTTTATCATTTGTGAGAAACTCTTTAGTACTTATCAACCAATTACGATCACAACCTTCATCGTGAGAAGAGCTGGTTTTTAATTGCATTGGCCAAAATGGCCAAGGTGTTTTCACACTTCTCTCCGAGGGCGGCTTAGACATTATTTCAAAGTTTGTAACAGATTTAGCCCCTTGTCTATTTGAGGTACCAATACAATCTGAACCTGTATCTCCTCCTCCAATTACAATTACATTTTTCCCTTTTGCACTAATGATATCTTTTTGTGATTTATGATCAAACAAGGCTTTTGTTTGTCTAGTCAGGAAATCCATAGCCTGAACTACTCCTTTAGCTTTTATTCCTTTAACAGGAATACTTCTAGGTATAGTAGCTCCTCCAGATAAAAGAACAGCATCAAAAGCTTTAAGAGCATCTACTGAATAGTTAACGCCAACATTTACATTGGTCTTAAACTCTATCCCTTCTTCTTTTAATATCGCTACTCTTCTATCGATAATTTCTTTTTCTAATTTAAAATTTGGAATCCCGTAGCGCAGTAATCCACCAACTTGATCGTCTCTTTCAAAAACAACTACAGAGTGTCCTACTCTATTTAATTGTTGGGCGGCTGCTAATCCTGCTGGACCAGACCCAACAATTGCTACAGTCTTACCTGTTCTTTTGACTGGTATTTGTGGAATGATCCATCCTTCTTTAAATCCTTTTTCAACTATTGATTTTTCAATATTTTCAATAGAAACAGGTTCATCAATTAAGCCAAGTACACAGGCTTGTTCACATGGTGCCGGACATAATCTACCTGTAAATTCTGGAAAATTATTGGTGGCGTGAAGAATTTCTAACGCTTGTTTCCATTCACCCCTGTGGATTAAATCATTAAAGTCTGGTATTAAATTTCCTAACGGACAACCACTATGGCAAAATGGAATACCACAATCCATACACCGCGAACCTTGTTTTTGTTGTTCTTTGATGTGTAATGGTTTTGTAAATTCTTTGTAGTGTTTAATCCTTTCTTTAACAGCTATACTTCCTTCCTGCTTTCTTTCATATTTTTTAAATCCTCCTAATTCTCCCATAATTATGCAGTTAATTTTGTTAATGCCTCTTTTTCTAATCTTTCTAAAGCTATCTTATAATCTGTAGGAAAAACTTTAATAAAGTCCATTTTATTTACTTCCCAGTCATGTAAAAGTTCTTTTCCGAGAGAACTAGACGTGTAAGAAACATGTTTTTCAATATGAGTTTTTAGCTCTAACTGATCTTTAGTTTCTAAGTGCACTAATTCTACCATTTCTAAATTGCAAAGTTCATTTCTAAATTTATGAGATGGGTCGTATACATATGCAATTCCTCCACTCATTCCTGCAGCAAAATTTCTTCCTGTTTCTCCCAGCACAATTACCTGACCTCCAGTCATATACTCGCAACCATGATCTCCAATTCCTTCAACAACTGCTACAACTCCAGAATTTCTTACTGCAAATCGTTCTCCTGCCATTCCATTAATATAGGCTTCACCATTGATAGCTCCATAAAAACATACATTTCCAACAATAATATTATCCTCTGCAATAAAATCTGCCTCAGCTGGTTTTTTAACCACTATTTTTGCACCAGATAATCCTTTACCGAGGTAATCATTCGCCTCACCATCAACTATCATTGTTAATCCTTTGGTAGCAAAAGCTCCAAAACTTTGCCCTGCAGACCCTTTAAAGTTAAGTGTTAGTGTATCTTCTGGTAATCCATCTTCTCCATGTAATTTTGAAATTTCATTACTTGTAATGGCCCCAACAGATCGGTTTGTATTTTGAATCGGATAATTAAATTCAGATTTAATTTTATTTTTAATAGCAGCTTTTGCATTATCTATTATTTTTATATCAAGTACCTTATCTAAATTGTGATTCTGCTTTTCAGTATTATATAAAATATGATTTCCCTCTACCTCTGGTTGGTGTAAAATAGCAGATACGTCTATTCCTTTTGCTTTATAATGATCTATAGAAGGGTTGGCATTAATTTTATGTGTTTGCCCTACCATCTCCTTAATTGATCTAAAGCCTAACGAAGCCATAATTTGTCTTAACTCTTCAGCAACAAAGTACATAAAGTTAACTACGTGTTCTGGTGTTCCTTTAAAATTCTTTCGCAATTCTGGATCTTGAGTTGCGATACCCACTGGACAGGTATTCAAATGACATTGACGCATCATGATACAACCAGATGCTACAAGAGGCGCGGTAGCAAAACCAAATTCTTCAGCTCCTAATAGACAAGCTATTGCAACATCTCTTCCTGTTTTTAACTGTCCATCACACTCTAAAACAACTCTATTACGTAAATTATTCATTACTAGAGTTTGTTGCGCTTCAGCTATTCCTAATTCCCATGGTAAACCTGCATGTTTTAATGAAGTAAGAGGAGATGCACCTGTTCCCCCGTCAAAACCAGAAATTAAAATAACATCAGCTTTTGCCTTAGCTACACCAGCGGCTATGGTACCAACACCTACCTTAGATACAAGTTTTACATTGATCCTTGCTTCTCTATTTGCATTTTTTAAATCAAAAATTAGTTGAGCTAAATCCTCAATAGAATAAATATCGTGATGTGGTGGTGGAGAAATCAATCCTACGTATGGAGTAGAATTTCTTACCTCAGCTATCCATGGTAAAACTTTCTTCCCGGGTAATTGACCTCCTTCACCAGGTTTCGCTCCTTGAGCCATTTTTATTTGTATCTCTTTAGCATTGGTTAAATAATTACTACTTACACCAAATCTTCCAGATGCTACTTGCTTTATTGCACTATTCTTGGAATCTCCATTTGATAATTTATTAAAACGAATTTTATGCTCACCTCCTTCTCCAGAATTAGACTTCCCTCCAATTCTATTCATAGCTACAGCTAGATTCTCATGAGCTTCAGAGCTAATAGAACCATAAGACATAGCTCCTGTTTTGAAGCGTTTTACAATCTCTGTCCAAGGCTCTACCTCTTCTATAGGAATGGGATCAAGATTATTAAATTCGAACAACCCTCTTAAGGTCATTAATTCTTTGGATTGCTTATTTATTTTTTCTGAATATACTTGATAACTTTCTTTACTTTTTAGTCTAACAGCTTGTTGAAGTTTAGAAACTGTTGTGGGATTAAACATATGCCTTTCTCCACCTCTTCTCCAACGGTAATCACCACCAATATCAAGGTCTAATACTTTATCTATTTCTAAATCTCTATAGGCAGACTTACATCTCTTATAAATATCTTTCTGTAAAACATATAATCCAATACCACCAATTCTAGAGGGAGTTCCAGGAAAATATTTTTCAGTAAATGCTTTTTTTAATCCTAATATTTCAAAAATCTGAGAGGCTCTATAAGAATGTAAAGTAGAAATACCAATCTTATTCATAATTTTTAAAATTCCTTTTCCTATAGCTTTATTAAAATTTTTAACTGCTACTTTATCACTTATGCCTTTTATCTCTCCTGTTTCAACTTGATGAGTTATAATTTCATTAACCATATAAGGGTTAATAGCACTAGCACCATAGCCAAATAATGTAGCAAAATGATGGGGTTCTCTTGGTTCAGCAGTTTCCATTACTATCCCAAATTTGGAACGCTTTTGTTTTCTACTAAGAGAGTGATGTAAATAAGAACACGCTAACAAGGCTGGTATTGGAGCATGATCCTTAGTAACACCTCTGTCAGATAAAATAATAATATTAGAGCCTGCATCTACGGCTTCAACAGCTTTATCTAACATAGTATCCAAAGCTCTCTCTATTCCATTTACTCCCTCATCTAATGGAAATAAAATTGAAATAGAAGTTGCTTTAAAATCTGTATGAACAATATTTTTAATCTTATCTAAATCCTCGTTAGAGATTACAGGATTTTGAATAAGAAGTTTTTTTGCTTGATCTGGTGAGACATCAAAAATATTTCCATCAGAACCTATAGCAAGACTAATGTCTGTAATAATTTCCTCACGAATACCATCTAATGGAGGGTTTGTAACTTGTGCAAACAACTGTTTGAAATAGTTATAAAGTAATTGAGGTTTATCGGATAAAACGGCCAATGGAGTATCTGTCCCCATAGAACCAATTCCTTCTTTTGAAGTAATGGCCATGGGTGAAATAATAGTTGAAATTTCTTCAGTTGTATATCCAAAAAGTCTTAGTCTGGTTTTGTAATCAGTAACTTCTGAAGGTATTGTATTATTAGTGTAGGGAATGTTTACCAAAGGAAGTACATTTTCATTTACCCATTTTTTGTAGGGTTTTTTTGAAATAATTTCTTTTTTTATTTCTTCATCCTCAATGATACGACCGGCATTCATATCTACTAAAAACATTTTACCTGGTTCTAATCTTCCATGCTTAACAACATTCTCAGGTTTAATGTTTAAAACACCTATTTCAGATGACATTACTACATTCCCATTCTTAGTTACAGTGTATCTTGAAGGTCTTAACCCATTTCTGTCGAGCAAAGCACCAATAAAATTTCCATCTGTAAATGGAACTGATGCTGGACCATCCCAAGGTTCCATAATGCATGCATTATATTGATAAAACGCTTTTTTATCCTCATCCATTGAGGAATCTTTTTCCCAAGCCTCTGGCACCATCATCATCATCACTTCAGGTAAAGATCTTCCAGTCATCAATAACAATTCTACAGCTAAATCCATGGAAGCAGAATCAGATTTACCTTCAGTAATAATTGGAAATATTTTTTTAATATCATCACCAAAAAGATCGCTTTTCATTAATTCTTGTCTAGCCAACATTCTACTTACATTACCTCTAAGGGTATTTATTTCTCCGTTATGGCACATAAATCTAAACGGCTGAGCTAGATCCCATGAAGGAAATGTATTTGTAGAAAAACGTTGATGAACTAACGCTAACCTAGTTACTAAATCTGGCTGTCTTAAATCACTATAAAAACGACCAATATCCTCCGGAATTAAGAGACCTTTATAGATTATAGTAGTAGTGGAAAAACTAGGTAAATAAAAATATTTAGCCTCAGAGATTTTAGATTTTGATACCGTGTGTTCAGTAATTTTTCTAGCAGCGAAGAGTTTTGCATTAAATTGCAATTTTGTTAGCTTTTCAGTTCCTTTTCCAACGAATAATTGTTTCGTTTTTGGTTGAGTTCTGGCAGCAATTACTCCTAGATTAGAGGTATCAACAGGAACATCTCTCCATCCTAAAACGGATAGACCTTGATTTTTTAATTCTTTTTCAAAAACATTTTGACAGTAACTACTTTGATTAAATTTTTTTGGTAAAAAAACTTGTCCAACAGCATATTCTCCAGCTGATGGTAAATCAAAATCACATACACGAGAAAAAAACTCATGAGGAATGTCTATTAAAATTCCTGCGCCATCTCCAGTTCTTCCGTCAGAACTCACTGCACCTCTATGTTCTAGTTTTATTAAAATTTCAAGAGCATCATGAATAATTTGATTAGATTTTTGTCCTTTCAAATTACAAATAAAACCCGCCCCACAATTATCTCTCTCAAAATCACTTAAATACAATCCTTGGTCTTTCATCATTTTTTCAACTAAATATTAATATTATTAATTATCAAATTACAAAACACAAGAAAATGCACTGTTGCCAATGCATTTTCAATTTTTTAAAGATATTTAAATTTTATTTTAAAAATTTAAATACTACTCATTTACAGGGGTAATGAATTATTCTCCTCTATCTCGTTTACCTGGATAGGCAATTGTTCCATGTTCTGCAAGGTCAAGTCCTTTTTCTTCAACCTCTTTGGTAACACGTAAACCAATAGTTTTCTTCAAAGTAAATAATACAATCCAAGATAAAGCTACAGCCCACACTGCATATGCCAATGAACCAAGTGCCTGGACCCCTAATTGAGAGGCTCCACCTCCATTAAAAAGTCCTATTCCGGTATCACCATCAATACCCCATAATCCTATCACTACAGTTCCCCAAACACCAACAACACCGTGAACAGAAACTGCTCCAATTGCATCATCTATCTTTAACTTTTTCTCAATGAACTCAATAGAGAAAACTACTAAAATACCTCCTAATAATCCAGCTAAAACTGCACCTTGAGATGACATATTTCCACATCCTGCTGTAATACTAACTAATCCAGCTAGTGCACCATTTAATGTTTGTGCAAGGTGAGGTTTACCATACCATATCCATGTAGTGATTAATGCACCTAGACCTCCTGCTGCTGCAGCTAGATTAGTAATCAATACTACATTTGAAGCTCCAATAGCATCTGCACCACCCCATGCTAATTGTGATCCTCCGTTAAAACCAAACCATCCTAACCAAAGGATGAAAACTCCTAAAGTTGCTAATACTTGATTGTGGCCTGGTATAGGCAATACTTTTCCATCTACAAATTTTCCAATTCTTGGACCCACCAATATAGCAGCAACTAATGCAGCCCATCCTCCAACAGAATGAACAATAGATGATCCAGCAAAATCAATAAATCCTAATTCGGTTAACCAACCTGAACCTTGCCATTGCCATCCACCAGAGATTGGATATATAATTGCAGTCATAACAATTGAAAAAATAACATATGTAGAATACTTTGTTCTACCAGCTATTGCTCCAGAAACTATTGTTGCAGCTGTTGCGGCAAACATGGTTTGAAAAAACAAATCTGCTCCTTCACCCTGAAATAATCCACTCCAGAAAAACCAACCGTTAGAAGTATCTCCATACATTAAAGAATATCCAACTAACCAGTAAGTTAAAGATCCAACACAAATATCCAAGAGGTTTTTCATGGCGATGTTTACTGCATTTTTAGATCTTGTCATTCCAGATTCTACTAATGTAAATCCAGCTTGCATAAAGAATACTAAAATACCTGATAACAACATCCATAGCATTCCCATATCTCCATAGATAGATTCGGTAGTAGATTTAACAGCAGCATCTACAGCGGCAGTAAGTTGTTCTTCCGTTACTCCTGAAACAACACTTAGGGAATCTGTTACAGTCTCTTGAAATACACTAGGTATTCTCAAAATTAGTTTTGGTAAAAAATTAGTCATAATTATAAAGTTTTAGTTAAATTATTTTTTAAAAAGAATAAACAGCAGCTACAGTTAAACCAGTTGCATTTTCTTTGCCTCCAACAAAAATTATATCATCTCCTGAAGTATCATATCTTAATTCAGTAATTAGCTTTAAACTTTCAGATAAAGTAGTATTCCCTGTTAAAGTGAATGCTGAAATAGTTTGATTTCCTGCACCTGAAGTAAGTGTGAAAAATTCTGGTCTTAAACCTAGAGCAAAAGTATCAGAGAATTCATTCTGAAGGTATAAAGCAAAACCTTGATAACCTGAGTCAGCATCTTCAGAATTTGAATAAGCAGCATTGATTCCAAAAAAGAAAGAATCTGATAAATCAAAACCACCTGTATAATCTAAATAAAGAACATCTGATGAACCGAAACCGTCAGCTCCGTATGCTAGGTTAAAAAATTGATCTTTGTAACCAACTTGAAAACCTAATTGATAATAATCATAATAAATTACATCACCATTGTCATCTATTATACCATCAAAATTTGAACCTGCGGTTAATCCATGAGGGTTGGTTACAGCTAACATAAATGATAAATCATCAGATGCTGCATAATCTAATTTTAATCCTGTATGAGAAAATGGACCTGCATTAAATAAATAGGAAACTGAATAATTAAAATTTCCAGTTGGAGATATTACTTCATAGCCATAGAATGTATTAAACTGACCTAGAGTAAAGGTTACTTTATCGGAAGCGTTATAGTAGGCATATAGTTGGTTGATTGCTCCATTATATGCATTGGCAGCGTTTGCTCTTGGTCCAAAAGCTAAATCTGCAACAACTCCTGTTTTACCTTTCTCATAGGAAAATACTGTATTTGCCATTCCTAAACCAAAACCATTTGCAGGAACATCTGTTAACGTTCCAATTGTTCCAATATCTGAAGTTGATAAATTTGTAGAATAATAAGTATCTACGCTTCCACTTAGCGTAAAAGTTCCCTTATCTTCTGATTCTTGTGAATACATGTTAATGTTAGCCAATAAAGCTAATGTTAATACTGAAAATTTAATTTTTTTCATTTTCTTGTTTTTTAGAGTTAGAAGTTGCGAATTTATAAACAAAAAAGCCACAACAGCAAATGAACAAAGGGATGAGCGCCTACGAAAATGATTTCGTAAATAAGTAAGCTGTCAAAAAAAGGGGTCTAAAAATCAGAAAAATGTAATTTCTGTATTTATGAAAGAAGTGAAAATATGAATATCTCTTTTTAAAGAATTAATTTTATCATATTCGTAAAAATAAAGTTTTTTTAAAAAAATATTAACATTAAATTGTTAAAAACATTGATAATTTATCACTGTAAAGGTGAAAAAGATGAATTTTATTGAAAATAATTTATTTTCATAAGTTTTATTAATGTAAAATGAAAACTATTAGGAAATTTGTAAAAGTTAAACTTTGAACCATTATTTAAATTTACTTAACTTATTTTTTATGAAAGGAGACATCACAAGTTCTCCACTTATTTTAGCTTGTTCATATAACAATGTATCCCAATGATCTGTTCCTCTCCAAAAAGATTTTTTAAGTTCTTTTAGCGCATCTTGATTATAAGAACATAATTCTTCTGCAAAAGTCCTAACAGATTTATCTAATGCTGAAATATTTTCAAAAACTTCAGCGTACAAACCATTTTGTTTTGCCCATAAAGCGGAGTAAAACTTTGTTGGATTAAGAGAAATTTGAGATAGTAAACTAAGTCCTATTTTTCTTTCAACTACTGGACCTATTACAAAGGGACCAATACCTAAATGAAGTTCACTTAATTTAATTTCTGCATGTTTGGTTGCTAAACAATAATCACTTGCAGCTATTATACCAACCCCACCACCAACTGTTTTACCTTGAATTCTTGAAATGATAAGTTTTGGACAAGTTCTCATTGCATTAATAACCTTGGCAAAACCAGAAAAAAATATCTTCCCAGAATGTTGATCTGAAATATTTACCAACTCTGTGAAACTAGCACCTGCACAAAAAGTTCGATCTCCTCCACTTTGTAATACAATTACCTTAACCTTATCGTTATCCCCAGCATTTTTTATTAATTCAACTAAATTATTTAAAATATCTCCAGGTAATGAATTATGAGATGGATGATAAAATTCAATAATAGAAATGTTATTTTCTATTGTCTGCTTTGTATAAGATTTACTCATTAAATTGTTTATTAATATGATAAAAATACCATAAATTATTTTTGGGATCGCATATATTATTTACAAATTAAAAATAAGTATTGTAAGTAATTTATAATATTAATTGCAAAAAAAAACAATCAATATAACTTAAGTTAATTTAGTTTCACTATTTTTAGTTTTTAGTTATTTGAAATTTATACTCAAAATACTATCATACAACAGATTACATGGTTAAAAATAATAGAATAGTACAATTCTTATTTGATAAACTTTTATCAGATAAAACAAGAATAAAAACTGAAAAGGTTATTCTCAATATTGCTTTATTAAGCTTTTTTATTCATTTAGCATTCATATACCTATCCAAATTAAATATTTTCAATTTTACATCAAACTCTGAATTGTTAAATAATCCGATATCAGCTATTTACACACCTTTTTCATTTATTCTTATATATGAAGTATATCTTTTGATTTACTATTTACCAAAATCATTCACTACCTATATTACAAAACAATATCAAATCATAACTCTTATTATAATTCGAAAATTATTTAAAGATCTATCTTCATTAGAACTTACCTCAAATTGGTTCGAAATTAAAGGAGATTTACAATTTACCTACGATTTAATTGCCTCTATTCTACTTTTCTTTTTAATCTATTTATTTCAAAAACAAGGAAAAAAGAAAATTAAACAACAGGTTGACTTACAGCCTGTAATAGAAAATTTTGTAAAAAAGAAGCGATTAATAGCGGTTATTTTAGTGCCTTTATTCTTTTTTATGGCTCTTATTACTCTAATAAAATGGTTTACAGGAATTATAATCTCTTCCAGTGAGTTTCCAGTTATGGAAAGTATTAATAATTTATTTTTTGATCAATTTTTCACAGTATTAATTTTAGTAGATGTGATTTTACTTTTAATATCATTCTTTTACACAGATCAATTTCATAAAATAATTAGAAATTCAGGTTTTATTATCTCTACCATTTTAATACGTATGTCATTTGGAGTCAGCGGATTAATTAACACAATACTAATTCTTGTTGCAGTTTTATTTGGCTTAATCATACTATCCATTCACAATAAGTATGAAAAAAATTATCTGATTTAAAACAATTGTCAATCATTTTTATTTATTTTTATCCAAAATAGTTATTAATGAATTTTATAAAGAAAATAGGATTGTCTAGCTTTCTCATGTTAGCATTGTGTTTTATGATTATAGTCATTGCTGAATATTTGTTTTTATCCGGAAACAAATTACATGGAATTTTTATTGGCTTATGGGCACCAACATTGTTAGGTGTTTTAATTTATCTAAAACTTATAGAACATGAGCGCAGATAATATAGTCCTTTACTTTTCAATATTTGTAGTTGCTTTTGTTTTAATTTGGGCATTTGTTATGATACGCCAATATGATAAAACAGGTAGAAATTAATTTTTCACAACACTAAATTGCTAATATAATTTCAATAACTTTAAAGAAGTTTTTTTAGTTGTTGAATGGTATAGTTTATATCATCTTTTTTAGTGTACCTGCTAAAAGAAAATCTTATAGATGTATTTGTCTCAAAATTATTGTTTTTTATTTCTTCTAAAACATGTGATCCTTTTGAGCTTCCACTCTGACAGGCACTACCTCCCGAAACTGCAATTCCATAAAGATCTAAATTGAATAACAATAATTCATTTTTTATTGGAAATGATACATTTAAAATAGTACAACTACTCAATTCAAGATTAGAAGATTGACCATTAAATACTATGTTTGAGTTGATTTTCATCAATTCATTCATAAAAAATTCTTTTAGCTTGTTCATTCTTATCATGTCTGACTCTAAGGTTTCAGAGGCAATTAATAAAGCTTTTTCCATACCTAAAATTCCATGCACATTTTCTGTACTTGATCTAGCACCCTTTTCTTGATCTCCTCCATGAAACATGGGTTGAATCCCAAAACCTTTCTTAAAATATGCAAATCCAACTCCTTTTGGACCATGAAATTTATGTGCACTTGCCACCATGAAATCTATAGGTGATTCCTCTAAATTAATTGAATAATGACCAACTGCTTGAACTGTATCTGAATGAAATAAAGCGTTATATGTATTACATAAATCACAAACTTCCTTTAATGGTAAAATATTTCCAATTTCGTTATTAATAAACATTAGACTAACTAAAGTTTTTTTATTAGATGTTTTTAATAATTCTTCGAGATGTGTTAACGAAATATCACCACAAGGAAGTACTTTAACGAAATCTACATCTACATCATGTAAATCTTTTAAAAAGTTTACCGTGTGCAAGACTGCATGATGTTCTATCTTAGAGGTAATTATACGTTTTACATCTAAATTAGTAACGGCGTTGTGTAAAATTAAATTATCTGCCTCTGTTCCACCTGCAGTAAAAATAATTTCAGATGCAGAAGCATTCAATACACTAGCAATATTTTTTCTAGCAGTTTCAACCAAATTTTTTGCCTTTCTACCAAATTGATGAGTTGAAGAAGGATTTCCAAAATTTTCAAACATAGAATCCTGCATCACATCAATAACTTCTTTTGCTATTGGTGTGGTTGCAGCGTTGTCTAAATAAATTTTTTTCATACTACAAAAGTATTTATTATTTATGACTTTGGATTTTGATACACATAGACCTCTGTTGCCCCAAGTCCATATCTCTTATAAGAAGCATCATAAAACTTTACAGGGTATCTACCAAGTAAATAATGAAGTTCGCTTTTTAAAACTCCTGCTCCTACGCCATGAATAAAGACAATTTTTGAAATTCTTTTAGAAATAGCATATTCAATTTTTATTTTTGCAGTATTTAATTGTAGGGTTAACATGTCAAAATTATCCATACCTTTTGTAGAATTTGTTAATTGATTGATGTGTAAATCTACTTCAAGTATTACCTCGTTTTTTTCTTTTTTAAAATTAGATGTTTTAGATTTAGTTTCCTTTAACTTTTCATTTAAAATAGAATTATTAATATCTGAAAATTTAGACAATTCATATTGATCCTCTTCAATAAGCACCAATTCATTTTGACCGTAGAAATAGACCATTCCATCACTGTCTTTAACACCTATTGTTTGGTTGTCTATACTTACAATTACACCCTTTAAAACATCATCTAATACCGCTACTTTTTTGCCGATGAGAAATTGCATAATTAACCTTTACTTAATCTTTATTTATAAGTTCTTGTAGTATCTTTGAAACAAAAGTAAGAAGATGCTAAAAACTAATACCAATATGATTAAAGATTTCTTTGAGAAGTCTTATCAAAATATTGTAATTGACGAGGATAGAAAGATTCTCTTAATAAAAATTGCTGAAAAAATTGCTGAGAATTCTAAAAATAATGACATAAATATCAATTTTATTTGCACCCATAATTCCAGACGAAGTCAACTAGGACAAGTTTGGAGTTTTTTTGCTGCTAACTATTTTAACCTTCCCATAAATGCTTTATCTGGAGGTACAGAGGTAACTGCCTTTCACAGAAATACAGTTAAAACTTTAACCCAAACAGGGTTTAAATTTGATGTTGTAGAGTTTTCTCACACAAATCCCATCTATAAAATATCTTTTAGTGATGAAAAGCCTTCTTTGTTAGGATTCTCAAAATTATATGATCATCATGAAAATACAACACCTTATTTTGTATTGACTACTTGTAATAATGCCGATGAAAATTGTCCATTTATTCCTGAGGCTATAGAAAGATTTCATGTACCCTACGTAGATCCTAAACATTCTGATGACACACCAAATCAAAGTGAAACTTATCTAAACACTAGTAGAATTATTGCTGCTCAGATGTATTTTCTTTTTAATAAAATTAAAACCTTATTATAATTAAATTTGAATATCCTTCTCGTAAGGAATACTTTTCAAAATATGATTAATTGAATTTACCCTGGCCTCTGTCTTTCTGTTGGCCTTTATTACTTTCCATGGAGATGTTGTAGTGTCTGTAATGCTAAACATGGCTTGTTTATATTTTGTATACTCATCCCATAATTCTTGTGCTCTTTCATCTACTGGTGACATTTTCCATTGCTTAAGAGGGTCATTTCTTAAATCATCAAATCGCTTTGCTTGTTCTTTTTTTGAGATAGACATGTAAATTTTTACCAAATGAATTCCAGATTCTAAAATCATTCTTTCAAAGTCATTGACTTGACCCATAAATATTTTGTATTGTTCCTCTGAACAAAAACCATTAACCGGCTCTAGAACAGCCCTATTGTACCAGCTTCTATTAAAAAAAACCATCTCCCCTGCTTTAGGAAATTGTTCTATGTACCTCTGAAAATACCATTGGGTTTGTTGATCTTCTGTGGGCTTTGGTAAGGCTACAATTTTAATATGCCTTGGATTAATTCTTTCTGTTATCCTTCTTATAGCACCACCCTTACCGGCAGCATCTCTTCCTTCAAATAGTACAATAACGCGTTCATTATTTTTGATGGCCCAAGTTTGTAGTTTTATTACTTCAATTTGTAATTTAATTAATTTACGTTCATATTCAATATACCTGAGGGTCCTATCTACATTAATTAAATCTTTTGACAAAAGTGATATTAAGCCTTTTTTTGAATTTAACTTTTTTAACTCTGAATTTGATAATTCTCTATTCATAATTAATCTATTTGAAAAGTAGATCTATAATAACGCATCACAACATTTGGATCTGGAGTTAATGTTGTCTCTGAATCTTTTTTCCCATCATAATCAAACCGAGATAAAACATATCTCATGGCCTCTAACCTGGCTGTTTTTTTATTATTGGTTTTGATTAACATCCATGGACTATAGGAAGTATGTGTTTTACTAAACATTTCCTCTTTATAATGGGTGTAGGTATCCCAAAGTTCTTGACCTTTTTTATCTACTGGACTAAATTTCCATCTTTTTAATGGATTTTCATTTCTAGCATTAAAACGTTTTAATTGCTCTTCTTTAGATATTGAAAGCCAAAATTTTATAATGATTAAACCGTCTTCATATAACATATGTTCAAATTCAGGAACTTGAACTAGAAATTCTTTATATTCTTTGTCTGTACAGAAATTCATTACTGGCTCTACCACTGCTCTATTATACCAACTTCTGTCAAAAAATACAATTTCTCCAGGATTTGGTAATTCTTTAATATACCTCTGAAAATACCACTGCCCTTTTTCAACATTAGTTGGTTTATTTAAAGCCACAAGCCTTGAAGATCTGGGATTTAAATGCTCCATAAATCTTCTTATATTTCCACCTTTACCTGCAGCATCTCTTCCTTCAAAAACAACCGCAACTCTTTTTTTGTGTTTTAAAACCCACTGTTGTAATTTAACTAATTCTATTTGTAAAAATCTTAGTTGTTTTTCATAAGTCAAAACATCAAATACCTTATCACAAGATATCCCCTTGGCTTTAAGTTTACTTATTAACTCTTGTGAAGAATTAGATTCAAAAAAATCTATTGCTTCTAAAACTGATTTAGATTCTGTCATTTAAAATTTTATTGACCCCTAAAATATTACTTTTTTTTATTAATTCTTTTAAAGTTTAGGCTTTATTAACTAATAAATTTAATGTTTGTAGTCAACTATTTGTTATGTTTCTATTTTACATAAATAAAATGATGTTATGAAAAATTGTAAATCCCTTTTTTACAAAAAATAACTTCTATAATTTACAAAGAAAAAAACAACGCTACTAATTGTTATTTTCAAAATAATCATCACTAAAACCAATTAAATATAATTTTTCTTGAGCTCTTGTCACTGCTGTATATAACCATCTATAATATTCTTTTGAAGGTCCTTCGGGTAAGTAAGGTTGTTCTATAAAAATTGTCTTCCATTGACCACCCTGAGATTTATGACAAGTAATAGCGTAGGAAAATTTTACTTGTAAGGCATTAAAAAACATATTCTTCTTCACTAAAAGAAGTTGTTTATACTTCGATTTTTCATGGGCATAATCCTCCCTGACGGCTTCATATAATTTATTAGTTTCCTCAAAAGTTAACGATGGTTTTTCGCTTGATAGAGTATCTAAAATTAAAACCGTTTCGAAAGGAGGTTGGTCAGGGTAATCAATCATTCTAATTTCTACTTCAGCAAATCTGAATCCGTACAATTCTTTAATTGAATTAATTCTTAATACTTCACAGGTGTCACCATTTGCAATAAATCCAGCACTTGAAGATTCTTTTAACCAATAATAGTTATTTTTCACAACCATGACATAATCTCCAGTGGAAATTTCATTTTCTTTTCCTCGTATATGAGAACGTATTTGTTGATTGTATTGGTTAGCTCTTTTATTAGAACGAACTATAAATGCTGTATCTTCAACACCATGATATTCATAACATTCAGAAATTGCATCTTGTATATCATAACCATCAATCAAACGAACAATATCTGGATAATTCATATCGAATTTAAAATTAGGTACATCACTATCTATCAAGGTTCTAAGGATGGTAGCATTTGATAATATTCCTGAATTTTCATGCTGACGAGTAACCTCATTTAATTCAATTTTATATATATTTTTATCAAAATCAAATTCTAATCTATTTTCATCTAAAGCAGGACTAATAGATAATTTTACAGGAGGTAGTTGAGCAGTGTCACCAACTAAAACTAACTTACAATGATAACCAGAATAAACATAAGAAATTAGATCATCTAATAAAGACCCTTTCTCAAATAATTTATCATTTTGGGGTCGATCAGGAATCATGGAAGCCTCATCAACAATAAAAATAGTATTTCTGTGTTTGTTGGTTTTTAAAACAAAATCTACAGAACCATTTTGTTGTTTTTTGGGAAAATATATTTTTTTGTGAATCGTATAGGCTGGTACTTTTGAATATCCTGAAATCACTTTAGCTGCTCTTCCAGTTGGTGCTAACAACACAGCTTTTTTATTGGCTTTATTTAAATTTAAAACCAAAGCACTAATTGCTGAAGTTTTTCCTGTTCCTGCATAGCCCTTGAGTAAAAATAAAGTTTGATAATCCTTGGAAAAAATAAAATCAACCAACATTTCAAATAACTTTGCTTGCCTTGAAGTAGGCCTATGCGAAAACTTTTTTAAAAGTTCATTGCGGAAATCTGAAATGTTTTTTAGCATCTGAGTTATTAAGCGTTAAAGATACATTGAAATGTCTTTAAAAATTTTTATCATTAAAAAAAAATTGTAGATTTGCTTCAATTGAAAAAAAATAAATATACAAAATGATTATACTGATTATTCTAGCTATTGTTGCCACATTTGGATTTGCCTATTTAATAGTTAAATACTTACCATTAAAATATAAATGGGTAGTTTCCTTAGTTTTAGTTTTTACAGGAGCTCTTTTAGTTTTTAAAATTTATGATGGGATAATGAAACCTATCAATTTCAACAAGGATAAACGAGTTAAATATGTCGAAGTAATTCAAAACCTCAAAATCATTAGAGATGCAGAATTAGCTTTCTATAGGGTAAATGGAAATTACACAGACAATAAAGAAGGATTAATACAATTCATTGATAGTGCAAAGTTTGCAATTACTGAGGTAAGAGATACCGTTATTAAAGTAAATAAAGGAAGTAGATGGCAGCCTGTTATTGTTGATGTTGAAAAAAGAATCGTAGATACAATTGGTTACGAACCAATCTTAAATAGCTTTCAAGATAAAGATTATAAAAACATGTTTAATGTTCCTGGAGTTGAAGGGAAACAGTTTGAGCTTTCTATTGGTACAGTTGAAAAAATAGCTGGTTTAGAAGTACCTGTTTTTGAAGCTAGAACTGAGAAAAAAGATTTATTGAAGGGAATGGATATCTCCTTAGTAAAACAAGAAATGGAAGCGATTGAAAGTGATCAAATAAAAGGAGAATTTGTTTCTGTTGGATCACTCAACGAGGTAACAACTGGTGGTAATTGGCCACCGTCTTATGATAAAGCAAATCGTGAAGAAGAAGACGATCAATAAAGAAATAGAAGATTCATCAAATAAGAAACTATCCATCCAATTCAGTTTGGATGGATTTTCTTTTTGTATTTCCAATTCTCTTAATACTATATCAAAATTTACTTCTTATAATTTTACCAAACCAATCAAATCTCCTGAACGTATTTTAAAAGAAATACAAGAGATTTTTAACCATGAAAAATCTTTACAACAAGATTTTGAATCTGTTAGTGTCATTCATCAAAATACCCTTAGTTCTCTTGTACCTGATGCTTATTTCAAAGAAGGTGATCTTAAAAATTATTTAAAATATTCAATTAAAACAATTACTACAGATTTAATCGTTTCTGATGATTTAAACTTCATAAAAGCTAAAAATGTATATGTCCCATATGTAAATATTAATAATTTTATTTTTCAACATTTTGGAGAATTTGAATACAGGCATCATTCAAGTATTTTGATCGAGAAATTATTTTCACATTCAGACAATACGCTAAATTTTTGTATTAATGTTTCACAAAGTCTTTTAGATATAGCGGTTATTAAAGATTCTGAAATTTTATTTTATAATAATTTTGAATATCAAACCAAAGAAGATTTCATCTATTATATATTATTTACTCTAGAACAACTTGAACTCTCTACAGAAAAAACTAACATCTCAATTACAGGAGATATTAATAAGCAATCAGAGCTTTATGAAATTTTATATACTTATGTTAGAAATATCAATTTTTTAAACTCAAATAACTCCATTTTTAACAATCAAACTGAAATCAAAAAACATTCTAATTTCATTTTATTAGGATGAGAATAATATCAGGAAAACAAAAAGGAAGAAGGATTTCTGCACCAAAGAATCTACCCGTAAGACCTACTACTGATTTGGCTAAAGAATCATTGTTTAATATCCTAAATAATCATTATTACTTTGATGCTATATCTGTTATTGATTTATTTTCTGGTTCAGGTAATATTTCTTTTGAATTTGCTTCAAGAGGTACTAAAAACATTCATGCCATAGATATAAATTTAAACTGTGTTAGATTTATAAATAAAGTATCTTCAGAATTTGATTTCTTCATCAACACCTACAGAAGTGATGTTTTAAAATTTTTAAAAAAAACTGGACTGAAAACCGATATTATTTTTGCAGATCCACCCTATAATTTAGAAAAGGATATATTCTTAAAAATCATTGAAATTGTTTTTGAGCGAGGTCTACTAAATATAAAAGGGCTTTTAATTGTTGAACACTCAAAGCATATGGATTTGTCAGAAAACGATTTTTTTAGTTATTCTAAAAAATATGGCGGAAGTGTTTTTAGCTTTTTCGAATATAGCGAATAGCTATAATAATGATTTTATGATATAAGATATAGATATATCTTCTGCTTCAGCTTTATAATTTTTTACAATTCTATGAGCTAAAATTGGAATAGCTACTGCTTTTACATCCTCAATATCTGGAGAATATTTCCCTTTGGTAGCCGCAATGGCCTTGGCGGCTAAAATTAAGTTTTGTGATGCTCTTGGTCCAGCCCCCCAATCAACATAATTTTTTACCAAATCAGTTGCTTTTGTATTATTTGGCCTCGTTTTACCTACCAAAGAAACAGCATATTCTACAACGTTGTCAGCAACGGGAACCTTCCTTATTAAACGTTGAATACCGAGAACTTCTTTAACTGACAATATTGGTTCAGCCTGATTTATAATTTCTGTTGTTGTATTCTTAACCACCTCTATTTCTTCCTCATAACTAGGATATTCTAAATTAATAGAAAACATGAATCGATCTAGTTGAGCTTCTGGAAGAGGATAAGTTCCTTCTTGTTCTATTGGATTTTGAGTAGCTAAAACTAAAAATGGTAAATCTAGCTTGTAATGATGTCCTGAAATGGTTACGGATTTTTCTTGCATAGCCTCTAAAAGAGCTGCTTGTGTTTTTGGTGGTGTTCTATTAATTTCATCTGCTAAAATTATATTTGAAAAAATAGGACCTTTCAAAAAAGAAAATTGACGTTCTTTATTCAAAACTTCACTCCCCAAAATATCAGAGGGCATTAAATCAGGTGTAAATTGAATTCTTTTAAAGTTTAAACCGAGGGCATCTGATACTGTATTAACTAATAAAGTTTTTGCAAGTCCAGGAACCCCAATTAAAAGTGAATGCCCCCCACATATAACAGATAATAAAACATAGTTGATGGCTTGCTCTTGCCCAATAATCACTTTCCCAATTTCTGCTTTTAAGGCGTTAAATTTGGTAACTAAAGAATCGATTTCGGCTACATCAGACATTAGTTGTTAATTTCTTTAGTCCAGTTTTTATCAAAAGTACATTTTCGGAATTCTTCACTTATTTTGATGTAAGTATCACCAATTTTTTCTCTAGACCATTTTGCAATAGTTTCTTGTTTTTTCTTTTGAAGTGCTAAATTTTGAACTTTCACATAGTCGTTAACCATATCAGCTATATGTGTATTAGTTCTATCTTTCATAATCATCACTTTGTACATCTTTTTCCCTTGACGTGTCTCATCATAAAATACATCAGACATTTCACTTTTCTGTAAGTTATTAACACGAGCATACAAAGCAGGGTCCATTCTGGTTAAATCAAAGGTAGATTCTCCTGAGTAAGGATTAACAATTAAACCACCATTATTTCTTGTATCATCATCTTGTGAATATTTTTTTACAGCCTCCTCAAACGTGATAACACCATCATTTATATCTTTTTTTATTTTTTCAAGTTTTTCTTTTGTTTCATTTAATTTTTCTTGAGGAATATCTGGCTGAATTAAAATATGTGAAGCAATTCTTGTTTCTCCTCTAATCTCATGTAGTTGAAGGATATGATAACCAAACTTTGACTTGAAAGGTTCAGAAACTTGATTTACATCTAGAGAAAAAGCAGCTTCTTTAAATTCTTTTATGAATTGACTATTCTTGTCAATAGAATATCTTCCACCGTTATCAGTAACTCCAGGATCCATTGAATTAATAATGGCTTTCATCTTAATACTTGATCCACCTTCAATATCTTTTTTTAATTGATTGAGTTTATTGATTACTCTATCTACCTCCTCTTGTGTTGGATCTGCATTTAAAACTAATTGTGCAATTTGAATTTCTGCAGGAAATTCAGGTAATTCACCTTTTTCTTTTAAACCATTGTAATATATCCTTATTTCCTCTGGTGTTACATCAATATTTTCAGTGATTTGCCTCTGTTCTTTTTGAATCAAAGAATTTTCTTTTTCTATACCAAAAAGTTCTTTTTTTAGATCTTCTATATCATTAAAACCATAAGCTTCAACAACTTTTTCAATACTTCCATATTCTTGACTAAAAAATTGAATATTTCTCTCAACCTGATCATTAACCTCTGCATCTGAAACTACAATACTATCAACAACAGCATGATGAGCTAATAATTTCTGCAACATCAATTGTTCTAACATTTCACAGTCAGAAATTTGTATTTTTCCTTCACTACTATTCTCCAATTCTAACTTAAATTTTTCGATATCAGAATCCAATACAATATTCTTTCCAACAACGACTCCAACAGCATCAATTTTTACTTTTTGAGCTGATATTCCTTGATTAAATACTAAAATAAATAGTAGTATGTTAATGAATTTTAAAAATTTTATTTTGAATGGCATCTTTAACTATTATTTTTTCTATATCTCTGATTAATTGTAACTTTCTTTTATGTAAAATCATTTGTTTTATTGTGGGTTCAATATACATCAGAGGAGCTATTTGATTTCTTAATAAAACATCTTTTGTGAAAGCCAAATATAAACCTAAAGAATCTTCTTTTTTAATTAAATATGTTTTTTTTAACAAATCCTCTCTAGAAAATGGCAATTTTAACAAAACATTTTCTAACGGTACCCAAGCTGAATCATTCAACATCATTTTTTTGAAGGAAAGTTGTCTAGATTCTAAAGTTTCTAAATCTTCGAAAGTACCATTCTTGAATAACTTAATGACCTCTTTTTTATCTATCAACTCATTTGAGAAATGGATATACCTTAATTTAACTAGCTCTTCATTTAATCTAAAATTATTATTGTTTTTCTCATAATAATTTATAATTTCTTGACTTTCTATTACGGTATCTAACCGTTGTTTAATGAGCCTTTCTTTATAACCATTTATTAAAAGTGCTTGCCTATAATCTCTGACTAAATCATTAATTTCAGCATTATCATTTTCTGTATTATTTTCTTTGGCCTTAATTAACAACAATTGCTGTATTGCCCAACTATCAATTATGCTTCTAGCAAGAGCAATACTGTCATTTTTATCTATATTTTTTGGTAATAACAAATTTAAATCTTCCTCAAAAAAACTTTCATCATAAACACTAGCAATAGGTTTGTCATTAATTGAAATGTCTTTTTTTTGAAATTCTAAAGAATCGCATGAAAAAAAAATAATTAATGCTGATATGTAGAAAATTTTTTTCAAGATTTTTTTCTGTAGTAGTTAATTAATTTTTTTAGTACTTTTTTATTGATATTAATTTTACTTTTAGCTCTTAACAATTGAATCCATTCATTATCTAATGTTGTCTGAAAGTCATTCATTACCTTTCCTTTAATACTCTCTAAATCTTTCTCATTATATAAGTCTTTTTGAGCATCAAAGTATGTTTTTAACGCTAAGGAATCTGAAGAAACATTCCAAATCTTTTTCTGCATCAATTCAAAAAGTAACAAACCGTCTTGATACTCTTTAAGCGTATTAGAAAACTCTTTATTAGTGTTTGCTAAATTTTCTTTGAAATACTTTAAAATTTCTTCGTTAATGAAGTTACTTAATAGTGAATTAAATGGTATTTGCTTTCTTTTCGATCTATAAGAAACAAAATCAGCTTTTGTGATTTTTTTCTGATTGATTGATAAAAACGTTACTTGTAATGAATCTTTGAAGTTGTTATTTTGAAGAGATTCTTTAACAGACTCAATTATATTGATTGAATACTCTTTTTTTAATTTTTTTAAGATAGAATTATCAGATAACTTAACCCTACCCGTATTTTTTACTTTTTGTGAAATTTCATTTTCTATTTTCTCAAAAGGGGGAACGGGGAATTTCTTCAATAATTTTACAATATGCCATCCATATTTTGTTTTAAAAGGGGCACTAAAATCATCAATGGCAACAAGAGAAAAAGTTGCTTCTTCAAATGGCTTTACCATTCTATTCGATCCAAATTTGGGTAAAACTCCACCTTTTTTCTTAGTTCTTGAATCATTTGAATATTTGAGTGCTAATTCTTTAAAAATTCCGCCATTGTTAAGTTTCGCATAAACTTGATCAATTAATTTTTTTCCATTAGAGGTTGTATCAGAAATAAGTATATGTGCTACTTGCCTCTGGCCTTTCGAAGTTCTAGAGGCAGTTTTTTTCACAATATGATATCCAAAACGAGTTTTAAATATTTGAGACACATCACCCAGAGGGGTCTTATAGGCAATATCCTCAAAATCATACAACATGTTAAAAGCAGAAAAATACCCTAAATCACCTCCATTATTTTTGGCTGATGGATCTTCAGATACTTCTCTAGCTACCTTGTTAAAAGGTTCACCGGCCACTACTCTATTTCTAGCTTCCAAAATTTTTGAGAAAGGCAAAATGGTATCTTTCGGGTTGTAGTTTCTTGGAAGTTTAACAAGTATGTGACTTGCTCTAATTTCAGTTCTAGTTCTTTCGTAGGCCTCTTTAACAAGATTGTTAAATTGATTTTTATCTTGAGTGTAAGGTGCAATTAGTTGTCTCTTATACGTTTTAATTTCATTTGCATATGATGATATCGTATCTAGCTTTAAATCATAGGCTTGTTTTACTTTGAGCTTGAAATTTATAAATAAATTGAGATTATTTTCTATATCTTTTGATTCATCATTATCAATAGCATCTAGATTTCTCTCATAAACTCTTTTAAAATCTCCAACAGATACTTTTTCATTGTTAATTGTTACTAGAATGTCAGTGTCTTTTTGTGAGAAAATATTTAAAGTGTGAAGTGTTAGTAGTAAAAAAATAGTTTTTTTCATAGTGTTATAGTGATATAATTCCTTCAATTTTTTCAGCTTGTTTGTAATATGAAATTACTTCGTTTGAATTATCTAAACAGATAACTATAGAAATGCTAAAATATTTTTCAGTCTTAGATTTTTTTACAGTTATTTTTGCCCCTTTACCTTCAAATATGTCTTTAACTAAAGCTACTTTGTTTCCTCCAGATGATACTATAAATTTATATAAATAATCGGTTGGAAAAGATGTAGTATCCTCTAATTGTTTTTTTAAATTTTTATAAAAATTATCTCTATCTTTCATTTTATAATTTTAACAATTATGATCATATAATTTTACAAAATTACATCATTATAATGTTATACTAAATTAATACTATACTTTTGTTTTATGCAAAAAAAAATTGTGCTTATCGGAGGGCCTGGTACCGGAAAATCATCTGTAATAAAAGAGCTTAAAAGAAAAGGTTTTTATTGTATGGATGAGATTTCGAGAGCGATAACTATAAAAGCACAAAAGGAAGGTATAGAACAATTATTTTTAACAAAACCTATACTATTTAGTGAGTTATTGTTTGAGGGAAGGAAAGAACAGTATCTTAAAGCTTCAAGTACTAATCATGACTTAATTTTTTTTGATAGGGGTTTACCTGATATACATGCTTATTTAGATTATACCAAAGAAAAGTACCCCTCATATTTTGAAGAGTCTAGTAAAAAATATAGATATGACCATGTATTTCTATTTAAACCATGGAAAGAAATTTTTGTTTCAGACAATGAGAGGTATGAAAGCTTTAAAGAAGCAGAGCTCATAAATACCTGCATAGAAAAATCCTATAGAAATTTAAATTATTCATTGATTGAAGTTCCTTTTGATACGGTAGAAAAACGATCAAACTTTATTCTTAATTGGCTCAAAAGAAATGTATGATCCAACCTAAAGTCATATTACAAAAGTATTGGGGACATTCCTCTTTCAGAAATTTACAAGAAGAAATAATAAAAGACGTTATTTCTGAAAAAGATGTTGTTGCTCTTCTACCAACGGGTGCTGGTAAATCTTTATGTTATCAAATACCCGCACTCGTAAAAAAAGGTATATGTTTAGTTGTCTCTCCACTTGTATCTTTAATGAAAGATCAAATTGACCAATTAGACAAAAAAGGAATTAAAGCACTGACAATTAAGAGCAACTCAAGTGTTGATGAGATAGTAACCTTGTTTGATAATCTGAAATTTGGCAACTATAAATTTCTCTATTTATCACCAGAGCGTTTAAATTCAGATTTTATTCTAAACAAATTAAAACAAATTCCTATTAATCTAATAGCTGTTGACGAAGCACATTGTATTTCTGAGTGGGGTCAAGATTTTAGGCCATCCTACAGACTCATCCATAAAATAAGAGAAATACACCCAAGTGTAAATATTATTGCGTTAACAGCAACTGCCACAAAAAAAGTAACGAACGATGTTGTTGAAAATTTAAATTTAAGGGATGCTTCTATTTTTAAAAAATCTTTTTTTAGAGAGAATTTAGCTTATCAAGTAATTTACAATGAAAATAAGATTGGAAAACTCGAAAAAATATTCAAAAAAAATCCATTTCCAACAATCATTTATGTTGGGTCTAGAAAAAAAACTGAAGACCTATCAAATCTGATAAATTCAAAGGGCTACAGTTCAACTTTTTATCATGGCGGAATGTCTTCAAACGATAAGTCTAAAGCTTTTGATTCTTGGATGAATGAGGAAAACCTAATTATGGTAGCCACTAATGCCTTTGGGATGGGTATAGATAAATCTAATGTTAAAATAGTCGTTCATCTAGACCTCCCCTCGAGTATTGAAAATTATATTCAAGAAGCAGGAAGAGCTGGAAGAAATGGAGAAAAATCATTTTCGGTTATCTTACAAAACGAAAATGACATAGATTTATTTAAAAAAAAGAAATTAAATAGTTATCCAACCATAAAAGAAATTAAAATTGTACATCAAAAACTATATCAATACTTTCAGATTGCTAAAGGAGAATTAAAAGAGGATACTTTAAATTTTAATTTTTTGAAATTTTGTGAAACCTATAATTTCAATTATAAAAAAACGGCAACTATTTTCAAAATTCTTGTCAATCATAGCATTATTGAAGTTACTCCAAATTACAATAAAAAATCTACTGTTATTTTTAAAATAACTAGTAGTAATTTAACCAAACAGCAATTCAATAAAGTTATAACCAAAAAATTATTGGATTTTATTCTTAGAGGTTATGGTGGAGTTTTTCACAAAGAAGTGAAAATTAATGAATTTGATATTGCAAAAAGTTTACAAGTTAATTCGTCTACTGTTAGGGAGGAACTAAAAGCATTGAATACCCTTGATATTATTGAATATAAAGAGGCTAACACTTGTGAAGAACTCAAATTTTTACTTCCAAGAGAAGATGATAATTCAATTAATAGGATTTCTCACTCAATCGAAACGTTCATAAATCAACAAATTCAAAAATCAAAAGATTTACTATACTTTATAAAAAATAATACTACCTGTAGAAATATTCAATTATCTCATTATTTTGATGAGGAACAGGTTTCAAAGTGTAATATATGCGATGTCTGTATTTCTGAAAAAAAACACAATTCATCGAATTTAGAAAAAGATATTTTTGAACTTTTTAGTGATAAAAAAGAAATTTCTCAAGAAGAAATTATCTTCTCTTTAGATAGAGATGAAAAGGCAATTTTAATACATTTGCGTTACCTATTGTCAAAGAATAAAATTGGCATAACTAACAATAATAAATTTTTCATCTCATGAGAGATCTTCGCATAGTTTTTATGGGAACACCAGAATTTGCTGTAACTAGTTTAAAAAAATTAGTAGAGAGTGGTTTTAATATTGTAGGCGTTGTGACTGCTCCAGACAAGAGATCAGGAAGAGGTCGTAAATTAAAAGGATCTGCAATTAAAAAATATGCTCTTGAAAACAAATTAAAATTATTACAACCCAAGAACCTAAAAAGCGAAGACTTTATATCAAATTTAAAAGCATTAAATGCCAATCTTCAAATTGTTGTTGCTTTTAGAATGTTACCAAAAGTTGTATGGCAAATGCCCTTGTATGGAACTTTCAACCTACATGCATCTCTTTTACCTGACTACAGAGGTGCAGCGCCTATTCATTGGGCCATAATAAATGGTGAAGAAAAAACTGGTGTTACAACTTTTTTTATCGATGAAAAAATAGATACAGGTAATATAATTCTTCAAGAAGAAGTTATTATAAGCAAAGATGAAATAGTAGGTGAATTACACGACAGACTTATGAATATTGGAGCAAATTTAGTTTCTGAAACTGTACTTAATATTCAAAATAATTCAATAAATACGCACAAGCAAATGCAGGGTAGTGAAAAAATAGCTCCAAAACTATTTCCTGAAAATTGTAAAATAAATTGGAATAATTCTATAGATACAATATACAACCATATAAGAGGTTTAAATCCATTTCCTGGTGCTTGGACTAATATGATAAATAATAATGTTCTTACGTCTTTAAAAATATATAAAATTAGAAAAGAAGAAATACAGCATAACGAGTCCATTAAGAAGATCACTACCACTAAGGATTACATTAAAGTAGCAGTTAATGGAGGATATATAATTATTAATGAATTAAAGATCTCTGGAAAGAAAAAATTAGATTGTAAAAACCTTCTTAATGGCTATACTTTTTCTGAGAATGCAAAAATGCGCTAAAGCCTTTATCAGCACTACATGTATTGATTTTATGTAAATGAGGAGCTCCTTATTAACAATTTACATAGTTTTATTAACAAAAAGCGGTTTTTTTAAGGCCTAAACTTGCACAAGCCCTTAATCCGTCTATATTTGTTAAGCATTTATGCATTTTAAACAATTAATTTAAATACTATTTATTATGAACAAATCAGATTTAATCGACGCAATGGCTGCTGATGCAGGAATTTCGAAAGCTGCAGCAAAAGCCGCTTTAGAATCACTAACTTCTAATGTAACATCTACTTTAAAATCAGGTGGAAAGGTTGCTTTAGTAGGATGGGGAACTTGGTCAGTATCTAGAAGAGCTGCTAGAAATGGTAGAAATCCACAAACTGGAGCAGAAATTAAAATTGCTGCTAAAAATGTTGTTAAGTTTAAAGCTGGAGCTGGTTTAAGCGGTGCTGTAAACTAATAATTTTTTATTTTACATAAAAAAACCTTCTTTTTAAGAAGGTTTTTTTTATTTGCATAATTTTTTTAAATTTAGTTAAATTAAGTATGTGTTTTGAAAATTGTAAAAGGAAAACTTCTTATTGCTGAACCCTCTATTTTAAATGATGATTCATTCAACAGATCCATCATACTCCTTACAGAGCATAATGAAGAAAGTTCGGTTGGTTTTATCTTAAATAAACCTCTAAATTATACCATAAGAGATCTTATTCCAGAAATTAATTGTTCCTTTAAAATATACCAAGGAGGTCCAGTAGAGCAAGATAATTTATATTTCATTCATAAAATACCTGAATTAATACCCGGCAGCACCCAGGTAAGTGAAGAAATTTATTGGGGTGGCAATTTTGAAGCATTAAAAAATCTATTACAACAAAAAGAAATTAAAAATACTGAGATTCGCTTTTTTTTAGGGTATTCAGGATGGGCTAAGGTACAATTAGAGAAAGAGGTAATAAACAAGTCTTGGTTTGTCTCAGAAAACGATTTTGAAAATATATTATCTACAGACAATAAAACGCTTTGGAAAAACAAGTTATTACAAAAAGGAGGTGAGTATAAAATTTGGGCTAATGCACCTAACAACATCAATCTAAATTAATTATTTACTCGTTAATTCAAGAATATTTAAACTAACGGCTAATTTTTTTGAAATTGTTGTAGAAAAGGTTTTTTTTCTATAACTAGTAATAGATTGTATCCCTATGATTGAATTTGTTATAAAAACCTCATCAGCCTTTTGAATTTCAAATGGTGAAATTATCGTTTCTTCTAATTCGTAATCACTATTAGATTTTATGATATTAATTACTTTCTCTCTAGCAATTCCTTTGAGACAACCTTCAGTCAACAAAGGAGTCTTAATTGTAGTTCCCTTTATTAAAAATAGTGAGGCGTTGGTTGCCTCTACAACCCCTTTTCTCTCGTTAAGAAGAATACAATTATCCAATTCGTTTTCTTTGGCATAAATACTTGCTAATGTGTGTATTAACTTATTGTTTGTTTTTACAGTAGACAAATGACCAGAATACACATAGAAATCTTTAAATAAATCTACTTTGTAATTATCCTTAATTGTGAGTTGTAACTCACGACATTCTATTAGATAGTCTATTTCGTTTGAAGTTGGAGTGTAGAAACCTCCATCTTTTCTGGTAATCGTCAATCTAACTCTTGATTTATTATGATTGCCAATCGAGACGGTTTTTAATATTTCAAGTTCTAAAAACTCCAAGGTAAAATTCATAGGAATTTTCATACGTAACATCCTCATAGATGCCATTAATCTAAAATAGTGATCTTCCCAAAAAACCAATTTACCATTTAAAACTTTTATGGTTTCAAAAACCGAATCTCCATATTTAAAAGCTCTATTGTTGGGAGTGATTGCTACATCATCAAAGGCAACTAGACTTCCATTGTAATTCAACATTGTGTATATTTTTATAACTAAATTATTTACAAATTTAAATGAATTAGAACATTATGTTTACAAAAAAAGCTTTGGAATTTATCCAAAGCTAAATTTTAAGTTATGTATTCTAAATTTTAAGCCCCTATTCTGTGCTTTAACTCATCTATTTGGTTTACCCAAAGCATTTTTGCCTCTTCAACCTCATCTTCATCAGCAAAATCTGTAACCATTAAAGAAACATCTTTAGTGATTTCGTCAACTTGAATTCTAAACTCAAAATAGCTTTCATCTTCACCACTTTCAATCCATTTATACCTTGCTTTTTCTCCATTTTTTTTTGAAATAATTGATGCTTGCTCTTGAGAATCATCCCAAAAAAAGGTAATTACTTTTCCTCTTGAATTTACTTTATCAGCAAACCATTCTTCCAAACCAGATGGTGTGGAGAAATACTGATACAACATACTAGGGGAAGCATGAATTGGAAATTCAATTTCAAATTTGACTTTATCCATAATTTCATTAATATTTTTACTGGTGAAAAAATAATTTATGATTAAGCCAATATAGTTAATATATCTAGTTAAAAAAAATTAAAAACACGCCTTGCAGTACTACAAAATTGAATTATATTTGCAGCCTTATAACCAAGGCGAGGTAGCTCAGTTGGTTAGAGCGCAGGATTCATAACCCTGAGGTCACGGGTTCAAATCCCGTCTTCGCTACACTATAAAAGTCGAGTTTTTCTCGACTTTTTTTTATCTAATTATTTAATTGTGAATTAATCAAACGATAAAAAGAGAGTTTTTAAAATTTAGTTTTCGAAATCTACTATTAATACCTATTAAATAAGATAAAAAGACAATAAAATTTCTATTAATTTTTCATTTTTTTATTGCCTAAACCAAAAATGATTTTATATTTGCAACGTCTATTAGCGAGAGTAGCTCAGTTGGTAGAGCGTCAGCCTTCCAAGCTGAATGTCGCCAGTTCGAACCTGGTCTCTCGCTCTAAAAGTCTTATCAAATGATAAGACTTTTTTTATACATTAAGTTTTTTTCCGAAGACTAATAGAAATAATATTGGTAATGAGAGAAAAATAATCATCAATAAATTTTCTCTAAGAACTTGAGGAAATAAAAGTAAGGTAAAAACAAACCCCCCAATAGCACCACCCAAGTGGGCAGAATGGCCAATATTACCAACTCTATTTCTCATACCATAAATTGAATACAATAAATATGCAACTCCAAAAATATAACCTGGAATTGGTATTGGAATTAAGATTAACCCTAATTGCATCTCTGGATATAACATGATACACGAATAAACAATTCCACAAACAGCACCAGATGCACCTACAGCACTATAATAAGATTCTTTTTTGTGATAACTTAATGAATATAAGCTACCAAAAAGAAGGCTGCCAAAATAAATAGCCAAAAAACTAACAGTTCCCAATCTGGCATCAACTATATCTCCAAAAAGATATAACGCATACATGTTAAACCCAAGATGTAACCAATCTACATGAAGAAAACTAGAACTTATGAGCCTGTTTTTTTCACCTTGTAAAATTTTTGCAATTTGAAATTTAAATTTGTCAAAAAAAAGTGGATCTCCAAATCCCTTAATAGAAAACAAAATGTTTGATAAGATAAGAAGTAAAACGACTTGACTAGTATTTTGAATCATACTACAAACATAAAGAAATCTGTGGTTTATTAATAGATATCATTCAAAATTTAAATACGATATTTGTAATCTAAAATGTAAAGATGCAGTTTTTAATTTTTGTTCTTACCTACCCTATTATTTGGTTGTTATCTCTTTTACCAATGAGGGTTTTATATATACTATCAGATTTCTTATACCTAATATTTTTCTATTTAATTGGGTATAGAAAAAAAGTAGTTTTAGAAAATTTACAATTAGCCTTTCCAGAAAAAACTATTAAGGAAATAAAAACGATTCAAAAACAATTTTTTAAACATTTTTCAGATGTACTAGTTGAAAGTATTAAAGCCTTTACCATATCAAATAAAACACTTCACAAAAGATATAAGATAAAAAATCCTGAACTTATAGATGAACTGTATGAAAAAGGAAGAAGTATTGCTTTTATGGGTGCTCATCAAGCTAATTGGGAATGGTCTATAGGTATTCCCATGTATGTAAAAATTAAATGTTTTGGTGCTTACACAAGAATTGGAAATAAATACTTTGACAAAATAGTTAAAGAGTCTAGAATGAAATTTGGTTTTATAGGATATAAAACATCAAATACCGTAAAATCTATAACTCATAATTTTAATAATGGAATTCAAGGTTTGTATTTATTGTTAAGTGACCAATCTCCTCAAATTCATAAAGCGAACTACTGGCGAGAATTTATGGGTATAAAAGTCCCAGTTCATACTGGAGCTGAAAAAATTGCTAAAAAGTTTGATATGGCTGTTGTAAACTATAGTATTAAAAAAGTAAAAAGAGGGTATTTTGAGGTCACATTTGAAACCCTTACAGAACATCCAAATGAGTTTAAAGATTTTAAAATTACAGACAAATATTTAGCAATTACAGAGAGAAACATCCATAACCAGCCAGCTTATTACTTATGGTCTCATAAGCGTTTTAAACACAGAAATAAAGTTCCTAAAGAATGGCAGTAAATTAGTTTTACTAATTTACACTTGAAACCAGTTTTTTACCATCTGTTTTTCAATTGGCAACACGGATTTGTGTACATAATCGTTTTTTGAAGAATCATACACATAATCCTTTGACCATTCGTGAATATTTTCACATAATTCTACTAACGAATTACTGATAAATTCTAATTCAGAATCTTTTATTGTGGGGTGCATAGAGATGCGAACCCAACCCGGCTTTTCAGTGGAACAACCCTCTAAAATCTGATTTTTAATTTTATGAGAAGTTTCTTGATCTACATTCAACAAAAAATGCCCATAAGTTCCTGCACAAGAACATCCTCCACGAGTTTGAATCCCGTATCGATCATTTAATAATTTTACTATGAGATTAAAATGAATATTTTCTACATAAAAAGAAAAAATACTCAATCTGTCTTTATGATTAGGAGCCAAAACCGTAATATTTGGAATAGATTCTAAGGTTTGAAAAAATTTTTCATTGAGCTCATCTTCCCTCTTTTTTATCATATCCATCCCCATCTTTTCCTTCAATTGAACAGAAAGTGCTATGCGTATTGTTTGTAAAAAAGCTGGTGTACCCCCATCCTCACGTGTCTCAACATCATCAAAATAATCATGTTCTCCCCAAGGATTTGTATAACTCACTGTTCCGCCACCGGGATTATCAGGAATTAAATTTTTATATAACTTCTTGTTAAAAATTAAAACACCCGAACTTCCAGGACCTCCTAAAAATTTGTGAGGAGAAAAGAAGATAGCATCTAGATGTGAATCTTTCTCTAACGGATGCATATCAATTTTTACATACGGTGCACAACAGGCAAAATCTACAAAACATAATCCGTTGTATTTATGAATTATTTTTGCAATCTCATGATAAGGTGTTTTTATACCTGTCACATTAGAACATGAGGTAATAGAGGCTATTTTAATTTTTCTATCCGCATTTTTTTTAATGTGTTCCTCAAAAGTATCCAAGCATATGGTTCCTTCTTTATTACAAGGGACAACAACAACATCTGCAATAGTTTCTAACCATGAAGTTTGGTTAGAATGGTGCTCCATATGTGAAACAAAAACTATCGGTTTAATGTCATCGGGAATTACGGTATATTCTCTCAGATTCTCAGAAACTTTTAATCCTAGAATTCGTTGAAATTTATTAATTACGCCTGTCATTCCTGAGCCTTCAGTAATCAAAACATCATTATCATTTGCATTTACATGACGTTTAATAATATTTCTAGCTTCATGATAAGCTAATGTCATGGCCGCACCTGAAGTAGAGGTTTCTGTATGAGTATTGGCTACAAAAGGACCAAATTCATTGGTTAACTTCTGTTCTATAGGACGATATAATCTTCCACTAGCCGTCCAATCAGTATATACTAATTTTTTCTGACCAAATGGAGTCACAAAATCTTGATCAATACCTATGATATGATCTCTAAATTGCTGAAAATATTGTTCTAAGGAATTCATTAGTTAAGCTATAATTTCTGTAATTTCTGTGATGAAACGTTCGGCTAATTCATCAGCTGATTGTTGAGAATTACTCTCTGTATAAATTCTTATAATTGGTTCTGTGTTTGATTTACGTAAATGAACCCATTGTTTAGCAAAATCAATTTTAACACCATCAATAGTATTTACTTCTTCACCAGCATATTTGTTGACAATCGTTTCTAAAATACGATCTACATCAATCTCAGGAGTTAGTTGAATTTTATTTTTACTCATAAAATAACTTGGATAAGAATCTCTTAAAGCTTTACAAGACAATTTTTTATGAGCCATATGTGATAAGAATAAAGCAACACCAACCAAACTATCTCTTCCGTAATGAGATGCTGGATAAATAATCCCTCCATTTCCCTCTCCTCCAATAACTGTATTTGTTTCTTTCATTTTTATAACAACATTCACCTCTCCTACGGCACTAGCTGTGTATGTTCCACCATGTTTGTGAGTGATGTCGCGTAATGCTCTTGAAGATGATAAATTTGAAACGGTATTACCACCACCTAATTTCCCTAAAACATAATCTGCACAAGCTACCAAGGTATATTCTTCTCCAAACATAGAACCATCTTCACAGACCAAAGCTAATCTGTCTACATCGGGGTCTACTACAATTCCAAAATCTGCGTTTTCTTTGATCACCAATTCAGAAATATCTGTGAGGTGTTCTTTTAAGGGTTCGGGATTATGTGGAAATTGCCCATTTGGTGTGCAATACAATTCTATACATTCTACATTTAGCTCTTTTAACAAAGCAGGAATAAAAATTCCTCCGGTAGAATTTACCCCATCAACAACTACCTTAAACTTAGCTTTTCTGATGGAGTCAATATCTACTAATTCTAGGTTTAAAACCTCATTAATGTGTTTTTCTAGATAAGATTGATCTTTTGAATAAGTTCCTAAATCATCAACTTCAGCAAACACAAAATCATCAGATTCAGCAGTTTTTAAAATGATTTCTCCATCTTCTCCATTTAAAAATTCTCCTTTTTCATTTAGTAGTTTTAATGCATTCCATTGTTTAGGATTGTGACTTGCTGTTAAAATAATTCCACCGTCTGCATTTTCTAAAGGAACTGCAACTTCAACAGTTGGTGTTGTAGACAATCCTAGATCTATAACATCAATTCCTAAACCGACAAGAGTATTTGCTACTAGAGAGCTAATCATTTTACCAGAGATACGAGCATCTCTTCCTATAACCACACTAATTTTATCTTTAGAGGGATTTCTTTTTTTTATAAAAGTACCATAAGCTGCAGCAAATTTAACTGCATCAATGGGTGTTAAATTTTCTGAAGTTTGACCTCCTATCGTTCCTCTAATTCCAGAAATTGATTTGATTAATGTCATGCCATTTTTTTGTTTAACAAAGATAATTTATTCTTATCGACTTCTAATTAAATACCAAAAAAAATAAGTTAATGAAATCTCCATTAATCTATTTTAATTTTTACTAGGAATTAAAATTAAATTTTCTTGAGGATCAATCAGATATCTTGCACCCTCTTTGGTTACAACTGCCATTTCCTCTACAGATATGGTTTTAAGAGTTGTATCAGATAATTTCCAGGCATGAAAACCATCAAAAGCAAAAGTCATTCCTTCCTTTAATTTTTTTTCTGATGCAGGTCTCACATGCGTTGACTGAGACCCACCCAAATTAGGTCCAACATCATGAGCAACATACCCTACTGGATGCCCTGTACTCCACATGACAAATTCAGAGTTTGCGTTCTTCATCAATATTCTTTGAGCTTTATCAACATCAACACCTTTTACTCCAGGCTTCATAGCACTTAGTGCAGCTCTATTTCCTGCCTTACCACTCTCCCAATAAAATTGAATATTTTCTGGAGCTTTGACTTCATCGTTTTTTAAAACATATGCAAAACGTTGAATATCACTAACCCACCTGTCATAAACTTTTATTCCAAAATCAATTTGAATTACATCCCCAGGCATAATTATTTTATTAGTTGCGTGAGAATGACCTCTATCTGGTCCTGAATTTACATTAGGGTTTTGGTCTGGAGACCAACCGTCTTTTACTCCATAATCTAACATTTTTTGTTTTAAAAATTTTGCTATATCAGCATCTGTTGATTTTCCTGGAATAACTGTTTTGTATGCCTCAATTTGAAACTCAGCAGTTAATTTTGCTGCTTTTGTTAAAATTGCTACTTCTTCTGGTAATTTTATAGATAACCAATTGTAGACTAGTTCTGAAGACGATATTAATTTTTTTGAATCTTTTCCTAATAAATTTTCTATTTGTTTTCTTTGGTTATAGGATAATCCATCAGCAATTGAATTAGTAGTAGATGAATTTATTGCTATGGTCTTAAAATTTTTATTTTTTATAAAATCAATTGCTAAATCTATTGTAGAGATTCCCCTCGAGACGCTTATTACATCATCATGAATATCCAGTTCATCAAGAGCCGTTGACTCACCTGAAGGAGAAAAAACTTTTGAATGGAATCCTTGTTTATCATTATAAAATAAAAATACAGCATTTCCTCCAGCGTTTTCTCCACCAATATGATCTGCTAAAGGATCATTATTATTTTCTCTACAAAGTACTAACCAACAATCAACTTTAGCCTCTTGCAATGCCTTAGGTAATAAATTATTGATTCTTTTTTTTCTGATTTCTGGCCATGGATTCTTACCCCAATATGTTGAAGGATCAATTTCTTTGAGTTGTTTTTGTTTTGTAGTACACCCAATTAAAAATATAAGAGAAACATACAATAGGATTTTTATTTTCATGATTTAAAATTTAATCATATCAAATATATGAAATAAAAAAAACCACTGTAAAATACAGTGGTTTTGATATTTATAGTTAAAAAGAAAAACTTATTTCTTCTTAGCTTTAGCATCCATTTGCTTTTTCAAATCTGCAAGTCCTCCAATGTCACCAAGGGTGGTTTTTTCAGCCTCTGCAGATTTCTTAGCAGCAGCTTTCATATTTCTTTTTTCTTGCTCTTTAAAAATTGCTGTATGTGATACAACTATTCTTCTATATTCCTTACTGAATTCAAGAACTTTAAATTCTGAGGTATCTCCTTTACCTAATTTGGTACCGTCTTCTTTTTCTAAATGACGACCGGGAGCAAAACCTTCAACTCCATCAGTAAATGTTACTACCGCTCCTTTATCATTTTTCTCTTTAATTGTTCCAGTATGAATAGAGTCTACGGTAAAGGTTGTCTCATGAGCATCCCAAGGATTGTCTTGAGTTTGTTTATGACCTAGATTTAGCTTTCTTCCTTCTACATCCAATTCTAATACTTGAACTTCTAAAGAATCTCCAACAGTAACAAAATCTGAAGGATGCTTAATTTTCTTAGTCCAAGAAAGGTCAGAAATGTAAACAAGCCCGTCAATTCCTTCTTCTAGCTCAACAAATACACCAAAGTTTGTGTAATTTCTTACAGTACCTGTGTGGGTAGATCCAACAGGATATTTTTTGGTTATATCTGTCCATGGATCTGGGTGTAATTGTTTCATTCCTAAAGACATCTTACGTTCGTCTCTGTCTAAAGTTAAAATTTGTGCTTCAACTTTATCTCCTACTTTAACGAAATCTTGAGCAGAACGCAAATGAGTAGACCAAGACATTTCAGAAACGTGAATTAATCCTTCAACACCTTCTGAAACTTCTACAAATGCACCATAATCTGCAATGACAACAACTTCACCAGTTACTTTGTCACCTATCTTAAGATCAGCATTTAAAGCATCCCATGGATGAGAGGATAATTGTTTTAATCCTAATTGAATTCTAGACTTGCTATCATCAAAGTCTAAGATTACAACATTTAATTTTTGATCTAATTCAACCACTTCATTTGGGTGATTTATTCTAGACCATGATAAATCTGTAATGTGAACTAATCCGTCAACTCCACCTAAATCAACAAATACACCATAAGAAGTAATATTTTTAACGATCCCTTCAAGTACTTGTCCTTTTTCTAGTTGACCAATAATTTCTTTCTTCTGAATTTCAATATCAGCTTCAATAAGGGCTTTATGAGAAACAACAACGTTTTTAAATTCATGGTTAATTTTAACCACTTTGAATTCCATTGTTTTCTCAACGTATTGATCGTAATCACGGATAGGTTTAACATCTATTTGAGAACCTGGTAAGAATGCTTCGATTCCAAAGACATCTACAATCATACCCCCTCTAGTTCTACATTTAACGAATCCATTAACAACTTCACCTGTTTCGTGAGCATTGTTAACTCGTTCCCATGCTTTAATTACTCGAGCTTTCTTGTGAGATAGTACTAATTGACCAGAACTATCTTCTCTTTTATCTACTAAAACTTCAACTTTATCACCAACAGATAAACTAGAATTATATCTAAACTCATTTAAGGAAATAACACCTTCAGATTTAGAATTGATATCTATAATAGCATCTCTATCTGTTATTCTTATCACAAGACCTTCGATAACGTCACGTTCCTTTACAAATCCTACTGTACCCTCAAGAGCGCTTTCAAATTCTTTTAATTTAGACTCATCAACAGCTTCTATACCTTCCTCGTATTTGTGCCAGTCAAAGTTCTTTAAAAAGTCTTCTTGTGTTTCTTCTTTTACTGCAGTTGTAGTCTCTGCAACTTCTACTGTTTCTGTAGATTCTACTGTAGCTTCAACAGCTACTTCTTGTACTTCTGGAGCTTTAGAAGCTTCCGTTTTTTTTGTTTCTTCAGACATGCTGAAAATATTTTTGTATCTTATTGTAATTCAGATTATTAACGATAAAAACTATAAGAGATATTATACTTAATTATGTTCTTAAAAATCCTTTTTCTAATCCGTTATCGTAAAAAGGAGTGCAAATGTACAAAATTATACTGATTTTTAAGTTCTTAGCAAACATAAAATTAACTCGATAAAAAGATCTTATTAAAATAAAAAATTGAATACTAAAATTTTCATACGATTAAACAGTTTATACGATAAATTGTATTGAAAATAAAAATGCAAGAGGTACATTTGCAATAAATCTAGTTTGACTCAACAAATTGAGTAGCTTTTTTAAGCATCATTTATGAATAATGAAATAAAAGATTTAGTAGATCAAGGTAAAATGCTTCCTTTAATGGAAGAATTTTACACCATACAAGGAGAAGGTTATCACACTGGTAAAGCGGCATATTTTATTCGTATTGGTGGATGCGATGTGGGGTGTCATTGGTGTGATGTTAAAGAAAGTTGGAATGCAAACTTACATCCCCCAACATTAGCAGACACGATAATAAAACATGCTAAAATATACTCTGACACCGTTGTAATTACTGGAGGTGAACCCTTAATGTGGTCTATGGATTATTTAACAAAAAAACTTCAACAAAACGGAATAAAAACACATATAGAAACCTCAGGTGCCTATCCTTTTTCAGGTAGTTGGGATTGGTTTTGTTTATCTCCTAAAAAAAATAAACTTCCTTTAACAGAGGTCTACAAGGAGGCAGATGAGCTTAAAATAATAGTCTTTAATAAGAGTGATTTTAAATTTGCAGAAGAGCAGGCTGCTAAAGTTAGTAGTAATTGTGAGTTATTTTTACAACCGGAATGGAGTAAAAAAGAGAAAATGACAGAAGTTATCGTTGATTATGTGATGAAAAATCCAAAATGGAAAATTTCATTACAGACACATAAATATTTAAATATCCCTTAATTTTTCCTCAACTAAATTTAGAATAATTTCAAATTGTTTTTCTTTTGTTAATTGTGAATTGTCTATTTCTATAGCATCTTCAGCTTTTACCAATGGAGAATCTTTTCTAGTTGTGTCTACCAAATCTCTGTCAATTACATTTGTATAAACATCTTTATAACTAACATTTTCTCCTTTCTGTATCAATTCATCAAAACGACGTTTTGCTCTTGTTTCAGAAGACGATGTCATAAAAATTTTCAATTCAGCGTCAGTAAAAACTACGCTACCAATATCTCTTCCATCCATGACAACAGCTTTATTCTTACCAATTTCTTTTTGAATGGCAACTAATTTTTTTCTAACTTCAGGAATGGCAGATACTTTGCTCACTAAATTGGAAACTTCCAAAGAACGTATTAACTTTTCAACATTTTCATCATTTAAATATATTTCTGCATAGCCTAGAGATTCATTATAGATAAATTTTAAATTTGCATTACCTAAATTATCTATCAAATCTTTAATATAGAAATGACGATCTGAAATATAACCGTTTTGCATAGAAAAAAGAGTCATAGCTCTGTACATTGCACCACTATCTACATAAACATATCCCAATTCACTAGCTAGTTGCTTAGCTACTGTACTTTTTCCGGTAGATGAATATCCATCAATTGCAATAGTAATTCTCTTGTTCATTATCTTTTATCTAAATCAAATTGTAAACTAAACGTACTTGCATTTGTTGCAGCATGGTATTTTGAAAAGGCATAGTTAAACCTTAATTTATTCATTTTTATTCCAAATCCAAAAGAAATACCACTAAAAGTTCTTGCATTTTGCAATTTTAATTCACTTGATCTTCTAAAATTATATCCTGCTCTAAGATTTATAGGACTATCAGGGAAAAGTTCCGCACCAATAACTAAATGTCTAATCGCATTTGTAAAAAAAGATATATTTTCATTGGTGATATTACCTTCCAAATCACTTGATGCATTAGATGGATTAGGAACAGCTAAATTCCATTGTTGAAGATTATCTAGAGTTAAATGCCATTTTAAAGGGACATATCTTAATTTATAAGAACCTCCAATAGCTACTTTAAAGGGAAATTTTTCTTTAGTTCCATCAAATGTTTGAATTTGTGTACCTATATTTCTAGCCACTAGTGTAAAAGCATATGATTTATATGGACTGTAATACAAAACAGCAATATCAGCAGCGATACCATTTGAGGTAAAATTACTAATCGTAGAATTAACTAATTTTCCATTAAAACCCATAAAAATATTTGTCCAAGGCAGATTAAAAGCATAACCAACAGAAAGAGCTACATCACTCGCTTTAAAGTTACCTGTTTCGTTACCATTTTCATCTGCCTCTATAAGGGTTCCATAATTTAAATATTTTATACTTCCATGAATGGCACCAAAACGTCTATTTATAACCTGTGAATAAGAAGCTGAACCAACACTAATCCCAGCTAAAAAATTTGTATAATTAATTGAAAGTTGTTTGTCTAACTCGGCATTAATTGTTGAAGGATTCCAGATCGGTTGGTTAACATCATTGATTAATGTCAAAACTTCTCCACCTAAAGCTACTTGCCTTGAAGATGTGGTTAAGTTCAAAAATTGAAAAATACTTTCTCCACCAACTTGACTATATAAGGTGGATGAAAATAAAATCAAGTAGCAAAAAAATATTTTTTTCATAGACTTTAACCAACAGGAATGAGCTCTATTTAATAACGTGTAAATTTATTAATATTTTATAGCCTTACATAAATATACTTCAAAAAAAAACCTCATTCTAGTGAATGAGGTTTAAAATAGATA
>JAYOAM010000013.1:0-56949 GCA_038104255.1 Flavobacterium sp. | reverse complement strand
CTGCGACCTCCTCGTCCCAAACGAGGCGCGATGACCGGGCTACGCTACACCCCGAGTAGCAATTGTTGCGGAGAGTGTGGGATTCGAACCCACGCGACAGTTACCCGTCGACAGTTTAGCAAACTGCTCCATTAACCACTCTGGCAACTCTCCGTAAAACTAACAATGTTAGTAAAAAATTGCGAGTGCAAATGTAACATACCAAATACAATATTGCAAGGTTTTTTATATTTTTTGCAATAAAATTAATCAGGATATTCTACACGTACATGGTAGATATTCATTAATTTTCTTTTGATTATTTTTTTTATTTTTTCAATCTCACGAAAAGTAATATCAGAATTGATAAATTGATGATCTCGTTTTTGTTTTTCTACAATTTTATCTATTAGTTTATCTATAGACTGAGCAGAGGGCAGTTGAAGACTTTTTGAGGCTGCTTCTGCTGCATCACATATCATTAATATAGCCGTTTCTTTTGAGAAAGGTACTGGACCTTTGTATTTAAATTTCTCTTCATTAACCTCTTCATCTGGATTTTGATCTTGTTCTTTAACATAAAAGTAATAAACCAAACTTGTTCCATGGTGTGTTCTTATAAAATCAATAATTCTGTCAGGAAGACCATATTGTTTTGCTAACTCTACACCTTTGATGACATGATCTATAATTATTTTTGCACTATCTGATGGTGATAAATCATTGTGAGGATTTACACCTGTAGATTGATTTTCTATGAAATACATTGGATTTAATAATTTTCCAATATCGTGATATAAAGCACCTGTTCTTACTAGCATTGAATTTGCTCCAATTTCATTTGCTGCTGCCTCTGCTAAATTTGCAACTTGCATCGAATGTTGAAATGTACCAGGTGCTTTTTCATTCAACTCTCTCAAAAGCTTTGTATTCGTGCTCGATAATTCTAATAAGGTAACATCTGAAACCAAACCAAATATTTTTTCATAAGCATATATAAAAAATAACGATAAGAAAGAAAGTAAACCATTAGCCCCAAACATCATTAAATACTCCCAATTAATTTGCGAGGCATTTCCTTCTTTAATAATTGAAAATGCCAAGTATGTAATCATATAAATTAATGTAATTTGACCAACAGAGATGAATAAATTTGCTCTTTTATAAAGTTCTGAAACAGTTAAAATGGTTACAATACCTGCAATGATGTGTAGATATATAAATTCAAAACTGTCAGGTACAATAAACCCTAGAAGTAAAACTGTTAATACATGGGTAAATAAACCCAATCTTGCATCAAAAAAAGCTTTTAAAACTATAGGTAAAATACTTAAAGGAACCACATACAAATAATCTGAATTATATTTTACAACAAGAGTTTGAACTAAAAGCATAAAACTTACATTGAAAAAGATGAAGGTCACCTTAATGTTGTTGTCAAAAATTTCTTTTCGATACTTAAATAAGAATAGTAAAAGCATTAAAAGTCCTAGAGATACTAGTATGGTATAGCCTAAAACAATCCAATAATAATTTGTATTGGTCCAAAGTTTTGACTCAGACTGACTCTTAAGTGAAAATAAAATAGCCATTTTTTTACCTTCAACGATATCTCCTTTTAAAATAATTAATTCCCCATAAGAGACTTTTCCCTTGCTGAGGGAAATTGAATTTATAGATTCATCGATTACTTTTTGAGTAAACTCATTATCATAGGAAACATTGGGTTTAATAACCTCAGAAAGTATTGATAAATTAATTTTCTGAAAATAATTGTATGGCTGATCGCCTAAACTATTTTTAATGAGTTCAAAAACATCTTTTGAATACAATAAATTATTATAGATGATATCCTGTACTTGATTGTCTATTTTTAGAGCTACAATAGTATTTTTATCAGAAATAATTCCTTGACTAGTCGCTTCAATAAATCCCCTATTGTAAACACTATCAATTACGGAATTCCCAATAATTATCATAGATTCAATATCATTTCTTGATAATGAATCACTAATATTATAAGAGGATATTTTCAATTGGTAAGCTTTTTTTACTTCCGCTATAATTTCTTTATCAAATTGAAAGAATAATTTAGCATCAACTTCAATAGCTTTAATTTCCTCAGTAATTTCTTCCTCAGTTTTATTTATAGCAAAATCAAAAGGAGCATATAAATTATCATATTGCCATGGTTTCCCCTTAGTAAATTCATATTTAAATTGACCTCCTTTGGGAAAAAGGTACACTATTGCAACTGTTGTGATTAAAAAAAGAATAACTTTATAGATGGTGGTGTTATGCTTGTATAATTTGTTTACAGTTTTACTCATATCAATACATCTTATAAACACAAACTTAACCTAAAAAAATGGACGTCAAAAATTGAAAGGATAGTTTCCTGACAAATTTGATTTAAAATAGTTAGTTTTGTTTGAAAATAGTGCAATAAAAATATTGAAAATGAAAAATAAAGAAGTTGTAATTGTATCGGTAGGCAGAACACCTATAGGAAGTTTTATGGGTAGTCTTTCAAAAATTACAGCTCCTAAATTAGGTGCTATAGCAATTAAAGGTGCCCTTAACAAAATAAAACTAAACCCAAATCTAATAGATGAAGTTTTTATGGGTAATGTAGTTTCAGCTGGTTTAGGACAAGCACCCGCTAGGCAGGCTGCAATTCTAGCGGGAATTTCAGAAAACGTTCCCTGTACAACAATTAATAAAGTTTGTTCATCTGGAATGAAAGCTATTATGCTGGCTGCTCAATCTATAGCTCTAGGAGATACAAATATTGTTGTAGCCGGTGGTATGGAAAACATGAGCTCGATTCCTCATTACCTTCATGGAAGACAAGGAACTAAATTTGGTCCTACCACTCTGGAGGACGGGATGCAAAAAGATGGCTTATTGGATGCCTATGATAAAGTTGCCATGGGTGTTTGTGCAGATGCATGTGCAACCAAGTTTGGTTTTTCAAGAGAAGATCAAGATGCTTATGCAATTCAATCCTACCAAAGATCTTCTGAGGCTTGGAAATCTGGAAAGTTTTCTGATGAAATTATTCCTGTTGAAATCCCACAACGAAAAGGGCCCTCAATAACTATGTCTGAAGATGAGGAATATAAGAATATTAAGCTTGAAAAAATACCTAACTTAAGGGCTGCTTTTACTGAAGAAGGAACTGTTACCGCAGCTAATGCATCTACAATAAATGATGGTGGTGCAGCTTTAATTTTAATGTCTGCAGAAAAAGCATTAGAATTAAATTTTAAACCACTTGCTAAAATTAAAAGTTATGCAGATGCTGCCCACGAACCAAAATGGTTTACAACTGCTCCATCAAAAGCAATTCCTAAAGCCTTAGAAAAAATAGACATGTCTATTGATGAAATTGAGTATTTTGAATTAAATGAGGCTTTTTCTATAGTTGGCTTAGCTAATATGAAAATAATGGGTTTAAATAGTGATTCAGTAAATGTAAATGGTGGTGCAGTCTCTTTAGGTCATCCTCTTGGGGTTTCAGGGGCAAGAATAATTATTTCTCTCATATCTGTTTTAAAACAAAATAATGCTAAAATTGGAGCTGCAGGAATATGTAATGGTGGTGGTGGTGCAAGTGCCATGATTATTGAATCTTTTTAAACTAAAAAATATGCTCTACGGCATTTGTAATTTAAGTATAGTTCCTCTTCGTTTAGAAGCAAGTGATGCCTCAGAAATGGTGTCTCAGATTCTTTTTGGTGAGGAATTTAAAGTACTTGAAAAAGAAAAAAAGTGGAGTAAAATTGAGTTAAGTTTTGATGGTTATATTGGTTATATAGACAACAAGCAATATATAGAAATAGATGAAGAAGCTTTTAATAAATTGTCAAATTCAACCCATTATTATTCTACTGAAATCATAGATTTTGTGACCTCAAAAGATAATCATTTGAGCACCATCTCAATAGGTTCAAGACTTCCTTTTTATAAAGATCAACATTTTACAATTGGTTCTAAAGATTATTTTTACGATGGTAATGTATATTCTGAAAAACTAGAGAAAAATGAAATCATTAAAAAAGCATTTCAATTTTTGAATACACCCTATTTATGGGGTGGAAAAACTCCTTTCGGTATAGATTGCTCTGGGTTTACTCAACTAGTTTACAAACTTTGTGGCTATTCTCTTCTTAGAGATGCAAAAGACCAAGCCACTCAAGGAGAGGTATTAAGTTTTATAGAGGAATCTGAACCTGGAGACTTAGCTTTTTTTGACAACGAGGAAGGTAAAATTGTGCATGTTGGAATTATTATGAATGATTACAACATAATACACGCACACGGTAAAGTAAGAATAGATACCTTAGATCATAGCGGTATTTACAATGTAGACACAAAAACACACACTCATAAATTAAGGGTAATTAAAAAAATTATATAAAAAAAGTCAACATTAATGTTGACTTTTTTTATATAATAAATTCTGACTTTTATTCTTTCATATCTCTATATAAATCAGTGAATTCTGTAGCTTTTTCTTCCATTTCTAATGTTTGATATATATTCATTAAAAACTGAACAGTATTAACACTTCTACTATATTTATCAGCTTTTTCTAGGTAAGGTAATGCTTGTTTGTAAACCCCTTTTTGCTTTTCTAACAATTCGTCATATTTGTCAAAATCAGATAGGTTTTGATTCATCTCATCAACTATAGCTCTTTCTTGGTCCATAATGACGATTGCAAGGTTTAAATAAGCATCACCATAATCTTCTTTAATTTCAATGGCTCTTTCGTAATTTCTTTTAGCTTCTTGAACTTTTCCTTGTTCAAAACTAATAACACCTAAATTAAAGAATAGTTGAGGATTATTAGGTTCTATTTCTATAGCCTTTTGAATTAACTCTCCGTACTTTTCCATATCTTTTAACTTAAAATAAATATCTGCTTGAGTTAAAATTAGATTTACATCATTAGGATATAATGCCATGGCTTCCTCTACTGCCTTAATTGCCTCTTCAGTTTTTCCTTGACTTTTTAAGATGTAAGCTACGTTCTTAATAATATCTCCGGTTTTAGATTCAGTTAATTCATTTACAGGATCCTTGTAAAGACCTAATTTAACTTGTAAATCTCTATTTTTTTCATCTCCAAGGTCTTCTTTTTCATCTGTAGACTTGTTGGTTGCGTAGTATATTTTAGTTATACCTGTGTACCCCAAATCTTGAAGTTCTTTATAATATTTTAAAGATTTATCATAATTTTTTGCAAGACTAGAACTTACAGCAGCATTATAGATGAAGATTGTATCTGACCTACTCAATTTATAGGTCAAATAGAAGCTATCAGAGGCATTCTTGTAATCTTTTGCAGTATATTGATCGGATGCCAATTGGTAAACTTCTTGAACCATTTGATTCTGAATAGTAGTTGCCTCTTGAGTATACCTATATTTACCCGTTTCTTTTTCAAAATTAAATAAGTTTTCAAAGGCAGTCGCTGCAGTTTGAAAATCTTTTTTACCATAAAAAGCTTTGGCTTTAAAAAAATAAAATTTTCCTTTAGTTTTAGCATCCATGTTTGCGATTAAAGATTCAGCCGAATTAATAGCTGTTATCGCAGTAGCATAGTCTTGAGATTTTAGGGACTTTTCTGCTGATTTTAGTTCATTTTTTTGCGCAAATGTTAAAGTGGTTACTAATCCTAATACAATTGCTAATACTTTCGTTTTCATCTTAAATTATTTATTTTTTTATTATTGTTTTTAGTTATCGTTTGTTGTGCTTTCTGTTTCAGAGGAATTATCAACTTCTTCTGATGAAGCTTCTGAAATTACCTCATCATTATCCTCCTCCTCATGCATTACCTTGGCTACAGCTGCAATACTATCGGAATCCTTGATATTAATTAATTTTACACCTTGAGTAGCTCTTCCCATGACACGGAGATCTTCAACTGCCATTCTTATGGTTATTCCTGACTTATTAATGATCATTAAATCATTAGTATCATCAACATTTTTAATGGCTACTAAATTACCTGTTTTTTCAGATATATTTAAAGTTTTAACACCTTTACCTCCTCGATTGGTAACCCTGTAATCCTCAAGTTTTGAACGTTTACCATATCCTTTTTCAGAGACAACTAAAATATTACTTTCCATATCATTAACAGCTACCATTCCAACAACTTCATCGTTTTCATGAGCTAAAGTAATTCCTCTAACCCCCGAGGCAGTTCTTCCCATAGGTCTAGTTTTAGCTTCCTCAAAACGGATTGATTTTCCAGATTTTAAAGCTAACATTACCTGACTATCGCCTGTTGTTAATTTAGCTTCTAGCAGTTCATCTCCCTCACGAATGGTTATCGCGTTAATACCATTTGTTCTAGGTCTAGAATACTGTTCTAAAGAAGTTTTTTTGACTTGTCCTTTTTTAGTCGCCATAATTACATAATGGCTGTTAATGTAATCTTCGTCTTTCAAATTTTGTGTTACTAAGAATGCTTTAACCTTATCATCTTGTTCAATATTAATAAGGTTTTGCATTGCCCTTCCTTTAGAGTTTTTACCTCCTTCAGGAATTTCATACACACGCATCCAAAATACTTTTCCTTTTTGTGTGAAAAACAACATGTATTGATGGTTTGTTCCAATAAATAAATGTTCTAGAAAATCTTCATTTCTAGTTGCCACTCCTTTCTGTCCTCTACCACCCCTATTTTGAACTTTATATTCGTCTAGGTTTGTTCGTTTTAAGTATCCTGCATTAGAGATAGTTACAACAACTTTTGTATCTGGAATCATGTCTTCAATACTCATATCACCTCCAGCATATTCAATCTCAGATCTACGTTCATCACCATATTTATCCCTCACAGCTATCAGTTCCTCAGTTATGATATCATAGCGTCTAGACTCATTGTCTAAAATATCCTTAAGATCAATGATTGTTTTCATTATATCTTCAAACTCTCCCCTTAACTTATCTTGCTCAAGACCAGTTAACTGACGTAGCCTCATCTCAACAATTGCTTTAGCTTGAATTTCAGTTAATTCAAATCTTTTAATTAGACTTTCACGAGCCAAATCAGCGTTATTTGAGCCTCTAATTATTTTTATTACCTCATCAATATTATCAGAAGCAATGATTAATCCTTCTAAAATGTGAGCTCTAGCTTCGGCTTTTTTAAGTTCAAATTTTGTCCTTCTAACAACTACTTCATGTCTGTGTTCAACAAAATGGTGTATTAACTGTTTTAAGTTTAGTTGTTCTGGACGTCCATTAACAAGCGCAATATTATTAACACTAAAAGAGGTTTGTAAACCTGTATATTTATATAATTTGTTTAGAACAATGTTAGGAATTGCATCACGCTTTAATACATAAACAATCCGCATTCCATTTCTATCAGATTCATCTCTTATGTTTGAAATTCCTTCTAGTTTTTTATCATTAACTAATTCAGCAGTTTTTTTAATCATATCTGCTTTATTAACTTGATAAGGAATTTCAGTAACCACAATACATTCTCGTCCTTTAACTTCCTCAATTATAGCTTTAGCACGCATGACTATTCTACCCCTTCCAGTGTGAAAAGCATCTTTTACTCCTTCATAACCATAAATTATTCCTCCGGTTGGAAAATCTGGTGCTTTTATATGCTCCATTAATTCATCAACCTCAATATCTTTATTTTGAATATATGCTAGCGTTCCATTTACAACCTCCGTTAGATTATGGGGAGCCATGTTTGTAGCCATACCAACTGCTATACCTGAAGCTCCATTTACTAAAAGGTTTGGAATTCTTGTGGGAAGAACGGTAGGTTCATGAAGAGTGTCATCAAAATTAAGTCTATGATCAACGGTGTCTTTTTCTATATCTGACAACATGTCCTCAGATATTTTCTGCATTCTAACTTCTGTGTATCGCATTGCAGCAGGACTATCGCCATCAACGGAACCAAAATTTCCTTGACCATCAACCATCATGTAGCGAACACTCCAATTTTGTGCCATACGAACCATAGAATCATAAACTGAAGTATCTCCATGTGGATGGTACTTTCCTAATACTTCACCAACAATTCTTGCTGATTTTTTATAAGATCCAGTAGCTTTTATTCCCAACTCGTGCATTCCATATAAAACTCTCCTGTGAACTGGTTTTAACCCATCTCTTACATCGGGTAATGCTCTGGAAACTATAACGGACATTGAATAATCAATATACGCAGATTTCATCTGCTCTTCTATGTTAATAGGAATCAACTTTTCTCCCTCTGCCATACCTTGTTTTTATTGTTTAATTTTTACTGATTTATTTATAATTAGCAAGATAATATAATTCCTATTTTCAACAAAGATTTTAACGCTTGAAAAGCCTATAGTTATTAACATTTATTGATAAATTCTCTACCAGATTTATACCCCTGATTTACAAGCCTTTCGGATGTCAATTTTAGGGTCAAATTGTCAGTTTTTAATTGATGGCATTCTTTTTGTGTTTTATAAGGCAAAAAAGGTTAAATTTACAATAAAGAAAAAGCGAGATATGGACGATAATTTTTCACCCAAAGTAAGAGATGTAATAACATTTAGTAAAGAAGAAGCTCTAAGATTAGGTCATGACTTTATTGGAACTGAGCACTTACTTCTAGGATTAATTCGAAAAGGAGACGGAAAAGCAATAGAAATATTGCTCACTTTTCAAATTGATTTAGAATTGGTCAGAAAAAAACTTGAATTACTAAATCCTGCCGCTCCAGCAATCCTTGAAGGTAATAAGAAAAAAAGTCTCCATTTAACTAGACAAGCCGAAAAAGCGCTAAAGACAACTTTTTTAGAAGCTAAATTATACCAAAGTGAGGCTATAGATACTGCTCATTTGTTACTATGTATTTTACGGAATGAAAATGATCCATCTACTAAATTATTAAACAAATATGATGTTGACTATGATCAAGCTAAAATGCTATATAAGGAACTTCATACAGATAATTTAGATGATGATATAACTACAAACCCTATATCAGAAAACCCATCAGAAGATAGTGAATTTGCTTCAGAAAAATCAAACCCATATGATCAATCTAAAAAAAGTAAAGTCAATAAAAAATCTAAAACACCTGTATTAGATAATTTTGGTAGAGACTTAACTTTCTTAGCTGAAACCGGAAAATTAGATCCTGTTGTGGGACGTCTAAAAGAAATAGAGCGTGTATCTCAAATTTTGAGTAGACGTAAAAAAAATAATCCTATGTTAATTGGTGAGCCTGGGGTTGGTAAATCTGCAATAGCTGAAGGACTTGCACTAAGGATCATCAATAGAAAAGTATCTCGAATTCTTTTTGACAAAAGAATTGTCTCTTTGGATTTAGCCAGTTTAGTAGCGGGTACAAAATATAGAGGCCAATTTGAAGAACGAATGAAAGCCTTAATGAATGAACTTGAAAAAAATGATGACATCATTTTATTTATAGATGAAATTCATACCATTGTTGGTGCAGGCGGTGCTACAGGATCATTAGATGCATCTAATATGTTAAAACCTGCTTTAGCCAGAGGGGAAATTCAATGTATTGGTGCTACAACACTAGATGAATACAGAACTAATATTGAAAAAGACGGTGCATTAGAGAGACGTTTTCAAAAAATAATTGTGAATCCAACCAGTGTTGAAGAAACCATACAAATACTAAATAACATTAAAGAGAAATATGAAGCACATCACCATGTAAATTATACTGATGAGGCTATAGATGCATGTGTTAAGCTAACAAACAGATATATGACAGACAGATATTTGCCCGATAAAGCTATTGACGCATTAGACGAAGCAGGTTCTAGAATTCATATAACTAGTATTGTGGTTCCAGATCAAATACTAAAATTAGAAAATCAATTAGTGGTTATTCGTGAACAAAAAACCAAAGCTGTTAATGGACAAAAATATGAAGAAGCTGCAAAATTACGTGATGATGAAAAGAATATAGAAGCTGCTTTACATTCTGCTCAAGAGCAATGGGAAGATGATTCAAAATTAAACAGGGAGATTGTTACGGAGGATAATGTAGCAGAGGTTGTTTCAATGATGACTGGAATTCCTGTAAATAGAGTGGCTGAAGCAGAAAGCCACAGACTAGGAGAATTACCTCAAATGATCAAAGGAAAAGTAATAGGACAGGATGAAGCTGTTTCAAAAGTTGTGAAGGCGATTCAACGAAACAGAGTGGGATTAAAAGACCCAAATAAACCTATAGGCTCTTTTATTTTCCTTGGACAAACTGGTGTTGGAAAAACACAATTAGCAAAAGTATTAGCTCGTGAACTATTTGACTCTGAAGATTCTCTAATTAGAATTGACATGAGTGAATACATGGAAAAATTTGCAATTTCCAGACTCGTTGGTGCACCTCCTGGATACGTTGGTTATGAAGAAGGTGGCCAATTAACAGAAAAGATTCGAAGAAAACCATATGCAGTGGTTTTGTTAGATGAAATTGAAAAAGCTCACCCGGATGTATTTAACATGTTATTACAAATTCTAGATGATGGTCACATAACGGATAGTTTGGGTAGAAAAATTGATTTTAGAAATACCATAATCATTATGACCTCAAATATTGGAGCTCGCCAACTAAAAGATTTTGGAACTGGAGTTGGTTTTGGAACTTCTGCAAGAAAAAATCAATCAGATGAAATTGCTAAAGGAATTATTGAAGGTGCTTTAAAAAAATCTTTTGCTCCAGAGTTCTTAAATAGAATTGATGATGTAATTGTATTTAATGCATTGGAAAGAGAAGATATTCATTCTATAATAGATATAGAACTTGACAAGTTACTTCATAGGATTCTAGATTTGGGCTATACGCTAAAGCTAAGCGATAAAGCGAAAGATTATATAGCAGACAAAGGTTTTGATAAAAAGTATGGAGCTAGACCCCTTAAGAGAGCTATTCAAAAATACATTGAGGATGCTTTGGCAGAAGAAATTGTAAATTCTAAATTAACTGAGGGTGATACAATTACTATGGATTTAGATGAACAAAAAAATAATCTTACTATAAAAATAAAAAAAGGAAAGAAAGCCAAAGAAAAAAAAACAGAGGCTAAAGATTAATTTAAAACCCAAAAAAACGCTTGGGTTTTTAATTTTATTACCTTACTATTTTTAAATTCAACTAATACAATTCATCGGCATCAATCTCGAAGGTATCTATAAAATTTGATGCGTTCTTTATAGCATCAAACATAACTCTATCCTCTAAAACTATCGCAACCTCTTTTCTGAATGAATTTACAAATGATTCTAAAAATGGTGAGCTCTTCAATTTTCTGAAAAACAAGCCTTGAGAAGCTGTAAATAATTCAATACCAATTACAGTCTGAACATTATCAATTACTTTTTTACATTTAGTTGCTGCATTAGCACCCATACTTACATGATCTTCCTGTCCATTACTTGATTCTATAGAATCTATACTCGCTGGCGTAGCATATTGTTTATTCTGACTGACGATACTAGCTGCCGTATATTGAGGAATCATAAATCCACTATTTAGACCAGGGTTAGAGACTAAAAATGGAGGTAAATCTCTATGTCCAGAAACTAATTGATAGGTCCTACGTTCTGAAATATTTGCTAATTCAGACATGGCTATGGTTAAAAAATCTGATGCCAATGCCAAGGGCTGACCATGAAAATTGCCTCCAGAAATGATTTGATCTTCTTCAACAAAAATATTAGGATTGTCAGTAACTGAATTTATTTCTGTTAAAAAGGTTTTTGTTACAAATTTAATTGTGTCTTTGGTGGCTCCGTGGACTTGAGGTATGCATCGAAATGAATAGGGATCTTGGACATGTTTTTTTTCTTGTTTTATAAGCTGACTTTCGTTTAAGAAATTCCTGACTCTTTGAGCAGTCTTTATTTGACCATTGTGAGAACGAACCAGATGAACTAACGCATTAAAAGGCTCTATTCTTCCATCAAAAGCCTCTAGTGAAATTGCACCAATTAAATCAGATAAATATGAAATTTTATGTGCTTTTAATAAATTATATATCCCATAGGCAGTCATAAACTGAGTCCCATTGAGTAAAGCCAAACCTTCCTTGGATTGAAGATTAATTTTCTCCCAATTGAAACGATCTAGAATTTCTTGTCCAGAAATGCAATGTCCTTTAAATTTGACCTCTCCCAATCCAATCAATGGCAATGCTAGATGTGCCAGAGGTGATAAATCTCCTGAAGCACCTAAAGAGCCTTGTTCATAAATTACTGGAAAAATATTGTTATTGTAAAAATCTATTAAACGATTCACAGTTGCTAGTTGGACTCCTGAATGACCAAAACTTAATGATTGTATTTTAAACAACAACATCAATTTAATAATTTCTTCTGGAACCTCTTCTCCAGCTCCACAAGCATGACTCATCACTAAATTTTCTTGTAATTTTTGTAAGTTTTCCCCTTTTATTTCTACGTTATATAAGGCCCCAAATCCTGTATTAATTCCATATATTGGTTTTACTACTGATGACATTTTATCATCTAAATAAACCCTACATTTTTTTATACGATCTTTAGCGCTCTCGGAAAGTGAAAGCTTTTTATCATGATCTAATATATTCTGTATAATACTAAGATCTAATGGTTTAGAGTCTATGATATGTGTTGGATTCATAAAGGTAACTTATCATTGTAAAAGTCTGCAAACGATGTCGATTATGCAACAAAATTTAACAATTTTTCTATTCAAATAGTATTTATCTTTGAAAAAATTTAAAATTTAGTATTGATGAGGAGACTGAGTTTAATTATGATAATCTTAACCTTTATAAGTTCTTGTATATCAGAACACCCTGAAGGATACATAACATTTAGTGGAACTATAGAAAATTCAACAGATTCCATTCTTACCATCTTAGGTAACGACTTTTCTAAAATTATAAAAATATCTAAAGATGGAACCTTTAAAGACACACTTAAAGTTTCAGAAGAAAATTTATTTAATATTTATACCTCCAGTAATGCTAGGGGAATAATTTTTCTAAAAAATGGATACCATTTAAAATTAAGTAGTAATTCAAACCATTTTTTCCAAAGTTTTAACTACGAGGGAAATGATGAAGGAGCAGACAGTAATAATTATTTTGTAAGTCGTTATAATTTTGGCCAAAGCTCTGGAAATATCAGAGGATTTATGATCCTAGAAAAAGAAGATTTTTTAAACAAAATAAAATATTTCAGAGAAGGAATGGATAGTATTTCAAAAAATTACCCCAATGCCAATGAGTTAATGGTGAAAAATTCTGAAGAGCAAAATGAAAACTTTTTTAAACAATTAGAGGATAATTATGATCTTATGCATGCTCAAATTCTAGAACAAGTAAGTAATGAAGAAAAATTAAAAAAAGGGAATAAAGCTCCTGATTTTTCAAATTATGAAAATTTCAACGGTAAAACCTCATCACTTTCTGATTTTTTGGGGAGTTATGTGTACATTGATATTTGGGCCACTTGGTGCAGACCATGTATCGCTCAATTCCCATATCTAAAAATGCTTGAAAAAGAGTATAAGAACAAGAACATTTCATTTGTTAGTATTTCCACAGATGATGATAGAAGGTCTAACGGAAGTTGGGAAAAAGCACGTAATAAATGGGTGAAAATGGTAAAAGAAAGAAATTTGACTGGAATTCAACTATGGGCAGGAAAAGACGACGCTCGCTTTTCTAAAGCATACATGATACGAAGTATTCCACGTTTTATCTTAATTGATCCTAACGGCAATTTAATAGACAGTAATACCCTAAGCCCAGCTAATCCGGCATTAAGAAAAATATTAGACGAATTGCCTGGGATTTAAATCTATTCTTTGTAAACTCCCATTTCGGCATACTTTTCCATTCTGGAATTTACGATTTCCTCGTCTGATAGCTCTTTTAATTCTTCAAAAGCGCTTAGGATTGTATTTTTAACAGACTCAAAAGCTCCTTCCCTATTTGAATGAGCACCCCCTACAGGTTCTTTTATGATTCCGTCTATTAATTTTAAACGTTTCATGTCTTCACCTGTTAGCTTTAAAGCTGCAGCTGCTTGTTCTTTAAACTCCCAACTTCTCCACAAAATTGAAGAACAAGATTCAGGGGAAATAACGGTATACCAAGTATTTTCCATCATATATACTCTGTTACCAACACCAATACCTACAGCACCTCCAGAGGCACCTTCACCAATAACTATCGTAATAATAGGTGTTTTTAACCGAGTCATTTCCAAAATATTTCTAGCAATAGCCTCTCCCTGACCTCTTTCCTCTGCTTCTAATCCCGGATAAGCTCCTGGAGTATCTAATAGAGTAACCACAGGGATTCTAAACTTTTCAGCCATTTTCATTAAGCGCAATGCTTTCCTGTATCCTTCAGGATTTGCCATCCCAAAGTTTCTGTACTGACGTGTTTTTGTATTGAAGCCTTTTTGTTGACCAATAAACATAAAAGACTGATCTCCTATTTTTCCTAAACCACCAATCATAGCTTTATCATCTTTCACATTTCTGTCCCCATGTAATTCCATGAAGGTATCACCACATATTGCCTTGATATAATCAAGGGTATAAGGTCTGTTGGGGTGTCTAGATAACTGAACTCTTTGCCATGGAGTTAAATTTTTATAAATTTCTTTTTTTGTTTTTTCTAACTTCTTTTCAATTTTTTTACATGTTGCAATAACATCAACATCGCTATCTACACCTATCTCATAACATTTTTCTAATTGTTCTTTCAATTCTTTAATAGGCAATTCGAAGTCTAAGTATTCCATAGTTTGGTAATTTGTTATCTATAAAATCGATTCAAAAAAATCTGTTATTAATCATTACAAACTTACTACAAAAATTGAGTCAATTTACAATCTAATCTATTTTTTTGAGGGTTTATACTTCCCAACTTTCTTTACAATACTTTTCATGTTTTTTAGAACTCCATTTAATACTACTACGAATAAAACAATACAAGCCCCTAAATAAAACTCAGAATTCATTTTTTCCGTTTCACCAAATACAATCAAAGCTAATATAATTGCATATACAGGTTCTAAATTTATTGTAAGCATAACCGTATAGGGTGTTAAATGTTTCATTACATCAACAGAAACAATAAATGCATATGCTGTACACACACTACTTAACAACAATAAGTAAAGCCAATCTGAGCTAGGTAATTTGAAAAAATCTACTGTGAAGGCCCCTTGAAAAAGTAAAAAAATGGTAATAAAAAAAGCGCCAAAAAAAAGTTGATAAAAAGAAATAATCGAGGCATTATATTTTTTCACAAACAGTCCGTTTAAAACAGAAAATAGAGCTGCTAAAAAAGAAGAAATTAACGCATAAATAATTCCTAAGGTGTATTGTGATTCAAAACTAAAAATAATATATAAACCTGCAACAACCATAAGGCCAAGAACAATTTCAATCGCTTTTATTTTTCTTTTAAAGAAAAATGGCTCAATAAACGACGTAAAAAAAGCACCTGTACTCATGGTTACTAATGCCACAGAAACATTTGAAACTTTAATGGCTTTAAAAAATGTAATCCAATGAAGTGCGATTATAATTCCAGATAAAAAAAACTTAACCAATGACGTTTTATCTAATTTGAATGACTTTTTCTTGAAAAAGAAATAAAGAAAAATAAAAACAGAGGCTAATAACATTCTAAACCAAACTAAAGGAATAGCATCAATTGATATTAATTTTCCTAAAATTGCAGTAAACCCCCAAATGAAAACAATGAGATGAAGATGAATGTAATATTTTAGATTACTTTCTCGCATTTACGTATAGATAAAATGCTAGTAACCCAAAAATAATGTTTGGTATCCACACATAAATTAATGGATTAACACCAGCAACAGCTCCAAGAACTTCTGCTACTTTTAAAAAGAAAACATAAATAAACATAATGCTTACACCTAAACCTAAATTGACACCAATACCTCCTCTTTTCTTCTTAAAAGCCAAAGCTACCGCTATTAAAGTTAAGATATAGCATGCTATGGGTAAGCTTGTTCTTTTATGAAATTCTACCAAGTAAGCATTTAAATTTTTAACCCCTCTTTTTTTAGAAATCTTAATGAAATCAGACAATTCGTGTGATGGTAATTCTTGAGCAAGCGCTGACTTATATAAAAAATCTTTTGGGGTAAATGTAAATGTGGTATCAATACTTGTCCCAGAAAAAATACTATCTCTATCTTTAAAAACTTTTCTTAGTTTATAACGTGTTAACTTGAATGTACTGTCTTTATTAACCCAACGAATATTATCTGCTGTAAGTTTCTGTACTAATTCTATACCCTTATAATTTTCAATAGAAAAAAAACTTCCTTGAGATGATTTAAAACTGTAGCTTTTGATATACATGTATGTACTATCATTGAGTTGTAAACTGAAATTTTCAACAATATTATCTTTAAACCTTTTTTTATTGAAAAATTCTTTTTCAAACTTTTTTCGTTCTTTACTGCTGTTTGGAACTACAAAATGATTCATAACCAATGCCATCACAGTAACAAGTGAAGCACCAATCATATAGGGATATAAAAATCTTGTAAATGAAATTTTAGCATTTGTCATTGCTACAATTTCAGTGTTATTTGAAAGTTTTGAAGTAAATAATATTACAGCAATAAATAAAGCTAGCGGCATGAATGTATTGGCATAATAAATAATAAAATTCTTATAGTATTCATCTATAATCTGCCCAACGCCTAAATCACTATGAGCTAAAAACTTATCTACTCGTTGAGAAATGTCAATAGCAACCGCTATTGGAATAAGGATAAGTAGAGTAAACAAAAAGGTTACCAAATATCTTTTTAATATGTACCAATCTAATTTTTTCACTAGAGTCTTTTATTCATCTGTTTGACCATCTTATCTTTCCATACAGTAAAATCACCCAATAGGATATGTTTTCTTGCTTCTCTGGTTAACCAAAGGTAAAATCCTAAATTATGTATTGAAGCAATTTGTTTTCCCAATAATTCTTTTGAAGCAAATAAATGTCTCAAATAAGCTTTACTATATAAAGTATCTACATAAGTAATTCCCATATCATCTATAGCTGAAAAATCATTTTCCCACTTTTTATTTTTAATATTGATACTCCCATGGGCTGTAAAAAGCATTCCATTTCTGGCATTTCTTGTTGGCATCACACAATCAAACATATCAACTCCCAAAGCTATATTTTCTAAAATATTGATGGGAGTTCCCACACCCATTAAATATCGCGGCTTGTCTTCAGGTAAAATATCACAAACAATTTCTGTCATTGCATATAATTCCTCTGCGGGTTCACCAACAGAAAGACCACCTATAGCATTAGCTTCTGCTTCAACAGAAGCAATAAATTCTGCAGATTGCTTTCTTAAATCTTTGTAAGTACTTCCTTGTACAATTGGGAAAAAAGTTTGATTATAATCATATTTTAAGGGTGTTTTACTTAAGTGTTTAATGCATCTTTTTAACCAACGATGGGTCATATGCATCGATCTTTTAGCATAATTATAATCACACGGATAAGGAGTGCATTCATCAAAAGCCATGATAATATCTGCCCCAATACTACGCTGAATTTCCATCACATTTTCAGGCGTAAAAAAATGCATAGAGCCATCGATGTGACTCTTAAATTTAACTCCTTCCTCATTAATTTTTCTTCTTCCAGATAAAGAATATACCTGATATCCACCACTATCTGTCAAAATATTTCTATCCCAATTCATAAATTTATGCAACCCACCTGCCTGTTCTAAAATTTTTGTGGTGGGTCTCAAATAGAGATGATAGGTATTTCCTAAAATGATGTCAGGATTAATCTCAGTCTTTAATTCTGTTTGGTGAACACCTTTTACAGTACCCACGGTTCCTACAGGCATAAATATGGGCGTTTCTATCACTCCATGATCTGTAGTGATTTTTCCTGCTCTAGCGTTACTTTTAGGGTCTTGGCCTTTTAGTTCAAATTTCATCGGTTGCAAAGATACATAAAACGAGATATGAGGTCTTGTAAAAGAAACTTAAGATTTTCTTTTATTTCGTTTGTAATGATTACGTTTTCTTCCAAATGCTCTTTTCTTATTTTCATCAACAGAAGCTTCAGCAGTTTTTGAGGAGGAAGCTATAATTTCATTCAATTCATCAACCTCTTTAGTCGTGAGTTCTCTCCAATCTCCGTAGGCTAAACCACGTAAGCTTACATTCATAATTCTGGTCCTTTCCAGTTTTTTTACTTTATAATTTAAGTACTCACACATTCTCCTAATCTGTCTATTTAAACCCTGAGTGAGTACAATTTTAAATTGGTAATTACTTATTTTCTCTACCATACATTTTTTTGTAATGGTATCTAAAATAGGAATTCCATTACTCATTTTTTTTATAAAATTAGCTGTAATCACCTGATCTACGGTAACATGATATTCTTTTTGATGATTATTCCCTGCTCGTAAAATCTTATTAACAATATCACCATCATTAGTTAGAAAAATTAAGCCTTGCGAGGGTTTATCTAACCTTCCTATTGGAAAAAGTCTCTCTGGATAATTGATATATTTTATAATATTTTTACGCTCTTTAGCATCTGTAGTACAAACGATACCAACAGGTTTATTTAAGGCTATATAGCGAGTTTTAGGTTTGGGATTTAAGGGTTTCCCATCAATCCTAACCTCATCACCTTCTATCACTCTATTGCCAAGTTTGGTGGGAGCTCCATTAATGGTAACCCGTCCATCAATAATTAATTTTTCAGCCTCTCTTCTAGAACATATTCCTGTTGCACTGATGTACTTATTGAGGTTGATTGAATCTTGATTATTTACCAAATCTTTATATAATTACAGTTCTAAATGTAAGATTAATTCTTGGAGATAAGACTTTTTTTGTTGGGGGAAGTCTATGAAGCCATTTTTTTTGGATGGCCCCCTTCATAAGTAACAAACTTCCATTTTCTAGTAAAATATCCACGCGTTGCTTTGTTGCTTTGTGTTTAAATGAAAACTTACGTTCAGCTCCAAAACTTAACGAAGCAATGGTTCCATGTTCTAAAAGCGTTTTTTCAGCATCAGAGTGCCAACCCATACCCTCAGCTCCATCATGATACAAATTTAACAAACAAGAATTATAGGTAGTTAAGGAAATTTCCTCTACTTTTTGTTTTATCCTCAGCAAATTTGGGGTCCAAAGATGTGCCTGCTTTGTTATTCCAGAATACTTGTAATTGTAGGCTCTGTCGCCAAACCAAGCCACTTTTCTTTTTGTGATATGATGTTTACCAAAAATAATAGCCTCATCATTTTTCCAGGGTATTTCCTCAAATAAAATCTTTAAATATTGTTCAGACTCATCTTTAGAAAAAACTAAACCATGATAATCTGCTTCACCATCAAAGGGAATGATATTTTTAACTTTATGTTGACTAAATAAATTCACACATTTAAAATAAATTAACTAGGCTTATTTAAATTTTGTAAGAATTATTTAAAAAAAGAATCTACAAATTCATTTTTATTAAAAACCTGAAGGTCATCAATTCCTTCACCTACACCAATATATTTAACCGGTATTTGAAATTGATCTGAGATTCCAATTACAACACCTCCTTTTGCTGTTCCATCAAGTTTAGTAACCGCCAATGAACTTACCTCAGTGGCAAGCGTAAATTGTTTTGCTTGCTGAAAAGCATTTTGACCAGTTGATCCATCCAATACCAATAAAACCTCATGAGGTGCATCATTTACCACTTTTTGCATCACTCGTTTTATCTTAGTAAGCTCATTCATTAAGTTTACCTTATTGTGTAATCTTCCTGCAGTATCTATAATAACTACATCAGCATTTTGAGAAACAGCTGAAGTAAGCGTATCAAAAGCTACCGATGCAGGATCGGATCCCATTTCTTGTCTAATTAGCGGTACCTCTACTCTATCTGCCCAAACTTGAAGTTGATCTATAGCTGCGGCTCTAAATGTATCTGAGGCTCCTAAAACAACCTTTAAACCTTTCTTTTTAAATTGTGATGCCAATTTTCCTATGGTGGTAGTTTTACCAACACCATTGACTCCAACCACCATGAGAACATAAGGTTTATTTTGAGCTGGAATACTAAAATCTGTAGCGTTACCTAAATTTGTTTCAGATAAAAGACCAGCAATCTCATCTCTTAAAATAGTATTTAACTCATCAGTTCCAAGATATTTATCTTTAGCTACTCTTGCTTCAATTCTATCAATAATCTTAAGTGTAGTCTCCACACCCACGTCAGAGGAAACTAGCACCTCTTCTAGGTTATCAAGAACATGATCATCTACTTTAGACTTTCCGGCAACAGCCTTAGATAGTTTAGTGAAAAAACTAGATTTAGATTTTTCTAACCCTTTATCTAAGGATTCTTTTTTCTCTTTTGAAAATATCTTTTTAAAAAAACTCATGAATTATGTTCAATGTTAAAGTCTTTCAAATTTAACCAAATTAGTGGCATAAAAAAAACTACTTTCTTGATGGAAAGTAGTTTGATAATATTATGATAAATGAATTTATTTTTTAGCTAAAAATTCATTTACTTTTTTAGGATCCATAATAGATTCAACAAATGTATATGCACCAGTTTTTGGAGATTTTACCATCTTGATTGCTTTACTAAGTCTTTTTGAACCTGTCTGTAACGATGCTACTGATTTCTTTGCCATGTCCTTATATTTTATTGTTCAACTTTTTTCAACTTCGTGAAAAAGTCTATTTATTTGATTTCTTTGTGAACTGTCATTTTCTTCAAAATAGGATTGAATTTTTTAATTTCAATTCTATCTGGAGTATTTTTTTTATTCTTAGTTGTAATATATCTAGAAGTACCTGGTTTACCAGATGCTTTGTGTTCTGTACATTCTAAGATTACTTGAACTCTGTTTCCTTTTTTTGCCATCTTTCTATAATTTTCTAGAAATTTACTTAGTTAAGAAACCTTTCTCTCTTGCCTCTTTAATAACTGCAGAGATTCCTTTCTTATTAATATTTTTTAACGCAGAAGCAGAAACTTTTAATGTAACCCACTTGTCTTCTTCTGGAATGTAAAAACGCTTAGTCATAAGATTAGCGTTAAACTTTCTTTTCGTTCTATTCAAAGCATGAGAAACATTGTTTCCTACCATGGCTTTTTTTCCTGTTAATTCACAAACTCTAGACATCTTCTTACAGTTTTAATTTCTTTTCTTTAAACGAGGTGCAAATCTACAATTTTTTTAAAATCCTACAAAAACAATTTTGCTTATTTTTTTAGAATTTCTTGTTGTAGCATTTGTAATGATTTATTTACGCTTCTATTGATAACTTTTTCTCTGGGATGTCCAAAATTAAACTCTTCGACAACAACCCCTTTATCTGAGGCTACGGCAATAAAAACGACACCAACTGCAGATGAAGTATTGTCTGATGTTGGACCTGCATTTCCGCTTACAGCAATAGCATAATCTGATTTGGTTGTTTTTCTTGCTGAAATTGCCATTTCTTGTACAACTTCGGAACTTACTACAGAGTGATTTTTTATAGTTTCGGGAGAAACACCAAGCAAATCCTGTTTTATTTTTGAGCTGTAAGCAATAACACCTCCATTAAAATAAGCTGAAGATCCTGGAACTGAAACTATTGTTGAGGCAATTTTGCCTCCAGTCATACTCTCTGCTGTACAGAGTGTTTTGTTTGAACTTTTTAAAAGGTTACCAATGTGCTCTTCAATAGTTACACCACTTTCATGACCCGTAATGATGTCTGACAGTAATAAATATAATTCTTGTAATACCGAATCTAAACGATCTTCCAAAACTTGTTTTTCCGGACCTTTTGCTGATAATCTTAAACGCACTCTTCCAAAAGAGGGTAAATAAGCAAGTTTAATAAAATTGGGAAGTTTATTTGCCCAATTCTCTATTCTTTCAGCAATGATACTTTCCCCTTGACCATAAGTCATCACAGTTTTATGAATGATAAAAGGCAGTTTAAATTGTTCTTGAATTCTTGGAATTACTTCATTTTTCATCAATCCCTTCATTTCATATGGCACTCCAGGCATGGAGACAAAAACTGTATCATTCTCATAAAACCACATTCCAGGTGCAGTACCCATTTTGTTCATTAATAGAGTGGCCTTTGATGGCAATTGAGCCTGATATTGTTGTACTTTGTTGTAGGGAATATTATATTTTTTAAACATCCTTTGAATGTGATCTATCACCTCAGGATATTCTACTATATCTTTATCATTGAAAAACTTTGCAATGGTTTTTTTAGTAATATCATCTTTAGTAGGCCCCAAACCACCAGTAATAATTACGATATCTGCTCTACTTTGTGCTTCTTTAAATGCATTCAAAATATGCAATTCTTCATCTTGGATTGATGAAATTTGATATACAGAAACCCCTATTTTATTTAGTTCTTTTCCAATCCATTGAGAGTTAGTGTCTACTATTTGACCTATAAGAATTTCATCTCCTATAGTTATAATTTCTGCATTCATAAAATTACATGTTATTTTACTGAAGAATTCAATCTATGAAACTTATTTCACTTTAATTTGAAAAGCTTTCAAATCCTCAATATTTCCAATCAACACATCATTCTCAGAAACCTTACCTACTCCTGCAGGAGTTCCTGTGAAAATAATATCTCCTTTTTTTAGAGTAAAATATTGAGAAACATAACTAATGAGTTCATCAATTTTCCAGAGCATTGACTGAGTATTACCCTTTTGAACGATTTCATTATTTTTAAGCAATTGAAAAGAGAGATTCTCTAAATCAAATTCATTCTTATCGTAAAAATTTCCGATAACTGCACTCCCATCAAAGGCTTTCGCTTTTTCCCATGGTAAGCCTTTTTCTTTGCACTTTTGCTGAATATCTCTAGCCGTAAAATCTATTCCTAAACCAATTTCATCATAGTATTTACATGCAAATTTTGAGGCGATATGCTTTCCTACTTTATTAATTTTAATAAGCACCTCAACTTCGTAATGAATATCATTTGAAAAAGGCGGAATAAAAAAAGGATTTTTATTAGGTAAAATGGCAGAATCAGGTTTTAAAAAAACAACTGGATTATCTGGCCGTTCGTTGGCAAGCTCTTCTATGTGTTTGGCGTAATTTCGCCCAATACAAATTATTTTCATTAGATGATACGAGATTAATGATTAAAGATAAATTAAGGAATCCATTTTTTTGGAAAGTTTGGTTTTCTTTTTTCTAAAAAAGCATCTCTTCCTTCTTTTGCTTCATCAGTCATATAAGCAAGACGTGTAGCTTCACCAGCAAAAACTTGTTGTCCAACCATACCATCATCAGTTAAGTTCATTGCAAATTTTAACATTTTAATTGAAGTTGGAGATTTTTCTAATATTTCTTGTGCCCATTTATACGCTGTATTTTCTAGGTCCTCATGAGGAATTACGGCATTTACCATTCCCATCTCATAAGCCTCTTGAGCAGAATAATTTCTACCTAAAAAGAATATTTCTCTAGCTTTTTTTTGCCCTACCATCTTTGCTAAGTATGCAGATCCATAACCACCATCAAAAGAGGTAACATCTGCATCAGTTTGTTTAAAAATAGCATGTTCTTTAGAAGCTAATGTGAGATCACAAACTACATGTAAACTATGTCCTCCCCCTACAGCCCAACCCGGAACAACAGCAATTACAGCTTTGGGCATAAACCTAATTAAGCGTTGAACTTCTAAAATATTTAATCTATGATATCCATCATCTCCTACATATCCTTGATGGCCTCTAGCTTTTTGATCACCACCAGAACAAAATGAGTAAACACCATCTTTTGAAGAGGGGCCTTCAGCTGACAATAAAACAACTCCTATTGAAGTATCTTCACCAGCATCATAAAATGCATCATATAATTCACTCGTTGTTTTTGGACGAAAAGCATTTCTAACATCAGGTCTGTTAAATGCAATTCTGGCTACACCATTTGATTTTTGATACGTAATATCCTCGTAAATTTTTGCTGTATTCCATGAAGGCTTAATCATATTTGTAGATTTTTATCGTTCTAAAAGTAAAAACTTCTTGATTTTGTAAAAATAAAACATTCCTAATTGACAAAAGCAACATTGTATCAATTTATATGTTCTTATTTTTTTAAAACATATATCTTTAACAAAAAATCTCCTTATTCATGAGAACACTCACTTCACTTTTAATATTTTTTTCAATTTCATTGACTTTTGGTCAAAAAACAATTTTTAAAAAATACAATTCTGAGGTATTAAATGATACAAGAAATCTTAGCATTTATCTTCCCAAAAATTATGATAAAGATTCCATTTCAAATTTTCCTTTAGCCATAGTATTGGATGGTCACAAATTGTTCGATTTGTATGTAGGTGCCTCTAATTACTATGCCGAATTAGATCAAGCTCCTGAACAAATTATTGTGGGTATAGACATGAAAGAGTCACGAAATAAAGATGCTGGTTATGATATGATTAATGGTAACCTAGATAATAATTCGGAGAATTTTTACCGGTTTATTAGAGATGAGATGATACCTTACTTAGAAGCATCATACAAAACCTCCCCTTTTTTAACGATTGTTGGAGAAAGTTTAACCGCTAACTACATTACTCATTTTCTTAAAGAAGAATATTCTATTTTCAACGCCTATATATGTTTAAATCCAACATTGTCAAATACCATCAAAAATCAAATTGAATCTTACACGCTAGAGGAATTAAGTTCTGAAGACAACACTTTCTACTTTTATCTTTCTAGTAATCCGTTTAGTAATGACAAAAAGAAGGAAAAAATTAAAAACTTCGGTGAGTTTATAAAATCATATGAAATAGATAATTTTAATGTAGTTTTTGATGAACTAAAGAGTTCACCTAGTTCCTCCTCTGCTATTGGAGAGGGAATATTTAGAGCATTTGCTAAGGTTTTTGAAATTTACTCAGGGATCACAAAAACAGAATACAATGAAAAAGTTAAAAATTTAAGTCCTCCTGAAGCCATCTCTTACCTAGAAATTAAATATTTAGATATTGAATTTTTATTTGGCACTAACCTAGGAATTAGAAAAGCTGATGTCTTTGCTATTGAAGATATCATCTTAGACAAAGAGGGAGGGGATTACTTAGATGATTTTGGTAAAATGATTTTAAAACTTTTTCCGACCTCAGAAATGGGTCATTACTACTTAGGAAAATATTACGAATCTGGAAAAGATTTTAAACGTGCCCTTCAACAATATCGACTAGGATATGGAAAAATGAATCCAAGAGATCCAAATGCCGATTTATTTTATCAAAATGTAGAACGCTTGATGAATAAAACGAATTAAACTTTTTCTATTTTATCTTGATGAAGAAGAATTTTCTTTTCTTTATATAAGGCTCCAACAGCTCTTTTAAAAGCTTTTTTACTCATTTGTAAGTGAAATTTTATAGACTCAGGGGAGCTTTTATCAGTTAGCTGTAATACACCATTTTTTTGAATTAACTGGTGTAATATTTTAGCTTTATCATCTTCAATTGTATGTCTGTAACCTATCGGTCTTAGAGAAACATCAATTTTATGATCTTCTCTAATATTTTTTATATATCCAACTGTAGTGATTCCCTCCTCTAGATCTATGAATACCTCATTCTTATATATCAAGCCCTCAAGAGATTCTTCAATTAAAACAATAAAACCTAGTGATGTTTCCTTACCAATAGTTATAGCAACTTTTTGTCCTATTTCCAACGCTATCATTTTTATTTTAAGTTATTTATATACGCTTTTAAAACTACATCATTTTGATCACTTGGCGTAAAGATCTCTAGAATTTTTGGCTTATTAGTTTTATGGTAAAAATTAAGTAATTCTTGTTCTAGTGACTTTAAATTATGAGCTACATAGTAATCAAACCCAAACATAGTACATAAATGTTCTGCTGTTAAACAATGTGGAGTCTCAAAATATTCTAAGGCAGAAGATTTCTTTGGTCCAGGTATAATTTTAAAAATTCCACCTCCAGAATTATTTATAATTATAATTCTAAAATCTGTTGGAATATAACTGTTCCAAAGTGCATTACTATCGTAAAAAAAACTTAAATCGCCTGTAACTAATGTAGTGGGTTTTTGAGTTGCAAAAGCAGCACCAATGGCCGTACTTGTGCTTCCATCTATTCCACTAGTTCCTCTATTACAAAAAACAGTGATTGTTGAATTCATTTCAAATAATTGAGAATAACGAATAATAGCACTATTACTAAACTGTACTTCAGAATAATCCGGAATAGCTTTTAAAATCAAATCAAATACTTTTAGATCTGAATAGGGTGCAGTTCTGATATAATGATCATGTTTTTCTCTAATTAATTTTTTATACTTGGTCCATGAAGATTCATAAGTACTAGCATTATTATAGTTTACAAGTTTATGAAAATGATTAAAAAAAGAATTGCTGTCAGTTTTTATGTGCTTACTTAAAACATGATAGGTATCAAAAGCTCTTAATTCATTGACGTGCCAATGTTCAGTTGGAGGATAATCTCGTAAAAACTTTTTTATTTTTTTAGAGACAATCAACCCTCCAAATGTAAGCAGGATCTCTGGTTGAAGTGATAAAAATTCATGCTTAGTCAAATTAAAAATTAGATTATCTATGGAATTGATAAACCTTTTATTGTTCAGATTAGATGTAGTCTCTGTCAATACCAGAACAGAGGGATCATCGGCTACTTTATCTAACAATAGTTCTAATGCTGTATCTGGATAATGAACTCCAACTAAAATCATTTTCTTACTCGCACTATTCCAAAGTTGAGCTAAATTATTGTAATCAATATTAGTTTCGGTTTCTGATTTTTCTACTTTAAATGAAAAATCATTCATTTTTGGAACTGTTTCATACAAAGGTTCATCAAAAGGGGCATTGATATGAATAGGGCCTTTGACGCTGTGGAGTAATGAAAAAGCTTTTGATAATTTTTCCCCATTAGTATGAAAATCATCTTCTTTCAAGTTTGCACTGAAAAGGATATGATTCTTAAAGACATTTTCTTGGCGAATGGTTTGCCCGTCACCAATATCAATGAAACGAGAAGGTCTATCTGCAGAAATGACCACCAAAGGAATCTGACTGTAATATGCTTCAGCAACTGCAGGATAATAATTCAACAAAGCTGAACCTGATGTGCAGACTAATGCTACAGGTGTTTGGTTTTGTTGAGCAATACCTAATGCAAAAAAAGCAGCACATCTCTCATCTACGATACTAAGCGTTTCAAAATCTTTATCATTAGAAAAACCAATAGTTAGCGGAGCGTTTCTTGATCCAGGTGAAATAACTACAGTTTGTATTTCAAATTGGCGACATGCAGCAATAATAGTTTGAGCTAATTCTTTCTTCGGATACATTATTGGTTAAAAAATTAATCAATTTCTTATTACAAAGTTACTGCCTTTATCTATGATTTAATTGTTAAAATAAAAAAATCAAGAAATAAAGAGGCAAACAACTTCTTTATTCCCTGATTTTAATTATTATACCAGAATAAAAATCTTAATTTCCTTTTTTGTAATCTGCTAAAAACTTGGCCAAACCAATATCGGTTAATGGATGTTTTAATAAGCCTGTAATTGCACTTAAAGGACCCGTCATCACATCTGCACCTATTTTAGCGCAATCTATAATGTGCATCGTATGTCTTACGGATGCAGCCAATATTTGTGTGTCATACATATAATTATCATAAATTAATCGAATCTCAGAAATCAAATTCAATCCATCAGTAGAAATATCATCTAAGCGCCCAATAAATGGAGATACATATGTAGCACCAGCTTTTGCTGCTAATAAAGCTTGACCAGCTGAAAAAACTAGAGTAACATTTGTTTTGATTCCTTTGTCTGAAAAATATTTACAAGCTTTAACACCATCAGCAATCATAGGTAACTTAACCACAATTTGTGGATTTAGTGCGGCTAAAGCCTCTCCCTCTCTAACCATACCTTCAAAATCAGTAGAGATTACTTCAGCTGAAACATGTCCATCAACCTCCTCACATATTGCTTTATAATGATTAATAATATTTGCCTCACCTGTGATTCCCTCTTTTGCCATTAAAGAAGGATTTGTAGTGACCCCATCTAATATTCCAAGAGCTTGGGCTTCTTTGATTTGTTCTAAATTGGCTGTGTCAATAAAAAATTTCATTTGATTAATTTGATTGTAGGTTATAATTTATAATGATTCATTAATAGTTTTTCGTATCGTTTACTTGGTAACACTTTCTTTAAAAGCGTCGAGAATTTCTCCATAAATGCACCAACTTTATAGTGCACATTTGGTTTTTTTAAATTTATGATCTCGTCTATTTTTTCAGCCATTTTAATTGGATCCATCCCAGTATCTACATGTAAATCCATTAAGTCAAGATTCATCTGATACTTTTCTTTGTAGGCTGAAGTCTCAAAGACTGGTGTATGGTATCTTCCTGCAGCTATATTGGTAGCCACATCACCAGGGGCAATCGTTACTACTTGAATTCCAAATTCTTTAACTTCCATTCTAATAGCCTCGGATACAAGATCTAAGGCTCCTTTTGTTGCAGAATAAACACCTCTAAAGGGCAAACCCATGTATCCAGCAATAGAAGTAACGTTAATAATAGTACCCGATTGTTGTTTTCGCATCTGAGGCAATACTGCCTTCATCATGTCTATGGCTCCAAAAAAATTAGTTTCAAAAACTTTTCTCATTTCATTTGTAGGAGTATCTTCAATTGGACCGGTTATTCCCATTCCAGCATTATTTACAAGGACATCTAAACGACCTTCTTTTTCTAATATTAAATTTATAGCTGTAGAAATCGTATCAGATTTTGTAACATCCAAAGGAATTAATGAATATTCAACGTTTTTAATAATTTTAGGATTTCTTCCAGTTCCGTACACTTTAAACCCTTTGCTTGAAAGGAATTTAGCTGTAGATTTTCCAATACCTGAGGAAGCTCCTGTGATTAAAACTACTTTAGACATATAAAATGAAAAAGATTAATTAAAAACAAATATCTAAAAAGAAAGAATGTAAACCTCAGATTTTAATGGCTAGATATTAACAGACTTATGAATACTTTCTAGAATGAATATTTAGAAATTAGAATGATGACCTGATTGAGATAGGAATGGAAAAAGAAAATTTAAAGCATAAAAAAAGGCAAGCTACCTACATCACACTGCTACAACCAAGTACTCTTGCTGCGTTCCCGCCCTGGGAGATTCCGAGGGAGCTAGTTGTGTAGGACTTGCCGGAGCAAATCTACAACCAATTTTCATTTAAACAAATGAAACTTTCTCCTTTTTTAATGTAACATTATTAAACAATTAGTTACTAATATGTTGTTTTAGTAATGTTATGGATATCATTAGCATCTATTAAAATTATATATTTACAAAAAAATCATTAAGAATTAATAAAAACCAAATAATTATGGATAATAATATTTCAAGCAAAAGTACTATGCTCAATTATGGCCTTGTTTTGGGGCTAACCTCTATATTAATTAATTTAATGGCCTATGCAATAGGCATACATTTAGATCAAGATTGGAGAGTTGGTACATTAGGTTTTGTGGCTATGGTAGTTGTAATAGTTTTAGGGATCAAAAATTTTAAATCTGTAAACAACAACATCATATCATGGGGGCAATCAGTTAAGATTGGTGTTGGGATTTCAATTATAAGTGCTTTAATTGGGGTAGTTTATAATTTAATTTTTATGAACTTTATTGAACCTGAATTCATGAATCTTATGATGGAAAAACAAGTAATGGCCTGGGAAGAGGCTAACATGACATCTGAACAGATAGAAGCTGCAAAATCAATGATGGAAACATTTTCTAGTCCAGCCATTACCTCTGCAATTGGTATGGTGGCTGCTGCATTCTTTGGTTTTATCATTTCTGCTATAGCAGGAGCCATTATGAAAAGAACAGAAGAAGACCAGTACTAGAAATTATTTTTAGTGTAAAGAATAGTTTAACTTTGCATCATAAATAATTATTAATGGACATTTCTGTTGTCATACCTTTATTTAACGAAGAAGAATCTTTAAAAGAACTATTTGATTGGATTGCATCAACGATGCAGTCCAATCGGTTTTTATATGAAGTGATCTTTATAGATGATGGCAGTACAGACGCATCATGGCAAGTCATAGAGGAAATTTCACAAAAAACAAGTAGTGTAAAAGGCATTCGTTTTCAAAAAAACTTTGGAAAATCACAAGCTTTACACGCTGGTTTTCAAATTGCAACTGGAAACGTAGTGATTACCATGGATGCTGATTTACAAGACAGCCCAGACGAAATTCCTGAATTATATAAACTAATTACAGAAAAAAAGTTTGATTTAGTATCTGGTTGGAAAAAGAAAAGATATGACAATGTTATTGCAAAAAACATTCCCTCAAAGTTATTCAATTGGGCAGCAAGAAAAACATCAGGTTTAGATTTACACGATTTCAATTGTGGTTTAAAAGCTTATAAAAATATTGTTGTCAAAACCGTTAAGGTACGGGGTGAAATGCATCGATATATACCCGTTTTAGCAAAAAATAAAGGGTTCTTAAATATTGGTGAAAAAATTGTTCAACACCAAGCAAGAAAGTACGGAGAAACAAAATTTGGCATGAGTAGATTTATTAATGGATTTTTAGATCTTATTACCATTTCTTTTTTGTCAAAATTTGGCAAAAGACCTATGCATTTCTTTGGATTATGGGGAACACTTATGTTTATCTTTGGCTTTTTCTCTGCAGGATATTTAGGCGTTTCTAAACTTTACAAAATATCACAAGGCATGAAAGCTATTTTGATTACAGACAATCCTTGGTTCTATATCTCAATGGTAAGTATGATATTAGGTACTCAACTTTTTTTGGCTGGCTTTATTGGAGAACTTATTTTAAAAACAAAAGAGGCAGGCGACTATTACACAATCAAAGAGAAATTAAATTACTAACTCCATAAATATTGGATTTAAAAGCAATGAAAAATATTAAAGAAAAAGCTACATTATGGCTATCAGATACATTTGATAGTGAAACTCAAAATGAAATACAAGAACTTATCGCAGAAAATTCTGATGATTTAACTGATAGATTTTATAAAGATCTTGAATTTGGTACTGGCGGTATGCGCGGAATGATGGGTGCTGGTACTAACAGAATAAATAAATATACCCTAGGAAAAGCGACTCAAGGCTTGTGTAACTATCTCAAAAACTCTTACACAGATCAAAAACTAAAAGTAGCCATTGCATATGATTGTAGACATAACAGTGATACATTTTCTAGGTTGGTTGCTGAAGTATTATCTGCTAATGATATCCATGTAGTTCTTTTTGAAGATTTACGTCCAACTCCTGAGCTTTCCTTTGCTGTAAATGAGTTAAACTGTCATGCCGGTATTGTATTAACAGCTTCCCATAACCCACCAGAATACAACGGCTATAAAGTGTACTGGACAGATGGTGGTCAAATAGTTCCTCCTCAAGATAAAAGTATTATAGATGAAGTAAATTCATTAGATTTTTCGGATATTAATTTTAATGCTAAACCAGAATTAATCACTGAAATTGGCGCTGAAGTTGATGAAGCTTTTTGGAAGGCTTCTATAAAAAATGGAACATTTGACATTGAGGGAAGAGAAGATTTAAAAATTGTTTTTACATCATTACACGGAACCTCCATTAAATTAATTCCAGAGGTTTTAAAAAGAGCTGGCTATTCTCAAGTTCATAGTATCAAAGAACAAGAAATACCTAATGGAGATTTCCCAACAGTAAAATCACCCAATCCAGAAGAGCCTGAGGCCTTAGAAATGGCGACAGCTCTAGCTGAAAAAATTGGAGCAGATATTGTTTTGGGAACAGACCCCGATAGTGACAGAATTGGAATTGCTGTTAGAGATTCTGAAGGAAAAATTAAATTACTGAATGGAAATCAAGCCATGGTAGTAATGACAGATTTCTTAATGAAACAATGGCAACAGCAAGGAAAATTAAATGGAAAGCAATTTGTTGGCTCTACAATAGTCTCTACCTCAATGGTAAACGATATTGCTACTAGCTATGGTGTTGAAACTAAAATTGGACTTACCGGTTTCAAATGGATCGCAAAAATGATTAAGGATTTTCCAGAATTAGATTTTATTGGAGGTGGAGAGGAAAGTTTTGGATATATGGTTGGAGATTTTGTAAGAGATAAAGATGCTGTAACCTCTGCACTACTAGCCTGTGAAATTGCAGCAGCTGCAAAATCAAATGGAAGTTCTTTTTACGAAACGCTACTAAAACTATACACAAAACATAGCTTTTACAAAGAAAGACTAGTTTCTTTTACAAAAAAAGGTATGGATGGAGCAGCACAAATCAAAAAAATAATGATTGATTTACGCAAAAACCCTCTAACTCATATAGATGGATCTAAAGTAACATTTGTGAATGACTATGATGCATCTACTGAAAAAAATATGATCACTGGAGAAGAGAAGAATATACATCTACCAAAATCTAACGTATTAATTTATCATACAGAAGATGGAACCAAAGTAGCGGCCAGACCAAGTGGTACAGAACCTAAAATTAAATTTTACTTTAGTGTACAATCTCAACTTGATACTATTGAAAATGCAAAAGCAAAAGAGCAAGAATTAGACAAAAAAATTGATAGAATAATAACTGAAATGGCTATTTAATGATCTATTTTAAAAAAATATTACGATATGCCAAACCTTATAAACTATATGCGGTTTTAAACATCATATTCAATATTTTTTATGCCATTTTCTCGGCGCTATCTTTTTATGTTTTAATGCCTCTTTTACAAGTTATATTTGGAGAGGATCAAGATAAAAAAATTGCTGAACCTGTCTACACAGGCTTTACATCACTAGGAGAGTATATGAATGACTATTTTAGTTTTTTCATGATGAGTAAGGTAGGTGATGACCAAGAAAAGAAATTGCTGATTGTTATCGCATTAATACTGGTTGTTATCATCTTAAAAAATATTTTTAGTTACCTCGGATTCTATGCCATTACTTTTTTAAAGAATGGAGTTTTAAAGGATATTCGAAACGATTTATACCAGAAAACGATTTCTTTACCCATTTCTTACTTTTCAGAAAAAAAGAAAGGGGATATCATGGCTAGAATTGGACCAGATGTCATTGAAGTACATTATTCTTTTTTGTCTATACTAGAGCTAATCTTTAGAGATCCGATTATGATTATTGTTACCATTATCTCTATGCTTGCTATAAGTGTTAAACTAACCATTTTTATTTTTGTTTTTGTTCCCATAGCTGGGTTTATAATCAATATTTTGGGAAAAAATCTGAAAAAAACTTCTGATAAAACTCAAAGAGAACAGGGGTATTTCTTATCATTATTGGAGGAAACATTGACCGGATTGAGAGTAATTAAAGGATTTAATGCAGAGGATGTTTTTGGTGCTAAGTTTAAAAACTCTACCCTACGTTTTGAAAAATTAATGAATAAGCTTCTTACAAGAACTCAGCTTGCGGCTCCAGTGAGTGAAATTTTAGGAATTCTAGTTTTTTGTGTACTAATTTGGTATGGTGGTTCATTAGTTTTAATTGAAAAATCGATTCCTCCTTCAGCATTCATACCTTTTTTGGGCTTTGCTTACAATATCATAACTCCTGCTAAATCTATTTCAAAGGCTAGTTTTACCATTAAAAAAGGAAATGCTGCTGCAGAAAGAATTTTATCAATTTTAGAAACAGAGGATATCCTTAAAGACAGTCCAAGTGCTATTCATAAAGAAGATTTTAATTCTGAAATTGAATTTAAAAATGTGTCATTCAAATATGAGGATGACTATGTATTAAAAGATTTTTCTCTAAAAGTTCCCAAAGGAACTTCAGTTGCCCTAGTAGGGCAATCTGGTAGTGGAAAATCTACTTTGGCAAATTTGGTAACTCGTTTTTATGATGTAAATGAAGGAAGTATTTCCATAGATGGAAATGACGTGAAAAATATATCTAAAAAATCATTATTAGGTTTGATGGGTATCGTAACCCAAGATTCTATTTTGTTTAATGATACTGTATCAGAAAATATTAAACTAGGAAAACAGGAAGCTACGGCAAAAGAAATTAGAAATGCCTCCGAAATAGCCAATGCTCATGAATTTATAAAAGAACTAGCTGAGCAATACGAAACTAATATTGGGGATGGAGGAAATAAATTATCTGGAGGTCAAAAACAACGTTTATCAATTGCCAGAGCTGTTTTAAAAAACCCTCCAATTATGATTTTAGATGAGGCAACCTCTGCGTTAGATACAGAATCTGAACAATTGGTTCAAACTGCATTAGAAAAAATGATGAAAAATAGAACATCATTAGTTATTGCTCATAGATTGTCTACCATTCAAAATGCTGATAATATTGTTGTATTGAAAAAAGGTGTTATTATTGAGCAAGGAAAACATGAAGAATTATTGGCTAAAAAAGGGGATTACTTTAAGTTAGTAACTATGCAAACGCTACAATGATGCTTTTAGAAAAAATCATTTTTTCACTGTTATTCAAATGGAAATATTTGATTGCTGTTCTTCATTCTAAGTTTCTAAAAAAACATAAAAACAGTATTTTTTCTTCAATTACCTACGTAGCAAGAGAGGCTGATAAAGATTGGATATTTGGTGCAAAGGTGAGACGTCTTGCAAAATTCTCTGGTTTACATAGCAACACCTATTTTCATAATAGACTTCGAGACTTACCAGATTCTGATGGATATTTTTTTGTATTTCATCAATACTTCTATAGAGCTATGCGTCACAACCCTAAAATTTTAAATAAAAAAAATATTGTGATGTTTACACATCCAAACTGGACCTTTTCTTTTTCAGAAAGTCATGTAATTTGGTGCTTAAATAAAGCAGATAAGGTAATATGTTTAAATTCTAAAGTACAAAAAGAGCTAACTGCTGCCGGATTAAATGCTCATAAAACTGCGCTAATTCATATTGCTTCAGACCCTAATTTCTTTTACGCACATGAACGAAAAACAGGAGCTGTTGGTTTTTGTAGTGCATTTGGAGAACGTAAAAACCCAGAAATGGTATACCAGTTAGTTAAAAATATGCCTGAAAGAAAATTTTATCTAATTGGTAGGTATTGGGAGAAGTATGAAAAGTATGAAGAAATGAAAAAAATGACAAACTTTATCTATTACAACAATGAACCTTACGAAACCTATCCTGATTTATACACTAAAATAGATATATTTATTTCTCCATCTACATTAGAAGGAGGGCCAGTTCCTGTATTAGAGGCCATGTTGTCTAATTGTTTTCCTATAGCTTCAAAAACAGGATTTTGTCCTGATGTAATTTCAGATGGGTACAATGGTTTTTTATTTGATGTTGATGCAGATTATCATGAAGTAATGAGACTTATTAAATTGGCAGACAAAAAAACCATAGATGTGAGAAAAACTGCTTTAGTGCACTCTTGGGAAAACTGTTCTAAAAAAATTGACAGGTTATTTCAGGAATAGATTACCCTATTTTTAAACCAAACTCCTCCCCTTTTTGTAGCATAAAATCATAAGATGCCTTGTGATTATTAGGAATTTCACCCTCTAGTATAGCCTCTTTAATAGCCTCTTTTAACTGACCAATTTCACGGCAAGGTTGTAAGTTAAAAGTTTTCATAATTTCCTCACCACTTATTGGAGGTTGGAAATTTCGAATATGATCTCTTTCTTCAACTTCTTTTATTTTTTCACGAACATTTTGAAAGTTATTGTGATAGCGTTCAAATTTTTTTGGATTCTTTGTAGTGATATCTGCCTCACATAATGTCATTAATGCATCTATATCATCACCTGCATCAAAAATTAATCTTCTAACAGCAGAATCTGTAACTTCTGTCGCTAAAACAATAGGTCTAGAACTTAATAACACTAGTTTTTGAACAAATTTCATTTTTGAGTTTAATGGCATTTTTAAGCGTTTAAACAACTTATAGACCATTTTAGAACCCACAAACTCATGTGCATGAAAAGTCCATCCTACTTTTTTATCAAATCTTTTGGTTGGTGCTTTTCCAATATCATGAAGTAAAGCAGCCCATCTTAACCAAGTATCTTTTGTAGTTTTTGAAATATTATCAACGACTTCTAGGGTATGATAGAAATTATCTTTGTGTTTCTGACCCTCAACCTCTTCAACTCCTTTTAAAGCAATAAGTTCTGGAAGAATCAATTCTAATAAATTTGTTTTTTCTAATAATAAAAAGCCTGTAGAAGGTCTTGTTGCGTCAATTATTTTATTCAATTCTACAACGATCCGCTCCTTTGTAATAATGGCTAAACGAGATGCATTCTTAGTGATCGCTAAAATTGAGTTTTTCTCAATTTCAAAATTTAATTGAGTGGCAAATCTAATGGCACGCATCATACGAAGCGGATCATCAGAATAGGTAATATCAGGATTTAAAGGTGTCTTAATAATTCCTTTTTCTAAATCTTTTAAACCATCAAATGGATCTAACAAGGTTCCATAATCATCTTTATGCAAACTTATTGCTAAGGCATTGATGGTAAAATCTCTTCTTTTTTGATCGTCTTCCAAAGTTCCTGAAGAAACCTCTGGATTTCTACTATCTTCAGTATAAGATTCTTTTCTAGCCCCCACAAATTCAAGCTCCATATCTTTATAGATCAACATGGCTGTACCATAGGTTTTAAATACTTGAACTTTTGGTGTATTTGGTAATAAAGAAGCCACTTTTTTCGCCAAGGTTATACCATTTCCAACGGTGACAATATCAATGTCTTTAGGTGCCCCTTTTTGTAAGATATAATCACGCACAAATCCTCCAATAACATAACTTTTAACTCCTAATAACTCAGAAGCTTTAGTTATGATGGAGAAGATATCATTATTAATAGCTTCTTTGTAGTTTTGATTCTGCATGAATTAAGCTCTTATTACTTCAATATCATCTCCAAGTAATTTTAAAATTGTTGAAGATTTATTAGTAATTTTTTCCTGCTCCAAATTTACTACATAATCTACGCCCTCCAAAATAGGTTGGCTTATTTCTGAAAATGATTTTGGTGTAGGTTCTCCACTTATATTGGCAGAAGTTGAAATAATTGGTTTTCCAAATTTATTGATAAGATCAAGACAATAGTGATGTGAGGGAATTCTTATTGCTATAGTATTGTCTGAGGCTATGGCATTAGACGCTAGGCCTTTTGGATTGTTGTATATGATGGTTGTAGGTTGCTTAGTTGAAGCAATTATATCAATAGCTTTTTGAGGAACTTTATCCACATAGGAGCCTAACATCTCAATTGAACTTACCAACACCACTAAACTTTTACTTTCTACTCTATTTTTTAATTTAAAAATTTTGTCTACGGCATCAACATCTGTTGCATCACATCCCAAACCCCATACTGTATCTGTTGGGTATAGAATAATCTGCTTTTTATGCAGAGCTTCAATTGATTGATCTGAGATCATTTTTTTCATTAAATTTTTCTAAATATTTTATTTATTTTATATCTGCGGAACCATGAAATTAATCTTTTTTCTGGAACACCATTCTTTTTGATATACTCTTCCACAGCATCGACCATTCGATTTGCAGAATTTCCATCGGTATAGGGATGGTATTCTTTTAAAATTTTTAAGCGTTGTTCTTTAAAAGGGTCTTCTGATAAGTTTTTAGCAACGCTCTTTACTAGGCCAGCATACAAATCTAAATTATCCCAATTTATAATACGAGAATTATTTCTAAAAGTAAGTACAGGTTTATCTAAAAGAAGAAATTCATAAACGACAGAGGAGGTATCACTAATCATTAAATCAGCAATTAATAAATACTTAATGATATTGCGTTCTTCAATAAATAAAATATTTTCGTAACGCATTGATAATTCCTTATAAGATTTAATTAAATCTTTAGCCATCAGATCATGAAATTTAATCACTATAAGATAGTCTTTTTCAAGTGCCAGCTCCTCTATCTGAGATAATAGATGCGCAGCACTTGTTAATGAAGGTGAAAATGTAGGAGCATAAAGAATTATTTTTTTTGTTTTTGTAGCGCTGAGTAGGGAGGATTTATCTGAATCATATTTATGAAGTTCTTTTCCATAAATATCAAGTTTTGGCCACCCGGTCTCAACTACCTCAAAATCTTTAAATTTAGCTGCAGCCTTACAAAACCGTCTTGTAAAATAAGGGCCCTGAGTTAAATATAAATCAAAATAATTACGAATTCTAAAATGTCCTTTTTTTTCACCAGCTAAACCATGAAAAACTTGAGTTTTTACACCTCTAAGGTAATGTGGAACTTCGTTTCCTGGAACAAAAATAGCATCACTGTTAAAATGAACTAAATCTTTAATATTAGATGTAAATCTTTGATCTTGGTAAGGGAACTTATCTAATATTGCTGATCTAACAAACCAGATGTATTCATAATTTTTTTCTTTAAGAATATCCACAATAGGCTCTAAAATTCCAAAAGAATAGGGATTCATACAAAATAAAATAGTCTTCATAATTTGTCAATTATACTATTTCATTAGCGTTCTTTAAATCTTCTTTAAAATCTACCTCTATACAATTGTATTCAGAAATATCTATTACTTTCAATTTCAAATGATCTTCAGCAATTGCAGTTTCTAAACCCTTTTCAAAATAATCATTATCACCACATTTTTCAAGCTGATTAATAAAAACATCTAGATCATTTGAGGAAATAAAATTAATTCCAACTGCCTCTCCAAGCCCATTTTTTAACACCTTTGAAAGATATTCAACAAATCCATCTTTAAGCGTATACTTTACCTCTTCATCTGAAACACTCTGAGTATTAACAGAAATAAATGATTGATTATTTTTTATATCATCTAATAACAATGATAATAACTGATGGTCAAATACTACGTCTCCGTTAAACCACAAAATAGAATTACCTCGGTGTTTTTTTAATGCTCGCAACAAACTTTTTGAGGTATTAGTTCTATCAAAAAATGGATTGTAGACATAATTTACCTCAGGGAATTGCTCCATAATTAAATTCTTTTTAAAGCCTACAACAGTAGTAATATCATTGATGTCAAAATAGGTTGTGATATTGTCAATTTGTCGCTGCATAATACTTCTTCCATCTTTCAAAGGTGTAAGAGGTTTAGGAAATGGATTCCCTAATCGGGAACCTATACCAGCAGCAAGTATTATAATTTTCATGTGATGGTGTTAGAATTGTTTTTTTTATTATTCAAATACCATAGGTTCATATACCTATCGAGTACTCTGTATGCTCTAATTTTTGAAATTAAGTACCCTGCATAACCATCTAAAAAACCTAATCGAATAATAAAATGAATAATGAAAGTAACTAATGGTTTTACAAATAAATGAAATAGCCTTACCTTCTTTCCTCTTTCATGCAATTGTTGAGCTTGAATTTGAGCATATAATTTTTGCTTAGTCATGTAATGATCAAAATCTCTATAGGAATAATGATCTACTCTATTTTTAAAAAATCCAAGAGGTCCATCTGTTTTTATAGTTTCATGAACTTTAAGACCATTATATCTACATTTGCTTTTACGAAATAAACGGATAACTTTATCTCGTTGACACCCCGTATATTTAATTTGTTTTTTCCCTAGATAAAAATTTCTCCTAAGATAAAATCCAACATATTTAGTTGAGTTCTCGCCTATATTTAAAATTTCTTTTTTAAGTTCTGGTGTAACTCTTTCATCTGCATCTAAAATATAAATCCAATCATTCTTTGCATGATCAATAGCAAAATTTTTCTGTGAAGAAAAGTCATCAAAAACACGCTGTATAATTTTTACATTGTGTTTTTTTGCAATTTCAACAGTAGCATCCTCACTAAATGAATCTACCACAATAATTTCGTCTGCAAAATCAACTGATTTTATAGAATCTTCAATATGAATTTCTTCATTTAATGTTGGTATGATTGCTGTAATTTTCATTTTCTTACACCGCTACATCATATTCGCGTAGCGCATCGTTTAAAGAGGTTTTTTTATTGGTGCTTTCTTTTCTTTTTCCAATGATTAAGGCACATGGAACTTGATAATCTCCTGCCGGAAATTTTTTTGTATAACTGCCAGGTATTACCACACTTCTTTCAGGAACTATTCCTTTCATCTCTATTGGTGTATCGCCAGTCACATCAATAATTTTTGTACTCATTGTTAATACTACATTAGCTCCTAATACAGCTTCTTTACACACTCTAACTCCTTCTACCACTATAGATCTTGAACCAATAAAAGCTCCATCTTCAATAATTACAGGAGAGGCTTGAAGCGGTTCTAAAACCCCTCCTATTCCAACACCTCCAGATAAGTGAACATTTTTACCAATCTGAGCACAACTTCCCACAGTAGCCCAAGTGTCTACCATAGTTCCTTGATCAACATAAGCTCCAATATTGACATAACTAGGCATTAAAATAGTTCCGGTTGCTATGAAGGCACCATGTCTAGCTACTGCATTTGGAACTACTCTTATTCCCCTAGATTCAAAATTTCTTTTTAATGGAATTTTATCGTGATATTCAAATATACCCGCCTCTAAGGTTTCCATTTTTTGAATTGGAAAATATAGGACTACAGCCTTCTTTATCCATTCATTCACTATCCAGTCATTTTGTATGGGCTCTGCTACTCTGAGTTTACCAACATCCAACAAGTTCACAACTTCTCTTATGGCATTTATGGTTTTTTCCTGTTTTAAAAGTGACCTGTCCTCCCAAGCTTGCTCAATAATTTCTTGTAACAATTTCATTAAATTTATGATATAAATACGATTAAATTTATTCGTTAAAATAAGTTACAAATATAACACACAATGTAGCTCTTTATTGCGAAGATACATTTTTTAAACAAAAAAAATTATCATGTTTAAAATCGCTATTTTTGTATCAAACTAACAGTTATGTCAAGAATTTTAGCAATAGATTATGGAGAGGTCAGAACAGGAATTGCTGTTACGGATCAACTACAAATTATTGCTTCAGGTTTAATAACAGTTAAAACTGAGGATTTAATTAAATTTTTAATTGATTATACCCACAAAGAGCAGGTTGAATTATTTATTGTTGGATTACCAAAACAAATGAACAACACAGAAAGTGAAAGTGAAAAGCACATTCTTAATTTTTTAAAACAACTTAAAATATCATTACCAAAAATACCGGTCAAACGAATTGACGAGCGGTTTACATCAAAAATTGCACATCAAACAATGATTGATAGTGGAATGAAAAAAAAACAGCGAAGAAATAAAGGTTTAGTTGATGAAATTAGCGCAACCATTATTCTTCAATCTTATTTATACAGCAAATAAGTTTTCTACATATTGCTTTCTTCGTATTTTTGCCAAAAATTTATAAACTTTTATGATTTTACCTGTTGTAGCATACGGAGACCCCGTATTAAGAAAAGTCGCTAAAGAAATTGGTCCAGATTACCCTAATCTAAAAGAATTAATTGCTAACATGAAACAGACCATGTATAATGCAAATGGTGTTGGTATTGCTGCACCTCAAATAGGAAAGTCTGTACGAATTTTCATCATAGATGCAACTCCCTTTGCAGAAGATAAAGATATTTCTGAACTAGAAAGAAACCAATTAAAAGATTTTAAAGAAGTTTTTATAAATCCTACAATCACTGAAGAGGAAGGAAATGAGTGGGCATTTGCGGAAGGTTGTCTTAGTATTCCTGACATTAGAGAGGATGTTCTTAGACAAGAAACAGTTAGCTTTGAATATGTCGATGAAAATTTTGTAAAACATTCAAAAACACTAAATGGGTTAGCTGCGAGAGTTTTTCAGCATGAATATGATCATCTTGAGGGTATTTTATTTACAGATAAACTTTCTTCATTAAAAAAGAGAATATTAAAAAAGAAACTAGAAAAAATAGCATTAGGAAAGATTTCTTCTAGCTACAGAATGCGCTTCCCAAATATTAAAATTTAAATTTATGGAGTTTAATAAAATTATTTCAGTTGCTGGAAAACCAGGATTATTTCATGCAATTTCTCAAACAAAAACTGGATTTATCGTAGAGTCTTTAGTTGACAAGAAAAGATTTCCAATTCCTTCTACTAATAATGTAAGTTTATTAGAAAATATCGCTATTTATACTTATGAAGAAGAAGTGTCTTTGCTAACAATATTTAAAACTATATATGAAAAAACCGAAGGTAAAGAAACTATCAGTCATAAAGAGAGTGGACAAAAACTAACGGCATACTTTTCTGAAATATTACCTGAATACGATGAAGAGAGAGTATACACCTCAAATATCAAAAAAGTTATACAATGGTATAATTTATTAGTAAAATCTGGTTTAGATTTTTCTGTGATTGAAACCACTGAAGAAAATTCCGAAAACGTATAAATGAATACAAGAAAACAGCAACTAGCGGCATTTAATCGGTTGTTAGACATTATGGATGACCTTCGAGAGAAGTGTCCTTGGGACAAAAAACAAACTTTAGAGTCTCTAAGGCATTTAACGATTGAAGAGACTTATGAGCTTGCTGATGCTATTTTAGAAAATGACCTAAATGAAATAAAAAATGAGCTTGGTGATGTTCTACTTCATCTTGTTTTTTACGCTAAAATTAGTTCAGAAAAAAACGCCTTTGATATTGGAGATGTAGCCAACGCAATTTCTGAGAAATTAATCTCTAGACATCCTCACATTTATGGAGATATTGTTGTTAAAGATGAAAGTGAAGTAAAAGAAAACTGGGAGAAACTTAAACTAAAAGAAGGTAAAAAATCGGTTTTAGAAGGAGTGCCAAAAAGTTTACCTGCTATGGTGAAAGCTAATAGAATTCAGGATAAAGTATCTGGAGTAGGTTTTGATTGGGAAGAACCCAACCAAGTTTGGAATAAAGTTCAAGAGGAACTATCTGAATTGAATGAAGAAATTAAAAAAGGGTCTAATAATTCTATAGAATCAGAATTTGGTGATGTATTATTTTCTTTGATAAATTTTGCCCGATTTATAGGTGTAAATCCAGAAAATGCCCTCGAAAAAACAAATAAAAAATTTATCAATCGCTTCCAATATTTAGAAAAAGCTGTAAAAAAAGAAGGAAAAAAATTATCAGAAATGACATTATCAGAAATGGATGTATATTGGGAGCAATCAAAGAAATTATTTAAACAATAAGTATCCTTGTAAGATTTAACCTACCAATGATAAAATTGCAATAAATGAATGTATTAGTAACAATCAATTGTAAAGGTCCTTTTAGTGTTTACAGAGCTCAAATTGAAATGATTTGTTTACTAAAGAACAAAGGAATCAACATTAAAGTAATTGGTTTTTACGATGATAAAATCAAGAGTTTTTTTGATAATAAGGAAATAAATAATTCCAATATTTTTCCAAAATCACCCATTGACAAGCACTATATACATGATGTAAAAAATATTATTGTTAATGAAAACATAGATATCCTTCATGTCTTAGATGGTAAATCTCTGAGAAATTGTGTACTTGCAGTAAAAAAAGAAAAGGTAAAACTAATTACCTATTTTGGATCTGCTAGTCTATATTGGCATGATTTAAGCTCATACCTAACTTACTTAAACCCTAGAGTTGACAAAATAATTTGTAATAGCCTTTATGTTTTTAATCATGTTAAAAAACAACTATTCAAAAAAAATAAGAAGAAGGTAATCAAAATATATAAAGGTTATAACCCGAATTGGTTTACTAATATTGACCCTTTTGACTATTCCTCCCTTGGAATTCCAAAAAATGCTATAGTGGTTACTTTAGCAGGAACCAACACCAAAAATAAAAGAATTACTGACTTCATTAAATCTTCTAAATTCTTGTCTACAAAAAAAGAAGTACACTATGTAATTATTGGAAAGTTTACTAAAGATAGGGATTTAGAAAAATACAAAAACCAGAGCCCTTTGAGAAACAACATTCATATTCTTGGTTTAAGAACAGATGCTATTTCTTTAATTAAAGGAAGCGATATCTATGTTCAAACATCATTAAGTGAAGGGTTTGGAAGAGCTATTAGTGAGGCTATGTCTGTAGGCAAACCCATTATAATGACAGATGCAGGAGGGTGTACTGAATTAATTGATGAGACATCTGGAATCATTACTCCAATTAAAAATCCATTTGCTATTGGAAGTGCAATCTCTAGTTTAGTGAATAATGACGAATTGAGGATTCAAATGGGAATAAATGCAAAACTGCGTATGGAAAATAGATATCACATTGATGATACAGTAGAGGATACTTATGAACTATATCATCAATTATTAACTTCATAAGACATTTCTTTAGTTCAAATAAAAAAAGTCACTCTAGGAATGACTTTTTTTATTTTACTAACTTCTTAGCATTCTTAACTTTTTGCTTCATTAAGGCAAAATCAATAACCTCTTTCATGTCAGTTACGTAATGAAATTTCAATCCTCTCAAATAGCTTTTTTTAATGTCTATTATATCTTTTTCATTCTCTTTACACAATATAATTTCTCTAATATTAGCTCTTTTTGCTGCAAGAATTTTTTCTTTGATCCCTCCTACTGGCAATACTTTACCTCGTAAAGTTATTTCACCTGTCATTGCTAACTTATTTTTCACCTTTCTTTGAGTGAATACTGAAACCAAAGAAGTTAACATGGTAATTCCAGCACTTGGTCCATCTTTGGGTGTTGCACCCTCAGGCACATGAATGTGAACATTATACTTTTCAATTAGCGCTGACTCTATTCCAAAATTATCAGCATTTGCTTTAATATATTCCATTGCTATAGTTGCAGATTCTTTCATCACCTTTCCTAAATTTCCGGTAATAGTTAGCGTACCTTTTCCCTTAGACAATATAGACTCTATGAATAAGATATCACCACCCACACTAGTCCAGGCTAATCCAGTAACTACTCCAGCAACTTCATTATTTTCATATTTGTCACGCTCTAATTTAGGAGCTCCCAGAATACTTACAATATCATCATTGGAAATGGTCGTGTTATATGTTTCCTCTAATGCAATGGACTTTGCAGCAAAACGAACAACTTTAGCTATTTGTTTTTCTAAACCACGCACACCAGATTCTCTTGTATACCCTTCTATAATTTTTTCGAGTTGAACTTTTCCTATTTTAATTTCCTCAGTTGACAACCCATGTTCTTTGACTTGTTTTGGTAATAAATGTCTTTTGGCTATTTCTATTTTTTCTTCAATAGTATATCCAGTAACGTTTATAATTTCCATTCTGTCTCTGAGTGCCCATGGAATTTGCCCCAAATTGTTAGCAGTTGCAATAAATAAGACTTTAGATAAGTCATAACCAACTTCTAAATAATTATCATAAAATGCAGTATTTTGCTCAGGATCCAGAACTTCTAACATTGCTGAAGATGGATCTCCTTGATGACTTTGACCCAACTTATCGATTTCATCTAATACAAAAACAGGATTAGAAGTTCCTGCCTTTTTTAAATTTTGAATTAAGCGACCTGGCATGGCACCAATATATGTTTTTCTATGGCCTCTAATTTCAGCTTCATCTCGCAAACCTCCCAAAGACATTCTAATGTATTTTCGCCCTAAAGATTCTGCTACAGACTTTCCAAGCGATGTTTTACCAACACCAGGAGGACCATACAAACAAATAATTGGAGATTTCATATCACCTCTCAACTTTAAAACTGCCAAATGCTCAATAATACGTTCTTTTACTTTTTCTAATCCAAAGTGATCTCTATCTAAAATTTTTTGAGCCTCCTTTAAATTAAATTTATCATCAGAGAACACCCCCCAAGGTAATTCTAGCATCAACTCTAAATAATTTCGTTGAACACCATATTCAGCCATTTGAGGGTTCATTCTTCGGAGTCTTGCTAATTCTTTGTCAAAAGTATCTCCGACCTCTTTAGTCCATTTCTTGGATTTAGATTTTGTACGCATTTCATCTAACTCAGCGTCATTATTGACTCCTCCCAATTCCTCTTGAATTGTTTTTAATTGTTGATTTAGATAATATTCCCTTTGCTGTTGATCAAGATCAGAACGAGTTTTAGATTGAATATCATTACGTAATTTTAATTTTTGTAATTCTTTATTAAGATTCTTAAGGGTTAATAATGCACGCTCCTTTAAATTATCTTTTTCTAAAATAACTTGCTTTTGCATTACACTTAACTCCATGTTTGAGGAGATAAAATTGACTAAAAATGAATTACTTTGAATATTTTTTATTGCAAATGAAGCTTCAGATGGTAGCATTGGATTTTCTTTAATAACCTCCAAAGCTTGAGCTTTAACAGAATCAATAATAGTACTAAACTCTTTTGTATCGTCAATATTTATATCTTCAGCACACTCTTTAACTCTTGCTTTTAAGTAAGGTTCTTGCTGAATAATCTCGTCTATTTCAAAACGTTTTTTACCCTGTATGATAACGGTTGTATTTCCGTCAGGCATCTTAAGTACACGTAAAATTTGAGCTACTACTCCAGTTTTATAAATATCATCAGAGGTTGGATTTTCTACATCCTCATCTCTTTGAGCAACAACACCAATTATTTTATCTCTTTTATTAGCATCATTGATCAACTGAATGGATTTATCTCTACCTGCGGTAATAGGAATTACAACCCCTGGAAATAGTACTGTATTTCTTAATGGTAAAATAGGTAAGACTTCAGGAATATCCTCTTTATTGATAATTTCCTCATCCTCAGGAGTCATTAATGGTATTAATTCTGAGTCTTCGTTTAGAATATTTGACAGAGACAAACTGTCTAACGTAATTATTTTTGATTTACTCATGGGTCTTTTATCTGTCATTATGACATTGAATTCTCTAATAAAAATTCAATATAATTTTTTTATTATCTTTAAATATCTGAATACTAGTATTTTACAAATGTAACATACCTGTATCCTATTAAATAAAATCAATTGTTATGCCAATATGATTAAAAAATATGTAAAGAAAGATGATGAGAGAATTAAGTTGTTTCTTTTGTATGTAGGTTAACTAATTTCTAAAATTAATTTATAATTCCACGTCAAAATAATTATTTTGCTCTAAACTTAAACGTTTCATCAAAAACATACTGTAATATATTTTTATCTAATTCAGATAATTCTATTTTTCTTCTTTTCATAACTACTTTGGCAACCTCAATCACTTTATTCATATGATAAGTTGTAAAACCAGCTGCGCCTCCCCAACTAAAAGAAGGAATAAAATTTCTAGGAAATCCACCACCAAAGATATTAGCACTAACTCCAACTACAGTCCCTGTATTGAACATTGTATTGATACCACATTTTGAATGATCTCCCATCATTAATCCACAAAATTGCAGTCCTGTATTCGTAAATCTTTCATTTTCATAATTCCATAACTTTACCTCTGCATAATTATTTTTTAAATTAGAAGTATTGGAATCTGCCCCAATATTACACCACTCACCTAGTACTGAATTACCTAAAAACCCTTCATGACCTTTACTGGAATACCCAAACAACACTGAATTATTGACTTCACCTCCAACTTTACAGTAGGGGCCAACTGTGGTTGCCCCATATATTTTAGCACCCATTTTTAGGATAGAATGTTCACACAAAGCAAAAGGGCCTCTAACCATAGAGCCTTCCATAATTTCTGAATCTTTTCCAATATATATAGGTCCATTGGAAGCATTTAATGAGGAAAATGTAATATTAGCTCCTTTTTCAATGAAAATATTATCTTTATTAACTACCTGAACGTTCTCTGGTATTGGCTCTGATACTCTTCCTTTGGTAATTAAATCAAAATCCGATTGAATTGCTTTATCATTGAATGAAAAAATATCTATTGTATGTTTAATATGTATAAGGTCATCTAGAAACTCAATTTGTTCATAAGAATCAAAATCTACATTTTCCTGAGTATTAGTTGTAAAAAAGGCAATGACTTGATCATCTTTAAAGATTGCTTGATTGCTTGACAATTTCTTTACCATTTTTACCAATTTATTGGTTGGCAGAAAAGAAGCATTAATTACAATATTTTTATCTAACTCTACCATAGGATATTTATCTACCAAATATTCTTCTGTAATCGTTGTTGTGGTAAAGCCTAAAAAAAATTCCCATTTTTCACGAATAGTTAAAATTCCAATACGAATATCTGCTACAGGTCTAGTGTAGGTGAATGGAAGTAATGAGTTTCTCACATCACTATCAAAGAGTATATAATTCATATTTTTTAGTTAAGGGACTATTTTTTTACAAAATTAACTTTAAAAAAGGGATAAAAAAAACCGCTTGTTTTCACAACCGGTTTTTTAATTTGTTTTTAGAATATTATTTTTTAATAAATCTTTGAACTCCAATTTTGGCATTTGAGGCAACTCTGATGATATAAATTCCCTTAGAAATACTTTGAACATCTATTGAAGTATCATTAGATGAAATGGTTTTTGAAGACACCAATCTTCCTGTATAATCGATAATACTTACCTCTGCTTTTTCAGTACCTGTTGGCAATTGAACAGTTAACATATCTGATACTGGATTCGGATACATATCAAAACTTAATAAGTTGTTTTTAGTAATTCCAGCAGTTGAGGTAACTGTAACCGTTCCATTCATATTACCTGCATGAGGATCACAAACATAATTGGTAGATCCTACTTGATTAAAAGTATATGTAAATGTATTACCTGCACCTGTAAAATAACCACTATCAAATGATTCTGTTCCTGAAGTAGCTCTTAAATTATGTGTTCCTGCACCCCAAGTCCATATAATTGTATCGCCCACCTCAATTGTTATTTGTTGATTATCACTACTTCCGTCATTTGCCCAACCAAGGTTGTGAGTTGTTTGTGCAGAAAGGGCAAATGAAAAAAGAGTAAAAAATAAGAGTAGTGTTTTTTTCATAATTATAGTTTTTTTTATAGTTAATTTTTTAGGTTTCAGTAAATATAATTAAAATACTTTAATTTTTATTTATTATACTGTGATTGCAAAATTCTAAAAATTTTTTCTTTAAACTTTCACGCATTGAGGTGAAATTTTTAAAAAAACCTGCCAAGGCATTGAAATAACTCGTTTAAGCATATTCAATTATTTTTTATAGCACTATAGTTTTACATGTTTTTACAGAAATTTTCATGCAATTAAATTACTTGATTTAGGTATCAATTTAGGTTTTATTTAACATCAAAATTTGGTGCATAAAGTTACTTTTGCCTCAAACCAACCAAATTTTAAATGAGAAAGATTATTCTTGGATTGATTGGACTAGCCCTAATCATTGCCTCTGTATATGTGTCAAAAATAATAATAAACAGTAAAAGCAATACAAGAAAAGCACCTACAAAAGTCATCAAAACTGTATTTATAGATACGGTTAAGAACACAACTATTCCTATCATTATTCCTGCCAACGGGAGCCTAATAGCAAAAAGAAGAGTAGAAATATATTCTGAAGTACAAGGTATTTTTAAACCAGCCTCCAAACTGTTTAAACCAGGCGAAAAGTATCAAAAAAATGAAACTTTTGTTACCATTAATGATTCAGAATATTATGCAAGTGTTCAATCTGCAAAAAGTAATTTATACAATTCTATTGTTGCTATAATGGCAGACCTTCGCCTAGATTTTCCAAAAGTTTATCCAAAATGGAAAACTTTCTTAACCTCTTTTGATCTTGATAAAACCACTCCCACACTACCTAAAATGAATTCTGAAAAAGAAAAATATTTCATCACCGGTAGAGGAATAATTTCTTCATATTACAATGTAAAAAATTTAGAACAAAGACTCTCTAAATATACCATCAAAGCTCCTTTTAAAGGTATACTTACAGAATCACTTGTCACTGAAGGCACTCTAATTCGAAACAATCAAAAACTAGGTGAATTTATAGACCCAACTGTATACGAAATGGAAGTTTCATTGGGAAAAAATTATGTTAATTTACTGGAAATCGGGAAAGAAGTTGAGTTAAATAACCTTGAACATACCCAAAAATATGTGGGTAAAATATCTAGAATTAATGGTAATGTAAATAGTACTACTCAAACAATATCAGTATTTATTGAAGTAGAACATAGCAATTTAAAAGAAGGGATGTATTTGGAAGCAAATTTAAGTGCAAAGAATGAATTAAATGCTATCGAAATTAATAGGAGTTTATTGATAGATGAAAGTAAAATTTTTATTGTGAAAAATAATTTATTGGATGTTATGAAGGTAACCCCAACCTATTTCTCAGAAACTAAAGTTGTTTTAAAAAATATCCCTGACGGAACAGTAATTTTAACGAATCCTTTTCCTGGAGCCTATGCCGGCATGATGGTTAAACCATTACAATCTCAAAAAGAAAACTTATAAGATAGCCCCATGAGAAAGCTTGTTGCGTATTTTATTAAACACAGTGTAGCAGTAAACATTGTAGTTATTACCTTTCTAATCTTTGGTTTAGCTGGAGCTTACAATCTAAAATCATCTTTTTTTCCTCTTGTAGATTCAAAGAATATAAATATAAATATTGCCTATCCTGGTGCTTCTCCTCAGGAAATTGAGGAAGGGGTAGTTCTCAAGATAGAAGATAATCTAAAAGGTCTAAATGGTGTAGATAGAGTTACCTCAACTTCTAGAGAAAATAGTGGAAATATTAATGTTGAGATAGAAAAAGGGAAAGATATAGACTTCATGCTTTTGGAAGTTAAAAATGCAGTAGATAGAGTTCCATCATTTCCCGTAGGAATGGAGCCATTGGTTGTAGCCAAAAGAGAAGCATCAAGACCAACGATTACTTTTTCAGTTAGTGGTGATAAAATACCATTATTAACATTAAAACAAATTGGAAGGCAAATTGAAAATGATTTAAGAGGTATTGATGGTATTTCACAAATTGAAACTTCTGGTTACCCAGAGGAGGAAATAGAAATCGCTATTAATGAAAACAGTCTTTTAGCTTATAATTTATCTTTTACTGAAGTTTCACAAGCTATTAATGAATCTAGTTTAATTACAACAGGTGGAACTATAAAAACAGATTCTGAAGAATATTTAATACGTGCTAATTCTAGGTCTTATTTTGCAAAAGAGTTATCTAACTTAATAATTAAATCTGATGCAAAAGGGAGAATTATTAGACTTAAAGACATCTCAATAATTAAAGATCAATTTTCTGAAACTCCAAATTCAACTTATTTTAATGGAAATCTAGCTATAAATATTACCATTACCAGTACCAATTCAGAAGATTTAATTTCATCAGCAAATAAAGTAAATGAATACATTAAAGATTTTAATCAAAAATATGGCAATTTAAAACTCAATGTGGTAAGTGACCTATCTACAACACTGGTTCAAAGAACAGAGCTTTTAACCGAAAATGCTTTAATAGGAATGCTATTAGTTTTGATGTTTTTATCATTGTTTTTAAACACACGTTTGGCTTTTTGGGTTGCATTTGGTTTACCCATTTCATTTTTAGGCATGTTTATGTTTGCGGGTTATTTCAATGTAACTATTAATGTATTATCTCTTTTTGGGATGATTATCGTTATTGGTATTCTAGTTGATGATGGAATTGTGATTGCAGAAAATATTTATCAGCATTATGAAAAAGGAAAATCTCCTGAACAAGCGGCTGTTGATGGTGTAATGGAAGTTCTTCCAGCAATTTTATCTGCCATTTTAACTACCATCATAGCATTTGCCATCTTTTTGTTCCTTGATGGATCAATTGGAGATTTTTTTGGAGAAGTATCTGTAATTGTTATTTTAACACTGGTAGTTTCTTTGGTTGAAGCACTTATTATTCTGCCTGCCCATCTTGCACATTCTAGGGCACTTCGAAAGCAAAATAACATTCAGAAAAATGGATTAGCAGGTTTATTACAAAAGATTTTCTCTAAACTAAGGCTTATTAACACCTACGGAGATAAAATAATGAAATGGCTCCGAGATCAACTATACAGTCCAAGTCTTAGATTTACACTTGAAAACAAATTTTTAATTTTCTCTTTATTTATTGTCTTTCTCATACTAACAGTGGGTAGTTTTGGGGGTGGAATCATTCGAGGAGCATTTTTTCCACAAATAGCAAGTGATCGTATAAGCATTAACTTAAATATGCCCAACGGAACCAATGAAAAAGTTACTGATAGTATTATCTCCTTTATCGAAAAAAAGGCTATTGAGGCTACCAACGAGATCAATAATGAATTTTTAGGTGAAAATCCAGAAAAACATTTGGTGAAAAATTTCATAAAAAAAATTGGTCCCGGTTCCTCCTCTGCTTCCTTAACCATAAACTTGCTTCCCGGAGAGGAGCGTCCAAATGAAATTACTTCTTCACTTGTAACAAATAAAATAGAAGAGCAAGTAGGACCTATTTTTGGAATCGAAAGTTTAGTCTTTGGTAGCGGAGGTAATTTTGGAGGAAGTCCTGTTTCAGTTTCTTTACTAGGAAATAACATTTCAGAGCTTAAAGCGGTAAAATCAGAATTGAAAAAACGGCTTCAAAACAATTCCTCTTTAAAAGACGTTACAGACAATGATCCCTCTGGGATTAAAGAAATACAGTTAAAACTAAATGAAACAGCCTATGCTCTTGGATTAAACCTTAGAACCGTAATGAGTCAAGTAAGAGCGGGGTTTTTTGGATCTCAAGTTCAACGTTTTCAACGCGGACAAGATGAAATTCGAGTTTGGATAAGATATGACAGAGAAAGAAGATCATCTATCAAAAATCTTGATGACATGCGTATTTTAGTTCCAAATGGAAATCGTGTTCCACTCAAAGAAATTGCAAGCTATGAGATAAAACGTGGAGATGTTGCTATAAATCATTTAGAGAGTAGACGAGAAATTCAAGTTTCTGCAGATATTAAAGATCCAAAGAAAACGAGTTCTACAGATATTATGGCTGAAATTAAAAATGATATTATGCCTGATATCTTGGCAAAGTATCCAACTGTAACTCCATCATATGAAGGGCAAAATAGAGAGCAATCTAAACTTACAGATTCATTAACTCCAATTGGATTGGCTGCTTTATTATTAATCTATGTTGTAATCGCATTTACATTTAGAAGCTACAGCCAACCCTTATTACTATTATTGTTAATTCCATTCAGTTTACCTGCAGTAGCTTGGGGACATTGGATACATGATTATCCAGTAAATATTTTATCAATGTTAGGAATTATTGCTTTGATTGGAATTATGGTAAATGATGGCTTAGTCCTAATTGGTAAGTTCAATAACAATTTAAGAGAGGGATTATCATTTGACGATGCATTATATGAAGCAGGTCGAGCAAGATTTAGAGCTATATTTTTGACCTCTATAACCACTGTAGCTGGTCTAGCACCGCTAATATTTGAAGAAAGCAGACAAGCACAATTTTTAATTCCTATGGCAATATCCATAGCTTATGGAATTGGGTTTGCCACATTACTAACCCTTGTAGTTTTACCAATCTTTCTATCATTCAGCAATAGTGTAAAAACAACACTAAAATGGTTATGGACAGGGAATAATATTACAAAAGAAGAAGTAGAACGTGTCACTAGAGAATAAATTTTTTCAAATGGAAATTAAAAAAATAATTGTTGTTATTTTATCATTATATATCAACTCAATTACTGCCCAAAAAATGGTGACAGTACCTGAGGCCATTGAATTAGCCCTAAAAAATAATTATGGGATTAAAATTACTTCTAACAATAAAAAAATTGCAAAGAACAATGCTAGTATTTTAAATTCTGGTTATTTACCCACAGTCTCAAGTTCATCCGGAGCAACTTTTAATAAAGACAATATTGAAGCAGAATTTTCAAATGGAGAATCTGCTATATTAAATGGTGCTAAGAGTTCTCGATACAACACTTCTGTAAACTTAAATTATACACTGTTTGATGGTTTAGGAAGATATTACAATTATAAGAGGTTAAAAGAGACTTACAAATTATCTGAATTACAAGCCAGAGAGACCATTGAAAATACAATAGCTCAATTATACACTGTATATTACAATGTTGCACAAGTAGCTGAACGCGTTGAAGTCCTTGAAAGAACGCTTACCTTTTCAAAAGATAGAATTGAAAGAGCAAACTATCAATTTGAATTTGGTCAAGGGACCATGTTAGATGTTTTAAATGCTCAAGTTGATGTAAATAACGACAGTATTAACTTAATCAATGCAAGACAACAATTGGTGAATTCAAAACGAGATTTAAATGTAGTTTTAGGAAATGTAATTACCTCAGAATTTGATGTTGATACCACTATAGATTTTAAACTAAATGTAGATCAGAGTGAATTAATTAATAAGATGAAATCTAATAATGTTAATTTATTACAGCTCGATAAGAATATGATGATCAATTCATTTATTATTAAAGCTAACAAATCTGGATATTTACCAAGTATAGGATTAACAGGCTCTTACGGATGGAACAAAGGAAACAATAATGCAGCATCTTTTGTTGCTGTTTCTACAAATACGGGGCTTTCAGGAGGTATTAATTTAAGCTGGAATTTATTTGATGGTGGGGCAACCTCTACAAGAGTAAATAATGCCAAAATAGATCTTGAAAATAGAGCTCTAGAAAAAGAATCTATGATGATAGATATCGAACGTAATTTTAAAAATGCTTGGGACGATTATAAAAATAAATTAACCATTTTTCAGGTTCAAGAAAACAACATTATTACATCAAAAAATAATTTTATCAGAACACAAGAAAAATATAAACTGGGTCAAGCCACATCTATTGAGTTTAGACAGGCTCAGTTAAATTTCATCAATTCAGAATTGAATAGAAACCAAGCTAAATATGCCGCAAAAATCGCAGAGCTATTGATGCTGCAAATAAGTGGGGAATTATTAAATATTAATTTTTAAAAAACATATTGTCTCATTTTATACTACCAAAATAAAAAAGCAACCAAATTGGTTGCTTTTGTTTTCTACGTGATTATAATCCTACTTATTTACTCAAATACATCTTTCGTTTGGAATACAAATCATAAAATTCATCATCTTTGAGATTATTAATAAATAAAATACTCTCTCCTGTACTTTTCATTTCTGGTCCTAAAGTCTTATCGACATTTGGAAACTTATTGAATGAAAATACAGGTTGTTTAATAGCATAACCGTCTAATTGAGGATTAAAATTAAAATCCGTCACTTTTTTATCACCCAACATTACTTTGGTTGCATAATTTACATAAGGCTCTTTGTAGGCCTTAGCAATAAAAGGAACTGTTCTTGAGGCTCTCGGGTTAGCTTCAATAATGTAAACTGTATCGTCTTTTATCGCAAACTGAATATTAATTAATCCAACAGTATTTAATTTTTTAGCAATGGTATTGGTATGGTCTATAATCTGCTGCATCACTAAATCTCCAAGATTAAAAGCTGGCAAAGTTGCATTTGAATCTCCAGAATGAACACCACAAGGTTCTATGTGCTCCATAATACCAATGATATATACATTACCATCGGCATCACATATAGCATCTGCTTCAGCTTCTATAGCACCATCTAGATAATGATCTAACAACAGTTTATTATTGGGTATTTTGCGTAATAAATCTACGACATGCTCCACTAAATCTTCTTTGTTGATTACGATCTTCATCCCTTGCCCACCTAGAACATATGAGGGTCTTACTAGGATTGGAAAATCTAACTCATCTGCTAAAGCCAATGCTTCATCAGCAGTTTCTGCAACACCAAATTCTGGAAAAGGAATGTTATTCTCTTTTAACAAAGTAGAAAAACTACCTCTGTCTTCTGCTAAATCAAGTGATTCAAAACTAGTACCAATTATTTTAATTCCATATTTGGTTAGTTTTTCAGCTAATTTAAGAGCGGTTTGCCCCCCTAATTGAACAATGACACCCTCTGGTTTTTCATGTCTAATGATATCATAAATATGTTCCCAAAAAACAGGTTCAAAATATAGTTTATCTGCAGTATCAAAGTCTGTAGAAACAGTCTCAGGATTACAATTAATCATGATCGTTTCGTAACCACATTCTGAAGCAGCTAAAACACCATGAACACAACAATAATCAAATTCTATTCCTTGCCCAATTCTGTTTGGACCAGATCCTAAAACAACTATTTTCTTTTTATCGGTAACAATACTTTCATTATGGACATACACTTCACCAGAAGCAGTTTCAACTGCATTTTCAAAAGTTGAATAATAGTAAGGGGTTTTAGCTGTAAATTCTGCAGCACAAGTATCTACCAATTTGTATACTCTTTGGATGTTAAGTTCTTCCCTCTTTTTATAAACCTGACTCTCTAAACAACCAAGCATGTGTGCAATTTGGCGATCTCCGTAACCTTTTTGTTTAGCTTCCAATAACAGTTCTTTATTCAAAGTATCTATGGTATAAGTACCTATTTCTTTTTGAAGTTGAAATAACTCCTCATACTGTTTCAGATACCACATATCAATTTTTGTGATATCATAAATTTGACTCAATGGAATTCCCAGTGCAATTGCATCATAAATAACAAATACACGATCCCAAGAAGCGTTGGTTAATTTGTCTATAATTTGATTATAGTCTGTATATCCTTTTCCATCAGCTCCTAAACCATTTCTTTTAATTTCTAGAGATTGTGTTGCCTTGTGAAGTGCCTCTTGAAAGGATCTACCAATACCCATAACTTCTCCCACCGCTTTCATTTGAAGACCTAAAGTTCTATCGGAACCTTCAAATTTATCAAAATTCCATCTAGGAATTTTAACAATAACATAATCTAGTGT
>JAYOAM010000004.1:0-170941 GCA_038104255.1 Flavobacterium sp. | reverse complement strand
AAGCTCCTTGCTGAAATTCACCATAAGAAATATTAGGATTTCCAGGTTCTGTTGCAGTTTGCGCACCATCAGCACCAAGTGTTTTTCGCCAATCTGCACTTGCGATACCATCTGAACTAATCGTTCTAGAGGGTCCCATATGAGACCCATTATCTTGAGTACCACCGTATACATTATAAAATGGTAGCGCATCATCTACAGCAATTTTAAAATATTGAGTAATTGGTAGATTACGAATATATTTCCAACTTTGAGTACCATCAAAACTTTCATATAACCCTCCATCGGTTCCAATCAAAAGATAATTTGGATCTGATTTTTTAAAAACAAGTGCATGGCTATCGCTGTGTTGATTAGAACGACGCATTCTTTTAAATGTCTTTCCATGATCTTTTGACTCTAAAGCACTATTGTTCATAAAATATATAGTGCCTTCATGATGTGGAGATGCAATAATTTCTTGATAATAGTGAGGACCAGTACCTCCCGCAACAGCGTCTGATTGTTTCACCCACGTTTGACCCCCATTAGAAGACATAAAAAAGCCACCTTTAGTTCTATCTAATTCTATAGCCGCATAAATTACATTAGAATTAAAAGGAGACATAGCCAATCCTATTTTACCCAAATTAGAATTTGGAATTCCATTTTTTAAAGCTTTCCAAGTAGTACCTCCATCAATACTTTTATGAAGCCCAGAGCCTGGACCTCCACCAAGATATCCAGCAACAGTTCTATGCCTTTGCCAAGTAGCCGCATATAAAATATCAGGATTTGATGGGTCTATGAGTAAATCTGTAGCGCCAACCCATTCCGAATCTCCAAGAGTTCGTTTCCAGGTTTTACCACCATCAGTTGACTTATATACTCCTCTATCTCCTCCTTTACTCCATAAAGGTCCTTGTGAAGCTACCCAAATAACATCTGAATTCTCAGGATGAACTATAATTTTAGATAAGTGTTCAGAATTTTCTAAGCCCATATTCTTCCATGATTTACCATCATTGTGGCTAACATAAATACCATCTCCAAAACCTGCATGTCGTCCACCAACATTTTCTCCAGTGCCCAACCAAATTGTACTTGGGTTATTTGAATCTATAGTTATACAACCAGTAGAATATACTTTTTGATTCTCAAAAATAGCTTTCCAAGTAGTTCCAGAGTTATTAGTTTTCCATACACCTCCTGAACCTACAGCCAAATACCAAACATTTTCATTATCTGGATGAATGGCTATGTCTGCAATTCTTCCTGAAGTCATTGCTGGGCCAATATTTCTAAATTTTAAACCACCAAATAAATTAGCACTTGATTTTTGAGCGACACCTTGTTTGTCTGTTACAAGAAAACAAACAAGCATCATAAGTGTTGTTGTAAGTTTATTCATCTTTTATTATTTTATGTTACAATATATAAAAAAATAAAATTCACAATTGTATTTCATTAACAAATAATCAATATAATTTTTAATACAAAAAGTAATTTAGTAATAATTATATTTACATATGAATTCTAAACCTTTCCCTTCAAAATTATATGCTTGTTGGCATCCCATTGGCTATAGCGATGAAATTACATCTAGACAACCTTTTGGAACTATTTTATTAGATGAGCCTGTTGTTATATGGAGAACTTCAAATGGTACACCCCATGCTATGCGAGATTTATGTATTCATAGAGGAACTGCTTTATCTTTAGGTTGGGTTGAAAATGATTGTTTAGTATGTCCATATCATGCATGGCAGTATAATAAAGATGGAGCCTGTGTTTTAATTCCACAAGCAAAAGATATTGAGATTCCTTCAAAAGCAAAAACACCTAGATATCACTGTCAAGAAAAGTTTGGAATCGTATGGGTAGCTCTTGAAAATCCTGAATTTGATTTGCCAGATGTTCCTGAATTTGAAAACGATAATTGGAAATTAGTGAATACAGGTCCTTTTAACTGGAATTGTGATAGCTCAAGACAAGTCGAAAATTTCACAGACTTTGGTCATTTCCCTTGGGTTCACCCTGGACTTTTGGGAGATCCTAATAGACCTGAAGTTCCAAGTTGTCAGGTAACTATTAAAGGATCAGTACTCCATTACTCCATAACAAGACCGGAAGCAAAAAATAGTGATGACTTTCCGGTTTTTGCAAATGATACTATCATTAAACCCGAACGAAAAAGTGTTTATGAATTACATTTACCCTACACTATAGTTCTTCGTTTAGGTTGGGGTGGTAAAAAAGGGATGGTTTATTTTTTTAGTTCACAACCCATATCGAAGAATTCTTGCAGAGGTTTTTGTATTGTAGCACGAAATTATGATTTTAATGAACCTGACACTATTTTACAAGAATTTGAAAAAGTAATTTTTGATCAGGATAAACGTATTGTTGAGTCTCAAAGACCCATTCAAGTTCCCTTTGATTTATCTGAAGAACTTCATTTAAAGTTTGATTCAGTGGCTTTGAATTATAGAAGAGCTATGAAAAAAAATATGTTACATCATTAGACAAAACTTAGCACTGTTTATTATTTTTTATACACCACTACTCCTTCTTTAATGGTTTCAAGAACCTTAATATTTTTAACTTCAGCAGCAGATACTTTCAATGGGTTTTGATCTAAAATTATCATATCAGCCAGTTTATCAACTTCCAAAGTTCCTTTTTGGGGTTCTTCGAAGTGTTGATAAGCAGATCAACTTGTAATGGCAAGAAGTGCCTCGTATGCGGTTAATCTTTCTTTTTCACCAATCACTTGACCGGATCGAGATTTCCTATCTACCGAGATGCCTACCATACGTAACAAATTAGGGAGAGCTACAGGAGCATCTGTATGAATCGTAATTTTTAAGCCTTTATTTAATGCAGTTCTTGTTGGACTTATTGTGTTACCCAGACTATCACCAATAATCTGTTTGTGCCAATCTCCCCAATAAAAAGTATGTAAGGGAAATAAGGAAGCGATTACATCTAAATCTTTAAATGAGTCTAATTGGTCTTCTCTTATGTATTGTCCATGAATAAGAACATTTCTTCTATCCTTATTTCCATATTTTTCTACAACTGGCTTCATTGTTCTTATCATTTGATCCATGGCTGCATCTCCATTGGCATGAGTGTGGATTTGCCAATTATTTTTGAAAGCTTTTTCATAAATTGCCATTACTGAGCTATCCTTAGGAATGGCAGGATACCCAAGATATCCTTTTTTAGCACCATCTGGTGGGATTAAATAAGGAAGTGTTCTCCAAGCAGTTCTCCCCTGTGGAGAACCATCTAAAGTTAACTTTACTCCTCCAATTCTATAATGGTTATTATATTTAGGTGAATTCCATTTAGAATTCATGAATTTATCTACAAACAAATAATCTACATAACTTACCAAATCTAACTTTAGTTTACCAGCTTGGGAAGCGGCAACTAATAATTCATGATTTTCCATAGCTCTCCCCTCTTGAGCAGTCGTATATCCGTATGATAATGCCATTTCTTGACCTGCTTCAAAAAATTGATCTGCTGCTTTTTTTGAAGTTGGATTCAAAACTTTTAACATGTAAGCTATAGCAGCCAACTCCTCTAGAACGCCATTAGGTTCATTACCGCTTTCTCTCCTAATGATTCCACCTTCAGGATTTTTAGTTTTTGAATTAATCTTTAATAATTCTAATGCTTTTGAGTTAACTACGGCAAAATGACCCGAAATATGTACTATCATTATTGGAAACTCTTTAGACACTTGGTCTAAATCATGCTTCGTAGGAAATCTTTTCTCCTCCAAAACAGAATCGTCAAATCCCATACCAAAGATCCATCCTGTTAAAGCTCTATTTTCTGGAGTGTTCCATTTTTTTAAAATTTCAATAAGTGATGGAATATCTTTTGCACCTGCATCTGGAGGGGGTAATATCTGTGCACCTATAGCTTGTGCAGAAAAAGATGCAAAATGTGCATGACCATCTATAAAACCTGGCAGAAGTGTATTTCCTTTTAGATCAACAATCTCATAATTTACACCAGCAATACTCATTGCTTCTTCCTTAGAACCTGTAAAATGTATTGTTTTTCCTTTAACAATAAGAGCATCTACATACTCAGGAAAATTCCCTCGCATTGTGATGATATCACCATTCAAATATAGTTTTGTTTCTGATTCATTATTTGATATATCTTTTGTGCAACTTAAAAAGCAAATGAAAAGGAATAAGAACAGAAATAAGTGATTTTTTTTCATAATGGGGTTATAAATTTTTAACTAATTTAAAAAAAATATAACGCTCATGTAAAAAAAAGCTGTAAATATTGATTTACAGCCTTAGAATACTTTTTAAAAAGTAATTTTATTTTTTTAGAGTAACTTTTACAGCATTCATCCCCTTCATACCTTTTTCTAACTCAAAAGTAACTCTGTCATTTTCAGAAATTTGGTCAATGATACCGCTTACATGAGTAAAATATTTCTCTTGGGTATCTGAGTCTATAATAAATCCGAAACCTTTTGAAGAATCAAAGAATGAAACCTTACCACTTCTCACAGGATCAACCTTATCTGCATCGGTCATTTTAGGAACACTAATTTCAATATTTTTTGCTTTAATATTTACTTTTAAGGAAGGATCTGGTGGTGTGTCAGTTAGATGCCCGTTGTGGTCTACATAAGCAAACTCAATACCTTTACTCCCATTTTCTTTAATTTCTGCTCTTCTAGCCTCCATCTTCTTACGCTTATCTTCACGTTTTTTTAAACGTTTTTTTTCTTTTTCACTTTTATTAAATGTCTGTTGTGATTTTGCCATTAGTTTTATTAAATCATGTTAAATACTTTGTAAATATATCCATATTAGTTTAGATTAAAAATAAATTCCTGTTCAATATTCTAATAAATAATAAAAATTTCATTCAATAATATAATTAATAAATATAAGAGTCTTTTAAATTGCAATTATTATTTAAGTTTGTAAAAAATAATTTGTGAGAGTATTTCTAACTATTTTTTTAATATTGATATCCTCAAAAATTGTTGTTGTAGATGCTCAAAATTCTGTGGCAAGACAATGGAATGATGAACTCTTAGAGGCAATAAGAAATGATTTCGCTAGGCCTACAATACATGCTAGGAATTTATTTCATAGTTCTATTTTAATGTATGATGCATGGGCACTGTTCAACGACAATGCAGAAACCCTATTTATTGGGAAAACTTTTGGAACATATTCTTGTAACTTTGATGGCATTTCATCTCCAGCTGATTCTAATGAGGCAATTCATCAAGTCATAAGTTTTGCAATATATCGTTTACTCGTTCATCGATTTGCTGATTCTCCTAATGCTGAAAATACACTAGAAAGCCTTACAAACTTATTTGAATCTTTTGGATATGACCCAGCACTAACTAGCCTAGATTATAGCTCAAATTCATATGCAGCATTAGGAAATTACCTAGGCCAAGAAATGATAAATTTTGGCTTACAGGACGGCTCTAATGAGCAGAATGACTACGAAAACCTTTATTATACTTCTTCCAATGATCCCTTAGTATTAGATTTATATGAAGATAATACGAACATAAATCCAAACAGGTGGCAACCTCTTGCTTTTGATGTATTTATTGACCAGAGTGGAAATATTTATCCTTTAGATACTCCAAGCTTTTTGAGTCCAGAATGGGGTCAAGTAACTCCTTTTTCATTAAAAACAGAAGATTTATCAATTTTAAATGATGGTTTTGATAGTTATGTATATAACAATCCTGGAGCCCCTCATTTTATTCAAAATTCATCAGCTAATGGAATTGAAGACCCATATAAATGGAACTTTGCATTAGTAATAGCTTGGTCTGCACATTTAGACCCAAACGATGATAGTCTAATAGATATCTCACCAGCATCTTTAGGAAATACTGACCTATCCTCTTTTCCATCTACGTTTGAAGAATACCAAAGTTTCTATAACTTTTCAGATGGAGGATCTGTTGGTAATGGTCATGAAATCAATCCCATTACAGGGATGCCCTATACCCCACAAATGGTAAAAAAATCAGACTATGCTAGAGTTTTAGCGGAATTTTGGGCAGATGGTCCAAATTCAGAAACCCCTCCTGGGCATTGGTTTACAATTCTAAACTATGTGAATGATCATCCAGAAACTATTAAAAGATTTGCTGGACAGGGTGCTATATTGAGTAATTTAGAATGGGATGTTAAATCTTATTTAGTGTTGGGTGGTGCTATGCATGATGCTGCCATAAACACATGGGGCATAAAGGGGTATTATGATTATGTGAGACCTATATCTGCAATTCGTTATATGGCCGCTAAAGGCCAAAGTACAGATAACACATTACCTAGTTTTAATCCTCACGGACTACCCTTAATTCCAGGTTTAATTGAAGTGATAGCTTCTGGAGACGACTTAGTAGGAGATAATAACATAAATATAGGTAAGATAAAGGTTAAATCTTGGAAAGGCCCAGATTTTATAGATAATCCAGATACCGATGTAGCTGGTGTAGATTGGATATTAGGAACTCATTGGTGGCCTTATCAAAGACCTACATTTGTAACCCCTCCATTTGCAGGGTATCTTTCGGGTCATTCTACTTTTTCAAGAGCAGCAGCTACTGTTCTAACCAAAATTACAGGTAGTAAATTTTTCCCTGGTGGTCTTGGAACTTTTGATGTAATTGAAAATGAGTTTTTAGTATTTGAGGAAGGCCCTTCAGAATCGTTTACTTTAGAATGGGCAACCTATCATGATGCTTCAGATCAAACAAGTTTGTCTAGAATTTGGGGTGGAATTCATCCTCCAATAGACGATATAAAAGGAAGAATTATAGGTGAAAAGATAGGTGAAGATTCATTTGATCTGGCTCAACAATATTTCTCTGGCACATTGAGTAATTCCCTCATATCTAATCCTAATATAAACACTAAAATTTATCCAATACCTGTTCAAAATTCCCTTCATATTGAAACACAATTTTTAGAAGAAATTAAATTAGAATTGTATTCACTTTCAGGTAAGCTTATATTTTCAATAAACAATACTAATCATTTTGGAGTTTTAGAAGTAAATTTGGAGTATTTGACTCAGGGAGTATATATTCTTAAAGGGCTTTCTAACAAAGATTCTTTACTCTTTCAGAAAAAAATTATCAAATAATTTCTATTATTTAAAAATCTACTACAATACCAATACTTGGTATAGATGTACTTGTATCTTGGTCTATTTGTGATAAACTAAGCGGTGTAATTAAATTACCGCTCATATCTCTTGACAAACCATATTCATTGGGTCTTGGTATACTTTGACCAAGAACATTTTGAACTTCAAAAAAGATATTTAAACTGAATTGACTATAATTCCACTTTTTATCTACACGAATGTCTAACTGGCTAAACGTTTCTAGCTTTTCTTCACCAAGACGTGAATAATCTAAAACAATTTCTGGATAAGAAGCCAAAGTTGCTTCCAAATTTGTAGGTACATAAGGAGTATTACCTGCAAAACGATATCTAGAACTTAGTTCCCAGTTCTTCTTCAATTTATATCCACCAACAAAAGAAATCAAATGTCTACTGTCCCAAACCGAAGGTATGTATGTAGAAGTATCAAAACCTGTAAATTCACTGAAGAAATACGTGTAAGAGAAAATACTATAAAAGTTATTTAGGAGCTTTTGTTGGTATTGAAGTTCTAAACCATAACTTCTCCCCTTACCCACAGTTTCAACATCTTCATTTCCTAGTACTTCAAAATCTGCTCCTTTATTTGCCAAAGAAACTTGATCTAATACAGATACCGGATAATCTGAATATCGCTTGTAAAAACCTTCTAGAGATACACTGGCTGCAGGATTTAAATAATGCTGTAAGCCTATAACATAATGATCACTTTCTGTATAATCAATGTCTTGATTGGAAAGTGCACCATTGGGGTCTCTGAAACCTAAAATTGTGTAAGGTGCTATTTTAAAATAACGACCTGCTGTAGCACTAATGCGCCAATCTTCCTGAAATTCATAAGATAAGGATAGTCTTGGAGAAATATTAGAGCCTAAATTACTTGAACTTGTAAAGCTATCATCATCGGTTCTTATTCCAAGAGAGATGTCAAATTTATCATCAAAAAATGAACGAGTTGCATTCACAAAAAGACCGTATTTTACAAAATCTATCTCAGTACTATAAAAAATACCGTCAGAAGGATTGGTTGTATTATTTGTATACAAAGAATACTGTGTATTAAAACCACCTGAAATTTTCCAATCGTTAATGAATTTTGTAAGCTGATATCTTAATTTGGTTTCAGATTCTACAGCATCATTTCTGAAAATAATTCCAGTTTCATTTTCTGGATCTAAGTAGCTGGTAAAAATATTTTCTAATCTATTATTACTAAGCGTGGTTTCCATATATCCAGAATTATCTGTAAATCTTTTTCTCCAAGTAACTCCAATAGAATTGGTTTTTTGTTGTATAAATGGAGCTTGTTCTAATACAGCTTGTGCTTCTTCATCATAGTCTTCTGGAGCTTCAACACTAAAATCATCTACAGATCCTAAACCAATGAAATACAAATCATTATACTTATTTATCTTATGCGTTAGTTTATATTGGTAGTCCCAATAATCTGGCCTTATAGGTAGACCTATCAATTTAAATAAAGCCTGTAAATAACTTCGTCTTACTGATAGTAAAAAACTTGTATTACTCTCTTTCTTATTTTTTTTAAATAAAGGACCCTCAAATGTAAATGCAGCATCAGTTGCACTCACTCTAATATTTGTATTGAAACGTTCTTTATTTCCATCACGTTGTTTAAATTGAAGAACACCAGACAATGGATTATCGTATTGCGCTCCAAAAGCAGATGTAGATAAGGTTACATCATTTATAAAAGCCACGTTTAACAAACCAACAGGACCACCAGCACTTCCTTGTGTAGCAAAATGATTGATGTTTGGCACTTCTACTCCATCTAAATAATAAACTGTTTCATTGGGGGCACCACCTCGAATGATAAGATCGTTTCGAAATCCTCCTATAGAAGGAGAAACACCAGGTAATGATTGAGCAACCTGAACTACATCATTGTTACCTCCTGGATAGGTAGCTATTTCTACAGCAGATAAAGACTGGGTAGATAAAGGAGTTTCTTTAGGTCTACTAATTTTGTTTTTATTGGATACCACTACCTCTTCTAAAGATTCTGAAGCTTCAATTAAAACAAAATTAAATGATTGATTTCCTTTAGACTTAATGATAATATTAAATTTAGTTTGCGCTTCATAACCAAGAAAACTGGCTGTTAAATTGTAAGATCCAGGTGCTACATTTGTAATCTGAAAATTTCCATTTTTATCTGAAGTAGTTCCTTGATTGTTGTTTAAATATAGTGTTGCTGCAAATATGGGTGCTCCTTTTTCATCAACAACATTTCCTCTAATACTTGTTTTTACTTGTGCTCTTGAGAGGGATGTAATAGAAAAAAAAAGAAAGAATAATAGGGTGTATTTAGATCTAAAAGTCATTATAAAGTAATTAACTACCAAGACCACAAAAATACCATTTTTAAAGAGTTGCTACTAGATTTATTATTTTTTGACTAATTTTAAGGGAGAATTTATTAAAACTTTAACATCATTATGAGCTACCAGAGAAAACCTACTAATTTATTTTGGCTTATAAGTACTCTTGCGCTTATTTGGAATTTAATAGGCATATTTAATTACTTAACTCAGGCATTTATGACTGATGAAATACTAGCCTCTTTACCCCTAGATCAACAACTTATGTACCAAGAAGTTCCTGCATGGGTAACAGCTGCTTTTGCTTTAGCTGTATTTTCTGGAACAATAGGAGCCGTACTAATGTTGTTAAAGAAAAAAATAGCTACCACTTTTTTCATCCTTTCCTTCATAGGAATAATTAGTCAGATGACTTATGGTCTGCTTCTAGATGAAAATACAGATTCCTATGGCCCAATGGGTCTGCTAATGCCCTTCATGATTATTTCTATTGGAGGTTATTTAATTTGGTATTCAAAAAAAGCAGCTGAATACACATGGTTATCTTAACTAGAAGTTAGTTGTTGTAAATTTAATATTCAAAGCTTTTTCAATTTCATGAATTCGCTGAAGTTCATTTGGAAGAACTAAGGAAATTGAACTTCCTTTTTTACCTGCTCTAGCTGTTCGTCCACTTCTGTGGGTATAATAATCTAGTTGATCTGGTAATTGATGATGTATGACAAAGTCTAAATCTTTTACATCTATTCCCCTAGCAGAGACATCTGTAGAGATTAAATATTGTAAACTTTTGTTTTTGAAAGCACGCATTACTTTGTCGCGTTCTTTTTGTTGCATATTGCCTTCTAGAGCTCCAATAGAAAAACCCTCCTCTTGCAGAAGCTTGTTTAAGTTTTGTGTACCTGCCTTTGTTCTACAAAAAATTATTCCTCTGGTATCTCCTTTCGTTTCTAAAAAACGGATAATAGTGGCTGTTTTTTCTTTGATTGAGGTTGTTACATATTGATGGCTAATATTAGCATTTACCGTAGCATTTCTATTGATCTCAATACGAGGTGCATTAGAATCCATGTAGGTCTTTATAATTCTTTGGATTTCTTCTGGCATAGTAGCTGAGAATAACCAAGTATTTCTGTGTCCTGAGGTATATTTTAAAATTCTATTTAAATCTTGTTTAAAACCCATGCTTAACATTTCGTCAGCTTCATCCAATACTAGGGTTTTTATTTCTTTTAAATGAACCTCTCCTCTCTCAATTAAGTCTATCAATCTTCCTGGAGTAGCCACAATTACATGTGTAGTCCTTTGTAAATTATGAATTTGTTTCTCTATTTTTTCGCCACCATAAACGGCTTCCACAAACACCTTTGCATCATAATACTTGGTATATTTAAAGAGTTGTTTTTTAATTTGTTGCACTAATTCTCTGGTAGGCGACAAAATTAAGGCTTGGACTAATGTGTTACTCGGATCTATTTGTTGAACAATAGGTAGACCAAAAGCTGCAGTTTTCCCAGTTCCTGTTTGAGCCAACCCAACAAAGTCAGTTCTTTTGTCTAATAAAATTGGAATGGTTTTCTCCTGAATTTCAGAAGGACTCACAATACCTAATTCTTTAATTGATTGTACGAATGGTTTTTTTACGCCTAAGGAAGCAAATGTGCTCATCATTACATTAAATTTCTGATTGCAAAGGTACAGTTATTCTGGAGCTAACAGCATTAAAAGTTGATCTGTTATTCGAGAGGGTTTAAAGGTTTTTGCATTGACTAAACAAAAGGTAGTTTGGGCTTTTACTATGGGCTTATTTTTTTTATAAAATTCTACATGACGAATAGAGCGTATGCCTCCAGTTTTTCCTACCCATGTTTTAGCAGTAATGGTATCTCCCATTAGTGCTTGACCTACATAATCTATTTCATGCCTGATCACTACCCAAACATAAGCAGAAGTGTCTACATTCTTTTTCAGTTGGGTCCAATGTAAATTTGCTATGTCTTGAATCCATTGCAAATAAACTACATTATTGACATGATGAAGTTCATCTATATGAGCCCGTTTAACGGTATATTTTGTTTCAAAAACAGTCATACAACAAACTTAATAGAAAATTTCGCGGAAATGTTAATTAAACCCTAAAAATTTTCTTAGCTAAAATAAGCTGTTTTAATATATAGATATTTGTAATACTTATATGACAGAAACTGCCAATACTTTAGGAACGCAAAAAATAAGTACACTTCTTATTAAACAAGCCATCCCCGCCTCTATCGGTATATTAGTGATGTCTTTAAATATGATTGTAGATACCATTTTTGTTGGACAATGGATTGGATCTATGGCCATTGCAGCCATTACTGTAGTATTGCCTATTGTCTTTTTAATATCTTCTATAGGCATGGGTATTGGTATTGGAGGAAGTTCCATTATTTCTAGATCCCTGGGTGCTAAAGCTATAGATAAAGCTTTTTTAACTTTTGGAAATCAAATTTCCTTAACCCTAGTCTTGTCTGTTTTATTTGTGCTTGTTGGTATTCTTTTCTACGAGCCTCTTTTACTATTATTTGGGGCTAACGGTGCAATTTTAGCACCCGCTACAAGCTATTTTAATGTGGTATTGTACGGTGTTCCGTTTTTAGCCTTTGCCATGATGGGTAACCCGGTTATTAGAGCAGAAGGAAAACCCAAATTTGCGATGTATGCCATGATTTTACCGGCCATTTCAAATATTGTATTAGATATTGTCTTTATAAAATTTTTAGATTTAGGCATGTTTGGCGCGGGTTTAGCCACCTCAATTTCTTATGCTGTATGTGGGCTTTTTATTTTTGGATTCTTTCTTTCCACTAAAAGTGAATTGAGTATAAAACCTCATAATTTTATTTTAAACTTTTCTATTGTTAAAGAAATTGTTCAATTGGGCGGAGTTACTATTGCAAGGCAAGGAACCATTAGTGTATTAATGATTGTTTTAAACGCCACCCTATTTACCTACGGAGGAGAAAATGCTATTGCTGTGTATGGTATTCTTAACCGAGTAATGATGTTTGCCTTATTCCCTGTTTTAGGAGTAACCCAAGGGTTTTTACCCATTGCAGGATATAACTATGGCGCACAGAACAATGAAAGAGTTAAAGAAACCATTAAGATGGCTATCCTTTATGGAAGTGCTGTAGCTACCTTGATCTTTATTGGAATCATTTGTTTTCCAGAGGCCATTGCCAGGCTTTTTACCTCAGATGTAGCATTGATTAAAGAAACACCCAAAGCTCTGTTGTATGTATTTTTAGCCACCCCTGTAATTACAGCCCAGCTTATTGGTTCTGCTTACTTTCAGGCAGCGGGTAAAGCTCTACCTGCCTTAGTACTAACCTTACTAAAACAAGGTATATTTTTAATTCCCTTAGTGTATGTAATGCCTAAATTTTTTGGATTAAATGGTGTGTGGTTTTCTTTTCCTGTAGCTGATGTTTTAGCCACACTAGTTACTTTGCTCTTCTTACGACGAGAAGTACGTAAGCATTTAAACTAACTTTTAGTAACTTTACAAAAAATTGTTAATGATCTAAGAATTTTTATTAAATATGAGATATATAACCGTATTACTTCTTCTTTTTGGGTATACTTTTTCTAGTTTTGCCCAAGAAACGATTTATGCATCCCTTACACACGACGGAATTCAGCGAGATTATATATTGTATATTCCAGAGCTATATGATGGAAGTTCAGATGTACCTTTAATCCTTAATTTTCATGGATTTGGGAGTAATGCAACACAACAAATGTTTTACGGTGATTTTCGTGATATTGCAGATACAGAAGGATTTCTTTTAGTACATCCTGAAGGAACTACAGTTATTGGAAATCAATTCTGGAATGTTGGGTTTCCTGGAATATCAAGCACCATCGACGATGTTGGTTTTACCGAAGTTTTAATCGATGAGTTGGCAGCTTCATATGCCATAGATTTGGATAGAGTTTATGCGACAGGAATGTCTAATGGTGGTTTTATGAGTTTTTTATTAGCCTGTCAATTGAGTGAAAAAATTGCAGCTGTGGCTTCTGTAACTGGTGCTATGACCCAAGACACTTTTGATAATTGTAATGCTCAACGCCCTGTACCCGCATTGCAAATTCATGGTACTGAGGATGATGTTGTTCTTTATAATGGAAATACATTGTCACTATCCATTGCAGATGTAATTACTTACTGGGTAGATCATAATAATTGTGAAACAACTCCAACAACTACAACACTTCCAGATATAGACCCTTCAGACGGAAGCACAATAGAACATAGTGTTTATGAAGCTGGTGATAATGGGATTACTACTGAGCATATGAAAGTTATTGGAGGAGGTCATACTTGGCCAGGATCTGTAATTAATACAGGGGGAACAAACCAAGATATTGATGCCTCTATGGAAATCTGGTTGTTCTTTTCAAGATATGATATCAATGGACTATTATCAACTGATGACTTTGAAAATAACCAAGTGACTATCTATCCAAACCCAACTCAATCTAAAATTAAATTGTCATTGAATTTTTCTAAAGAAGTTGATTATAAATTGTTTTCTCCTTTAGGGAAGCAATTGATGACTGGAACAATTACATCAAGTAACGAAGAAATTGATATATCATATTTACCATCGAATATTTACTTTTTAAAAGTTGGAAATCAGTTCTATAAAGTTCTAAAATCAAAATAAATTCTAGCATGAAAAAAATAGGTGTTTTTTTTATCTGTTTATTTATTTTAGGTTGTAATTCAAATGATGAGCCTACTATTGAAAATAAATGTGATGTATCATCTGAGATTATTTCCTCTCAAGACTTTAGTGCAGTTTCTACCTCAAATTATGAAATAACTAAAGTTGAAATTAACGAAGATTGTATAGAAATTACCTTTGGTTCTAGTGGTTGCGGAACAGAATTTTGGGAAGAACATTTATTTAGTGTAGATTCTTTTTACACAACTTTCCCATATCAAAGAGCTTTAAAAATGGAATTAAAAAATGAAGAACTCTGTGAAGCCAATTTTATTAAAACGGTTTCATTTGACTTAATACCCCTGCAATTAGAGGGACAAGATTTATTACCATTAAATATTTATGGTTGGAATGAGCAGGTTATTTACGAATATTAAAAATTTACTACATTAGTTTAGAAATCTACAACTCAATTGAAAATTGAATTTTTCTAAAATGATGAACTAATTAAATTATGAAAGTATTCAAAATCACACTAAACATATTTTTCCTAATGCTTTTTACTACATTATCATACGGTCAAGATTGGGCCAATTTAAAGCGTTTTCAACAAGAAAATTCTGTGTTAATGCCACCAAGGGCACATGAACATCGTGTTGTATTCATGGGGAATTCAATTACGGAGGGTTGGTTAAGTATTCGACCTGAATTTTTTGTAAACAAACCCTACGTAAATAGAGGTATTAGTGGGCAAACAACTCCTCAAATGTTATTACGATTTAGACAAGATGTTATTCATTTAAAACCATCAACCGTAGTGCTCTTGGCAGGAATAAATGATATTGCTGAAAATACAGGCCCCTCAACCATTGAAATGATTGCTAACAATATTATATCAATGGCAGAATTGGCCAAAGCAAATCATATTAACGTTATTATATGTTCTGTACTTCCTGCTAACCATTTTCCCTGGCGCCAAAGCATTAAGCCCGCAGAAAAAGTTAGAAAACTCAATGCACTATTACAATCGTATTCATATGAAAATAAATTAGCATATGTAGATTATTATTCGACTATGGTAAATGACTCCCATGGGCTTAAAAAAGAACTTGGTGAAGATGGTATTCACCCCAATAAAAATGGATATTTAATCATGGAACCCATTCTAGAAAAAGCTATAAAAAAATATATAAATTAAACTATTTTGATTTTATAGAGTCAAATAATAAAAACAATAGAAAAATGAAAAATTTACCCCTACTCCTAATTGCTTTAACTTTTATGTTATCATCATGTAATAACGATGATGAAATTACACTTCCACAAGAAACTCAAGGGTACAATATGTTACTTATTGGGAACAGTTTTTTCAAACCCTATGCAAACAATCTTAATAAGGTGGCTTTAGATGCTGGTTTTGAGGAACATAATGCAACTCTTGTTTTTAGGGGTGGTGACAATGGAAGACCTATTAATTTTTGGAATGACTCAAACAGCACAGCTCACCAAGAAATTAAAGCCACATTAGATCAAGGTGATCTAGACTATTTTGGAATGACTTCTGGCTATGATTTTGATAATGTAGTTGATCCGTTTGAGGGCCAACGTGAATGGATAAATTATGCATTACAAAGCAATCCAAATATTAAGATTTTTATAGCCATACCCGTAATAGATTTTCCTGCCTCTTGGGATGAAAGAGCAGAAGAATTTGGATATGAAACTATAGAGGAACTCTACGATTACTTTGTAAATATACTTGTCAATCAATCAATGATAAACGAGTTACGTAATGAATTCCCTTCAAGTACAATTTTTACTATACCTACGGGATGGTCAACTCTTAAATTGGCACAAATGTATGAAGAGAATTTATTACAAGATGTTATTTCATTGTTTGGGCCAAAACCAACGTCTTTATTCACAGATCAAAAAGGACATCAAGGACAAATAGCTATTGAAGCCGGTACTCTTGTTTGGTTACAGAGCATTTACAATGTAGATCTTCGTACAAATACATATGAAACCGGTTTTAATACAGATCTTCATGACATAGCGAAGGAAGTTACGGATAATCATGATCCAAATTATAAGCAATAAATAATTAGATTATAGACTCACCATTTAAATTTGTAGTGAGTATATCGCTAAATAAATTAAAAAATGGTCTTAATGCCTTGTAGGACTTATCTACCTCTAAACTAAAGTTTGGAGAGAGTACTTCATCATCTTTAAAATTACGAATAGCTATAAAGCCTTTTTTACGTAACAAATCTACATCTGGGTGCTCTTTGTCAAAACCTCGTGGCGCGGTTTTTAATTCATCACCTTTAAAAGTATTTCCAAAATAGTGTTGAAAGTTTTTATCTTCTAAAATTTCTCGAAACTCTGAAGCATCCACTTCTATTTCTTTTCTTAATCGAAATAAATCTTCCTTGTTAGGCTCCCAAAAGCCACCAGCTAAAAAACTCTCACCAGGTCGAATCCTAAGATAATACCCTCCACGTAGATGTTTACCTAATCTTGAAAATGAGCCTGCAAAATGGGGCTTATAAGGCGTTTTATCTTTTGAAAAACGAACATCTCTATAAATTCTAAACAATTTAAATTTTTCTATTTCGTCATGTTTTTCAAGATTATTTCTAATCTCAGCATACAACTGCTTAGCATTGTTTTGAGCTTCAGTAAAGATGGGCTTATTTTCTGCAAACCAATCTCTATTATTATTTATTTTTAATTTTTTGAGATATGATAAGCTAGATTTTTCGAATTGCATAGTTGAAAATTTAAGAAAAATAAAATTACAAAAAATGATTTACTAATGATTTGTATTTTTGAATTAGAATGAAGAGTATACAACAACGGTATGAGGGTTTTTTAAAAACACCTACATTATGGGAAGGTGCTACTGTGTTTGAGTTAACACAATTTAAAATTAAGTATAAATCTATTGTTTTTGATACAGAAATTGACGCTAAGCAAAGATTGGGTAAATATATTGAGCGTTTTGTTTCTCATCAACTAGCAAATACCGAGAATATTACTTTAATAGCAGAAAATATTCAGATATCAAAAAATAAAATTACACTTGGAGAATTAGACTTTTTGATCTATAAAAATGGAACACCTATTCATTTAGAAGTCATTTATAAATTTTATTTGTATGACCCAACTAAAGAGGTGTTAGATTGCTGGATTGGCCCTAATAAAAAAGACAGTCTCGTAGAAAAATTAGATAAACTTAGGCAAAAACAATTGCCTCTACTTTATGCTAAAGAATGTGAAAAGTACCTAAAAAGCATCTCTCTTGAAAATGCTAATTTTTCACAACAGGTTTATTTTAAAGCACAATTATTCCTCCCTTTAGGAAAAAATACCTCAATCAATTCTCCTATCAATACAGACTGTATTGTAGGATTCTATTGTTCACTTCATACATTGACTAAATTTAAAAATGCAAAATTCTTTATTCCTTCAAAAAAAGATTGGCTAATAACTCCACATACCTATGTAGATTGGGTAGTGTATGAAAAGTTTCTTAAACAAAGTAAAACCTATCTAAATCGACATTTTTCACCAATGTGTTGGATGAAAACAACATCAGGAGAAATCAAAAAATTTTTTTTAGTATGGTGGGAGGCATAAATACTCTGATAGTTACCTTTCTCTGGCTTTTAAGATCTCTACAACATCATTAAGTTTAAATCCCTTTGCTTGTAATAACAGTAAATAATGAAATAATAAATCTGCGCTTTCATTTAAAAACAAGGTATCGTTGTTGTCTTTTGCCTCTATAACTAATTCTACAGCTTCTTCTCCAACCTTTTGAGCTACTTTATTTATTCCTTTGTTAAATAGACTCGCTACATAGGATGTAGAAACATCTGCTTGATCAATTCTATTTGAAATGATATTTTCCAATATAGAAATAAAACCATAAGATACTTTATTTGAATCATTCCAGCAGGTATCTGAACCTGTGTGACAAGTTGGCCCTTCTGGTTTCACAAAAATTAATAGGGTGTCATTATCACAATCTAATTTTAGATCTACCAAGTTTAAAAAATTTCCACTCTCCTCGCCTTTTGTCCATAATCTATTTTTTGATCTTCTAAAGAAGGTTACTTTTTTTGTGTTTTGAGTAATCTCTAAAGCTTCTTGATTCATAAAACCTAGCATGAGAACATTCTTAGAGGTTGCGTCTTGTATAATTGCAGGAACCAAACCATCTGCATTTTTATTAAAATCTATCTTCATAATCGTACTTGTATCATATTATTTTTTAATTCTTGTTTTAATTTAGGTATGGATATTTCTCCAAAATGAAATACACTTGCAGCTAAAGCAGCATCTGATTTTCCTTTAATGAATGTGTCTGTAAAATGCTGAGTTGATCCTGCACCTCCGGAAGCAATTATTGGTATATTAACCAATGTTGATAGCTTTGCTAATGCTATGTTAGCAAAACCTGCTTTGGTTCCGTCATGATCCATAGAAGTAAATAAAATCTCTCCCGCACCCCGTTGTTCTACTTCTTTTACCCAATCGAATAATTCTAATTTTGTAGGAATAGTTCCTCCAGCTAAATGCACCATCCATTTTCCATTTAGTTGCTTTGCATCTATGGCTACAACCACACATTGATTTCCAAATTTCTGAGACAATTCATTTATTAATTCAGGTCTTTTAATTGCCGAAGAATTAATAGAAACTTTATCTGCTCCGCTTTGTAACAAAGTATCTACATCTTCTACAGAAGAAATCCCTCCGCCTACTGTAAATGGAATATTTACTTGTGCTGCAACTTTTAACACCATTTCTAACATAGTTTTCCTTCCTTCTAATGTGGCAGAAATATCTAAAAACACCAACTCATCTGCACCAACATCTGCATATTGTTTTGCTAAAGCCACAGGATCTCCCGCATCAATTAAATTTATAAAATTGACGCCTTTCACAGTGCGTCCATTTTTAATATCTAAACAGGGTATTATTCTCTTTGTAAGCATCTTAATTTGCTAATATATACGTTTCTAATTCCTTTAAACTTATTCTATTCTCATAAATAGCCTTACCTATAATTACACCTTCACAACCCAATGCAGCTAGTTTTGGAATCTCATCAAAAGTTGAAATTCCTCCAGAGGCAATGAGCTTGACAGCTGATGCTTGAGTTAAGATATTTTCATACAAATCAAAAGATGGGCCTTTTAGCATTCCGTCTTTTGAAATATCAGTACAAATCACATAGTCAATACCTTTAGTTAGATAGTCTTTTATGAATGGAATAACATTCAAATCACTTTCTTCTTGCCAACCATTTACAGCAACTTTCTCATTAAGGCAATCTGCACCTAATATGATTTTATGAGCTCCAAATTTAGAAATCCAATTTTCAAAGACAGGTGTATTTTTAACAGCTATACTGCCTCCAGTAATTTGATTTGCCCCTGATGCAAAGGCAATTTGCACATCTTTATCTGATTTTAAGCCTCCTCCAAAATCAATTTTTAAATTTGTTTTTGAGGCTATTTGCTCTAGGATCTTATAATTAACGATATGGCTAGCTTTTGCTCCATCTAAATCTACAACATGTAGATACTCGATTCCCGAACCTTCGAAAGCATAAGCTACCTCTAAAGGATTTTCATTGTATATTATTTTGGTATTGAAGTCTCCTTTAGTGAGTCGAACACATTTTCCTTCAATAATATCTATGGCTGGTATAATTCTCATTTTATAGTTTTAAAAAGTTTTGTAAAATTCTTTCACCAGATCTTCCGCTTTTTTCTGGGTGAAATTGAACGCCATAGAAATTATTTTTTTGAAGTGCAGAAGCATAAGGAAATTCATAATCTGTTGTTGCTATGGCACATTCATTATTTTCGGCATAATAACTATGTACCAAATACATATATTCTTTATCAGGAATCCCATCAAACAATCTAGATTTTAAGTCGGTTATGGTATTCCATCCCATTTGAGGAACTTTTACTGAATTTGAAAAACGTTTTACAGTTACATCAAATATTCCCAAGCCTTCTGTTTGCCCCTCTTCTGTTTTGTTACACATTAACTGCATCCCCAAACATATTCCTAAAACAGGTTGTTTCAATTTTTTAATATCATCTACTAAACCAGTATCCTTAAGTTTATTCATGGCTGAACATGCTTCTCCTACACCAGGAAAAATAATTTTATCAGCAGCTTTTATGAGCTCAATATCATTAGATAAAACAGCAGTTACACCTAATCTATCAAAGGCAAATTGAATACTTTTTATATTCCCAACACCATAATCTAAAATCACTAAATTCATTATAACATTCCTTTTGTAGAGGGTAAAATCATTTTTTCCACGTCACGTTTGACCGCCATTTTAATTGCCTTAGCAAAGGCTTTAAAAATGGCCTCTATCTTGTGGTGTTCATTAGTGCCTTCTGCTTGTATATTTAAATTACACTTAGCACCATCTGTAAATGATTTAAAGAAATGAAAAAACATTTCTGTTGGCATTTTACCCACCATTTCACGTTTAAAATCTGCTTCCCAAACCAACCAGTTTCGCCCACCAAAATCAATGGAAACTTGAGCCAAACAGTCATCCATTGGTAAACAAAAGCCATAACGTTCTATGCCTAATTTACTTCCTAATGTCTTTGCAAAAACTTCCCCTAAAGCTATAGCGGTATCCTCAATGGTATGGTGTTCATCTACTTCTAAGTCACCCTTTACTTTTAATACTAAATCCAATTGGCCATGACGAGTAATTTGGTCTAACATATGATCAAAAAAGGAAATTCCGGTTGAAATATCACTTTTTCCTGTTCCGTCTAGGTTTAAATCGATTTGAATTTGCGTTTCATTGGTATTTCTTATAATACTACCTGTACGGTCTTGAGCTTTTAAAAATTCATAAATTGCAGACCAATCTTTTGTTTCTAAAGCAATATAATTTACCAATTCGCTTTTTGAAACTGTTAATTCATCATTCCCTTCAGTATTTTCATTATTGATATAAATACCCTTAGCACCTAAATTTTTTGCCAATTCAATGTCTGTCATTCGATCACCAATAACGAAAGAGTTTTCTAAATCATAAGTAGAAGATTGGTAATGAGATAGTAGACCTATATTGGGTTTTCGAGTTGGTGCATTATCTCTTGCGAAGGTTCTATCAATAATTTGCTCTGAAAAAACAATACCTTCATTTTCAAAAGTGTTCACCAAAAAATTATGTACAGGCCAAAAAGTAGTTTCAGGGAAGCTAGAAGTGCCCAATCCATCCTGATTCGTAACCATAACGAGTTCAAAATCTAATTCTTTGGCTATTTTCCCAAGGTATTGAAATACTTGAGGGTAGAACACTAACTTTTCAAAACTATCAAGCTGATAATCTATAGGAGGCTCTATAGCTAGGGTTCCATCTCTATCTATAAAAAGTACTTTCTTCATCTATATTGATTTTAAGGTAGTTATTAATTTTTTGTTTTCATCTTTTGTCCCTATTGTAAAACGCAAACAATTTTCACATAACATCTGGTTGCTTCTGTTGCGAACAACAATTCCATTATTTAGTAATTGTTCATACCGTAGGTTTGCATTATCAACTTTTACCAACAAAAAATTGGCATCGGATGCATATACTTTATCAACTATATCAAGTTTTTCTAAGTCTTTAATCAATTGATTTCTTTCAGATGTAATGGCTGTTATTTGGTTGTTAACTTCATCTCTATTTAAGAGTGCTTTTAAAGCAACATCTTGGGTGAGTTGATTTACATTGTATGGTGGCTTAATCTTATTTAAAATTGAAATAATTTCCTGGGAAGCATAACATATTCCTAGACGAATTCCAGCCAACCCATATGCTTTAGATAAAGTTTGTGTAACAATTAAATTTGGAAATTCATCTAACCTAGAAAGCCAACTATCTTCAATAGAAAAATCTATATACGCCTCATCTATAACTACAATTCCGTTAAATTCTTTGAGTAATATTTCTATGGCATTAGCATCAAAACTGTTGGCTGTTGGATTGTTGGGTGAGCACAAAAACAAGACTTTGGTTATGTTGTTTTGAATTTTTACCACCTTCTTAATATTAGGCTGAAAATTATCTAATAGCGGAATTGTGATCAACTTAATGTCATTCATTTTAGCCAAAACCTCATACATACCATAAGTAGGTGGTAAAACAATTACTTGATCTTCTTTAGGTTCACAGAACACTCTAAATATTAAATCCAATACTTCGTCACTTCCGTTTCCTAAAAGGATATGTTCTTTGGAAACTCCTTTAATTTTAGATAATGCTTCTTTAACTAAATTCTGTTGCGGATCTGGGTATCTATTTAAACCAGATTCAAATGGATTTTCATTGGCATCCATAAAAGTAAACGCTGATGACATCTCTTTGAATTCATCTCTTGCAGAGGAATAAGGTTGTAATGATTTTATATTTTCTCTAATTAACTCTTTAATTTCCATTATTTTAACTCTTTTAATCTTAAGGTTACTGCATTTTTATGAGCTTGTAAACCCTCAGCTTCTGCCATAAGTTCAATAGAGGGTCCAATGTTTTGAATTCCTATTTTTGATATTTCTTGAAAGGTTACACTTTTAGAGAAGCTGTCTAAATTAACTCCAGAGTAAGCTTTCGAGTATCCATTGGTTGGCAAAGTATGATTAGTTCCTGAAGCATAGTCACCAGCACTTTCAGGAGTGTAATTCCCTATAAAAACTGATCCTGCATTAATAATTCCATTAACAAAAAAATTATTATCACTAGTGCATACTATAAAGTGTTCTGGACCATATTCATTAATTAAAGCTAATGCCTCTTTAAAATTGTTGACCAAAATGGAAGTTGAATTTTCAATAGCTTTTAACGCAATATCCATTCTTGGAAGATCCTGGAGTTGTTTCTTAAGTGCTACAGAAACATTTTCAATCATTTTTTTTGAAGTACTAACCAAGACTACCTGACTGTCTATTCCGTGTTCTGCTTGACTTAATAAATCAGAAGCCACAAACGATGCATTGGCAGAATCATCTGCCATGACTAACAATTCACTTGGACCTGCAGGCATGTCTATGGCAACTCCATATTTGGTTGCCATTTGTTTTGCAACAGTGACGAATTGATTTCCTGGTCCAAATATTTTATAAACTTTCGGAATGGTTTCTGTTCCAAAGGTTAATCCAGAAATTGCCTGGATTCCTCCTACTTTATATATGCTGGTTACACCACAAAAATTTGCAGCATATAAAATTTCATCAGCAATATTACCTTCTTTATTTGGAGGTGAACACAATATTATTTCTTGACAACCCGAAAGTTTTGCAGGAATGGCTAACATTAAAACTGTTGAAAATAGTGGTGCAGTTCCACCTGGTATGTATAAACCAACTTTTTGGATCGGTCTTTTTTCTTGCCAACAAGCTACTCCAGGCATGGTTTCTTGATACACCCTTTTAGATTGTTGTGCCTTATGAAATTTTTTAATATTGCTAGCGGCCAATTGAATGGCCTCTTTTAATTCATTAGAGACCTTTTGTACTGCAATATTAATTTCATCTTCAGTAACAACTATCGATGAAAGTGAAACCTTATCAAATTGTTTCGTATATTTTCTTACAGCCTGATCACCATTGTCCTGAACATCCTCAAAAACTTGATTTACAATTGTTTCAATTTCTTTAAATGTTTGTGTAGGTCTCTTTAAAATTTTGGACCATTTATTTCTACTAGGATATACAATACATTTCATTACAAGACCATTTTTTCAATTGGACAAACTAAAATACCCTCTGCTCCTTTTTCTTTTAATTCATCAATAATTTCCCAAAATTGATATTTACTAATTACAGAATGAACAGAACTCCAACCTTCTTCAGCAAGAGGTAAAACCGTTGGGCTTCTCATTCCAGGTAAAGCTTTTAAAATCTCTTGTAATTTATTATTTGGGGCATTCATCAAAACATATTTTGAGTTTCTGCCTTTTAAAACAGATTCAATTCTAAATTCGAATTTCTTTAAAATACGCTGCTTTTCATTTGATAATTTTGGTGATATTGCCAATACAGCTTCCGATTCAAGTAATATGGCTACCTCTTTCAAATTATTTTTGAATAAGGTACTACCACTAGAAACAATATCACAAATTCCATCAGCTAATCCAATATTAGGTGCTATTTCAACAGATCCGTTAATGATGTGAACCTCTGTGCTTATTCCTTTATCTATTAGATATTTTTTTACGGTATTTGGATAGGAAGTAGCGATTTTTTTATTGGTAAAAAAGTCAAAACCCGTATAAGTTTCATTTTTTGAAATTGCTAAAGAAACTTTACACTTTGAAAAACCTAAACGTTGTGTATATTGGATACCCTCACCTTTTTCAACAAGTACATTTTCACCAATAATAGCAATATCTACAACACCATCTTTTAAATATTGAGGAATATCACCATTTCTCAAATAAAAAACCTCCAAAGGAAAGTTTCTAGCTGAAGCTTTGAGTTGATCTTTACCATTATCTATGGAAATTCCACAGTCTTTGATGATTTTTAAGGAGTCTTCATTTAACCTTCCTGATTTTTGAATTGCAATTCTTAATGTTGTCATAATAATAGACCGATAGATCGGTTAATTTTTAAAATAATTGAGAAAATCTAAAAGAGTTTTATAAACAAAAAACCCGTTTGATTGTCTCAAACGGGTTAATAATATCTTGAATTTAATCAATACATTTTTACTTCGCCTGAGCCGAATGATAAAAATGATGATGGTGTTTTTGATTAAATTTCATATCTTATTTTATAAAAGCAAATTTTGCAATTTTATTTATTGATAACCAAACAAATTCGTTTATTTATTTGTTAAAAAAATATTTTTATGATATTCTTAAAATTTGAATACGATTTTTAAGAAATAAATAAGTTTACATTTATTTTTTTTCAGGGTACATAATTGTCATCTTAATTATTTTCTTTTGGCTCCCCCAATTTACCAACAGAAGAGGCAACTAACATAGATACAGAAGCATCACCAGTAACATTCACTACAGTTCTACACATATCTAATGGTCTATCTACTGCAAAAATAAGAGCCAGACCTGCTTCAGGAATTCCAGCATACCCCAAAACTCCAACAAGCATTACCATACCTGCTCCGGGAACTGCTGCAGAACCGATTGAGGCAAGTGTCGCTGTAGCAATTATTCCTAATTGTGTACCAAAAGATAAATCCATTCCAAATGCTTGCGCTATAAAAACAGCAGCAACAGCTTGATATAAACTTGTACCATCCATATTTATAGTAGCACCTATCGGTAAAACAAAACTTGCAACTTCTTCTTCTACTCCAATATGATCTGTAACTCTTTCCATAGTTACAGGAAGTGTTGCTGCACTAGAGCTAGTAGAAAATGCTAATAATTGAGCTGGAGAGATTGCTTTCATAAAAAAGTTTGGTCTTTTTTTTGTAAACACTAAAACAAAAATATTATAAATAACAATCATTAATGCCAGACCTAACAAGACAGTTAAGGCATACCATCCCAGAGCTTTAAATAAATCTACACTAGGAGATTCTGCAATCAAAGCTGCCAACAAAGCAAAAACACCGTAGGGAGCAGCCAACATTATTAAGTCTACCATCTTTAAAATGACTTCGTTTAAACCATCAAAAAAACTTTTTACGGTCTTTCCTTTGTCTTCAGGAATTAAAATTAATGCGATTCCAAAGAAAACAGCGAAGAATATTACTTGTAACATATTTCTATTGCTTGTAGCTGCAGAAAAAATGTTTTGAGGCACTAAATCTATCAAAGCTTGTAAAGGACCACTCTCCTTTTGCTTTGTAGCTTCTTCTTTATATTTTGTAGTATTATTACTGTACCCTTCAACTAATTCTGTTCTTGTTTTATCTGAAATAGAATTTCCAGGTTTTACAATATTTACTAAAACTAAACCAATCGATACTGCAATAACAGTTGTAATAATATAAATAACAATAGTTCTTCCACCCATTCTTGATAGTTTAGAAATATCCTTTAAATCAGAAACTCCTTTTATTAAAGCAGCTAGAATTAGTGGGATAGCAATTAATTTTAATGAATTAATAAAAATGGTTCCAAATGGTTTGATCCAATCTTTTATAAATTCTTTTCCAAATTCAAAATTAGTCATTACTAGAGCAAAAACAACTCCTAATGCCATACCTATTAAAATTTTCCAATGTAATGCAAGATTTTTCATTTAAATATTTTATATTTTTATTTTTGAAAGATAAATAAAATCTAAATAAATATTCTTTTTAATCTGATCTAGTTTTGTTTTTTTATGATTAACTAATCCTCTATTTTTGTTGCTTATATTATTGTAAATGGAGAAATTAAAAGCACGTTGGGGTATTACTTCAACTATTCAAATAGTTCTAATTTTTATTGTTTTTGCTATTAATGGTTCTTTTGCTGCTTGGGTTGCAGAACCTTTAATGTCTTTTTTAGGAATGTATAAAACATCTACAAGTGGTTTTATATATTGGCCGTTAAGAATAATAATCATTTTTCCAATATATCAAATAACACTTCCTATTGTTGGCTTCTTGTTCGGTCAATTTAAGTTTTTCTGGAATTTTGAAAAAAAATTTTTAAGTAGAATAGGTTTAGGTTTTCTTTTCAAAAAAGAAAAATAATCTATGAAGTTTAAGTTATTTTTAAAACATATTGAGACTGTAAAGAATAACAAATTACCAGGTATTGAAGCTCAATTTAAATTAGCTCCCAAGTTGCGCCTAAATTACAACGCAAAAAAAATTAAAGCTAATGATCCAAAAATAGCTGCTATACTTGCTTTATTTTACCCAAATCAAAATAATGAGGTTACATTATTATTAACTAAAAGAGCTAACTATAATGGGACTCATTCCGGTCAAATAAGTTTTCCAGGAGGAAAAGTTGAACAATCAGATCTTAATCTAAAACAAACTGCACTTAGAGAAACATTTGAAGAAGTAGGAATAATAGACGAAGATATTGAAGTGATACGAGAGTTTACTGAAGTTTATATCCCTCCAAGTAATTTTTTAGTTACACCTTTCATAGGAATCATCTATAACAAACCCGTATTTAAAGTAAATTCTGAAGTTGCAAAAATTATTGAGGTTCCATTTTCTAAACTCATAGATGAAACTAGTATTGGTAGCATCAAAATAACAAACTCATACATGAAAGAAACCTCTGTACCCTGTTTTAAAATTGATGATTCTATTATTTGGGGAGCAACAGCAATGATATTGAGTGAAATTAGAGAGGTGTTAAAAATATAAAACCATATTTTCTTTTTACTTTAGCAAGTAATTATTAAAACAACTAACACAAATGCCTTTATTCAAAAAGAATCCTTTCGGTCATATATTGTGGGTTAAAAAAATGTTGATCAGAATACTTGGTGTAATCTCACATGGTCGCTACAGAAGTTTTAATAATTTACAAATTGAAGGTTCTGAAATTTTAAGAAACCTACCTGACACGAATGTTCTTTTTATATCTAACCACCAAACCTATTTTGCAGATGTTGCCGCTATGTTTCATGTTTTTAATGCCGCTTTAAAAGGAAGAGACGATAATATTAAAAATATTGGTTACATATGGAATCCAAAACTGAACTTATATTATATCGCTGCTGGTGAAACAATGCGTTCAGGTATATTACCAAAAATATTTGCATATACTGGATCTGTATCTATTGATAGAACCTGGAGAAGTGCTGGAGAAAATATTAGTAGACAGGTAAAAATGTCTGACATATCAAACATCAGTAAGGCTTTAAATGATGGCTGGGTGATTACTTTTCCTCAAGGGACAACTACACCTTTTAAACCTATCAGAAGAGGAACTGCACACATCATCAAAACCCATAAACCTACAGTAGTTCCAATAGTTATAGATGGGTTCAGACGTTCTTTTGATAAAAAAGGCTTAATGATAAAAAAAAGAAATGTACTTCAATCAATGGTTATTAAAGAACCGTTAATAATTGATTATGAAAATGATGAAATTTCTGATATAGTCACTAAGATTGAATATGCAATAGAACAACATCCCTCTTTTTTAAAAGTTATCTCAACTGAAGATTATGCAAAACAAGAAGAAGAATTACACAAACAACGTAAATTCTGGAATCTTTAATCCCTTTTCCTTCACCAAAAATTTTTTAAAATCAATTATAGTTATTGTTGATGGTTTTTATTAAATTTATAATAAATTATTATAGATGACTATCACTCAATTAAAATACGTTTTATCCGTAGCTGAATTTAAAAATTTTACGATTGCTGCTGAGCATAGTTTTGTTACCCAACCAACACTGAGTATGCAAATTCAAAAATTAGAGGATCATTTAGGTGTTTTAATTTTTAATCGTTCAAAAAAACCTATAGAACTGACCGATATTGGCATTAAAATAGTTGAACAAGCTAGAGTAATAGTTAATGAAAGTAATAGAATTGAAGATATTGTTCATCAACACAAAGGATTTATAGGTGGAGAATTTAAATTAGGAATTATTCCAACAGTAATGCCAACTTTACTGCCAATGTTTTTAAATAATTTCACTAAAAAATATCCAAAAGTTAAGCTTATAATAGAAGAACTTACTACTGATGAAATCATAAAAAAACTATCTGAAAACCGACTAGATGCTGGTTTAGCTGCTACTCCTCTAGAAAATGAAATGATAAAGGAAATGCCTTTATATTACGAACCCTTTGTTGGATTAATACCTGAAGAGCACAGATTATTTAATAAAAAAGAAATTGAATCTGGAGAATTAGAAATGGAAGATATCTTGTTGTTAGAGGATGGACACTGTTTTAAGGATAGTGTAATCAATTTATGCAGAACCTATAAAGCAGATCATAACAAAGGATTTCAGTTAGAAAGCGGAAGTTTTGACACACTAATTAAATTATCAAAGGAGGGGCTAGGAATGACTTTATTACCCTATCTACATACCCTAGACTTAAATGAGGCCGACAAAAAACTCTTGAGAGATTTTACCTCACCACAACCTGCCAGAGAGGTTAGCTTAATTTATCACAAATCACAATTGAAAATTCAGCTAATTGAAGTTTTAAAAAATTCTATTGACGGCGTTATTCGTGGAGCTATCTCTTTTAGTGATGTAAAAATTATTAGTCCTTTACAAAAAAAATAATGTCCTAACTATTGATACATTTTCTCTCTGAGAGCTTTCACTTTTGAATCTGAAAGATACTCATCAAATGTCGTCTCTCTATCGATAATACCATTAGGAGTAATTTCTATAATTCTATCAGCTACTGTTTGAGCAAATTCATGATCGTGTGTAGAAAATAAAACTGTTCCTGAAAAATTTATTAATGAATTATTTAAAGCCTGTATGGACTCTAAATCTAAATGGTTTGTTGGTTCATCTAAAATTAATACGTTAGCTCTTTTCATCATCATTCTAGATAACATACATCGTACTTTTTCACCTCCTGACAAAACATTACTTTTCTTTAAAGCCTCCTCCCCTGAAAAAATCATTTTACCAAGAAAACCTCTTAAAAATACTTCTTCTCGCTCCTCCTCTGTTTTTGCATATTGCCTCAACCAATCAACTAAATTTAAATTACCGTCTTGAAAAAAAGATGAATTATCTAGAGGTAGGTATGATTGAGTAGTGGTAACCCCCCAGTTAAATTTTCCAGCATCAGGTTTTGCATCTCCTGCAATAATTTCATAAAAGGCGGTTATAGCTTTTGAATTTTTTGAAATAATAGCAATTTTATCACCTTTGTTTAAATTGATATGAACGTTGTTAAATAAGGTTTCATCTACTGTAGATTTAGAAAGTCCTTCAATATTTAAAATTTGATCACCCGCCTCACGTTCACTTTTAAATATAATTGCCGGGTAGCGTCTACTTGAAGGCTTTATTTCATCTACATTTAACTTTTCTATCATTTTTTTTCTACTTGTTGCTTGTTTAGATTTTGCAACATTTGCAGAAAAGCGTCTAATAAAATCTTCAAGTTCTTTCTTTTTATCTTCAGCTTTTTTGTTTTGCTGAGCTCTTTGTTTTGCTGCTAGTTGAGAGGATTCATACCAAAATGTATAGTTACCTGAATAGTGATTAATTTTACCAAAATCAATATCAGAAATATGGGTGCAAACTGCATCTAAAAAGTGTCGATCATGAGAAACAACAATAACAGTATTATCAAAATTTGCCAAGAAATTTTCTAGCCATGCAATGGTTTCAAAATCTAAATCATTGGTAGGTTCATCCATAATTAAAACATCAGGATTTCCAAAAAGTGCTTGAGCTATTAATACTCGTACTTTTTGTTTACCATCAAGTTCACTCATTAAAGTATAGTGATGCTCCTCTTTAATCCCTAGGTTAGAAAGCATGGCTGCAGCATCAGAATCTGCATTCCAACCATTCATCTCTTCAAACTTTACTTGTAACTCACCAATTTTATCAGCATTTTCATCTGTATAATTGGCATAAAGTGAATCAATTTCAGATTTAATGGCAAATAAATCTTTATTTCCCATAACAACAGTTTCCAATACTTGAAAATCATCAAAAGCATAATGGTCTTGAGTTAAAACTGACATCCTTTTACCCGCCTCAAGAGATACATGACCTGAGGTTGGCTCCATTTTTCCTGAAATAATTTTTAAAAAGGTAGATTTACCAGCACCATTAGCCCCAATAATCCCATAGCAATTTCCATGAGTAAATTTTGTATTTACCTCATCAAATAAAATTCTTTTTCCAAACTGTACTGATAAATTTGAAACTGATAACATTATTATTTTTTTAAAATTTCTGCAAAAATACTAAATAGATTTAGTTTTTGATTATAATCATAAATGTTTAACCATAAAAATCATAGTTTTTTAATCCTTAAATTTTTGATGTTATTATTTTAACACACAGATATATGCTTTTCCCTCTCTTTTAACAAGCAATTAACAGCCTTGCCTTGTGTAGATACGTATTTTTGTAAAGTAATGTGGGTAAATACAATAAATTTCAGGCTAACTACCTTGATGCTAATCTTCTTAACAATCATTATCAGTGGTTGTGTTACAAACACGCCTTGCGAAAGTACTTATTTTGGCGGTAAGATTATTAATCCCAAAACTGACCACGTAGTACTTTACAAAAATGAAATCCCTTTAGACACCTTCTTTTTAGATGAAAATAATTCTTTTCTTGGTGAGATACCTACACTACAGGAGGGTCTTTATAATTTCAAGCATGGTAATGAAGAACAGTATATATATTTAAACCCTAAAGACAGTCTTCTTATTAGACTAAATACCTGGAATTTTGATGAAACATTAGTTTTTAGCGGTATTGGTGCAGAAAGAAATAATTTATTAATTGATAGCTTTTTAGAATCAGAAAATGATAGAAATGTATTCTACAAATATTATGACCTAACACCATCTGAATTCAATTCCAAAATCATAGAAGCGGAAAAAATTAAATTAGATATATATAATGATTACGTAAATAATCATCCAGAGGAATCTGAAAAGTTCAAAAATATTTTTAAAATTGCCCTTACTTACCCACTATACAGTAAAGTTGAAAATTATCCTTTGGCACGATCAGCCAAATCAGATAGTGACGGAAGTTTAGAAGTTGACGATTACTTTTATAAACACAGAGAACAAATAGCCTTGGATAATGATTCTTTAATGTATTTCTATGCATATAGAAATTATGTTAGGAATAATTTGTACAACAGAGTGAATGCTCTTGGCTATGACATTAATTCTAATGAATTTACAATCCATCTTTTAAAATCAATAGCATCAGAATTAAATGATGAAAATTCAAAAAATTCTATGTTGAGAAAAACATTCATTAGGCATTTTTATTGGAAATCTTCTAAATCCATTAATCAAAAAACAGTGGATACTTTCTTAAAACACAACACAAATTCAACTGATAAAAATTTAATACTCAATTTAACATCCGATACTAAAAAAGTAAATGAAGGTGAAAAATTAGACGATTTTTACATTACTGACTACAACAAAACACGAAGATCAGTTAAAACATTAATCAAAAATAACAATACTGTCCTATACTTCTGGAATCCTAAATACATTGGTAAGGATTTCATAGCTAGTAGAATACAATATTTTTTAGAAAAATATCCAAACTTAAAATTTATTGGTGTTAAAATTAATGGCGATATTAAAGACAGAATTTACAAGTTAGATATAAAATCTCAATACTATCTAGAATCCTCTAGTAAAGCTAATACCTTTTTAAAAAGTCAGATTCCTAGAACTATTTTGATCAATAAAAAAGGGATAGTAACAAATTCCTTTGCTTCATTGTCTTCAAGAAATATTTTTAATCAAATAGATCAATTGGCCAAAACTAAATAGTATCCCATATTTTTTCTATTTTATTTATGGTACATTTGCACGATTTTTAATGAAAACCAAAATTTTTCTTAATCATCTAGTCGTTATATAAATTAAGATTTACAGGTGGGCATCTGTGGATCAATAAAAACACAGTATGTCAACATTTTTAGAATTAGGTTTAAAAGAACCTATAAATAAAGCTTTAACAGATTTGGGCTACGAAAAACCAACTGTTATCCAAGAAAAAGCTATTCCACAAATCATAACTTCATTAGATGATTTAAAAGCCTTTGCACAGACAGGAACTGGAAAAACTGCAGCATTTAGTTTGCCTATTTTACAGTTAGCAGATGAGAATAATAAAAATACTCAAGCCATAATATTATCACCAACTCGTGAACTAGCAGTTCAAATTGGAAATAACATAAAAGAATTTTCAAAGTATATTCCCAATATAAAAGTAGTTACTGTTTATGGTGGAGCTAATATTGAAGAACAAATCAGAGGGCTAAAAAAGGGGGCGCAAATTGTTGTTGGTACCCCAGGAAGAACTGTAGATCTTATAAATAGAAGAGCTTTAAAACTTGGTAATATTGAATGGTTGGTTCTCGATGAAGCTGATGAAATGCTAAACATGGGATTTAAAGATGAATTAGATAAAGTCTTAGAAGCTACACCTGAAACTAAACAAACCCTATTATTTTCTGCTACATTTCCAAGAGAGGTTGAGGCTATTGCAAAAAATTATATGACTAAACCCGTTGAAATATCTTCTGGTCAAAAAAATACAGGGTCTGATAATGTTAGTCATGAATATTACTTAGTGTCTGAAAGAACCCGATATCCGGCTCTTAAAAGAATCGCAGACTTAAATCCTAATATATATGCAATAATTTTTTGTAGAACAAGACGTGAGACTCAAGAAGTTGCTGATCATTTGATTAAGGACGGATATAACGCAGATGCCCTTCATGGAGAACTATCTCAGGCTCAAAGAGATTTAGTTATGGGTAAATTTAGAACAAAAAATATCCAAATTTTAGTCGCTACAGACGTAGCAGCAAGAGGGTTAGATGTAAATAATTTAACTCACGTTATAAATCATAAATTACCAGATCAAATTGAAAATTACACACATAGAAGTGGAAGAACTGGAAGAGCTGGTAAGACAGGAATATCTATTGCACTAGTTAGTAATAAGGAAAAAGGGAGAATTGGTGCAATTGAAAGAATAATTAAAAAGAAATTTATTCAATCTAAAGTTCCTAGTGGTAAAGAAATTTGTCAAAATCAATTAATGCATTTAATTGATAAAGTTAAAGGTATAGAAGTTAAAGAAAGTGAAATTGAAAATTTTCTACCTAGTATTTACGAAAAACTTGAGGGATTATCTAGAGAAGAATTGATTCAAAAATTTGTTTCATTAGAATTTAACTCCTTCTTATCCTATTATGAAAATGCACAAGATTTAAATGATTTATCTTCTAAAGATAATAGAAGGAATGGACGAGGCACAAATGAAAATATGACTCGATTTTTTATAAATATCGGTAGAAAAGATAGTTTAAACCCTGCAAAATTAATAGGGTTGATAAATGATCAAGATATTACACCTAATATTGAGATTGGTGCTATTGATATTTTAGATACTTTTTCATTTTTCGAAATTGACAAAAAATTTCAAGAACAAACATTAAGTTGTTTTGCTAAAAACCAACCCGAGTTTAGTGGTAGAGGAGTTAATATAGAAATCACAAAAAAAGAACTTGGAGGAAAAAGGCGTGGAGGGAAAAGAGCTTTTGGTAAAAAAGAAGGCGGTGGTTTTGGTAGACGTAGAAATTCAGAAAAATCATTTACAAGTAAACGAAGTGAAAGTAGAAAATCTTCTAGAGTTGGAGGAGGTAGATCTGATAGAAATTCTAATAATAGAAAACCTTCTGGTTTTGGAAGAAAAAGAAGATAAATTTATTTTAATTAAAAAAAACCATCAATTAATTGATGGTTTTTTTGATTTATAATTCAATTAAAATAGAACTATTGTTCCATCATTGAAGCTGCAATTTTTTTGTAAGTACCATTTTCTAATGATTCCCTTATAGCTGTAAATGCAATAATAGTTTCATCAATATCATCTTGTGTGTGAGTTGCTGTTGGTATTAATCTTAATATTATCAATCCTTTAGGTATAACAGGATATACCACTATGGAACAAAATACGCCATGATTCTCTCTTAAATCGTGAACTAAAGCCATCGCCTCTGGAACATCACCTTTTAGGAAAACCGGTGTAATACAGGTTTGAGTAGTCCCTAAATCAAAACCAGCAGTACGCAAACCAGTTTGTAAAGAGTTCGTATTTTGCCATAATTTATCTTTCAATTCTGGCATCGTTCGTATCATATCTAATCTTTTCAATGCCCCTTTTACCATTGCCATAGGGAGTGTTTTTGCAAAAGTTTGAGAACGCATATTGTATTGTAAATATTGAATAACGTCTTTGTCACCAGCCAAAAAAGCACCAATTCCTGCCATAGATTTAGCAAAAGTTGCAAAATAAACATCTATATCATCTTGAACACCTTGTTCAAAGCCAGTACCTTTTCCTCCTTCTCCTAAAGTTCCAAAACCATGAGCATCATCAACCAATAATCTAAAATTATATTTTTTCTTTAGTGCTACTATTTCTTTCAAACGCCCTTGCTCTCCTCGCATTCCAAAAACACCTTCTGAAATTGCTAAAATACCTCCTCCAGTTTTTTCAGCCATTTTAACAGCACGTTTCATGTTTTTTTCAAAACTTTCCATGTCGTTATGTCTGTAAACAAATCGTTTACCAGGATGAAGTCTTACGCCGTCAATAATACAGGCATGAGTATCTACGTCATATACAATAATATCATTTTTTCCAACTAAAGCATCAATAGCAGACATAATACCTTGGTAACCAAAATTTAATAGATATGCTTTTTCTTTACCTACGAATTCTGCACACTCATTCTCTAATTGTTCATGATATTTAGAATGTCCAGACATCATTCTTGCACCCATAGGATAAGCCATTCCGTGTTCTATTGCAGCTTCTCCGTCTACTTTTAAAACTTCAGGATGATTTGCTAAACCTAAATAATCATTAACACTCCATGTAATAACTTTTTTCCCATTAAAAATCATTCTATTAGAGATTGGACCTTCTAACTTAGGAAAAACATAATATCCTTCAGCTTTATCAGCCCAATTCCCCAAGGGTCCTTTATCTTCTTTAATTCTAGTAAATAAATCGTTTGTCATTATCTAAAGTATTTATACCATCAGTTTTAAGCCTGCAAAGTAACTGAATTTTGTGGAGTAAATCAAATAAAAAAAATCTGAATGATGAACTCAAAAGTAAAATAAACTATGATATTTTAAGGTTTTAAATGTAGGTTGGAGGTTTATTCTGCGGTAAGTTAGAATCATAAAAACCTTGTTCCCTCATCCAATCATCACTGTAAATTTTGTTCATATACCTAGATCCATGATCAGGAAAAATTAATACTACAAAACTGTCTTTATTAAACATCCCCTTATTAAAATATTGCTCTGTAGCTTGCATAATAGCTCCACATGTGTATCCAGGAAAAATTCCTTCTTTTTTGATAATCTCTCTTGCTTTGTAGGCCGCATCTTTATCAGTAACTTTTTCATAAATATCAATGACAGAAAAATCTGTAGCACTAGGAATTAAGTTCTTACCTAGCCCTTCAATTTTGTAAGGTTTGATTTCATTTTTGTCTAATTCACCTGTTTCATGATATTTTTTCAATACTGACCCTACTGCATCTACACCTAATATTTTAATATTTGGATTTTGTTCTTTTAAATATTTAGCTGTACCAGAAATTGTACCTCCTGTTCCACTTGCAACAACTAGATGAGTTACTTCTCCATTAGTTTGCTTCCATATTTCTGGACCTGTAGTAGCATAATGAGCTTGAATGTTTAATTCATTAAAATATTGATTAATGTATACAGAGTTAGGTGTTTCTTTATGAATTCTTTTGGCCACCTCATAATAAGATCTTGGATCATTGGCTGCTACATTAGCAGGACAGATAAACACCTCAGCTCCCATAGCGCGTAATCCATCTATTTTATCTGTAGAAGATTTATCACTAACAGCCAATTTACAATTATAGCCTTTTACCATGGCGATCATAGCTAATGAAAATCCAGTATTACCGGATGTTGTTTCAACTATAGTACTTCCAGGTTTTAAAATGCCTTTTTTTTCTGCATTTTCAACGATATGAAGTGCTATTCTATCTTTTTGAGATTGACCTGGGTTAAACATTTCTAGTTTTGCAAAATATTTCCCTGGAAATTTTTTTGTAATGTTATTAAGTTGAATCATTGGAGTCTGTCCAATTAATTCCAATAAATTCTTGTGAACTCTTTCGTTTCTATCCATTATCAATCAATTGTAGAATGATATTTACTTACAACTTGTTTTCTAAAGCCAAAAGAAAAGTATAATCTCTTGCCGTTTCTTTTAAAGCATCAAAACGTCCGGAAGCACCTCCATGACCTACATCCATGTTAGTATGGAGTAATAAAATATTATCATCAGTCTTTAATTCTCTTAATTTTGCTACCCATTTTGCAGGTTCCCAATATTGAACTTGACTATCAAAGTAGCCCGTAGTAACTAGCATGTTAGGATATTCTTTTTTCGTTACTTGGTCATAAGGAGAATATGATAACATATAATCGTAGGCTTCTTTTTCTTTCGGATTTCCCCACTCATCAAACTCACCCGTTGTTAATGGAATAGATTCATCAAGCATGGTAGAAATAACATCTACAAAGGGTACTGCAGCTATTATCCCATTGTACAACTCTGGATTTAAATTACTAACAGCTCCTACGAGTAAGCCACCGGCAGAACCACCCATTGCATACAAATGTTCTGCAGAAGTATAGTTATTTTCAATTAAAAATTTAGAACAATCTATAAAATCAAAAAATGTATTTTTTTTATTCATCATTTTTCCATCATTATACCATTCTCTGCCTAAATATTGCCCCCCTCTAATGTGAGCTAATGCATAAACAAATCCTCTATCCAACAGACTCAGTCTTGTAGAAGAAAATCCATCAGAAATCGTATAGCCATAAGAACCATAGGCATATTGTAATAAAGGGGTGTTTTTATTTAATTCTGTGTCTTTATGATATACCAAAGAAATAGCAACCTTTTTCCCATCTCTAGCAGTAGCCCATACACGCTCACTTTTGTAGTTGTTTTTATCAAATTTACCACCCAATACTTCTTGTTCTTTCTTAATTTCTTTTGTTTGGCTTTTCATATTAAAGTCAATCACAGAATTTGGAGTAGTCATTGAATTGTAGGAATAACGAATAACATCAGTATCAAATTCAGGATTTGAATATACACCAGCTGAATAGGTTTCTTCATCGAAGGGTAAATAATAATCTTCTTTACCATCCCAGGTTTTAATTCTAATCTTACCCAAACCTTCAGTTCTTTCTTCAATGACTAAATAATTTTTAAATATGGACACATCCTCAAGTAAAGTTTCTTCTCGGTGTGGAATAACATCTACCCAATTTTCTTTAGTGGTTTTATTTACTGAGGTTTTCATCAACTTAAAGTTGGTCGCATTGTCTTTGTTTGTTTGTATGTAAAAATAATCTCCATAGTGTGCTAAACTATATTCTAAGTTTTCTTCTCTAGGTTGAATGACTTTCCACTCACCATAGGGTTTATCTGCAGATATTATTCTAAACTCGGACGATAAAGTGCTTGAACTACCAATAACAATAAATTTACGGGATTTAGTCTTATACACATAGGTGTTGTAGGTTTCATCTTTTTCTTCAAAAACAATAACATCCTCGGATGCGTCTGTCCCTAATATATGTCTGTAAATTGAGGAACTACGAAGCGTTAGAGGGTCTTTTTTTGTATAAAAAAGAGTTTTATTGTCATTTGACCATACAGATCCACCAGTAGTATTTTCAATTTTGTCAGAAAGTATTTTACCTGTTTCTAAATTTTTAATTTGAATGGTGTATTGTCTTCTACTAACTGTATCGGTTGCAAATGCAACTAAGTTGTTGTCTGGACTAACATTAAGCCCACCCAACTGAAAATACTCATGTCCTTCAGCTTCTTCATTTACATTAAAAAGTAGTTCCTCTTTTGCCTCAAGAGTTTCTTTTTTTCTGGAATAAATAGGATATTGACTCCCTTTTTCAAAACGAGTGATGTAGAAATATTGGTTTCTAAAATAGGGAACAGATGTATCATCTTCTTTAATTCTCCCCTTCATTTCCTCAAAAAGCTCTTTTTGAAAGTTGTTTGTTGAAGCGGTTACTTTATCAAAATATTTATTCTCAGAATTAAGGTATGCTTCAACTTTTTGAGTTTGAGCATCTTTGTTTTTAGCAATTTTTTGTTCATCTGTTAAACGCATCCAAAAGTAATTATCTATTCTTGTTGAGTTGTGAATGGTTAATGATTTTGCTTGTATTTCTGCTTTAGGCGTTTTCACGTCTTTATTCATTTTTATTTCTGGATTACACGATGATGCAAAAATAACACATATCAATGCACTAAACTTTAATAATTGTTTCATTTAAATAGTTTTTTTAAAAAAATTTACATTAAAAAAAGATTGTATTCTGTTAACACAAATTATCATTTTTCAAAATCTAAAATAGACTTCTTAATAATTGATACACAATCTAATAATTCATTCTCATTCATTACAAGTGGTGGGGCAAAACGAATGATGTTTCCATGTGTTGGTTTGGCTAATAAACCATTGTCTCTCAACTTTAAACATATATCCCAAGCGGTTGAACTGTCTTCAGTATCATTGATTAAGATAGCATTTAAAAGACCTTTACCTCTTACTTTTTTAACCCATTTATTTTCCTTTGCAAATAAAGACATTTCCTTTCTGAAAATCTTACCTAAACGCTCAGCATTTTCAGCTAAATCTTCTTCTCTAACAACATCAAGAGCAGCTATGGCAACTGAGGCTGCTATGGGATTACCACCAAAAGTAGATCCATGATTACCCGGTTTAATTACATTCATTATGGAATTATTTGCTAATACTGCTGAAACTGGATAAGCACCACCACTCAATGCTTTTCCTAAAATTAAAATATCTGGCTTAACATCTGGTGTACCAGAACAATTTTTATCTTCACAAGAACAATTTCCACAAGTAGCCAAAAGTCTCCCTGTTCTAGCTATTCCGGTTTGAACTTCATCTGCAATAAACAAAACCCCATATTCTTCACACAATGCTTTTGCACCTGCTAAATATCCTTCAGAAGGTACATAAACTCCAGCTTCACCTTGAATAGGTTCTACCAAAAATCCTGAAACATTTTTATTGTTTTCAAGGGCTTCTTTTAAGGCTATCAAATTATCATATTCAATTTTAATAAATCCATTTGTATAGGGTCCAAAATTCTTTCTAGCAACAGGATCATTAGAAAAAGAGATTATGGTAGTAGTTCTTCCATGAAAATTATTTTCACAAACAATAATTTCTGCTTTATTTTCATCAATCCCCTTTACTTCATAGGCCCATTTTCTACAAAGCTTCAAAGCTGTCTCAACAGCTTCAGCTCCTGTGTTCATTGGTAAAACCTTATCAAAACCAAAATATTCAGTCACATACTTTTCATAAGTTCCTAAAACATCATTGTAAAATGCTCTTGAGGTTAAGCTCAAAGTCTTTGCTTGAGCAACCATTGCGTTTACAATTTTTGGATGACAATGCCCTTGATTTACCGCTGAATAAGCAGATAAAAAGTCGTAGTATTTTTTACCCTCTATATCCCATACATAAACACCCTCTCCTCTACTTAAAACTACAGGTAATGGATGATAATTGTGTGCACCGTGTTTGTTTTCTAATTCAATCGCTTGTTGCGAAGTTACTTGTTCTAAAACAGCCATTTAAAATAATTTTTAAGGTTAATGCTTTAAGTATTAAAAAGCATTGTTTATACCTTTAAAAGGAAATAAACATAATAATTAAATCTCGCTATTGCGAGAGAAATAACCATTCCTTATCTACCTTTATCTTTTCGAAAGATTCAAAAATTCAGCGTGGGAAAGAAATCATCCCTGAGTAGCGCAATTTAAGAAATATAATTCATATCAATCTTATCAATTTTGTCAGTAATTTTATATGTAATTGATATGTTTTGTTAATTTTGCTGCAGTTGTATATCATTTCATATAGATGCCAAAAAGAGAACGAAATAAATTTGTTAAAAGAGGTCAAATATTAGAATTAACAATAGAAGATTATGCCTTTGGAGGAAAAGGAATTGCCAGAATTAGATCTGAAAAGGGAGTTTTTGTTGTGTTTGTGCCAAACACAATTCCAGGACAGAAAGTAAAGGCTCGTGTAAAAAAGTCTTCTAAAAATTATGCTGAATGTAATCTGATTGATGTTATAGAGACTTCAGCAGATGAGGTTGCTGTACCCTATCAAGATATTCCAGGTGCACCTTTCATTCAATTACCTATACATTTACAACACCAATACAAAAGAGAAAGTACTTTATCTTTATTCAAACGTATTGGAAAAGTACCCAACATTGAGGAACTCTATGATGAATTTGTAGCTTCACCAAATTTATTTCATTATAGAAATAAAATGGAATATGGTTTTTCTGCTATTGGTTATGATAGAAAAAATAAAACAGATATCGATATTTTCACCTTGGGCTTTAAAAGACGTGGTGTTTGGTGGATGGGAGACAATCTAGAAAAAGATTCTGGACTTTTTGATGCTGATGTAGAAAATAATATTAGTACCATAAGAAAATATTGCGAGGCAACAGGTTTAGCTCCATGGCATGGACCAAAGAGAGAAGGTTTTTTCCGTTATTTTGTAGTTAGAAAATCCTACAAGACTAATCAACTTTTATTTAATTTAGTCACAACATCTCCAAATCTTCATCGTTTTGATTTAACTGCTTTTTCTGAATTATTACAAGATATTTTTAAGGACCGTTTTGCTGGACTTATACACTCCATAAATGATGAAACAGGTGACAGAACATTAGCAACTGCTGGGAGAAGCCAACTAATATCTGGAGAAGATAAAATTATAGAAGAATTATTAGGATTAAATTTTGAAATTAGTATGAAGAGTTTCTTTCAAACTAATCCAAAATCTGCTGAAAAATTATATTTAAAAGTAATCGAATATGCATTAGAGAATAAAGAAGCCATAAATAATACCATTGTTATGGATTTATTTTGTGGAACCGGTACTATCGGGCAAATACTGGCTTCCAGAAGCACTAATGCTAAAATTATTGGAGTAGATATTGTTGCCTCTGCAATAAAAGATGCCATCAAAAATGCAAAAAGAAACCATATTGATGGATTGAAATTTTTTACAGCAGATGTAGGAAAGTTTCTTCATGAACATCCACAATATAAAAATAAAATTAGAACCATAATTTTAGATCCCTCACGTGCGGGTATTGCTCCTAAAACTCTTCTCAAAATTATTGATATAAATGCAGAAAGAATAGTCTATGTGTCATGTAATCCTGCAACTCAGGCAAGAGATACTGAAGAAATGATGAAACATGGTTACCAAATTAAAAAAATAAGTCTAGTAGATCAGTTTCCTCATACATCTCATATTGAGACGGTTGTGTTATTCGAAAAAATATAGTGTTTGATGTAGTTTTAATCAAATCAAAATTGTTGTATTTTTGATAACAAATACATGCCTAAAATGAAAAAATTAACAGAGGTAGAAATTGAAAAGAAATTGAAAGATTTACCAGAATGGGACTATTATGAAAATGCCTTACATTCAGAATTTGAATTTGAAAGTTTTAAAAACTGTATGAGTGCTATGATGAGAATCTCTTTTGAATGTGAAAAATTAAACCATCATCCTGAGTGGACAAATGTATATAACATTCTTGAGATTAAATTGACAACTCATGATGCTGGTGGCGTTACAGAATTAGATTTTAAATTGGCAGAGGCTATGGAAAAAATCGTAGAAATTGAAGAGTAAAACTATCAGTCAGAAATCTTAAAATGAAAAAATATTATTTATTAGTATCACTTATTGTTCTTTTTGTTTCAAGTTGTGAAAAGGATGATTTTTGTATTGAACCTGTTACTCCTAATATGATTATTCGTTTTTATAATGCAACAAACATAACACAAACAAAGGCTGTAACAGAACTATCTGTTTACCCTGAGGGTTTTGATGAACTTTATTCTAATGAAAATTTAGATTCGATTTTAATTCCTTTAGATGTTACAAGTAATCAAATTATTTATAACCTATCTTCAGAAAGTAATTTAGATATTATTACCATTAATTATGATGTAGAAGAAGTTTTTGTTTCTAGATCATGTGGTTTTAAAGCAATTTTTAACAATGTTAGTGTTACATCAGAACCCTCCAATGATTGGATTATTGGACTTACAGAGACCTTAGAAAATTCCATTACAATACCAACAATAGATAATGAGACATCAGCACACATTAAAATATTTCATTAAAATTTGTTTTTTTATCATTTTTGTAAGCGCTTCTGCCCAACAAAGTAATGATTCTATACCCAAAGACAGTATTGTTTACAAAACAAATTATGGTCTTAGGCTAGGTATAGACATAAGTAAACCTATTCGATCTCTATTACAAGATTACAACAGTGGTTTAGAAATTGTTGGTGATTATAGAATTTCAAAAAAATGGTATGTGGCAGCAGAACTTGGAAATGAAAAGTTTACAACAAGAGAGGACTTTACGAACTCTACTTCCAAAGGAAGCTATTTAAAAATTGGTTTAAACTACAACTCCTATAATAATTGGTTAGACATGAATAATGAAATCTTCGCTGGTTTTCGTTATGGTTTTGCGGTATTTGATCAAACCCTGAACAATTATCAAATAAATAGTAGCACACTACTCCCCCCACTTATTAATGACACACCCAATACAGAGAGTGGGTTGACTGCTCATTGGTCTGAATTCGTATTAGGCTTTAGGGCAGAAGTATATTCAAATGTTTTTTTAACATTTAGTGGTTCTTACAAAATAATGATAAGTCTAAAAGATCCCGTAAATTTTAAAACTCACTATGCACCTGGTTTTAACAGAGTATATACAAGTAATACGGGTTTTGGCTTCAATTATACAATTTCATATTTAATTCCTTTTCGTAAAAAATAACTATAATTTTTACTAACTTAACTCCTCAAAAAAATTAGAACCATGAATAAAATACCTAGCGTAAATTTAGCTGATTTTTTATCTGATGATATTACAAAAAAACAACAATTTATTAATGATATTGGTAATGCCTATGAAAACATTGGGTTTGTAGCTTTGAAAGGACATTTTTTGGAGGATTCGCTTGTTGAGGAATTATACGAACAAATTAAAAAGTTTTTTGAACTTCCAGTTGAGGTTAAACGTAAATACGAGGTTCAAGGAATTGGTGGTCAGCGTGGTTATGTTTCTTTTGGAAAAGAAAGTGCTAAAGGTAGAAAAGAAGGTGATTTAAAAGAATTCTGGCATTTTGGACAATATGTTGAAAATAATCCTGAATTAGAATTAGAATATCCAAAAAATGTTATTGTTGATGAATTACCAAAATTTAATCAAGTTGGTAAAACAACCTATAGAATGTTAGAAAAAACCGCAAAATATGTGTTACGTTCATTAGCTATTCATCTAGGATTAGAAGAAAAATATTTTGATCAGTATATACATAATGGTAACAGTATTTTAAGACCTATCCACTACCCCCCTATCCAGTCTGAACCAAATAATGCAGTTAGAGCTGCTGCTCATGGTGATATCAACTTAATTACTTTATTGATGGGAGCTCAAGGAAAAGGTTTACAAGTTCAAAATCTTAATGGTGATTGGATAGATGCTATAGCTGAACCTGACGAAATTATGATTAATGTTGGCGATATGCTATCTAGACACAGTAATAACAAATTAAAATCAACAATACACAGAGTAATAAATCCACCCAAAGAATTATGGGGTACTTCAAGATATTCTATTCCTTTCTTTTTACATCCTGTAAGCAATATGAAATTAAATGTCTTAGAAGGTTGTATAGATCGAGATAATCCTAAAGAATTTGATGATATTACAGCAGGAGATTTCTTAAACGAACGCCTACGTGAATTGGGATTGACCAAGTAGAATTTTATGGATTTAAAAGACCAACTCAAAAATTTATTTCCAGATCACAAAACACCAGATGAAACAGCTAACACTGAAGAATCTAATGTTTGGCTTCAAGATGAGCCCCTAATATGTAAATATGAAAAACGAAAAGGGAAACCAATTACTATTATAGAAGGCTACAATGGAGCTACAAAAGACTTTAAAATACTGGCCAAAGAAATAAAAACAAAACTTAGTGTTGGCGGTAGTTTTAAAAATGAGCGCATAATAATTCAAGGTGACTACAGAGACAAAATAATGCAAATGCTAAAAGATAAAGGATTTTTAGTTAAACGTGTTGGAGGTTAACCTTTTATAAATATTTACCAAGAAATGAAATTGAAAGAATCTGAACTTATTTTAAATGATAATGGCAGTATTTACCATTTAAACTTAAAGCCAGAAGATATTTCTAATGATTTAATTTTTGTTGGTGACCCTGATAGGGTTGAAAAAGTTACACAATATTTTGATAGTATTGATTTTTCAACACAAAAAAGAGAATTTAAAACAATTACGGGAGTCTATAAAAACAAGAGAATATCTGTAATTTCAACAGGCATCGGATCAGATAATATTGATATTGTTTTGAATGAGCTAGATGCTTTAGTAAATATTAACTTCCAAACAAGAACGATTAAAGAAAATCATACTACTTTAAATATAATTAGAATTGGGACCTCTGGTTCTTTACAAAAAGACATTCCTGTAAACAGTTTCCTTTTAAGTACACATGCACTAGATATAAATGGAATGTTACGTTCATATCCTACCGAACATATTTCACATTCAGACATAGAAAATGCATTTGTAGCCCATACAAATTGGGACCCTAAAAAATGTTTTCCATTAGTTATTAAAAATAGTAAAACACTCGAATCTAAATTAGTGTCTAATAAGGTATTTAAAGGAATGACTGCTACTGCTGGTGGATTTTATGGACCTCAAGGAAGAATCTTGCGCTTAGCAGTTAAAGATTCCGATTTAAATTCTAAAATAGACTCTTTCGACTACCATGGAATAAAAGTTACAAACTTAGAAATGGAAACATCTGCAATTTATGGTTTGTCTAAACTTTTAGGACATAGAGCATGTTCTATGAATGCAATAATTGCAAACAGAGCTTTGGGCATGTTTAGTAAAAACCCAGAAAAAGTGATACAAGATTTAATTCTTTATACCTTAGAAAAAATGGTGAGTTAAAAAATAAATACGTAATTTTAATGCACAATAGTTAATTTATGAAAAGATATATTTATGTTTCAATCTGTGTTCTAGGCTTAATGTGTTTTTCGTCTTGTAGAAGTACATCAAAACCATGTGGATTGGCTGAAAATCTCGAGATATCATTAGATAAATTTCCAAAACAATTTATTGAAACTCCAGAATCGATGAAAGGCTAGTTCTTAATTCTCTTTTCAATTAGAGTTTTTTTGAAGGAAATACGATTACCAAACAATCGTTTTTTGATGATGTTTTTTAAGATATTCATTTGTTTTAGAAAAGTGTCTACAGCCAAACCAACCTCTCCAAGCTCCAAGTGGTGAGGGATGAGGTGCAACAAGTACATGGTGTTTATTTTGATTGATCAGTTTAATTTTACTTTGAGCAAACTTACCCCAAAGTAAAAAGACTACTTGTTTTTTTTCTTGAGATACTTTACTAATAATTGCATCTGTAAATTTTTCCCAACCTTTATTTTGATGACTACCAGGTAGCCCCTCACGAACAGTTAGTGTTGAATTCAACAACAATACACCTTGCTTTGCCCAATGTGTAAGATCACCAGAAACTGGAATGGGTATATTAAGATCTGAATGCAACTCTTTAAAAATATTTTTTAATGATGGTGGATGAGAAATATTATCCTTTACAGAAAAACATAAACCATTTGCTTGCCCTTTACCATGGTAAGGATCTTGACCAATAATTACTACTTTTAAATTCTTTAAGGAACAGCTATTAAAAGCCTCAAAAATATTATTTTCTTCTGGATAACAAATATGATTTTCATATTCAGATTTCACAAATCTAGCAAGCCCCCTAAAAGTCTCTTTATCAAATTCTGATTGTAAGATATTTTTCCAACTTTCCTCGATATTAATAATCATTCTTTTGTTATTTTTGTGTTCACCAAATATAGAGGTTTGAATATTCATATTTCTGAAAAAGCATTACAAGATTTAGAATTTACAACGGTTATTCAACAGGTTGCGGCTTTTAGTATTTCAGAATTAGGTAAAAAGCAAATATTAGAAACCATACCCTTTACTAATAAAAAAAGACTCCTAAGAGAATTAGAATTTACAAATGAATATTTATCATCTTTTGAAAGTGATAATAGAATTCCAAACCACGGTTTTGATAATATATACGAACAGCTCAAACGATTAACAATTGAAGATAGCTACATAGAAACAGAAAGTTTTCTAAAAATAGCAACAACCTCTGAGACTATTAAAGAATTAAAAAAGTATTTTAAAAAATTTCATAGCTATTATCCGCAACTTTCAATTTTAACCGACAATGTAGACTTTGTTCAAGAAATAATTGATCACATAAAAAAGGTAATTACACCCTATGGTGAAATTGTAGATAATGCTTCTCCTGAATTGAGAAAAATAAGAAGAAGTATCAATAGTTTACATGGTAAAATAGGTCAAAGTTTTTCTTCGGCATTGGGTAGAGCAAAAGCTGCAGGTTATTTGGATGATATTAAAGAATCTATAATTGATAATCACCGTGTTTTAGCTGTATTAGCAATGTATCGAAAAAAAGTAACGGGTAGCTTACTTGGCTCCTCTAAGTCTGGAAATATCGTTTATATTGCACCACAGGCAACACTAACATATCAGAGAGAATTACAAAATCTAGAATATGAGGAAAAGCAGGAGGTTATTAGGATTCTTAAAAATTTAAGTTCTCAAATAAGACCCTATTCAACATTATTAGAATCACAACTTGAATACTTAACACATTTAGATGTGATAAGCTCAAAAACAAAATATGCATATTCCATAAATGGAGTATTACCAAAAATTGCAAAAAATAAAAACTTATATTTTAAAGATGCCTACCACCCTATTCTTCTAGTAACTCACAAAGAAGAAAATTTAGAAGTAGTACCCCAAACCATACACCTTAATGACAAACAACAAATTATAGTAATATCTGGACCAAATGCTGGTGGTAAAAGTATTACTTTAAAAACTATTGGTTTGCTGCAAATTATGTTGCAAAGTGGTATTTTAATTCCTGTAAATGAACAAAGTGAAACTACAATATTCAACACTATTTTAACAGATATTGGAGATAATCAATCTATTGAGAATCAATTAAGTACTTATAGCTATCGATTAAAAAATATGCGTTATTTTTTACGAAAATGTAATGAAAACACATTGTTTTTAATAGATGAATTTGGTACAGGTAGTGATCCTGAATTAGGTGGAGCTTTAGCAGAAATATTTTTAGAGGAGTTTTACAACAAAAAAGCTTTTGGAATTATAACTACTCATTATTCTAACTTAAAGGTTTTAGCAAATGAATTAGACGATGTGACTAATGCTAACATGTTATTTGATGAAAAGACTTTAGAACCACTTTATAAATTATATGTAGGTCAGGCTGGTAGTTCTTTTACATTTGAAGTAGCACAAAAAAATGGAATTCCATTTCATTTAATAAACAAAGCAAAAAAACGTGTTGAGACTGAAAAAATTCGTTTAGACAAAACAATATCAAAACTTCAAAAAGAAAGAAATCGTCTTCACAGAAACTCTGAAAATTTGGAAAAACAAAAATCTAGAGGATTAAAACACATTGAGAACCTACAGGATAAAGAAGAAAAAATTCAAGCAAAATTAGCTGGATTTCAAGAATTGTATGATAAGAATCAAAAAATGTTATCATTAGGAAGAAAAACTAATGAATTATTCAATAAATATTTTCAAACTAATAATAAAAAAGAATTACTCTTAAATTTTAAAAAGTGGGTTTCAGATGAAAAAGTAAAACATGTGAAAAAAAATCCCATAAAGCCCAAGACAAAATCGCAAAAAAAACAAGCTAAACTTGTGGAAAAACAACTAGAGGAAGTTATTCAAAAAGTTGAAAGTGAAGTAATGAAAAAGGTAGTTGAAATAAGAAATTTTAAAAATAAAGAGGCTGAAAAACTAGCAAAAGTTAAGGCTGAATATGTTTTTAAAGTTAATGACAGAGTTAGACTTATTGATGGAAGTTCTGTTGGAACTATTGAAAAAATTGAAAAGAAAAAGGCTTTTATCAATTATGGAAATTTCACAACTGAAGCTTCTTTGGAAAAATTAGATTTGGTAGAAACTAAAAAAAAGTAATTTTGTTTTTAAATCATAACTAAATCCATGCTAAATTATTTAAAAAGAGTATTAGAAAATATGCCAACTAGTTGGTTATCTACAACTACCCATAGACTAGATACTTATGATGAAAGTTTAGCTAAAACTGAATTTTTACATCAGTTTGAAATCTTAAAAAAGAACAACAATTTTGATACTTTAACCTTAGATGAATTACCTACAGCTTATGATTACATTCGTCTGGGACATCCTTTGTCTTGTATGTTAGAATGGGCCGTTGCTCATCTACATCATATAAAATCTGAGAATATTATTAGTTTTTCATCTCAAACAATTCCAATTCTAGCAATACTGAGAAAAAATTTGTTAGCACAAATTAATACTCAAATCATTTATACAGATAATTTCCCAAATTCTTTTGATCATGAGGCGATCAAGAACATTTATGGTTATAAGTTTGAACTCAAAAAGGTTGAAAATTTATCTAATATTCCTTTTTTTGAAGGAAGTACCATACTGGTTTCAGAATCAGACACCATAAAGATTAATAATCTTGATTCAACTGTTGACTTTTTTGTTAATGTTTACAGAGGAATTGGTAGTATTTTAATTGTTAATGGAACACAAAACACAAACTATATTGCTGATATACAACATGTAAGAAGAAGAGAGACAATTGCAATGACTCCAACAAATTGTCATATCGCTTTACAAGCTTTAATTTCCAGTTCAAATTTTTCTATTTCAACTTCTCATGCAGAAGTCAATAAAAAAATTGTAGAAGATGAAATTATTGATATTAGTGGCGCAAATACTATTCCTTTAATTGGTTCTAGTGGTCTATCCATCCAATATGCTATCATGATGGGACTTGTAGACTTTGCCCAAGAAAGTCATTCAGAAAAACCTATCAAATTTATAGTTCCGCCAAATTGTTACGGAGGAACTAACGATCAGGCAAGAAGAGTGGCTGCATGTATAAAAAATGTTGAAGTAATTGATTTGCTTGTAGACAGAAATAATGATATGGTAAATAGTATTGATCTTATTTTAGATCAAGTTGCGACTCAAGATGCGGTTCCATTTATTGTTGCTGAAATTCCAACTAACCCCAGAGTTGAAGTTCCAGATTTAATTCAATTAAAAGCTATTTTAGAAAAAAAACGATTAACAAATCATGGTGATAGTGCAATTAATCCAATTTTTATTTTAGATCAGACTTTCTGTCCAAATACTCCTTTTCTTGATACGGTAGATGTTTTTTCAACAATACGTGCAATTTCATATGTTAGTGGTTCAAAATTTCCAAGTGGTGGTCAATGTACTGCAGGGTATTGTATTGGAAATATAAAAACTGCTAGGTTAATGCATAAAATTGAAAAACATCTTCATATTTGCGACAATCAGGCCACAGCTCTTCAATATGAAATTTTGGCAAAACAGTTACCCTCTATGAACCAAAGAATAATTGATGCCTATGAACATACTCGAGACTTTGTAAACTTCATAACCAAGACTTTACCAAGTGCACGAATAAATTTTGTTTCTAAAACACTAGCTGAACAAGGCTTTACTCCTTCTGTTTTTTCATTAGATCTTCCTACTAAAGGAAATACGAGTATTGAAAAGGAAAATTACAAAAGAGCATTAAATCTTAAATTAATAAATTTAATGATTACAAAACTACCTGATCAATGTAAATATTGTGTGAGTTATGGTCAGCTAAAAGGAAGTTATTGGACAATTCCCGCTACATCCACACAAGGAACTACAAAAGAAGGAGACAAAGATTATATTGTAAGAGTATCCTTATCTCCAAAGATTAACATGACACTACTTAAAGAGGTGTTTTTAGAATTTGCAGATAGTATACAATAGCTTTAATTTATTCGTAACCTTCAATTTGGAGGTCATAAAAATCAGAGGCAGCTTCAATTAGTTTAGAGACTTCATCTGCAATGTCATCCTCTTTCTCACCAGACAAATCCTCAAACCATTCAATTTTATCATCTTTTAAATTGATTAAAAAACGTGGAAATTCTGTATGAAGAACAAATATATCTTCAGGAAAACTACTGTTATCAGCTAATAAAAATTTAGGTAAAACCATAATTATTTGTTTTTTATCAATTTTAAAGTTAAATAATTAAAACGAAGATATAATAAAATAGATGCAGATGATAATCCCGCTAATAATCCTATCCAAATCCCAACACTACCAAAAACCCCCTCTTTTCCTAATAGAAAACTGATTGGAAAACCAATAATCCAATATGAAATAAAGGTAATTAACGTTGGTATATTTACATCTTGAAGACCTCTTAAAGCTCCCAAAACCACAACCTGTATGCTGTCACTGATTTGAAAAATTGCAGCTATTAATAATAGTTGTGAGGCTATACTTACTACTTCCATTGTATCTATAAGATTTTCAGGATCATGTATATCAACATAAATTTTAGGCAACTGAAATCTGAAAATTAAAAATAACAATGCAAAACCAGTAGCAAATATGATGGCTAAAAGAAAAATTGAAATGGCTATTCTTCGTAATTCTATAAATTTTAATAATCCTTTTTGATTTCCAACTCTTATCATAGCAGCAACGCCTAAACCCATGGCAATCATAAATGTCATTGAGGATAAGTTTAAAGCAATTTGATTTGCTGCCTGTGGATTTTTACCCAACAAACCACTTAACCATATAGCTGCAGTGAAAATAGCTATTTCAAAAAACATTTGAAGTGCACTCGGTGCACCCAAACTAATTATTTTTTTAAGCATAAATTTTTCAAGTATAAAAATTTTAATGCCAGTAACAAATCTCTTGGATCGATCTTCTTTTACTAACAACCACCATAGATAGGCAAGCATAATAAATCTAGATATAAGCGTACCATATGCTGCGCCAATGATTCCAAAAGCAGGAAAACCTAATTTTCCAAATATCAAAACATAATTTAGAATTATATTTATAAGATTAGCCAATATTGTGGCATACATAGGATATTTGGTCATAGATAACCCATCACTGAATTGTTTAAATGCTTGGAAAATAATCAAAGGAATTAGAGAAAAGGCTACCAAATCTAAATAAGGAATGGCAAGGTTTACAACTTCTTTAGGTTGATTCAGAAGATTACTATGTAAAAGAGACTTTGAGAGTAGTAGTAATAAAAACATACTTATCCCTAAAAAAGTACATAAAAACAACCCATGTTTGAAAGTTGATTTCACCTTCAATAAATTTTTGGAAGCATCTGCTTCTGCAATTAAAGGGGTTATAGCGGTAGAAAAACCTATACCAATAGACATGGCAATAAACATAAAACTATTTCCTAAAGAGACTGCTGCTAATTCCGCAGTTCCTAATTGACCAACCATAATATTATCTACAAAACTCACAAAAGTATGCCCTAACATTCCAAGCATAACAGGTGCAGCGAGTGACCAATTATATTTAAATTCTTTTGTGTAAATACTTAGATTCATATGGTGTGAAAAATATGCTGCGAAGTTATTATAATAATTGTTGTAATAATTAACAATATTAAAAGAAATTTACTAGCTTTATTCTATTACTTTTACACCCTTTAAAAATAAATAAAATGACAAAAATTACCCTAGGAGGAACACCTATTTCAACTGTTGGAAACCTCCCTGAAATTGGTTCAAAAGCTCCTGATTTTAAACTAACAGCAACTGATCTCTCTAAAAAATCATTATCAGATTTTAGTGGATTTACATTATTATTAAATATATTTCCAAGCGTTGATACAGGCACTTGCGCAGCTTCAATAAGATCTTTTAATAAATCTGCAGCGAGTATGAAAAACACAAAAGTATTGTGTATTTCAAGAGATTTACCTTTCGCTCAACAACGATTTTGTGGTGCAGAGGGAATTGAAAACGTAATAATGCTATCTGATTTTGCAGATGGAAATTTTGGTAAAAATTATGGATTAGAAATTTCGGATGGTTCTTTTAAGAATTTACACTCAAGAACAGTAATCGTTATAGATTCTGAAGGTATAATAAGTTATTCTGAACAAGTTTCAGAAATAGCAAATCAACCAAATTATGAAAATGCTTTAGCAGCTATTTAAAATATACAAGTGAAAAACCCAAAAGATAATTTCATTGTTGAACGCATTAGAAGTATTAAATTTTCACTTCGTGGTATTTGGTTTCTAATTTCAACAGAAAACAGTATTAAAGCCCAATTATTTATCATTTTTTTAATATCACTAGCTGGGTTTTATTTTGAAATAAATACCAATGAATGGCTTATGCAAACCTTAGCTATTGGGTTAGTTTTAGTTGCTGAGTCGTTAAATACGGGCATAGAAAAATTAGCTGATTTTGTTCATCCTGATTATCATGAAAAAATTGGTTTCATCAAAGATGTATCTGCAGGTTCCTCTGGTATTGCTGCAATTATTTCTTTAATAATTGCTGGAATTATATACATTCCAAAAATAGCATTACTTTTTTAAGTAAATACTTTATATTTACTTTTCAAATATTCTAATTTTTATGGCCAATAAGACTAAAAATGATACAAAAACTGAATCTTCAGGGTCAAATTCTTTTGTTAATTTCTTAAAAAGTAGGCAAATTCAGACGGTTATTGGATCATTTTTATTGCTCTTTTCAATTTTTCTTTTAGTTGCATTCATTTCTTTTTTCTTTAATTGGCAAGAAGATCAAAGTATAATTCATGAATTTTCAAACAAAACAGTACAAGGAAAAAATTTATTGGGTAAAGTTGGTGCGAGCTTAAGTCATTTTTTCATATACAAGGGTTTAGGAATAGGGGCTTTCATTCTTCCATATCTTTTATTTTTATCAGGTTTATATTGGTTGTTTAGAACCAAATTATCTAAGCTAATTGTAGCCATCAATTGGGGGCTTTTATCTATGCTTTGGATTTCAATTTCATTTGGTTTCCTATTCAAATCAAATACTCTTTTGGCTGGTGTCATAGGTTATGAATTAAATCAATATATTCAATTATTTATAGGAAAAACTGGCCTAGGTATCAGTTTAATGTTTCTATTATTAACTTTCATAATTATAAAATTTAAAATTACTCCAGAAGTACTCATAAATAAGTTTAGGAAAACAAAAGAATTTGACAATGATATTCATTCAACTATTGATCAAGAAATTGTACCTGAGGAACCAATTACCAATGTCGAGGAAAAGTCTGAATTTGAATTGTCTGTTGAAAATCTGAAACCAACTATTGAAAATCATTCAGAGGTAGCATCGACTACTGAAATAATTAGTTCTAAAACTGAAGAAATTAATTCCGAAATTACCACTGAGGATGTAGAAATTGACATAAAAGAAATCACAGAAGAAGAAAATGTTTCTGAGAATTTATCAAAAAAATTGGTAAAAGATTTTGGGGAATTTGATCCTACATTAGAATTAGGAAACTTTAAATTCCCTACTTTAAATTTATTGAAACAATATAACGAAAGCATATCTATAGATCCTGAAGAATTAGAGCTCAACAAAAATAAAATTGTTGATACCTTAAAAAACTACAAAATAGGTATTGCGCAAATTAAAGCCACTGTTGGTCCCACAATTACATTATATGAGATAGTTCCTGAAGCTGGAATTAGGATATCAAAAATTAAAAATTTAGAGGATGATATTGCCTTGTCATTGTCTGCATTAGGAATTAGAATTATAGCACCCATCCCCGGGAAAGGTACAATTGGTATTGAAGTTCCAAATAAAAATTCTACGATTGTTTCCATGCATTCTGTCATTGCATCTAAGAAATTTCAGGAGTCAAATATGGAGTTACCCATTGCTCTTGGAAAAACAATTTCTAATGAAACTTTTGTTGTTGATTTGGCTAAAATGCCACATTTACTCATGGCTGGTGCTACAGGACAAGGGAAATCTGTGGGTTTAAACGCAGTACTAACCTCATTACTCTACAGAAAACATCCAGCAGAAGTGAAATTTATATTAGTTGATCCTAAAAAAGTAGAATTAACTTTATTTAATAAAATTGAACGTCACTATTTAGCAAAACTTCCAGATTCAGATGAAGCAATAATCACAGACACAACAAAAGTTGTTCATACTTTAAATTCTTTATGTATAGAAATGGACAATCGCTATGATCTACTAAAATCTGCGATGGTAAGAAATATAAAAGAATATAATAATAAGTTTAAAGCTAGGAAATTAAATCCAAACGATGGACATCAATTCCTTCCATATATTGTTTTAGTAATAGATGAATTTGCAGACTTAATAATGACTGCAGGAAAAGAAGTTGAAACCCCAATTGCTAGATTAGCTCAATTGGCAAGAGCAATTGGAATACATCTCATTGTAGCAACTCAAAGACCTTCAGTAAATGTTATTACTGGAATAATTAAGGCTAATTTTCCAGCTAGAATTGCGTTTAGAGTAACCTCTAAAATAGATTCAAGAACCATTTTAGATGCTGGTGGAGCCGATCAATTAATTGGTCGGGGTGATTTACTATATACTGCTGGAAATGAAATAAAAAGAATTCAATGTGCTTTTGTTGATACTCCGGAAGTAGAAAAAATAACAGATTTTATTGGTTCACAAAGAGCCTATCCAGATGCACATTTTTTACCAGAGTATATTGGTGAAGATGGTGGCACAAGTATTGATATAGATATTGCAGACAGAGATAAATTATTTAAAGAAGCTGCAGAAATTATAGTCATTGCACAGCAAGGATCTGCATCATTATTACAAAGAAAATTAAAACTTGGCTATAACAGAGCTGGAAGATTAATTGATCAACTTGAGGCTGCTGGTATAGTTGGAAACTTTGAAGGTAGTAAGGCTAGACAAGTTTTGGTTCAAGATTTAGTAGGACTAGAACAATTATTAGAGAATGAAAAAAATAGATAGAATGAATAAAATTTGGTTATTTGTTATTATGGTAATGATAAATATCTCAGCTAAATCTCAACAGGATAATGCTGCAAGAATACTATTAGATGATATTTCAGAAACCATGAAATCATACACTAACATGGTCTTAGAATTCAGTACATCATTGATAAATGAGGAGGCTGGTATAAATGAAAATGACCAAACACCAACTACAGGATCTATCACTCTTAAAGGAGAAAAATACAATTTACAATATTTGGGAAATACCTTTATTTTTAATGGCAATAAACTTCATGTAATTAACCATGACGAAAAAGAAATTATGATTAATGATCAAGATTTAGACGAGGAGGATGGTGTAATTTATCCATCTAAGTTGCTCACTTTTTACAAAAAAGGCTATAATTACAACATGGGTATAGTTAAAACAATAAAGGGTCGAAAAATTCAATTTGTAGACCTCACTCCTATAGATACAGATTCTGAAATTATTAAGGTTAATTTAGGTATAGATATAAAAACTAAACATATTTATAAATTAATACAATTTGGTGAAAATGGCACAAAAACTATTCTAACCATAGATCAATTTAGAAGTAATCAAAATATTTCTGATGACTTTTTTTTGTTTGATCAAAATTCTTATGAAAAACTTGGTTATTTAATAGACTAGATGAAAATTTTAGATCGATATATTTTAAAATCATTTTTAGTTCCATTTTTTGCAACTTTTTTAATAATCCTATTCGTACTTGTAATGCAGGCACTCTGGATGGCTTTTGAAAGCATTGCTGGAAAAGGTATTGGACTTTTTTTCATCTTTAAATTTCTTTACTATACAGCATTAGTTGTTTCTTCTCAAGCCCTACCAATAGCCGTGTTGCTATCCTCTATAATGGCATTAGGGAACATGTCAGAAAACTATGAGTTTGCTGCTGTTAAATCTGCAAGTATTTCCCTAATGAGGTTCATGAGACCCTTGATTATATTAACACTAGTAATTAGTGTTTTAAACTTTTTATCACTTAACTATGTATTTCCATATGCTACATTAAAGCAAAAAAATCTTACGAATAACATTAAAAAGAAAACTCCCGCACTTGCCTTAATTTCAGGTAGTTTTAATTCAGAAATACCTAATTATCAAATAAAATTTGATGAAAAATATGGTGAAAAACAAAACTTACTCAAGAAAGTTTTAATCTATGATCTTTCCTCAAAAAAAGGTAATAAAAAAATTATCACTGCTGATAGAGGAAAAATTATAAGTGAAGAGGGAAGTAAATACATGACTCTAGTTCTATTTGATGGCTATTATCATGAAGAGCATATTCCAAAAAGAAGGAATTTAAATACAATGAAAAAAATGCCTGCATCGAATGCAACTTTTAAAGAATATGCTTTTAATATAGATATCTCAAAGTTTACAGATGATGATTTAGATGATGAAAAATACACCAAAAGTTATAATATGTTAAGTTTAGGTCAACTTAAAGATACTATACCAGCAATGAAATTATCATACGATGAGTATTTGACTTCTAAATCTAAAAGTATTTATATAAAAACTAATGCAAAAGAGCTCTATAATCAAAATGATTCTCTTGCTCTATCTAAATTTAAACCTGAAGTTCTGGACAACTTTAATATTAATGGTAAGATTAGTGTTTTAAGTGCTGCAATAAACAATGTAAAAAATTCAAATAAAAATATTAAAACCGATAAAAAATCTATTCAGTGGAAAAGAAAAATATTAAATCTATATGATATCGAATTTCACAATAGAATAGCAATATCTCTTTCCTGTTTAATTTTATTTTTTATTGGTGCTCCTTTAGGTTCCATAATCAGAAAAGGTGGTTTTGGGTTACCAATGATTTTAGCTATAATTATTTATGTAATCTATTTTTTTGTAAATACATTTGGCAGAAACTTAGCCGAAGAGAGTTCTCTTTCAGCTTTTGTAGGTTCTTGGGTATCAAGTGTAATTATGATCCCTTTTGCTTATTTCTTAACAAGAAGAGCTTCAAAAGGTATGGGATTATTTAATATTGATGTATTTTTACATCCTATAACCAAATTCATTAAAAAGGTAAAACCTTCTGAATAAATAAATGAATACAAAGACAGCCAGTTCAAATAGGATAGAATTGAATACAATCGAAGAGGCTATTCAAGATATCAAAAAAGGAAAAATCATCATTGTTGTAGATGATGAAAACAGAGAAAATGAAGGTGATTTCTTGGCAGCCGCAGAAATGGTAACTCCAGATATGATTAATTTTATGGCTACGCACGGACGTGGTTTAATTTGCGCTCCTTTAACCGAATTACGATGTAAAGAACTTGAATTAGGAATGATGGTGTCTAACAATACAGACCCTATGGAAACTGCATTTACTGTTTCTGTAGATCTTCGTGGTAAAGGTGTGACTACGGGTATTTCTGCTTCAGATAGATCAAAAACTGTAAAAGCTTTAATTGATAGTGAAACTAAATCTTTTGACCTTGCAAGACCTGGCCATATATTCCCACTAAAAGCAAAAGAAGGTGGTGTTTTGAGAAGAACAGGTCATACAGAGGCTGCCATAGACTTTGCTCGTCTAGCAAATTTAAAACCAGCAGGGCTAATTGTTGAAATTATGAATGAAGACGGTAGCATGGCTCGTCTTCCTGAATTAATAGAAGTTGCCAAAAAATTTGATATTAAAATTGTTTCGATTGAAGATTTAGTTGCTTACAGAATGGAACATGATTCTTTGATTGAAAAAAAAGAAGATTATACGATAAAAACGAGATTTGGAGATTTTCGTTTAAGAGCTTATCAACAAACCACAAATAATCAAATTCACCTAGCTCTTACCAGAGGAGTATGGGAAACTGATGAAGTTGTTTTAACAAGAGTTAATTCGACATTAGTCAATAATGATATTTTAGGAACACTTACCAATAATGCTGATAAAAAACTTGATCAAATGTTTCAAACCATCAATGAAAATGGTAAAGGCGCAATTTTGTTTATAAATCAACAAAATCAGTCTCAAAACTTATTGAATCGCCTACATATTTTAAAGGAAAATCAAGCTAATGGAATTATGAAAGCTCCAATGATGGCTATGGATAACAAAGATTTTGGAATTGGAGCTCAGATATTACATGACCTTAACATTAGTAAAATAAAACTCATGACCAACACTAAACAAACTAAACGTGTTGGAATGATTGGATATGGTCTTGAAATTATAGATTACGTTAGATACTAAAAATAATTATTTAATACCGTATTTATTGGAATATCTATTGGTGTTTTGTCCTTTTCAAACCATTTTCCAGCAGACTTACCCTTTAAAATTATTAAATGATCATCGACTTCCAACCAACTTCCCTCTCGTAAACCCAAAACTGATGTGGTATTAAAAAAATGAAACTCTTTAATTCTTGTCTCCCTTGTTTCACCCATATGTTTTGAATCTTTAATTGGATCTAAATAATGAGCATTAATATTAAAAGGAATTATGCCAAGGGTTTGAAAACTTGGAGGATAAACAATAGGCATATCATTTGTATTCATCATGGAAATACCACAAATATTACTTCCTGCACTTGTACCTAGATAAGGTGTTCCACTGGTTAAAACCTGGTAAAGAACCGAAAAAAGATTTTGTTTATGCAATTGGTTTACTAATTCGAAAGTATTACCGCCACCAGTAAAAATAGCCTCAGCATTTAAAAGGGCTTCTTTTGGATCATCAAACTCATGGATTCCAGTAACATCAATGTGAATTGAATTAAAAAAACGAGTGACTTTTAAAGTATACTCATCATAAGAAATTCCACTGGGTCTGGCGTAGGGGATAAAAAGAAGAGTAGTAACTCCCTTAAAAAAAGAAGTTAAATTAGGTAACAAATATTCTAAAAAATCTGTACCATAAATTGTTGATGAGCTTGCTATTAAAAGTTTTTTCATGATTCCAAAAATACACAATGCTTTTGTTATTTAACAAAATATTATTGTATACTACATGATATATTAGAATTTGATATTTATCTTGTAATGAAAAATATATTAAGTGAATAAGAAATTAATTTTAATCGCAATTTTACTCTTTTCATCTAACCTTGTAGCACAGAAAAGTAACGTATTCCTTCGTGGAATGGTTAGAGATTCTTTGAATTTAATTAAAGATGTACATGTTGTTAATCTAAACACTTTAAAAGGAACATATTCAAACGATTATGGACAGTTTCGTATTTCTGTTTCATTAGGAGATACTCTAGAATTTACCTCTGTGCAATTTGAAACTGTTAAAAAGGTAATCACTGATGGAATTTTTTTTAGTAAAAAATTGAATCTTATTTTAAAAAATAAGAATTATGTCCTAAATGAAATTACAGTAAAAAAACACAATTTAATAGGTGATTTAAGAACAGACAGAAAAAAAGTTCCTTTAGATACCATAGCTCTAAAAGGAAAAAAATTGAGTAATATCATTGATAACATTTCAAAAGAATCTCAAAAGGGTATATTAAATACCCGAAGTGTTAAACAAAGTAAACTTGCAGAAAAAAGCATGAGAAATGCAGACCCAACAAGATCATTCGATGGAGCTAACTTAATGGGTATCGTTAATGGAATTATCAATTTAATACCTAAAAAGAAAAAAAATAGGCTATCAAAAAAGGAAATAAACGAAGTATTGAAAAATAAATTATTAACTGATTTTGGAAATGATTTTTTTGAGGAATTAAAAATTCCAAGGAGTCAAATTATACCATTTTTAGAATATTGTAAACAATTTAATATTGAGGGTTTATATATGGAAAACAAAAGACTTGATATCATTAGATTACTAGAAGATAAAAGCCATATTTATTTGGTTGAATTAAAACAAAATTAGTGTTCACATAAAAAATTATATTGTACTTTTATAGTAAAACAAATTAATTTGAAGAAAATAATATTCTTAATTATTTTATTTATTAATAGTAACAGTCTACTAGCCCAAAAAAATAAATTCTGGCTTTATGGTAAACTTAAGGATTCAAGTAGCGTTGTAAAAAATGCTAACATTATAAACTTAAAAACTAATAAAGGTACATTTTCGAATGATTTTGGAGATTATAAAATTGTAGTTTCTGTTGGAGATACTTTACAATTTTCCTCTGTACAACACAAAACTATATATCGTATAGTTAATGATTTTGTCTACAGATCTGAAGTTTTAGATGTTTTTATGATCAGTTCGAGGTATGAGTTAGATGAGGTAGTGTTGAAGAGAAATGATTTAGATGGTTTTTTATCACTTGACCTAAAAAAAACACCAGAAGATAGAAGAGCTGAAGCATTAAAAAAGACGATGAACTTTTCAAATGTGAATATGAAGGTGATATACAATGGTGATTACATAGATCAAAGAGTAAGACCACCTATGAATAATGTTGACCCTATTGCTATGTTTGCTGGTGCAGGAGCAGGAGTTTTAATACCATTTAAATATTCAGAAAGGCTCTGGGCATTAAGAAGAGATGTAGAATTTAGAAATAATTTTCCAAATATGTTGTTGAGTGAATTTGGTGAAACTTTTTTTAAGAATGACCTCAAAATTCCCATGAAAAAATTATATAATTTTTTAGAGTATTGTAATCCATTAGGTGTTGAGGATTTATACAAACAAAACAGAAAAATAGAATTGATTAATATACTAAAAAAAGAAAGTAGTACTTACTTGCTTCTTATTAATGATAAAGAAAAATAATTTTAATAGCCGTTAATATTATTTTATGAAAAAAATTGCACTCCCCCTTTTACTATTCATACTTGCTTTTTCAAGTCATAAATATTACCTAAGCTTAACTCAAATTGAGTATAATAAAGACCATAAAAGTGTAGAGGTTATTATAAATGTATTCATGGATGATATTGAATTAGCAATTAACAATGAGTATGATGTAGATATGAGACTAACAACTAAGGAAGAATTGAAGGGTGTTGATGAATATTTTCAAAAGTACCTAAGTAATAATTTGAAGTTTTTTATTAATAATAAACCTATCCAATACAATTTTATTGGAAAAGAATATGAGGGAGATTTGGTCTATTTTTATTTAGAAATAGAATTAAAAGAAGATCCATTATCCTTGAAAGTTATTAATACATTACTTTTTGACTATTTTGAACAACAACAAAATGTCATAAAGTTTAAGAACGGTTCAAAAAGACAAAGTAAAATACTATCAATTGATAGTAATAAAGCTTTGTTAAATTTTTAAGAATTCCTTTAATTTATTTACCAGAGTTTACTATTTTCAACAAAATTTTTTAAAAAATAAAATATATGAAAAAAATAGTTACTCTAGCTTTGAGTTTTTTATTTGTTATAACTGCAACCCTAGCGCAAAATTCAAGTAAAAAACAAATTAAAGGGCATTCAGACCAAAATAAATTTAGGCAACTTAAAGATGTACTCCCTACACCAAATAACAGAAGAACTGCCTCAGGAGCCCCGGGCTATGAGTATACACAACAAAAGGTTGATTATATAATGGATATCGTCTTAGATGAAAAAACAAATAAAATATTTGGAGACGAATCTATCTCTTACAAAAATAATTCTAAAGATCATTTGGAGTATTTGTGGATCCAATTGGATCAAAACATGAGATCGCCAGATTCAAAAACTCCATTAGCAAATTCAGAAAAACTGGGAAGCACACCATTTAATGGACCAAAAACTTTTACAAAAAATAATATCTTAAAACCAGCGGATTTTGGATTTAAAATTGAAGAAGTTAAAAATATAAATGGAGAATCTCTCTCGTATACCATTAATAGAACTATGATGAGAATCAATTTACCACAACCCCTATCCCCTGGTGGTACTTTTCAATTTAGTATCAAATGGAATTATTTAATTAACAATTCTGTTACGGATGGCGGAAGATCTGGTTTTGAATTGTTTGATGATGGTAACAAAAACTATACTATTGCTCAATTTTTCCCTAGACTAGCTGTCTATGACAATGTTGAAGGATGGCAAAATATGCAATTTTGGGGCAGAAGTGAATGGGCGCTTGAATTTGGAGATTATGATGTAAAGATTACCGTTCCTGCAGATCATGTTGTTGACGCAACTGGTGAATTACAAAATGAAAAAAGAGTATTAACAAAAGAACAACAAAAACGTTTTGAAAAAGCAAGAACTTCATTTGATAAACCTGTTTTTATAGTTACACAAGATGAAGCAGAACTAGCTGAAAAGGGAAAATCAACTAAAACTAAAACTTGGCATTTTAATGCAAAAAATGTACGCGATTTTGCTTTCGCTTCATCAAGAAAATATATATGGGATGCCATGGCTGTCAATATAAATGGAAAAACTGTAATGGCGGTTTCGTTGTATCCTAAAGAAGGAAATCCTTTATGGGAAGAACATTCTACCAGAGTTGTTGCCAATACTTTAGAAGAATATTCAAAAATGACTTTTGATTATCCCTACAGTAAAGCCATTTCTGTTCATGCAGACAGACAAGGAATGGAATACCCAATGATTTGCTTTAACTATGGACGACCAAATCCTGATGGTACATATTCTGAAAGAACAAAAAGAGGAATGATTGGTGTGATTACTCATGAAGTAGGTCACAATTTTTTTCCAATGATTGTAAATTCTGATGAACGCCAATGGACTTGGATGGATGAAGGAATTAATTCTTTTGTTGAAATTTTAGCTGAATTAGATTATGATCCAAATTTCTTTACTGGTAATCTTCCAAAAGATATTGTAGGGTATATGAGTATAAATCAAGATAATCTCTCACCAATAATGTCACAAGGTGATTATGTTAAGAATTTTGGACCTAATGCTTACACAAAACCAGCTGCAGGGCTTTATATGTTAAGACAAACGATTATGGGGCCAGAGTTATTTGACTATGCCTTTAGAACCTACGCTAAACGATGGATGTTTAAACATCCAAGCCCAGCTGATTTCTTCCGAACTATGGAAGATGCATCAGCTATGGATTTAGATTGGTTTTGGAGAGGTTGGTTTTACACTACAGATTACAACGATATTGCATTAAAAAATGTTAAAAAATTTATTTTAACAGATCAACCCACAGAAGAAGCAAAGAAAATGGCAACCAGATACAATATGAATTTAGCTGACTACGATGGGAAACTTGTCTACTATAAAGAAGAAAAAGGAGCTAGTAACAATGCTTTAATTGCCTCTGAAATCCCTGTCATTAAAAATCACATAGCCTCAATGACAGAAGATGAAAAAAAATTATTAAAAGATATTCCAAATTACTTTTACGAAGTAACTTTTGAAAAACCAGGAGGATTGGTAATGCCTATAATAGTTGAACTAGAGTTCGAAGATGGCTCAAAAGATCGCTATAAATTTCCAGCTCAAATATGGAGATACAATGATAAAATGGTTTCAAAAGTTTTTAAAACTGTAAAAGAGATTAAAAAAATTATTATTGATCCCGATTTAGAAACAGCAGATATTGATACCTCAAATAACAGTTGGCCAAAGAAAGACAATTCTAAGTTTGATAAATTTAAAAAGAAACTCAAGGGATAATATTAACTAACAACTTTAAACTAAATTTTAAGAATGAATAAACTCACAACTCTACTACTTTCTGTTTTGTTTATATCTCCAATGATAAAGGCTCAGGAAAGGACATCAAAAACTCAAAAGGGTCATACAAATCAAAATAAGTTCAGACAACTTAAAGATGTATTAGCGACACCAAACAGCCAAAGAACAGCCTCTGGTGCTCCTGGTATTAACTACAGTCAGCAAAAAGTTGATTACGTAATGAGCATAGTACTTGATGATGATCACCAAAAAATTACTGGAAATGAAACCATAACATATCACAACAATTCTGATGATACGCTAAAATACTTATGGGTTCAATTAGACCAAAATGTTAGAGCAAAAGATTCTAAAACCCCAGACATTACTCCAAGTAGTAAAATTCCTGAAAAATTAAATAAACGTTGGTATAATGCCGTTTTTAGTGAACCTTTCGATGGAGGGTTCAATATTATGAGTGTTAAAAACTTAGATGGTAGTGATTTATCACATACCATCAATCAAACCATGATGCGAATTAATTTAGAAAAACCTTTAGCATCAGGAGAAAAGTTCGAGTTTAAAATATCGTGGTGGTATAACATTAACAATCATCGAGTAAACAGAGGAAGATCAGGATATGAAAATTTCCCTGTGGATGGAAATAATAACTATGTAATTGCTCAATTTTATCCAAGATTATGTGTGTATGATAATGTTGAAGGTTGGCAAAATGATCAATTTTGGGGACGAAGTGAATTTGCATTAGAATTTGGAGATTTTACTGTAGATATCACTGTACCTTCTGATCATATTATGCAAGCTACAGGTATACTCAAAAATGAAAATGAAGTCTTATCTAAAAAACAACTGAAACGTTTAAAAGAGGCAAAAAATACTTATGATAAGCCTGTATTAATTCAAACTCAGGATGAAGCTATATCTGCTGAAAAAAATCGATCAAAAAAAACCAAAACTTGGAGATATTATGCTGAAAATGTAAGAGATTATGCTTTTGCTACCTCAAGAAAGTTCATATGGGATGCAATGGCAGTTGATATTAATGGTAGATCTGTAATGGCTCATTCTTTGTATTCTAAAGAGGCCAATCCTCTCTACGGGGACCACTCTACCCTTGCTACCGCCCAAACATTGAAAACTTATTCAAGATATACATTTGATTACCCTTATCACAAAGCAGTTTCTGTTGACGGTCAAATGGGTATGGAATACCCACAAATGGCTTTTAATCCCGGAAGACCAGATTTGCCTGACGGAGGTTATTCAGATAGGATGAAATATAGAATGATTAAAGTTACCATCCATGAGGTAGGCCACAACTTTTTTCCTATGATTGTTAATTCTGATGAACGTCAATGGACATGGATGGATGAAGGTTTAAATTCCTTTGTAGAAATGTTAGCAGAATTAGATTACGACCCCAACTTTCCAATAAGAAGAGGGTTGCCAAAAAACATTGTTCCTTACATGAATGGTGATCAATCAAGAATTGCACCTATCATGTCTAAAGGTGATAATGTATACAGTTTTGGTAATAATGCTTATGGTAAGCCTGCAACAGCACTTTGGATACTTCGAGAGACCATTATGGGGCCTGAATTATTTGATCATGCATTTAAAACTTATTCACAAAGATGGATGTTTAAACATCCGACACCTGCAGATTTCTTTAGATCAATGGAGGATGCATCTGCTATGGACTTAGATTGGTTTTGGAGAGGTTGGTTTTACTCAACTGATGTAACTGACATTGGAATAAAAGGAGTTAAAAAGTTTTTTAAACAAGATGCTGATAAAGAGGTAAACTTTATTGAAGACACCTCTGAGGGATTGACATTTTCATCAGAAAACGCAAAAAAAGCAGATTCAAACTTTTTTTATGAGATTACATTTAATAAACCAGGAGGGTTGGTAATGCCAATTATTGCAGAGTATACCTACAAAGATGGAACAAAAGAAAGAAAGGTTTATCCTGCTCAAATTTGGAGATATAATGATAATGAAATTACTAAGGTGGTGAAATCAGATAAGGAAATTTTAAATATCACTATTGATCCGGACTTAGAAACTGCAGATGTAGATACTACCAACAATAGTTATCCAACAAAAAAAGATTCTAAGTTTAGAAAGTTTAAGACTAAAATTAAAGGGTAAATAAATTTACTCTAATCATAAAAAAACCACGATAATCATCGTGGTTTTTTTTAGTCTTTTTGTAAGGTTATTTATATTAATTATGATGTAATTTTAGATTTTCTAAACATTAACCAAAAACCAATTAAGATTAATGGAATACTTAAAACTTGACCCGTATTTAAGTTAAAAATCCAATCTTCTCTTCCATCAACTTGTGCTTCTTTAAAGAATTCAATAAAAAATCTAGCAGACCATAATCCTATCATAAACAGACCAAATAAAAACCCTGTCTTTTCTTTTTTATCTGTTTTCCAATAAAATCTCCACAAAACAAAAAACAAGAGAAGATAACATAAAGCCTCATAAAGTTGTGTGGGGTGTCTTGGTAACATTTCTACATCTTTAGTTTTAAAGATAACACCAAAATTTGATCCCGTTGGTTTTCCATAAATTTCTGAATTAAAAAAATTTCCAATTCTAACAAAAGCAGCACCAAGAGCAGAAACTATCGCCATTCTATCTAAGATAAAAAGTAATGATTTCTTTAGATGTTTTTTACTGTACAAATACATTGCAAAAATAATAGCTATAGCCGCTCCATGACTTGCAAAACCAGTGTAACCAGTAAATTTCCACCCCTCTAATAAACCAAAAATTGCAGTTTCTCCAGCAGCACGTTTTATAGGTAGAATAATTTCAAGAAGATTATTTTTATAATAATCCCATGAATAAAAAAATACCTCACCAAACCTCATTCCTACCAGCATTGATATAAAAGTATACATGAAAAGTGTATCTAATTTATCTAGATTTATATTCTCCTTTATGTAAATCTTCTTAATCAAACGAAGACCCATTACAAAAGCTGCAACAAACATTAGACTATACCAACGTATAGTAAAAAAACCTAAATCTATGCCTAAAGAAGGGTCCCAAGTAATTGATAATAAATTCATATGTAGAATATTTTTAATAATGCTTAAAATAATTATTTATTTTTTTTTGGAACGGGATCATAACCACTCCCACCCCAGGGATGACAACTAAATATTCGTTTTAATGATAGCCAAAGACCAACAATTAAACCTCTTTTTTTTAGTGCCTCAATTGTATATTGTGAACAACTAGGATCATATCTACAAGTAGACGGTGTGTAGGGAGATATCGCTATTTGATAAAATCTGACCAACAATACTAATGGATAAGTAAGTATACTTTTAAACTTCAAAGGTTTACTTTTTTGTTATTATTTATTATCGTTTATGAAAATTAGTTTATTGAATATGATGTTCCATCTCTCCCATCTTTTAGTTGAATTCCAATAGCTAATAATTCATCTCTGATTTTGTCGGATAATTCCCAATCTTTATTTTCCCTTGCTTCTTTTCTTAACTTTATTAATAGTGATACAACACCGTCAATTTTTCCTGAAGCTTGTTCTTTTGTATCATTTAGTAATCCAAGTACATCAAAAACAAAAGCACTAATTGTAGCAGTAAAATCTACCAAATCATTCGAAGTAATTGATGATTTACCTTCTTTGATCTGATTGATAAACTTTACCCCTTCAAAAATGTGAGAAATTAAAACTGGAGTATTAAAATCATCATTCATAGCATCATAACACTTTTGTTTCCACTCAGAAATGTTAACAGAGGAAGAATTTTGAGTTGTTAAACTTACTAAACTCGTCATGGCATCCATTAATTTTAAATACCCTTTCTCTGAAGCCTCTAAAGCATCGCTAGAAAAATCTAAAATACTTCTATAGTTGGCTTGCATATTGAAAAATCGAACAACACTTGGGGAAAACGCTTTACTTAAAATCTTATTTTCTCCTGTTAAAATTTCATTAGGTAAAATATAATTCCCTGTAGATTTAGCCATTTTTTGACCATTCAATAATAGCATATTAGTATGCATCCAATAATTCACTGGATCATGACCAGAACAAGTTTTAGATTGTGCGATTTCACACTCGTGATGAGGAAATTTTAAATCTAATCCACCCCCATGAATATCAAACTTGTCACCCAAATATTTGGAACTCATCACTGAACATTCTAAATGCCATCCGGGAAAACCCTCAGACCACGGAGAAGGCCAACGCATGATGTGGCGATCATCAGCTTTTTTCCATAAGGCAAAATCTTGTGGGTTTTTTTTATCAGATTGGCCATCGAGCACTCTGGTATTATGTATTGCATCCTCTATCTTCCTTCCCGACAAAATTCCATAGTTATTACTTTTATTATAGGCTATAACATCAAAATATACAGAACCATTGATTTCATATCCAAGGCCTTTATCAATGATGTCTTTAATCATTTCTATTTGTTCTACAATATGACCAGTAGCTGTAGGTTCTATACTTGGAGGAAGAAAGTTGTATTTTTTTAATACATCATGAAAATCGACAGTATATCTTTGTACAACCTCCATAGGTTCAATTTCTTCAAGACGTGCTTTTTTTGCAATTCTATCTTCTCCTTCATCTGCATCATTTTCCAAATGACCCGCATCTGTTATATTTCTGACATATCTTACTTTATATCCTAGGTGCAAAAAATAGCGATAAGCAACATCAAAAAACATAAAAGTCCTTAAATTTCCAAGGTGAACATTACTATAAACAGTTGGACCGCAGACATACATACCAATATGTCCATCGTGAACAGGTTTAAAAATTTCCTTGGTTTTAGATAGTGAATTATATATTTTTAATTGATTCTCTTTGTAGAGTTTCATCTTCAGTATAGTTTTGGGGTTAAAGATAGGCACTTTATAAAGAATACAGAAATTCAAATGATCATGAAATTTGCTTGTAGTTTGATTTTTATCTAATTGAATGTTGTTTTAAATACAAATAATAGTTGCTTTTTTAAAATGATGCCTTTTACATCAATATTATTTATAAATTTACTTTCAAATTAGGTCATCTATAATGACTAAAAAACAATCTTCTAGGTTATTTAACAATGAGGAACTCACTACTATGAAAACCACGAGTAAAGCTTCAGCAAACATAATTAAGTCAAATAGAAGTAAAAGTACATCTGTAAAAAAATTTGTTACTGAAATAGTAGCGGGAAACATTAGTTATCTCAGTAGAGCAATTACTTTAGTAGAAAGTACTAATAGAGATCATCAAAAAAAAGCAAATGCCATTTTAGAACAATGCCTTCCCTTTGCTAACAAATCTGTCAGGATTGGAATAACTGGGGTTCCGGGTGTCGGAAAAAGCACCTTCATAGAGGCTTTGGGAAAACATCTAACAAATCATAACAAAAAAGTAGCTGTTTTAGCTGTAGATCCCAGTAGTTCAGTAAATAAAGGAAGTATTTTAGGAGACAAAACAAGAATGGAAAAATTGGTTAATGATAAAAATGCATTTATAAGACCTTCTCCTGCCGGATCTTCTTTAGGGGGTGTAGCTCAAAAGACAAGAGAAAGCATTGTGCTTTGTGAAGCCGCCGGATTTGATACTGTTATTATTGAAACCGTTGGTGTTGGACAAAGTGAAACTATGGTGCATTCCATGGTTGATTTTTTTCTACTTTTAAAGATTGCAGGTGCTGGAGATGAATTACAAGGTATAAAAAGAGGTATCATTGAAATGGCTGATGCAATTATTATCAATAAATCTGATGGAGATAATATTAAAAATGCTCATGTTGCAAAAATAGAGTTTAACAAAGCATTACATTTGTATCCTCCTAAAGAAAATGGCTGGCAACCAAAAGTTGTCACTGCGAGTGCGCTTGAAAATATAGGTATAGATGTTATTTCAGAGATGATAGATCAATATATAGTTTTAACAAAAAAACAGGGGTTTTTTAAAACTAAAAGAATTAATCAAAATACTTTTTGGTTGAAAAATACAATAGAGGAAAGCTTGTATTCTTCATTTTTTAAAGACAAAAACATTTCTATTGATTTACAACAAGAAATTGACCTTTTAAAACAAGGGAAAACTACACCTTTCAATGCTGCAAATAATTTGTTAAAAAAGTATCATGGAAAAACTTAAAGAACATAAATTTCTTTTACCCCTAACCTTATTTCTATTTTTTATTTTAAATAGTATTCAAGGAAATTCTACAGAATTATTACCAGATGAGGCCTATTATTGGGTATACAGCCAATATATGGATTGGGGGTTTTTTGACCATCCTCCTTTAGTCGCTGTTTGGGTAACTATTAGTAACCTCTTATTTTCTGATGAACTTGGTGTTCGTTTTTTTTCAGCAATCTCATATGGTTTGATGCTATATTTAGTATGGATTACGATTGATCATCCTTCAAAAAATAAATACTCCTGGTTATTTTTGTTACTATTTGCTTCAACTGCACTATTAAATGTTTATGGTTTTATTACCACACCAGATACGCCTTTATTGTTATTTCTTGCTCTTTTTCTTTGGGCCTATAAACTTTATTTAACTCAAAAAAATACATTAATTTATTTTATTTTATCTTTTGCTATTGCTGGAATGATGTACAGTAAATACCAAGGAGTTTTAATCCTATTATTTATCTTATTATCGAACTGGAAATTAATAAAAGATTATAAAATTTGGTTAGTGTGCTTAGGTGCATTAGTCTTGTACATTCCTCACATTCATTGGCAATACATTAACGATTTTCCTTCGATTAGATACCATTTATATGAAAGAGCCTCTGTGGCTTCTTATAAATTTGAATATACCCTTATGCATGTTGTAAATGCAATCGCTATTTTAGGATTCACTTTTATAGTTATCTATAAAGCATTTTTTAAAGGGATTAAAACTAAAAATATTTTTTATAGAGGTCTAAATGCTATTGTTTTGGGATTTTTCTTTTTCTTTTTAATTGCTTCATATAGAGGTCATGTTCAGGCACAATGGATTGCACCAATTATGTTGCCCTTAATTTTGATTACATTTAATTATTTAGTTGAACATAAAAAAAATATTCGCTTATTCTGTTATTTAGCCATTACCAATATTATCATCATTGTATTCGCAAGAATTATTTTAGCAAACGAAGGTATTCTTCCAGTTAGATTAGACTTTCATGGGAATAAAGAATGGACCTTGAAGGTTAAAGATCTAACTAAAAACTCTGAAAAATTATTTATTAATAGTTTTCAAAACGCATCTATTTACTGGTTTTACACCAAAGAAAAAGTACATTATGAAAAGAATTATTTAGGTAGAAAAAACCAATATGGCTATTTACCTGATAACGATGTTTTTTCCTCAGATTCCATTGCCTACATTACCAGAATATCAAAAGAATATTCTGAAATAAAAATGAAAAGCTCAGGTAAAGACTCAATTTTCATCTCGTTTATAAAAAATTATAAACCTTTATTTGATGTTGAAATTAATTTTACCAATGCAGCCAATTTGGAATTTAATACTTCGATGAAAAAATCTTATGAAGCAGTGATTAAAAATCCTTATTCTTTTGATATAAGTACAAAAGAAATAGAGGTTCATGTTGTATTTCAGAATAAAAAGGGAAATGAAAAATATAGTATTCCTTTAAATATAAATAGTTCAACAATTAAAGCTATGAGTGAACAAGTAATTTTAATGGAGCTAGATGGATCCTTGCTATACGATTTCGAAGAATACCCTTTTGTTGGAATTGGAATGAAAACTACTAAAAATATGGATTTAGTAAAAGTAAGCTCACTAAACAATTTTAAAGTTGTTCATTAATTAAAACGTTTTTATAAATTTGTCCTCAAATTTTATGATGATTAAGAGACTTCCAAATTATATTAAATATTTGTTTATTAATGTTGGGTTTTTATTTACATATCTATTAATTTTTAGACTTATATTCTTTTATTTTATTGCTGATTTAGATTCAGCTACACAAAAAGACATCTTAACCGCTTTTAGTTTTGGAATTCGTTTTGATATAAAGTTAGCTATACTTAGTTATTTCCCTCTTTCTATCCTAATCCTTATTGCTAATCACTTTTTCTTTGAAAAGAAAATTTACAGAAAAATTTCTGTAAGTTATCATGTTATTATTTATTTAATTATCACATTATTTTATCTAACTGATATTGGATATTATAGTTACTTGTTTACAAGATTAGATGCTACCTCATTACGATTTTTATCCAATTTTAAAATATCTACACAATTATTAATTGAAACTTATCCTGTTTTTAAAGGAGCTTTAGGGTTGCTTATTTTATTTTTAATGGTTCGTTTAGTAGGTCGAAAATTGTTTGATAAAATGATACCCAATAAAACATTTTATTTACCTAAAAAGCTAAAAGCAATCTATTTTATTAGTACTTTTTTAATTCTTTCATTTGGTGTGTATGGAAGTATTACTCATTATCCTCTGAGATGGAGTCAAGCATTTTTTTCAAAAAATAATACCATAAATCAATTTGCTTTAAATCCTGTTTTAAACTTTTTCGATAGTTTTGCCTTTAGGAATGAAGGTGCTGATATCGATACTACTGAAGCCTATTTCCCTGTGATTGCATCCTATCTGGGTATTTCAAAAGATTCATTATCATTTGAAAGAAAAATCACTTTTGACAGTATGCATGAAAAACAACCTAATCTTGTTATCGTAATGTTAGAATCTTTAGGAATTGTTGGCTTGGGAAGTGAAGGTAATGTGGCAAAAGCGACTCCATACATAGATTCAATCATTAATAAAAGTACTTATTTTGAAAACTTTTATGTACACAAACCGGGCACGGCTGCAAGTGTTTTTTCAAGTATTACTGGTCTTGCAGATATTGACAATCAAAAAACTGCATCTAGAAACTTAAGAGCTATAGATCAAAAAATTATATTTGATCAGTTTGAGGGCTATCAAAAATTATACTTCCTCGGTGGGAGTGCTAATTGGGCAAACATTAGAGGAGTATTTCAATCCAATATCAATAACTTAAAAATTTATGAGGAAGGAAGTTATGAAATAGAGGATCGAGCGGATGTTTGGGGTATAGATGATTATGATCTTTTTAAAGAATCTGATAAGGTTTTAAAAGAGCTACATGATACCAACGAACCCTTTGTGGCCTATGTTCAAACAGCTACAAATCACAGGCCCTTTTCTGTTCCTGAAAATAAAGAAACTTTTAAACCTCTATCAGAAGACGATATAGATGAATCTACTTTAAAAAATTCTGGTTTTATTTCCCTAGCTCAACTCAATGCTTTACGTTATTTGGATTTTAATGTACATGTATTCCTAAGAAGGGCAAAAGAATCTGGATATTATGAGAATACCATATTTGCTTTTTTTGGAGATCACAATACCTCTATGAATAAAACCGAGTCCTTTAAAAAAGAATTTGATTTAGGGATACAAGTTCATCACGTACCATTATTTATTCATGCACCAAAATACTTAGCACCACAAAAAATAAATAAGACTGCAAAACTAGCTGATTTATTTCCAACACTTGCAACCATAGCAAAATCAGATTACACAAACTATACGCTTGGTTCAAATGCACTAGACACCTTAAAAACTGATTCTTTTGGTTTCTTGTATTTAAAAATTAACGGTGAGCCTGGTATAGGTTTAATCCAAAATGATTTCTATTTCACAAAGACGAACTATAATAATTCTACAAGTTTATATAAGCTAACTGACGAGGAAAAAATAGATGTTTCAACTACCTATCCAAGTGTTGCCTCTAAAATGGATAGTCTTATCACATCCTATTACCACAGTACAAAATATTTATACTACAACAATAAAAAAGATGATAGTAAGAAAACTAAGAAGTAGATTTTTATTGAAATCTTTTAGTTAGTCTAAGTTTTTTTTGAAGAAGATAAAATAAGGATCCAAAGAAAACACCTGCCATATATCCAACTAGTATATCTATGGGGTAATGAACACCTAAATAAATACGGCTGTAACCAAAAAACAAAGGGAAAAGTAACAACAACCAGATGTACTTATAATAAGGTTTTAAAAGTAAAATTATAAAGAAACTAAAAGTCATTGAGGAAGCTGCATGACCAGAATAAAAACTAAAACTTGAAGGCTTATAATCAAACTTTCGAATTTCTTGAATTACAGCTTCGGTATTACAAGGTCTCAATCGTTCAAAAGTATTCTTAATAAAATTTGTAAACTGGTCTGAAAAAGTAACCAAAACTATTAAAAACAACAGCATTAACACACCACTTTTCCAGCCAAATTTTTTAAAAATTAAAAACAATAAGAAAGCAAACAATGGAGACCAACTAAATTGATTTGTCAAAAAAAACCAAAAGCTATCCCATTGTTCACTTCCTAAATTATTAAGAATGATGAGTAATTCTGTGTCAATCTGTAATAGACGTTCTAGCAAATTATTTTCCTACTTTTAATAGTTCTAATTCAAATATTAAATCAGCTTTTTTTGGAAAAGGACCACCTCCAGCTTCACCATAACCTAAATAATATGGGATGAATAGTCTAGCTTTACCACCTACTCTCATTTTCATTATTGCCTCTTTAACTCCAGGAATTAAGGGGCGTTTGTCTAATGTAAATTTAAAAGGAGCTCCTTCTTTGGTCGATTGAATTAATTTACCATCTGCTAAATACATAGTATAATTGATTGTGGTTTCAACAGAAGAGCTAAATCTCTTACCTTTTCCTCTTCTTAGGGTTAAGATTTGCAGGCCTGATTCTTGTTTTTTTGCATTTTTTACATTCATTTTTTCATAAAACAATTTCTTATCTGAAGCAAATTTTTCTAATCTAGCTTTTTCAAATTTTTCCAATTCAGCTAATCGTTCTAATTCTTTTTCAGAGCTCTTAGAAAATTCTTCTTCAAATACTTTTACGGCATCATAAGTTTTTGCTGTTTCACCTTTTCTTACAATCGTAATATTCTCTATAATATCAGAATTAGCTATAGAATCAAGAATATTTAAATCACTAACAACATTTCCGAAAACAGAATGACATCCTACTCTTGGATTACTACAATCTTTCAACTGATTATTAGTATCGTAAGCATCTAACCAAGGTGTTTCTTTGTATGTGATAAAAAATTGACTTCCATTGGTATTAAATCCTGAGTTAGCCATAGATAAGACTCCTTTACTATCATGTTTCAAATCTGGATTAAACTCATCATAGAATTTATATCCGGGACCACCTTGACCGTTCCCCATAGGATCTCCTCCCTGAATCATGAAATCTTTAATAACTCGATGAAATGTTAAACCATCATAAAACTTCTTTCCTTTTAATGAATCTGTAACTTTTGGGTTTGTACCCTCTGCCAACGTGATAAAGTTTGCAACTGTTAAAGGAACTTCATCGGGATATAATTGTACTATTATTTTACCTTTATTAGTTTCAATATTAGCATAAATTCCGTCTTCAAAGTTTTTGAACTCATCTTTACATGAAGTAAAAATTAGTGTAAATAATACTAAAATTTGTAAACTTCTTTTTTTCATATTCTTATTTATTTGATATTAATTAATGTAACTCTACTTATTATGGAAGTATTAATTCCTATTTTATCATCGTCTCCAATAACACCATAAGCATTAAAAGAAGGTATAATAAACTTGATAGTCTCTCCTTCCTTCATTAATTTCACTCCAAATTGTAATCCCGGAATAAAATCTTCTTTATCAACAATATATTCTCTGACTCCTATGAGTTCTTTTGAATATATAATTTGATCACTTAAATCTAAGACATCGTATGTTAATGTAATAACGTCATCTTTAGATGGTGTAATTGTATCCGTATGGTTTTTTTCTGTATAGTGATACCAGAATCCATAGGGAGAACGAATATACTCATGAACACTATCTTTTTCAATGTAATTTTTAATTTTTATTTCTTCAATAGTGTTAATTTTTTTCAATAATGCTGTAGTAGACTCTACCAAATGACTTTTAGTGGCAGATATAGGTCTTCTGGCTTGCTGTTCCGAACAAGATATAAGTCCAATAAAAAAAATAATGAAAAAAAATCTAAACTTCATACGAATTGAGCAAACTTTCTTTATAATCAGGTAATAATGTATTGAATTTGTTTATCGTATCATCCATAGAAAGGTTAGACTTCCCTCCTGCAGCATTATCATGCCCTCCTCCATTAAAATGTTTTCTTGCAAATTGATTTACGGAAAAAGTACCTTTAGACCTAAATGATATTTTAATTATTCCTTGTTCTTTATCTTCTATGAAAATTGCAGCCATAACAACGCCTTGAATTGAAAGTGCATAATTTACAATACCTTCAGTATCTCCCTTTTTAAAATCATTGATTGTTTTTTCCTCCTGAGTAAGGGTTATATAAGCTGTTTTAAAAACCGGTAACACTTTGAGATTACTTAGAGCTTGTCCGAGTAATTGCATTCGACCATAAGAATTTGAATCATAGATATTACTGTGAATTCTATCATTTACTGCTCCTTTGTCTATTAAATCTGCAATAACTCTGTGGGTTAAACTTGTTGTTGATCGAAATCTAAATGAGCCAGTATCTGTCATAATACCGGTATACAAACAGGTTGAAATTTTTGAATCAATCAAATCTAAATCTCCCATTTTTTCTATAAAATGATATACCATTTGGCAGGTTGAACTCATCTCAACATCAGAATACATGTAAGAAAAATCATCAGGTTGTTGATGATGATCTATTAACATGAAATCATTCTGATATTTCTCTAGAGTATTTTGCATATCATTTCCAACCCTATGAAGAGCATTAAAATCTAACAGGAAGATAATATCAGAGGCTTTTATGGCTCTTTGAGATTGTGAATTTTGCCAATCAAATCGATAGGTGGCTTTAGAGCCAGGTAGCCAGTGTAAAAAATCTGGATATTCATTTGGAACTACAACTGTAGGTGAATGCCCTTTCATTTTAAGATAATGACACAAACCCAATGAGGCACCCATGGCATCACCATCTGGATTTCTGTGTCCAACTATAACAACATTTCTAGGTCTCTCTAAAAATGATTTCAGCTCATCGAATTGTTTCAAAATCATAATTTGCGAAGATACAATTTTATTAAAAATTTATGTACTTTTGCCGCAATTTAAAAAACATATATACGAAATAAAATGGCAACAAACAGAACATTCACAATGATTAAACCAGATGGTGTTGAAAATGGACATACTGGTGCAATCTTAGATAAGATTAACTCAGCAGGTTTTAGAATTGTGGCAATGAAAAAAACACAAATGACTAAAAATGATGCAGAGGCATTTTATTCAGTTCACAAAGAGCGTCCTTTCTTTGGAGAATTAGTAGCATTTATGACTAGAGGTCCTATTGTAGCTGCTATTTTAGAAAAAGAAAATGCTGTTGAAGATTTTAGAACTTTAATTGGTGCTACTAATCCAGCAGAGGCTGCTGAGGGAACCATAAGAAAATTATATGCAACTTCTATGGGTGAAAATGCAGTTCATGGATCTGATAGTGATGAAAATGCAGAGATAGAGAGCAACTTTCATTTTTCAGGAAGGGAGAAGTTTTAAAAAAATAAAAAAACCGAACATTTTAGTTCGGTTTTTTTATTCATTTTAAACTAACAATAACTTTGAAATGACCTTATCTCCAACTTCTTCATTAATCATTTTAATAATTTTTTCCTTACCATAACCCAACTCCTCTCTTAAAACAGAAGATGTTAACCTTATTACCAAGGTTTTTTTTTGTAATTCTATAGAATGAGTATATGAACTTACCCCCTTACCCATAAGTTTATGCCATGCTTCTTCAATTTTAATTTTTTGCATCCCTTTAGACAAATTATTTTCTTTTATGAAAGATTTCATAAGTTGTTTTAGTGCTAAAGAATCATTCTCTCTTTTAGGCATGTCTTCTCTGTTTTTTATCAATTTTAATATAAAACTCTAATGTAATTAAAAATTACATATTGTAGATTTGAAATAACTTATTACTTTGTTCAAGAATATTTTCAATTCTGTCGGAATGAGTGTCAGTAATAAATATCTGACCAAATTCATCATTATTAACCAATTCAATGATTTGAGAAACTCGATACTCATCAAGTTTATCAAAAATATCATCTAATAGTAATATTGGAGTCAAATTAGATTGCTTTTTTATAAATTCAAATTGAGCAAATTTTAATGCTATTAAATACGATTTTTGTTGTCCTTGAGAACCAAACTTTTTAACCGGATATTTACCAATTTCAAAGCTTAAATCATCTTTGTGAATTCCTATCGTAGTATACTGTAAAACTCTATCTTTTTCTAAACTTTTATCTAATAAATCTCTGAATGAGGAAGTAATTAATTGACTTTTATATGTTAAATCTACTTTTTCCTTGTCGTTTGAAATGATTTGATATTTACTGTTAAAAATTGGAATAAAATTGTCTAAAAAAATTCTTCTTTTATCAAATATATTAGATCCGTAAGCAATTAATTGTTCGTTATAAACATCGAGATTAACAGCGTCAAAAGTTCTATTGGCAGCAAAAAATTTCAACAAGGCATTTCGTTGAGATAATACTTTATTATAGGCAATAAGATCTTTTAAATACGTTTTATCTTGTTGAGATATCACTCCATCTATAAACTTTCTTCTTGCGTCACTTCCATCAGTAACCAAGTCTCTATCATAGGGAGAGATAATAACAAGAGGAATTTGACCTACATGTTCGGAAAATTTATCATACGTCTTTCCATTTCGTTTTAAAAGTTTCTTTTGCCCTTTTTTTAGACTACAGATAATTTTCTCTTTTCTATCATTAATACTGTAATCACCCTCAATGACAAAAAAATTCTTAGTATGTTGAATATTTTGAACGGCTATTGGATTAAAATAACTTTTTGTGAAAGATAAATAGTAGATAGCATCTAATATATTTGTTTTACCAATACCATTTTGACCAACAAAACAATTAATTTTTTTTTCAAAATCAAAAGTTTTAGAATCAAAGTTTTTAAAATTAACTAAAGATAATTTTTGTAAATACATAACTAAATTTTAAAGTCAATACGGTTCTGCAAATTATTGAAAAATTACGATATATTGGCTTTCTAAATCCAATTAAAAAAACTATTTTTGCCCAACAAATTTTTATTATAAATATGGCAACATATAAGAAGAAAGGGTATAAACCTAAGGATAAGAAAGAGCAAGAAGCTATAGACATGCAGAGTACAACTGCAGAAGTTTTTAACACACTAGACAACACTGCATCTAAATCTGAGCAATGGATTGAAAAAAATAGTAAGTCTCTATTTTACAGTTTAGTTGTTGTGATTGCTCTAATTCTTGGTTTTTTAGGATACAATAAATTTATAATTGAGCCTAAAGAAGAAGCTGCCTCAAATGAACTATCTTTTCCAAGAAAACACTTTAATGAAGCTGATTTAGCTGCTGGATCTGAAATAGATTCATTACTTCAGCTTGGTTTAGATGGGTCTGATAATAAATATGGTTTCCTAGATATTTCCTCTCAATATAGTGGTACAAAAGCAGCAAATATTGCAAATTACTACGCAGGTATATCTTATTTAAAATTAAAAGAATATCAAAAAGCAATCGAATATTTAAGTAAATTCTCTTCTAATGATCAAATTTTAGGACCAACAGCCATTGGTGCCATTGGAGATGCATTTGCTGATATTGACCAAGCTGAGGATGCCTTAGAATATTATGAAAAAGCAGCTTACTTAAAGGATAATGAATTTACAACACCTTTATTCTTATTCAAAGCTGGAAGAACTGCATTAGATTTAGGACAATTTTCCAAAGCTGAGAAAATTTTCACTCAGATAAAAGATGATTATCCTACCTCTGATATTGGAAAAGATATTGATAAATATATTTACAGCGCAAAATACGCCCAATAGTTATAATGGCAACAACGAATTTATCACATTATGATAAAACATCTATCCAAAATGCGAATCATCTTCGGTTTGGGATAGTTGTTTCAGAGTGGAATTCAGACATCACTGAAAACTTAAAAGATGGTGCTGTTAAAACTCTTCTAGATTGTGGTGCAAAGCAAGAAAACATCATTACATGGAAAGTCCCAGGAAGCTTTGAGTTAGTTTACGGTTGTAAAAGAATGATAAAAACACTTCAGTTGGATGCTGTCATTGCTATTGGAAACGTTATTCAGGGTGAAACTAAACATTTTGATTTTGTTTGTAATGGAGTAACTCAAGGAATTGTGGATTTAAATGTAAAACACGACACCCCTATTATCTTTTGTGTTTTAACTGACAACACCAAACAACAATCCATTGATAGATCGGGGGGTAAATATGGAAATAAAGGAATTGAATCTGCAATAGCTGCTATTAAAATGGCTTCTTTAAGTTAGATTTAACATAGCTAATTCCTAACAATCTTGACCATTATTTTATTATTGAGTAACTTTGACAAGCAAACATTGCTTCTGGCTTAGTTTTTTAGTAATCCAAAAACTCACAAAGTATTGCATGTCTATTTTAAAGAGAAAAAATAAAAAATTTGATTATCAACCTAGATACTATAAAGGTGAGGGTAATCCTTATGCTATCAAGCATAAATTTGATGAATTTAGAAGTTCAACTGGAGCTAACACTAGTTTAAAAGGTAAAATTAAAGGTGCTATTAGTGAGCTAAAAGGAGAAAAAAATATTCTCAAAATAGACGATGAAATCTATGAAATAGATGAGCCTAAAACTAATTCAAATAAAGTTGTTTTGTATATTATAGCCGTTTTAGTTCTCATTTTTTTATTCATCATAGACTTTGATCTATCTATCTTTAGTCAAAAATAATGTCAAACATTATTCAAATTTTACCAGATCATGTTGCCAATCAAATTGCTGCAGGAGAAGTAGTTCAAAGACCAGCGTCTGTTGTTAAAGAATTATTAGAAAACTCTATTGATGCCTCATCTACATCTATTCAACTTATCATTAAAGATGCCGGAAAAACTCTAATACAGGTTATTGATAATGGAAAAGGAATGAGTGCAGTTGATGCAAAATTATCATTTGAGCGGCACGCAACCTCCAAAATTAAAGTGGCTGAAGATCTGTTTGATCTCCATACTAAAGGTTTTAGAGGTGAAGCTATGGCATCTATAGCTGCAATTTCTCATGTTGAAATGAAGACTAAGCAAAATGCTCAAGAAATTGGTACTCATATAAAAATTGAAGGAGGTAAAGTTAAGTATCAAGAAGTATCAGTAACCCCAGTTGGAACTAATATTTCTGTAAAAAATTTATTTTATAACATCCCTGCAAGAAGAAATTTTTTAAAATCTGATACTGTTGAAACAAGACATATTATAGATGAATTTCAACGTGTTTGTTTAACTCATCCAGAAATTAATTTTAGTCTACACCATAATGACAATGAAATCTATCGTTTAAAAGACAGTAATTTAAGAAAAAGGATTGTCACAATTTTCGGAGCTAAGATGAATGAAAAACTTGTTCCCGTATCTGAAGATACAGATATGATTTCAATCAAAGGTTTTATTACAAAACCCGCTTACTCAAAGAAAAAGAGAGGGGAGCAATTCTTTTTTGTAAATAATCGTTTTGTAAGAAGTCCTTATTTAAATCATGCTGTAGTAACTGCTTTTGAAGGGTTGTTGGAACACGGCTCACATCCTTCTTATTTTTTATATTTAAACGTTCCTTCAAAGAGTATTGATATCAATATACATCCAACTAAAACTGAGGTTAAATTTGATGATGAAAAAGCGGTTTATGCAATCTTAAGAGCAACTGTGAAACACAGCCTTGGGCAATACAATGTAGCCCCTATTTTAGATTTTAACAGAGATGCTACTTTAGATACACCCTATAATTTCACAAAACAAGAATCAAAACCCTCTAGTCCTAAAATTACTGTAGACCCATCTTTTAATCCGTTTAGTAAAAATGATAGCATTCAAAATAAACCTTCATATGAAAAGGTAAAAGAAAATTCAAATTGGGAAAGTTTGTATGTCACCACTAATGAGGCAAAACAACAAGAACAGCTTTTTGATAAAGGAGAAAACTATCAATCCTATAAAACTATACAGATACAAAGAAAATATTTATTAAGTTCAATTAAGTCAGGTGTTGTTTTAATTCATCAATCTCTAGCGCACCAACGTGTTCTCTATGAAGAATTTCTAAATAGTTCATCATTAGAAGAGGTTCATAGTCAACAATTATTATTTCCAATAACAATTTCGTTTTCATCTCCTGAAATAGAAATGATTTACACCTTAAAATCAGAATTAGAAAATGTTGGATTTTGTTTTGATGAATTTACAAAAGAATCAATTACAATAAAGGGAACACCGATGTCTATAACTGAAAGTAAGATTTCATCGGTATTAGAAGAGCTTTTAGAAAATATTGATACAGGTGTGCCTGAAACAAATTTTAAGCCATTAGAAATTATGGCTTCTTCATTTTCAAAGTCTATTGCGATAAAGACGGGCCACGTATTATCACAAAAAGAACAAGAAAATCTTGTTAACAGATTGTTTTTATGCAAAGAGCCAAGTATTAGTCCTTCTGGAAAAGCAATATTTAAAACGCTAACCTTACAAGAAGTAGATAAACTATTTGAACGCTAATCTATGAATGGAATAAAACTTACAGAAGGAATAAAGCATTTAATAATTATTAATGTTATTATATTTATTGGGCCACAACTCATAAATATAGATCTCACCAATCTACTGGCATTACATTTTCCTAAAAATGAAAATTTTGGTTTTTGGCAATATGTGACTCATATGTTCATGCACGGTAGTTTTGCTCATATTTTATTTAATATGTACGGCCTTTGGGCATTTGGGACACCTCTTGAAAATATGTGGGGGAGAAATAAATTTTTATTTTTTTATTTTTCAGCAGGTATTGGCGCCGGATTAATTTACTCACTAGTTAATTACTATCAATTTAATACATACTTTGAGATTTTAATTCAAAACGGTCTAAACTCAAATAATATTTCAAAAATTTTAGATACAGGCATCTACACTAATTATGCAGATATTATTACCTTATCTAAAGAAGAATTGAGTAAATTTTACAGTTTATACCACACACCTGCAGTAGGAGCATCTGGAGCTGTCTATGGGGTTTTAGTTGCTTTTGGTATGTATTTCAAAGATGCAAAACTTGCACTTATATTTTTTCCAGTTCCGATTGCAGCAAAATACTTTATTCCTCTTATTTTACTAGGAGATTTATTTTTTGGAATGACTAGATACTCCATTGGAAATGTGGCACATTTTGCTCATATAGGTGGAGCAATTATTGGCTTTATATTAGCTTACTATTGGAAAAATAATCAATTCAAATATTATAAATAAATGAGTTTAATTAATGATTTAAAATTTAAATTCAGATCGGCATCAATTATACAACAACTAATTTATGTTAATGTATCCCTATTCATTATAACATTAATATTTAGTTCTTTTAGTGGTTTATATGGAAACAGAACAAACATTATTTATGAATGGTTTTCTTTGTCTTCATCATTTAATGCGTTATTGGGTAAACCATGGACATTAATTACTTATGGTTTTTTACATAATGGATTTTTACACATATTATTTAATTGTTTAATACTTCACTTTTTTGGAAGACTTTTTTTAGAATACTTTTCTCCAAAACAAGTATTAAATTTTTATATTTTAGGTACACTTTTTGGAGGAGTTGCTTATTTAGTAAGCTATAATTATTTTCCCTTATTTGAGGGTAAAGTTCATACACTTGTAGGAGCATCAGCAGGAGTTACGGCCATTGTTGTTGGAATTGCTACCTACATTCCAAATTACCAACTACAAATGAGAATTTTTGGATATGTTAAATTGTGGAAATTGGCAGGAGCTTTTATTCTTTTTGATTTAATTTCATTAGCTGGTGGTAATGGTGGTGGTCATATTGCTCATATCGGAGGGGCATTGTTTGGTTATTTTTATGTTTCTAAATCCTCCAATAATACTAACCCCCTTTTTAGCTGGTTTTCAACTTTTTTTTCCAAACGAAAAAAACCACTTCAAACTGTCCATAAGTCAACCAAAAAAAATAAAGCAAGGAAAGTAAACGATGATAAACAAGCTAAAATAGATTCAATACTAGATAAGATTAGCAAAACAGGTTATGAAACACTAACCAAAGAAGAAAAGGAATTTCTTTTTAAACAAAGCAAATAAAACAGAATAACTTTTAAAAAAAAGAAAATAGTTAGTAAATTTCGAGATAATCATATGAGAAAATAGATGGTAAAGTATACTTTTTGGCATAAAATAATTGTCTTTATAAATTCTATTTTAGCATTACTATTACTCTTGTCTTACCTCCTACCTTACCTATCACCAAAAGTAGTTCCCATTTTTACTGTTATTAGCTTAGCTGTGCCAATTCTATTTATTTCAAATGTTATTTTTGTGATTTATTGGATTATAAAGTTGAAAAAATACTTCACCATTTCTTTAATTTCAATCGTATTGGGTTTTGGTCACGTCAGTAATATTTATAAATTTTCAGAAAAGGAAATATTTCTTAACGATGATTTAAAAATAATGAGTTATAATGTTCGTTTATTTAATTATTTTAATTGGACTAATGAAGGCTCAATTGTAAATAAAATAGATTCATTTGTTTCTGAAAAAAAACCAGATATATTAACTATTCAAGAGTATTATGAGGCAGAGAACCTCGAACTTAAGTACCCTTATCAATTCATAAAAACAAAATCTAACTATAATAAATTTGGTTTAGCTATTTTTTCTAAATATGAGATTATAAATGCAGGTTCTTTAGATTTGAAAGAGAGTGCTAATAACATTATTTTTACTGATATTCTCAAAGAAAAAGACACCATAAGAGTTTACAATATTCATTTAGAGTCTCTAAAAATGAATACAAATAAAGAAAATTTTGGAACAAAAGACTCTGATAAACTTATCAAAAAAATGGAAGCTTCTTTTCAAAAGCAAGCAAAACAAGTAGAATTATTTTTGGAACATGAACAAAAGTGGAATGGAAAAAAAATACTATGTGGAGACTTCAATAATACCGCATTTTCATGGGTGTACAGAGAACTCTCTAAAAACAAGCAAGATGCTTTTAAAGAGGCAGGTAAAGGTTTAGGGAGAACATTCAATTATTGGTATCCTTTAAGAATTGATTTTATATTATTGGATTCTTCCTTTAATGTCAATAATTTTAAAACATATAATGTTCCTTATTCAGATCACTATCCAATTTTAGCAAGAGTAAACTTAAAGTAGATAGCTTTTTAGAAATCTTCTTTTTATTTTGCTTTGTAAACAGTTCTGAGGTCCAACATGTCTAATGGATTGCAACCTAAACCACGAATATTTTTTTGAGAAAAACGAATTACTTGATCATAATACAACGGAACAATTGGAGCCTCATCTATTAAAATACTATCCATCTTTTGGTAAAGTTTATATCGTTCTGAAGAATTAATGACAGAAATTGATTTTTCATAAAGTTGATCATAGTCAATATTTTTAAAGTGAGTATAGTTTGGTCCGTTGGGCGTAAAATTTTTACTGTAAAACAGTGATAAATAGTTTTCAGCCTCAGGATAATCTGCAATCCAACTTGCTCTAAACATAGAAAATTTTCCAGTTGCCTTACCCTGACGTAAAGATGAAGGCGGAATGACATCAATTTTAACTTCTAAGCCAATATTTTGTAATTCTCTCTGAATAAACTCACATAGATCTAAATAATTACTATTGGTTGTAATGGTAATTGAAGGCTTATATATACCAGTTTCTTCCTTATATGCTTGAATTAAATTGCGTGCAATTTTAGGGTTATATGAATAGCCTTTTACATGATTAAAGGCTGGTAATCCCGGTGGAATAAAACCATTAACTGCTGGTATTCCTATTCCATTTCGTAAATAAGTAATCATTTTTTTTCTATCAAAACCATAATTAATAGCTTTTCTGATCAATTGATTACTTAAGGTTTTGTTCTTATGGTCTAAGTATATCCCTAAATATTCTGTATTAAGGTATGGACCTATTACCATAGAGATTGTTTGATGGTATTTAGATTTTAACTTTCCATCTCGAGTAATGATGTCATCTTTGTATGACGCATCAAGACTTTTCATAAAATCTAGATTACCTTGAATAAATTGTAAGAATTCGCTTTGCTTATCTGGTAAAAATGTGATCGCAACTGCTTCAAGATAGGGAAGTTGATTCCCTTCTCGATCTTTTTCAAAATAAGTTGGGTTTTTTCGAAATACAAGCTTGGTATTTTCTACCCATAATTTAAATTGAAAAGGACCAGTACCTATAGGGTTTGAGCGGTATTCATCACCAAAATATTCAATAGCTTCTTTAGAAACAACAGAACAATATTTCATAGCTAATAATCCTAAAAATGGAGGAAAAGCTTGTTTTAATTCTATCTGAAAAACTGAATCACTAATCACTGAAAAGTTTTTTACGTTTTGTAATACCCAAGCTCCCGGTGATGCAATATTATTATCTAAAAGTCTATAAAAACTATATTCAAAATCAGTAGCGGTTACTATCCTTGTGGAATCTATACCAAACAGAGCATGTCTATGAAAATAGACATCATCTCTTAGAGAAAATGTATAGACTTTCCCATCCTCTGAAATGTTCCAATTCTTAGCAATACTGGGTTTTACTTGTAAACTATCATCTAATTGGACCAATCCATTATACAATTGGTTAACTGCCCAAATATTGCGCTGATCTTTTGCAAAAGCAGGATCTAAAGAGGTAATATTCGAATGTTCATTGTATCTAAAAACATAGGAATCATCAAAACTAGGGGTTCTATTTTGGCAAGAAACTAAACAAAAAATAAAAACTATAAAACACCAGTTATTTCTCAAAACCATAATCTCTCTCTACTTTACAAATTCTTAATTGGTATTGTTGATACCATTTATTTCTTCCTATAATTCTAGCCTCTGTATGTTCAATATTGTTTTTCCATTTAGTAATAGATGCTAAATCTTTCCAATAGGAAACTGTAATTCCAATGTTACTTCTAGCTGACTCTATTCCTAGGTATCCCTCTTGAAGCTTGGCCAATTCTTCCATTCTTTCAGCAGTTTTTTCATAATCAGTCAAGTTTTTTGTTAACAATGTTGTGAAAATAACAGCATAATAAGGTGTATTTAAATTGGTTACTATCATAATATCAACTGGTATTTTTTTTCAGGCAGTTTAGAATCAGGATCAATTCCATCACTAACATATTCAAAATTACATTTTTTCAAAATCTTAGTAGAAGCCACATTAAGATTGATTACATATCCAATCAATTTTGACATATTAATAGATTTACAATACAACACAGAGGCTTTACATAAATCGTAACCATACCCTAAACCCCAATATTTTTCTAAAAATCGATATCCAATTTCATCATCTCCTAGATCATCTTTACAAAAACCTACAGTTCCAATAAATTTATGATCTGATTTTCTTTCTATAGCATAAATCCAAAAATCATTATCCTCTTTATCATAAAAGCCAATTAACCGCTCTAGTTCAATTAAATGTTCTTGTTCTGTTTGAACTTCTCCAGTAACAAATTGCATTACTTTTGGATTACTTTGCATTTCATGATAGGGTTTTATATCACTCATTTCTAGCTTCCTAACAAGCAATATTTCTGTTTCAAAAATGATTTGACTACTCATGTATCTTTTCAGAATTATTGTAACTTTGTGTGCCTTTAAATGTACAAGAATGAATGCAGATAAAAAAGTAGCATTTTACACCTTAGGATGTAAGCTTAATTTTTCAGAAACATCTACAATCGCTCGTAATTTTGTAAACGAGGGCTTCAATCGCGTTGATTTTAACGAAAAAGCAGATGTATATGTTATCAATACGTGTTCAGTTACTGATAATGCAGATAAACGCTTTAAATCTATTGTTAAAAACGCTTTAAAGAAAAATAAAGAGGCATTTCTTATTGCTGTTGGTTGTTATGCACAGTTAAAACCTGAGGAACTTGCTGCTATTGATGGTGTTGATTTAGTTTTAGGAGCAACTGAAAAATTTAACGTTACTAGTTATATTAACGATTTAACCAAAAACCAACATGGTGAAGTTCATTCTTGTGAAATCTCTGATGCCGATTTTTATGTGGGTTCTTACTCTATTGGTGATAGAACTCGAGCTTTTCTAAAAGTACAAGATGGTTGTGATTATAAATGTACCTATTGTACAATTCCTTTGGCTAGAGGAATTTCTAGAAGTGATACCTTAGAAAATGTATTGACTAATGCTCGAGAAATTTCTAAAAAAGGTATTAAAGAAATTGTTCTAACTGGAGTAAATATAGGAGATTATGGAAAAGGCGAATTTGGAAATAAAAGACATGAACATACTTTTTTAGAATTAGTAAAAGAGTTGGACAAGGTTAAAGGAATTCATCGTTTAAGAATTTCATCAATTGAACCCAATTTATTAAAAGACGAAACCATTAATTTTGTAGCAAACTCTAAAACTTTTGTACCACATTTTCATATTCCATTACAAAGTGGTAGCAACGATTTATTAAAATTGATGAAACGCCGTTATTTAAGAGAAACTTATACCAATAGAGTCCACAGGATTAAGCAAACAATGCCGAACGCATGTATTGGTGTAGATGTTATTGTTGGTTTTCCTGGTGAAACTGATGAGCATTTTTTAGAGACTTACAACTATTTAAATGATTTAGATATTTCATATTTACACGTTTTCACCTATTCAGAAAGACCAAATACAGAAGCTGTTTTAATGGATGGTATTGTTCCAAAGAAAGTAAGGGCAAAACGCAGTAAAATGCTTCGAGGGTTGTCTGTGAAAAAACGCAGAGCTTTTTATGAAAGTCAAATAGGTAATTCATGCACAGTTTTATTTGAAAGTGAAAACAAAGAAGGATATATTCATGGATTTACTGAAAATTATGTAAAAGTAAAAGTGCCTTGGAATCCTGACTTAGTGAACACATTACAACGTGTTTGTTTAACAAAAATTGACAAAGATGGATTAGTAAGGTTTGATTTTATTGGCGAGTTAATATCGTCACCTGCAATATAACCCTCTTTAAATGAAAAAGATACACCTCTATTTTATGCCTGGCTTGGGTGCTAATCCTAAAATATTTGAACATATCTCACTTCCAAAAGATAAATTTGAGGTACATCTTTTAGAATGGAAAATACCAATATCAGAAGTTGAGTCAATTCAGGATTATGCAAAAAGAATGACTTATGAAATTAAACATCAAAATCCTGTTTTATTGGGCGTATCATTTGGAGGGGTTTTAGTGCAAGAAATAGCAAAAATTATTGATGTAAAGAAAATAATTTTGGTATCAAGTATAAAAAGCCAGCATGAATTTCCCAACAGATTAAAACTATTACAAAAAACCAAAGCTTATAAATTTTTCCCTACTAAAATCATTGAAAATTTTGACAAGTATAAAAAATATTTATTAGGAGATTTTCTCAAGAAAAGGGCTGATTTGTATACGTTGTATTTGTCTGTTAATGATGCTGTATACTTAAAATGGGCCATTTACAGCCTACTCCACTGGAAACAAGATATAATTCCTGAAAATATTTTACACATTCATGGAAATCATGATCATGTATTTCCTTCGAAGCATATTCATAATTTTACTGAAATTAAAAATGGATCTCATGTGATGATTTTATTGAAAGCTAAAGAAATTTCAGAAATAATTATTAGTGATTTTAATAAATTTCATTAGTATTTTATTAATTTTAAATAATTAAAATCTTAATAAGAATACAATGCCAAAAATAATACGTTATGCATCAATACTATTGATAACATTGCTTTCAATTACTTTTTTTAACGCTTTACACATTTCTGATGTTAGCCCTGAAAAAAACACTTCAGAAACTTATGCGATAAAAGCGCTAAAAATACCCAGTAATTTGACCTTTGCTGGAGAAAAAGTACCCACCGAACTTTATGATATTAAAGAAAGAATGGATAGAGAATTATTAGTTAATACCTATTGGCAATCTAATGGGTTATTATTAATTAAAAAAGCTCATAAATACTTTCCTCTCATTGAACCCATGCTAAAAAAGTATGGAATACCAGATGATTTTAAATACTTGGCTGTGGCTGAAAGTGGTTTAGAAAATAATTCTTCCCCTGCTGGCGCTGCTGGATTTTGGCAATTTTTAAAATCATCAGCTAAAGAGTATGGTTTAGAGGTGAATCAAAACGTAGATGAACGATACAATCTGGAAAAAGCAACAAGAATTGCCGCAGAATATTTGAAAAAATCTAAAGAACGTTTTGGTACTTGGACACTTGCAGCTGCTGCATATAATGCAGGTAATGCTCGTATTGCAAGAAATTTAAAAAGACAACAGGTAGATAATTATTATGATTTATTATTGAATAATGAGACTGCTAGGTATGTATTTAGAATTGTTGCATTGAAAGAAGTATTATCTTATCCCAAAAAATATGGATTTGAGTTTGATGAAGAAGATTTATACGAGTTACCAAATACCCAAATAGTAGAAGTGGATACAGTAATTACAAATATTGCTTCTTTTGCTAAGGCATTTAATACTAATTACAAAGAATTAAAACTTCATAATACTTGGCTCAGAGAAAATAAATTAAATAATAAAAGTCGAAAATTATATCAAATTAAGATTCCTATTGATAATTAAATTCATAAAAAAAGCCTATCTGTTTAGATAGGCTTTTCTATAAAAAATTAATTTGTAGTATAAATTAGATTACTCTTACGTTTACTGCGTTTAATCCTTTTCTTCCTTCTTGTAACTCAAACTCCACTTCATCATTTTCGCGAATTTCATCGATCAAACCTGACACATGTACAAAATGTTCACTGTTGTTTCCTTCTTCAATAATAAATCCAAATCCTTTAGATTCGTTGAAAAATTTTACGGTACCTTTACTCATAATATTTAAAATGTTTTGTTGCCTTTATTTAAAACAACGTTGTTTATAAAATGCAAATTTACATTAAAATTATTATAAAAATCTATTTTTTAATAATTCTTTTAACCTACTTAATTTATTGATTAAGAAATAATTAATGAATCCCTCTTGATTGTATTTAAAATAGTTTACTTAAAAAGTTTTTTTGTTGATTCAAAATCAGAAATAATTTCTTCTAGAATATCTTTTGAAGACTTCACTTCATTTATAATACCTGCTATTTGACCAATTTCTAATTCTCCTTGAATTAAGTCACCTTCGTATATTCCTTTTTTTGCCCTAGCCCTTCCTAATAATTCTTTTAGTTCCTTATTTGATGGATTTGTCTTATACAAATCTTCAATCTCGTAATAAAATTTATTTTTTATCAAACGCACTGGAGCTAATTCTTTTAAAGTGAGTTGTGTATCCCCATCTTTAACCTCAATAATTTTTTGTTTAAAATTTTTGTGAGCTGAGGATTCTATGGAGGCAGCAAATCTACTTCCAATTTGAACTCCATCAGCACCAAGAACCATAGCAGCTAACATTCCACGACCGTTCCCAATACCGCCAGCAGCAATAATTGGAATTTTAAGGTGCTCTTTAACCATAGGAATCAGGGTAAATGTGGTGGTTTCTTCACGTCCATTATGACCGCCTGCTTCAAAACCCTCACAAACTACCGCATCTACACCCGCTTGTTCTGCTTTTAAAGCAAACTTTACTGAACTTACAACGTGAACAACAGTAATTCCTCTATCTTTTAGGAATGAAGTCCAAATTTTTGGATTACCTGCGGATGTGAATACTATTTTTACATCTTCTTCAACAATAATATCCATTAATTCATCTACTTGGGGATATAACATGGGAACATTTACACCAAAGGGGTTATCAGTAGCTTTTTTACATTTTTGGATATGTTCTCTAAGTACATCTGGATACATAGATCCTGCACCAATTAAACCCAAACCTCCAGCGTTAGAAACAGCTGAGGCTAGTTTCCAACCACTTACCCATACCATACCTCCCTGAACTATTGGGTATTTAATATTAAAAAGTTGTGTAATCTTTTTCATATATTTATTAAGAAATAACTCCAGATCCTAACAATTCTTCATTTTTATACCAGGCCACAAATTGACCTTCTTGAATTGCAGATTGAGGATTTTGAAATTCAACAAATATTCCATTATCGACCTTATATAAAGTAGCTTTTTCTAAAGGTTGACGGTAACGGATTCTTGCCTCAACTTCAAGAGATTCATGAGTATTTAATTGAAGATCTTTACGGATCCAATGCTCTTCATCATTAGAAACAAATAAAACACTTCGATACAATCCTTTGTGAAGTTTACCTTCCCCTGTATAAATTATATTTTCAATTACATCAGTTTCTATAACAAATAAAGGTTCCTTAGTCCCACCAACAGCCAAACCTTTTCGTTGTCCTTTTGTGAAAAAATGGGCGCCAGGATGTTTACCAACAATTTTTCCGTCATCTTTTTTGTATTGATATTTAGTTGCAAAAAAATCTAACTCTTCTTCTTTAGAATTAAAATTTGGATGTTCTCTTTGATAAATTTCTGCAGTACTATCAATTTGAACAATATTTCCTTCTCTCGATTGAAGTTTTTGTTGTAAAAACTCTGGTAAACGAACTTTACCGATAAAGCATAAACCCTGAGAATCTTTTTTCTCTGCCGTAATTAAATTTGCTTTTTTTGCAATTTCTCTCACCTCAGGTTTGGTCAATTCTCCAATTGGAAAAAGTGATTTAGATAATTGATTTTGAGATAATTGACATAAAAAATAAGATTGATCTTTGTTGATATCTTTTCCTGCCAATAGTTTATAAATGGATTTTCCATCTATAATTTCCTCCCCTTTTCTGCAATAGTGACCTGTGGCAACAAAATCTGCTCCAAGATCTAAAGCAATATCCATAAAAACATCAAATTTTATTTCTCTATTGCACAAGATATCAGGATTTGGAGTTCTCCCTTTTTCATATTCATCAAACATATAATCAACGATACGTTCTTTATATTGCTTACTCAAATCTACTACCTGAAAAGGTATATTAAGCTTTTCAGCAACAAGAAGCGCATCATTACTATCCTCTAACCATGGACATTCATTTGAAATAGTAACAGAATCATCATGCCAATTTTTCATGAATAAACCAATGACTTGATAGCCTTGTTTTTTTAATAAATAAGCAGTAACGCTACTGTCAACTCCCCCAGAAAGACCTACTATTACTCGTTTCATGAATTAAAATCTAAATCGTCAACAAACTTACAAAAATGCGCATGAACTTTATTTAGAAAATAGTGTTTATTAAAGGGTAAATATGAATATGTCAGTTTTTATTGATGGAAGTCTTATTGAATTTTTGACCCTCTTTTATTTCTTTTTTAGATGCTTTTTTACCACCTATATAAAATTCCCATTTCCCAATCCTTTTCCCCTTACTATAGTAGCCCTCTTCTTTTAAATCTCCATTCAATTCAAAATACATTCCTTTGCCATCTAGGATATCATTCTCATAGGTGACTTTTTCTATTAAAACCTGTTGATCTGAAAATTTTTTTGAGACACCATTTTTCATTCCATTACTATATTGAGTAATTTCTAAAATATTTCCATTCTTGTAATAATTTTTTAACTCACCCTCTAATTTTCCATCTTTATAAAACTCTTCTGAAAAAATGGCGCCATTTGGAAAATAGTAAACCCACCTCCCTATTCTATTCTTTTTAACCATTATTCCTTTAGTTCTTAACTTTCCATCTAAATTATAATAGCTAACTTTTGCAGAATCAGAAGTTGGAGAAAATTCTTTAATGATTGTTGGATGTTTAGAAGTAGTAATGTCATAATATTTAAAAACTCCCACTTCTTTACCATTTAAAAATGACCCAACATAGCGAATTCGCTTATTGGAATAGTATTTTTTCCACACACCAGTTCTTTTTTTATCTTTAGTAAATTGATTAATTTCTTGAGCTTTTGCTGGGGTTAATCCAAAATAAAAAGATGTAAAAAAAAATAATGTAGTAGTTAATTTAGTGGTTAGTAGCCTACAATACTTCATAAAGTAAATATACAGAATTGTTTAATCTTCCATAATTTAATCTTTAGTTAATTGAACTCCCTTATATTCAAATTAAAGTATCTTTTCTTGTTGATTTAAAAACATAAAAAAAAACTTAGTAAATCTAAGTAATTGAGTATTTTTGTTTTTGTTGAACTCAACCACACAAAATGATCATTACACAATTAAATGCCATTTCCCCAATTGATGGGAGATACAGAAATAAAGTAGCACAATTATCAAATTATTTTTCAGAGGAAGCGCTTATTAAATATAGAGTTTTAGTTGAAATAGAATATTTTATTGCATTATGTGAAATTCCACTTCCACAGTTAAATGGTTTTGACAAAACAATTTTCCCTGAATTAAAAAAAGTTTATGAAAATTTTTCTTCTGAAGATGCACAAAAAATAAAAGATATTGAGAAAGTAACCAATCATGATGTAAAAGCTGTTGAGTATTTTATTAAAGAAAAGTTTGATTTACTTGGCCTAGAACAATACAAAGAGTTTATTCACTTTGGATTAACATCTCAAGATATCAATAACACTGCTATACCACTTACAATAAAAGATGCGATCAATGATGTTTATTTAATTGAACTAACAAAGGTTTTAAATAAATTGAAAGAACTTTCAGAGGAATGGGCAGAAATTTCAATGTTAGCCAGAACACATGGCCAGCCGGCATCACCAACTCGTCTTGGTAAAGAAATTCAGGTGTTTGTTACAAGAATAGAAGAGCAATTAAATTTCATACATCAAATCCCACATGCTGCTAAATTTGGAGGTGCTACTGGGAACTTCAATGCTCATAAAGTGGCCTATCCAACATTAGATTGGAAAGCATTTGGATCAAATTTTGTGAATAAAATTTTAGGCTTGCACCATTCTTTTCCTACAACTCAAATTGAACACTATGATCACATGGCATCTCTATTTGATGGGTTAAAAAGAATAAATACTATTTTAATTGATTTAGACAGAGATATTTGGACCTACGTAGCCATGGATTATTTCAAACAAAAGATTAAGAAAGGAGAAATAGGTTCATCTGCGATGCCTCATAAAGTAAACCCAATAGATTTTGAGAACTCTGAAGGTAACTTAGGAATTGCAAATGCAATTTTTGAGCATCTTTCGAGAAAACTTCCTGTATCTAGAATGCAGAGAGATTTAACTGATAGTACAGTATTAAGGAATGTAGGAGTTCCATTTGGACATACTCTAATCGCACTCGCCTCAACATTAAAAGGTTTAAATAAGTTGTTACTAAATAAAGTTAAATTTCAAGAGGAATTAGAAAATAATTGGGCAGTAGTAGCTGAGGCTATACAAACAATTTTGAGAAGAGAAGGCTACCCAAATCCATACGAGGCTCTTAAAAGTTTAACCAGAACCAATGAAAGTATAAATCAACGTTCTATTTGTAAATTTATCGAAAATTTAAACGTTTCAGATGAAATTAAAAATGAATTAAAGTCAATAACACCCTCAAACTACACCGGAATTTAATGAAGAATAACTATAAACTTACTGTCCTTTTTTTATCCTTAGTTTTCGTTTTATTTTTATCATCATGCCATTCAAATAACAACAATGATGCTGAAAGATTTAAGTTGGGTGTATTTGAGATTCCTGCAGGTAAAGGCTATAGTAAAACTATTGTAACAAGAATTGATAGCCTTCAAATTGAGGAATACACAAAATTCACAGAAATATCGACAGATTCAGGGGTTTTTAAAAAAGAAAATAAAGTTATTGATACCTTATACATCAAATGGAAAAATAATTTCTTTTACACTTTAAAAATGAAATCTCCAAAAACCGAATTAGACAATGACCCTATTTTTGTACAAATAAATAAAATTACTGAAAACTCCTACGAGTTTACTGCAAAGATTGGATTTTCAGAGTTTAAGCAAAAAGGTACTGTTTATTTAATCAAATAGCGTATGGAATTATTTTTACAAATAGATACTTGGGTTGCACTTTTAACGCTAACTTTTTTAGAAATTATTTTAGGAATAGATAACGTTATATTTATTTCTATTTCTGCAAATAAATTACCTGAAAATCAACAAAAGAAAGCAACCTTATTGGGCTTGTCTCTAGCAATGATTACTCGTGTTTTATTGCTTTTTAGTGTTTCATATTTGATTGCATTAAAAGAACCTTTTTGGACGATACATACTTCATGGTTTACTGCCGGATTTACTGGACAAAGCTTTATTCTATTTCTAGGGGGTTTATTCTTATTGTATAAAAGCACAAAAGAAATTCATCATAAAGTAGAACAAACTTCTATCAATGATAATCATAGTAAACCCAACAAAAAAAATACATTTACCAACATTATCATACAAATAATTTTAATTGATATCGTTTTCTCTTTTGACTCCATTCTTACCGCTGTTGGGATGACTAATGGTATAGATGGTGCATTACCTATTATGGTAATAGCTGTAATAATTTCTATGATTATAATGATGGTTTTTGCAAATACAGTTAGTACATTTGTAAATAATAATCCAACGATTCAAATGCTAGCGCTTTCTTTTTTAATATTAATTGGTTTTATGCTAATTGCAGAGGGAGCACATTTATCACATTTAGTAATATTTAATAAATCTGTAGGGGTTATTCCTAAAGGATATTTGTATTTTGCGATTGCTTTCTCTTTAGGGGTTGAAGTTTTAAATATGAAAATTCGTAAAAAAAAGAAATCATAGAAAACAAAAGAAAACATAGCGTCATTTTATTAGCCTTATTTCTAGTTCTTCCTACAACTATTGAATTTGCTCATGCTTTTGAGGAACACAAAATACTTGAATGTTCACTGGAATCAGAAAGTCACTTTCATCAAAATGATTTTAAATGTGAGTTTTGTCATTTACAATTTAAAACAATTGCTACCATTCAAAATGAAGTTTATTCCTTCATCACTGAGTGTGTCAATTTTAAAAAAATAAACAAATATCAATTTCTTTTTAGTCATCGAGAATTATTATTATCGTTAAGGGGTCCGCCTGTATTTAACTTTTTATAAAATCATATAAAAGTTAAAAATAAAACCTGATGCCAAATAAATATTATTTGACTTGTGTGTTATTATGCTTCACTTGTATAATTATAAGTCAAAATTGTAAACTTAATCTTAGAGGAAATGTAACAGATTTTCATAATGGATCGCCATTAGAAGGTGCCTCCATAATAATTGAAGATTCTGAAAGCTATTCAATTACTGATAGTAAAGGTAATTTTATGGTAAAGAACATTTGCACCTCAAAATTTAAGATTATTGTCTCCCACATTTCGTGTAATTCAGAAATAATATCTGTAGATCTTGATAAAAAATCATTTATCAAAATTCAACTTGAACATCATATAGAAGAATTAAATGAAGTGAATATCAACGCTCAAGTAGATAAAAAAACCAAAACCGCTCAAGAATCTGTGATTAGTAGTGATGTCCTAGAACGTTACAGTTCATTAAACTTAGGGGATGTAATTAAAGAAATCCCTGGTGTGACATCTATTAATACCGGAAATACCATTGTAAAACCTGTAATTAATGGTTTGCACAGTAGTAGAATTATGATTTTATCCAATAATGTTCGTTTGCAAGATCAAGAATGGGGTATAGATCATGCACCAAATATAGACATCAACAGTATGAATCAAATATCGGTAATTAAAGGTTCTGGGGTATTACAATATGGTGGTGATGCCGTGGGTGGTGTAATTATTCTAAAACCAAATAGAATTATAGCTAAAGATACCCTTTTTGGAAAAACTATTGTTGGAACACAAAGCAATGGTCGTGGTTATAATTTCAATTCTAGTTTAACTAAAAATTATAGTAATGGCTGGTTTGCAAATATTCAAGCTTCATACAAAAGAAATGGAGATTTTAAAGCACCAGATTACAATTTGACAAATACTGGATTAAAGTCTAAAAGTACTGCTATCCGATTTGGTAAAAATAAATTTGAATCTGGTTACGAATTGTATTACAGTTATCTAAATAACGAAATTGGAATTTTAAGAACATCACACATTGGTAATCTATTTGATTTTAGACGTGCTATAAATTCTAACCAACCTATTGTAATAGATGACTTTAGTAATACTATAAATGTTCCAAAACAAGATGTGACTCATCAATTGTTAAAAGCTAATTATTACAAACGTTTTCAAAATTTTGGTAAAATTAATTTACAATATGATTATCAAAATAACAGACGTAAAGAATTTGACGTGCGAATTGGAGATCGAATAAATATCCCTGCGGTAGATTTAAAATTACAAACTCATACCATTTTAGCGGATGTAAGTTTAGATTCAAATTTAGAACAGCGAGTGAATTTTGGGATGCTCGGACGTTACCAAAATAATTTTGCAAACCCTGATACAGGCGTAAGACGTTTAATACCAGATTATGATAAATATGATTTTGGAATTTACACCACATCAGACTGGCAAATAAATGATGATTTTAGTATTGATGCAGGTATTCGCTATGATTTTAATAGAATAGATGCAAAAAAGTTTTATTTAAAATCAAGATGGTTAGAACGTGGTTATGATGAAATTTTTTCAGATATTATTATTGATGAATTTCCAACTCAATTTTTAACAAATCCAAAATTCGATTACCACAATATTTCAGCCTCTGCCGGTGGAAAGTATATTATTAATGAAAATAATCAGATAATTTTTAACTACAGTTTGGCAAGTAGACCACCAAATGCCTCAGAATTATTTAGTGATGGATTACACCATGCGCTAGCTAGAATTGAGGTTGGAGACATACGTTTTAACAAAGAGATTGCTAATAGAGTAGCTTCATCATATTCTTTTAATAATTCTAGATTAAATATTTTAGTAGAAGTATTTTACAATAGAATAAATGATTATATATATCTGAGACCTTTTGAAGATAATTTGGATAATAGAGGTGCTTTTGGGGTTTGGTTATATGAACAAACCAACGCGAAATTATATGGTATCGATACGAATTTAAATTTTGAGATCACAAAAAATATAGCCTGGCAAAATAAATCATCTTTGATCAAAGGGTATGATATAAAAACCGATTTACCATTGATTAATATACCCGCTTTTAATTCTGTGAATCAAATTATTTATAAAAATGAAGATTGGTTTAACTTCTCTGCTAGTTTAAAATCAGAATTATCACTTGAACAAAAAGAATTTCCGAATTTCAACTATGAAGTTTTAGATCAATTTACAGGAGAACGATTTGAAATAGATATAAGCTCCCCTCCTAAGGGATTTCACCTTTTACATTTTTATAGTGAAATGACTCTTAAAATGAATAAAAAAACAAACTTAAATATTGGATTAGGTGTAAATAATATTTTTAACACCTCCTATAGAAATTACTTAAACAGCCTACGATATTTTGCTGATGAATTAGGTAGAAATATCGTTTTACAATTAAAACTTAATTATTAAAACAACAATTATGAACACTAATAAACTAAATATTAAAACAATGAACACTAATTATTTAAATTTTATGAAAACTAGTAAATTTTTTATTGTCGCAATTTTTTGCCTAACTCTAATTACATCATGTAACAATGATGATGATCCAGAACCAGTTAACGAAGTAGAATTAATTACTAACGTAACATTAACCTTTACCAATACAGCTAATTCAGGAGATGTAGTAGTAATGAAAAACATAGCACCTGACGGACAAGAAGGAGCATTTACAAACAGTGTTAATGGAACTTTCACAGCAGGACAATCCTATTCATTATCTTTAGACATCACTAATGAAAGTGACCCAGCTGATGTTGATGATGTTTTAAATGACGACATTATTCCAGAGGGAGATGAGCACTTTTTTAAATATAATAATAGTCTTGGCATGGGGATGATTAGAGATGCTAGTGATCTTGCTGGGGCTAGTGGAAGTAAATTAGGAGTTTCTACAACTTGGACTACAGGAGCTGCAGGTACAGGAAATATTCAAATTGTTTTAGTACATCAACCAGTAACTGTTGATGATTCTAATCAATTTGGTTCTTCTACTGGAGGTGAGGAAGATTTTAACATAACTTTCCAAGGTGTAGTAGTACAATAACTAATTACCAATAACACAATCATTAAAAACGTTACAGATATCTGTAACGTTTTTTTATTTCGTAAATTAAATTTTAAAAAAATTATTTCACAAATTTTGTTGCCTTTAGTGTGTTTAAAAGTATGAAAGAGATGATGAAAAAAAGTACCAAACACAATACACTCCATTGCATGGAGTCTGTTAAAGCGAATAGTAAACCATATATAAAGGTTCCTAAAACTATAGCTATTTTTTCAGTAACATCATAAAAACTAAAATAAGTTGCGTGATCTTCTGTCTCTGGTAATAACTTAGAATATGTAGAACGACTTAATGATTGAATAGCCCCTAAAACCAATCCTAACACACCGCCAAGACCATAAAAAATAATATCTACATTAGGTAAATTTTTATGAAGATTAAATGCGGCTAAACAGACTAGTATCCAAATTACAATTGTAACTTTTAATGCTTTAAAATTACCGTATTTATTTGAGAAATTTGAAAAAAACCAAGCACCAAAAATAGCTACAATTTGAATTAATAATACTGTAACAATTAAATCAACAGTTCCAAGACCCAACTCAGTTGAGCCAAATATTGTAGCTAATAATATAATGGTTTGAACTCCTATACTTAAGGAAAAAAAGGCATATAGAAATCTTTTGAGTGTTGGATAATTTTTTATTTCAATGCTTACAGTTTTTAACTCTTTAAAACCTTTCCAGATATAATCTTTTTCTGGTTTTTTATGAAATATATTGTTAGGCAATCTTTTGAAAGTGATTTGTGCAAAACCCAACCACCACAAACCAACCATGACAAAAGAAATTTGTGATGCGGTACCAGAGGTAATTCCTAGTAATTCTGGTTTTAATATCATTCCTAAGTTTATAATTAATAAAATAATTGACCCTATATAGCCTAGAATAAACCCTTTTGCACTCACTTTATCTTGATCTTCTGGATAGGCAACCTCTGGAAGATAAGCATTATAAAAAACAAGACTAGACCAAAAACCTATACTTGCAAGAATAGTAAAAACAATACCTATCCAAACGGTATCAATCCCATCAAAAAAGTATAATGACATTACAGATAAAGAACCCAACCAACAAAAGATTTTAAGAAAACGCTTTTTGTTACCCGTATAATCTGCAATAGCTGAAAGAATTGGTGACATAAAAGCAACCACTAAAAATGAGAAAGACAATGCATAGGAATACAGAGTATCTGGGTGCTCCCATTCTGTACCTAAAAAAGACACTGTAGCACCCTCCGTAATATTTGAATAATATAAAGGGAAAACTGCTGTACCAATGACTAATGAATAAACTGAATTTGCCCAATCATAAAATGCCCAAGCATTGATAAGCTTTTTGTCTCCTTTTTTTAACATGTGAAATTCGATTTAAAAAAATAAATTAAAAGTCTAAATTTTACTTTTAATTTTTTGGTTATGGTATCAACTATAATTACATATGCAATATACTTAAATTTGGTAAACCCTAAATTTTTCATAATTATTTGATTTGTAGTGGTGTTCCATAGAATGATAAACCAGATTTATATATTTTTGTACGAAGCTAATTATGCCTAACAATTCTTCACAAAAACATACAATTGAATCTTTTAAAAAATAAAAATAAATTAATTCCAAGTTTAGCTGTTCCTCAACCTATTCGATTGTTTGCAATGAGCTTAGAATTAATTTCTAATCGGTTATCAAGCATATTTGGTTTGATACTTTTTACAACACCAATAAAATATACTATTCCCAAACGAGAGCAATACATGTTGAAGAGCGCACAAAAAAAGCGTCTATTCATTGAAAATATCAATAAAGAAATTGAAGTTCTATCTTATGGATACTCTAGAAAAAAAGTGTTGTTAGTTCACGGTTGGTGTGGAAGAAGCACACAGTTATATGCTTTTGCTGATAAATTATTAGAAAATGGATACATGGTCATTTCGTTTGATGGTCCTGCTCATGGAAGATCTTCTGGGAAAACTACAATGATGCCTGAATTTTTAGAAACAATTAAGGAAATTAATAAAACTTTTGGAGCATTTGAAGCTGCAATAGGGCATTCTTTTGGAGCTACTAGCCTGTATATAGCCACTTCTGATTTCTTAAGTGTAAAATCATTTATAGCAATTGGATCTGGAGATAAAATTTCCGATATTATTTTAAATTTTGCAAAAAACTTGGGTCTTAAGAAAAGATCTGCTCAATTAATACAATCTAGATTAGAAAAAAAATGGAATATAAAAGTTGATGATTCTTCAAGCAGTACCGTTGCAAAAAAAATTAATATTCCTGTATTGGTAGTTCATGATGTGACAGACGGAGATGTACCTGTAGGTTGTGCCTATGAAATACGAAAAAATTTAAAAAAGGGAAGTTTATTAATTACAAATAAATTGGGACACACAAAAATATTGAGGAATGAGAATGTTATTCTGAAGAGTATTGATTTTATTAAACAAAACACATAAAAAATAATAGACTACTACGTTGAATCCTGTAAAAACTAATTTTAGTATTTTAATCATAAATAATTAAAAAACATGAAAAAATTAATAGCATTTATTCTTATTACATTTTTAATAAGTTGTTCGGGAATTGCCCAGAAATCTGATAAAAAAAATAAGAAAAAATATGTTGTTGAAAAAACAACTTCAGAATGGAAAAAGCAATTAAATAGCTTGCAGTATTATATTTTGAGAGAGGCTGGAACAGAAAGACCTTTTACAAGTCCTCTAAACGATAATAAAGAAGTTGGTGTTTATGTTTGTGCAGCATGTGAAACTCCGCTGTATGACTCCGCTCATAAATTTGATTCTGGAACAGGATGGCCATCTTTTGACAGGGCCATTATTAACAATGTTGAATTGGATGTAGATTATAAGATTGGTTACGCTAGAACGGAGTTAAAATGTGCAACTTGTGGAGGGCATTTAGGGCATTCGTTTAATGATGGTCCATCAAATACAACTGGTGAAAGACATTGTATTAATGGAGCTGCATTGAAGTTTAATAAAAAAACTAAAAAATAATTAACTCGTAAATCTTTTTTGAACAGTAGAATTAATAACAATAGACTCTGGTTCACCTTCAAATACATCAAGTCTTTTTAATAACAGCCTTGCAGATGTAGAGCCTACTTTTTTACCATGCTGATCTATGGTGGTAAGCTTGGGAGTAAGATGTTCAGAAATTACCCTACTCGCATAACCTATTAAGGCAATTTTTTTACTTGTTAAAACTTTTTTCTTTTTACCTATTCTGTAGGCCGCTAAAGAAGATTCTTGATCTAAAGCCATAATAGCATCTATTTTATTCAAATCAATTAATTTAATTAATTCTTTCTCTAGATGCTCTTCTGAACCCTCAATTACAATAGGATCTTGTTTATTTTCAATAGCTGATTTGTATCCTTTTGTTCTCTGCTTACCTACATTTAAATTATTGATGCTAGAAACCAGTGCAATACTTTTTCTTCCGTCCTTAATTAATTCATTTACAGCATTAAAAACAGCATTGTAATCATCAACCAATACTTTATCACAAGTAATAGAATTAACAATTCTATCTACCATTAGTAAGGGAGTATCTCCTATTAAACTGTTTAAATGGGAAAAGTCTTTTTTAATTTGTGTTTCCTCTGAAACGGCTATAATTATGGCATCTACTAGTCCATTTGATAAGGTTTGTACAGACTGTACTTCTTTATCAAAAGATTCATTTGTAATACTAATAATGATGTTGTAGGGAGATTTAGCAATTACACTATCTATACCTCTCAACACTCTAGACATGAAGAAATTTTTAATACTGGGTAAAACAACCCCTATTGTATTGGTTTTTCCAGATTTTAAATTTACAGCTAATTTGTTAGGTTTATAGTTGTGAAGCCTAGCTGCAGATTTGATTCTTTCTTTGGTACTATCACTAATTTCATAACTATCATTTAAAGCCTTAGAAACCGTAGATATAGATACCTCCAGAATTTTAGATAATTCTTTAATTGTGATGTTTTTCTTCATTATTAGTCTGAAATATTTCCGAAAAATACAATAAGATTTATGAATACCAAACTTAAAAAGCCTACTTTTTTTTTAAATGAACTTGAAATTGAATAATGAATATTATGAATTCTGCATATAATATTGAAATTAATATGATGAAAAAAAAGAATGAAATTTACAACTATCTAAAGTGATTATAAATTAAAAATACTTTTTAGAATATAAGTTTGTAAAACAAGAATCAAAAAAGATTAAGTGCTCTTTTCCTTTAGTAAAATACATGTATTTTCTATATTTGTTGTTCTTTAAAAAGCAAATAGAATCCTATGTTCAATAATTTAAGTGAAAAATTAGACAAAGCTTTACACACACTAAAAGGTCATGGTAAAATAACAGAGGTTAATGTAGCAGAAACTTTAAAAGAAGTTCGAAGAGCATTGCTTGATGCTGATGTTAATTTTAAAATTGCTAAAGAATTTACCAAAAGAGTTCAAAATAAAGCCATAGGGCAAAATGTATTGACCACATTGAATCCAGGTCAATTAATGGTCAAATTAGTCAAAGATGAATTGACAGATTTAATGGGCGGTGATGTTGTTGGTATTAATTTGAGTGGAAACCCAACTATAATATTAATGTCTGGTTTACAAGGATCAGGTAAAACCACTTTTTCTGGTAAACTAGCTAACTTTTTAAAAACAAAGAAAACAAAAGAGGTACTTTTAGTAGGTTGTGATGTATATAGACCTGCGGCAATAAATCAATTACAAGTAGTAGGAGAACAAATAGGTGTTGATGTATATGCAGAGGTAGATAATAAAAATCCAGTAGAAATTTCATTAAATGCTATCAAACACGCTAAAGCAAATGGTAAAAATGTGGTTATCATTGATACTGCAGGACGTTTAGCTGTTGATGATGAAATGATGAATGAAATTTCAAATATTCATAACGCTATAAAACCTCAAGAAACATTATTTGTTGTTGATGCAATGACTGGGCAAGATGCAGTAAACACAGCAAAAGCTTTTAACGACATTTTAAACTTTGATGGTGTAATACTTACCAAGTTAGACGGAGATACTCGTGGAGGAGCTGCTTTGTCAATTAAATCTGTAGTTAACAAACCCATAAAATTCATTGGAACTGGTGAAAAAATGGATGCCATTGATATTTTCTATCCAGATAGGATGGCAGACCGTATACTGGGAATGGGAGATGTAATTTCTTTAGTTGAAAGAGCTCAAGAGCAATATGATGAAAATGAGGCTAGAAAACTTCAAAAAAAGATTGCAAAAAATCAATTTGGCTTTGACGATTTTTTATCACAAATTCAACAAATAAAAAAAATGGGAAGTATGAAGGATCTCATTGGAATGATTCCTGGTGCTGGAAAAGCCATGAAGGATGTTGATATAGATGATGATGCTTTTAAAAGTATAGAAGCAATGATTCATTCGATGACTCCTTCAGAGAGATCTACTCCTAGCTCCATTAATGCTAGTAGAAAAAAGAGAATCGCCAAAGGCTCTGGTACATCTGTTCAAGAAGTAAATCAATTGATGAAACAATTCAATCAAATGAGTAAGATGATGAAAATGATGCAAGGAGGCGGGGGTAAAAAAATGATGCAAATGATGAGAGGAATGCAATAATAATTGAAAAATAATTTAAATGATTTTATTAGACGGGAAAAAAACTTCATCCGATATTAAAGATGAAATAACACTAGAGGTTTTACAATTAAAAAAAGAAGGAAAAAAAATTCCTCATTTAGCTGCAATAATTGTTGGTAATAATGGAGCAAGTAGAACTTATGTTGGCGCTAAAGTAAAGGCTTGCAATCGCGTTGGTTTTTTATCTACTCTTGTTGAATTACCTGAAGAAACTTCAGAAGCTGCATTACTATCCAAAATCACTGAATTAAATAATAATAAAGATATCGATGGATTTATAGTTCAACTTCCCTTGCCGAAACATGTTGACGAGCAAAAGATTTTGATGGCAGTAGATCCTAATAAAGATGTAGACGGATTTCATCCAACTAATGTTGGAAAAATGGCCTTAAACCTTCCTACTTTTATTTCTGCCACACCATTTGGTATTCTTGAATTACTAGAGAGATATAAAATTGAAACCTCAGGAAAGAACGTTGTTGTTATTGGCAGAAGTCATATTGTAGGTAGCCCCATGAGTATATTACTTTCCCAAAAAAGAACTGTAGGAAATGCTACAGTAACCTTAACACACAGTAGAACCAAGAACCTAAAAGAAATTACGTTACAAGCAGATATTGTTATTGCCGCTTTAGGGATACCTGAATTTTTAACTGAAGATATGGTTAAAGAAAATGTAACCGTAATTGATGTTGGTATTACTAGAGTTGAAGATGTTAGCAAAAAAAATGGGTACCGTTTGTTGGGAGATGTTGCTTTTGATGAAGTTTCAAAAAAAGCAGCTTATATTACTCCTGTTCCCGGAGGTGTTGGGCCCATGACCATAGCAATGTTACTAAAAAACACCTTATTAGCCTCAAAAAATAACAATTAAAAAAAAGTGATATCTTGTAAAAAATATTTTACAATTGAATACTTTTTTTTTTAGTGAAAATACAGATTTTGTTCCCTTTTCAGAGCAGCATTTTTGGCTTATTTTACTTCTAAGTATTCTTGGTGGGTTATTGATATTATTTTCAAAAAATCAACCTCGAAAAATTCAGTTTTTAATAGGTAATGTATTAGCCACATCCATCAGTTTAGTTATCATTTTTGGAACTATAATAAATTTTTATAAAACAGATTTTAACTACAAGGAGGATTTACCTCTTCACCTTTGTAGTTTTTTAGGTTTAATAATCCCTATTTTTACCTACACTAGAAAATATATATTTTATGAAATTTTTTTATTTTTAATATTGGCTGGTACACTGCAATCTTTAATTACACCCTCCGAATATAATTATTTAAACTTTACTTTTTTTAGATATTGGTTTGTTCACACTGGGTTAGTCTTAATTATGTTATATGCAACATTTGTTTATAAAATGAGACCAACACTAAAAAGTGTATTTAAATCATTTATTGCTTTGCAAGTGTATATAATCTTTATGTTTATTCTTAATTATATATTGGGTTCTAATTATTTTTACACAAATAAAAAACCCAATGCCACTACCCTATTAGATGTTTTTGGAGAATGGCCTCAATATATTTTTGTTGTTGAATTAATTGTTGTTCCATTTTTTATGCTAATCTATCTTCCTTTTTATTTAACAAGAAATAAAAATTAATTTTTTTCCCTGTTAACTTTTTCAATAGAAAATGCAGGAAGACAAATAGCGATATATTCACATGCTTCTTTAAAAGGATTTGAATACTGAACTCTTATGTTTTTTTCAATTTTTATAGATTGTCCAGCCTCTAAAATAATTGTTTCGTCACCTACAATGAATTGTTTTTTCCCTCTAATAATGTAGGTATATTCCTCAAAATTAGGAGTTTGAAAAGGTTCACTCCATCCAGGTGGAGCAACCATATGAGCAATACTTATTTCAGAGTTTTTATCTGTTAGATGTCCAAAATGTTCCTCAATAAGTTTTCCATCATAAGTGGGTACTATACATGGAGATTTTTGGATAATATATTTTTTAGACATCTTAATAGAACCAAACGATAAATGATTTCATCTTTGCTAAGTCAGGAATTTGTTCTATGGTAACCTTTTGATTACTGAAGCCTTTTAATCCTAATTCTTCTTTATCAATAGCAATGGTAGCATTTAATTCATCAATGAATAAAGTTGCAGAATAGAAAGATGATTCTATTTTATCAATTGTATTGTTTGCTCTTATTTCTGAGAAAGGAGTTCTAATGTTTAGACCCGATGTTGTTTTAAATCTATCGTCAAAGATTTGAATACTTTTTATTGTTGAGGTAGAATCTAATTGCTCTTTTGGCACAATGGTTAACATGTGTTTTCCATTCTTATCATAAATTAAATATTCATCATCATCTTGGAAATAATTGTCTCCAAGAGCTCCTTCACTTAGATTTGATACAATCGAATCATTTTTGAAAATATCTTGAAGCTCGTTTACAATTGTTTTAGTAGTGAGATTTCCTACTTTCCCTTTTTCAATGGAAAACTTTTGACTATTCGTACAGCTGATCATCAAGGAAAGAAGCACTAAAAAAAGAAATAGAAGACTGTATTTTTTCATTGTAAATTTTTAAATAATCTTTATTAGAACGATTAAAGCCGATGCATCGTATTTGAAAAGCTAAATATCTTTGTAAATATATAAAAAGAATCAAATTATTAGAAAATTTAAAGCTTTTATCTATCTATCCATTTTTTAAATTTCTTGACTCTTTCCCTACTAACTATAATTTCAATTTCAGAAAAAGAATTTAAAACAAGTTTAAGTCTACTATTCGTATAGGCAACAATATCTTTAATGGCACTAACATGGATTATAAAAGTTCTGTTTACTCTGAAAAAATTCTCTGGATCTAAACTATCCTGCCAAAATTCTAATGAGTTATCTATTAAATAACTCCTATTTGATTTAGAATGAATGTATGTTGATTTATTTTCACTGTATAAACATTCTATTTCGTTTGTTGGAATAATTTTAATGTGCTGTCCAATCTTAATGGTAAATCTCTTCTTATACTTTCTATCAATAGGATTAATTAACAGTTTACGTATATCATCCATATTAACTTTAAGATTTGATGATTTGGGAAGTTGATTATGATATTTGGTAATAGCATTATTTAATTCGTCTTCATCTATCGGTTTTAACAAATAATCAATACTATTTAACTTAAAGGCTTTAAGAGCATATTCATCATAGGCAGTTGTAAATATAATGGCACTATGAATATTTAGTTCCTCAAAAATTTCAAAAGATAATCCATCAGATAATTGGATGTCCAAAAATATTAGATCTGGTTCTTTATTAGTTTGAAACCAATTCAAAGATTCCTCTACAGAATGTAACATAACTTGAACATCAATATCAAGTTTTTGTAACATTCTTTTTAATCTTCTGGCAGCAGGTTTTTCATCTTCAATAACAATTACATTCATAAAATTATTAATTATTTCTCATTCATAAATTCTTTTATTTTTTTGTCTTCCCAACTTTTACTCATTAAAAAAAAGTTGTTCGAATAGATATTATAGGTGTGAAATGCTATACCAATGCCCCACCAAAACCAGAGAGAAAAATTATTTCCATCAAAAATAGCCTCCTCAAACGTATCACCTCTTGAAATATCTTTGAAAACTTTATAAGAGGATAAAAGAATATTAACTAATAAATAACTAATTAAATGACTATAATATTTTTTTAATTTTTCTACTCTACTTTTAGCTCTGATGTAGCTTTTATTTAAATCTTCATTATCTATATCCATAATTTATTTATTAAAAATCTTTTTACTTCTTTCATCATCGATTTCCATGATCTCTTTTATTTTTTTCTCTTCCCAAGCACTTCCAAGTATATTTTTAAATCCAAAAACACTTAACCAATGGAAAAAAATTCCTATTCCCCAAAAAAGCCAGGTAGAATAAACTCCAAAATTTGACAAAGATTCTAGAAAACTATTATCACCACTGTATGTTAATCCAAAAATAATAATACTACTAATGAAGATATTAACTAAAATATATATCAAAAGATGAGAATAAAAACCTTTTATTTCCTTAACTCTTTTTTTTGCTTTTATATACTGTTGCTCTTTAAAATATTCTTTATTCATTTTTTTATTAATTTTTTTTCATGTATTCTTCAATCTTTTTTTTCTCCCATTCTTTTCCAAAACCAATAGATGATAAACCTAATACCTTTAGCCAATGAAAAAATAATCCCAATAGGTTACCTAATAAAGCCCACCAATACCAATGATAATCTGGGGTAAATTTCAAATTAATAAATACCAAAAATGGAAGTAAGAAAAACATTACTGTGAAATGGGAATAAAATCCCTTAATCTCTTTAACTCTCTTTTGAGCATTTAAATATTGAAGCTCTTTATTGTTTTCAATTTTCATATTATAGATATTTATCATTAGAATCATTCATAATTTCTCTAATCTTTTTTTCTTCCCAATTTTTTCCTAAAAAGATATTAAAGTTGTTAGCCTCCAGTAGTTGAGAAATTAAGCCTATACCCCACCCAAATAAAGCAAACCAAAACCACTGAAAGTAAGGGGTATAACTAAGATTTATAAAAATTAAGAATGGCATAACAATTATAAAAGAAACTAAATTTGAATAAAACTTTTTTAGTTTTTCTAAACGTTCAACTGCTAGTATATATTTACTACTTTCCATGTTTTCTGAGTACATAATATTATTTGTTTTAATTAATAGAGGAATACTTACTTTAAATATTTTATGATCATTTTCTATGATTACATTTTTGTCTGAAATTAATCCATATCTATCTGCTATATTCCTCAAACCTACCTTAGTTCCCTTTCCTATAGCTTCTTTTGGATTGATATTGTTTTCTATAATTAAATAGCTGCCTTTCTCATAAATTCTGACACTTAGTGGTTTAGAAGACGATACAACATTATGCTTTAATGCATTTTCTAAAAGTAATTGCAAGGACAGTGGAACAATCTTTAGATTTTCATCACTGACAGATGAAGGTATTTCAAACTTTACAGCATCTTCAAATCTCATTCCAAGTAATTCCATGTACGTATTAGCAAATTTAATTTCTTGCATTAATGGAATAAGATCTTTGTTTCTTTGTTCTAAAACATACCTATATACTTTAGAAAGTTTGGTCGTAAATTTCTCAGCTTGATCTGGATTTTCACCTATTAAAGAAGTTAATACATTGAGGCTATTGAACAAGAAATGAGGATCTAACTGACTTTTTAAAGATTCAAACTTTGCGGTTTCTGTTTTAGCTACAATTTCTTGTTTTGTACTTTCATTAGTCATGGCAAGCTTCCAGTTTGTCATGAAATCCTTTGCGTGTAAAAAAGTTGAAACTCCCAAGGAAAGTAGAATATAAAATATATGGATATATAAATTAGTTCCCTTAAAAAAAAATGAAGGATCATTATCATTTAGCACATACCAAGTGATGTAATTTATCCCTAAAATTATAGGTACAGTATACAAAACAGTTCCAATAATACCAGAAGTAACACGTTGTTTAGTTTGAGAAATCCAATCCCATTTTTTGTTTAAATAATAATTGATAAAGCCATTCCCAAGACCTAGGCCAAAAGAAAACATACCAGCTATTAAAAACGAATATACTATCCCTTTTGTGTTAAATTGCTGAAAAATCAAACTAAAAATAACCCCAAACAAAATTGTCATTTGCAAGCAAGTAATGACGTCTTTTTTTAAGCTTTTAAATACAGTAATTTGATTGTTTCTCATGTTGTTAGATCAACTATTATTATTGGTTAAATTTAATAAAACTTAATTTCTAAATTTACATCTTCTTCAAGTAGTGAAAATTTTGTGCTAGAGAAGGATGGTGGTCCAAAAGTTATAATATTATTTGAAACACCATAAGCCTCTGACGGAATACCATTATTATTGATATCCATTATACCATTATCATTCATATCATGAAAGCAAATTATTGAATACTCTCCTTTCTCTAAGTTTTTAAAAGTAACAAAACTTGTTCCATTTAAAATTTCTTTAGCTTTTGATTGTATGGGTGTATTCATAAACTTTTCTTTATCAAATAATACAAAAAAAACTTTTCCATCGTTACTGGAAATATTGGTTGCAGTAACTGAAATTTTTTGTTTCGGAGTTAAAAATTCTCCAGTAAATGTCAATACAGAGGTTAGAATTACTACTAAAATCTTCATCATTATTATTTCAAAATTCGTACTAAAAAGTGATGCACTTGTTAAATATGATGTAAATATGCTAGATTTAAGGTAATGTCAATAGAATAAAATACCCAGTTGTATTATTTTGAGGATGAGTTGTAATAGGTTAAAATTTTAGCAATCTTCTAAACAAAGCTAAAATAAATCTTAAAGGTGGCATGGATAGCATTATTCTTAAATCTTCAATAAAATTTGTGTCTTCATCAAGAAACCTAAAAACATTTTTTAGTGAATTTCTTTGAAATAATTTCGAAAATAGCTTTGCACCCAAATAATTGTGAGAGGATAAAACATCCAATAATAATAAATCATACCCCCAGAATCTTGTTTTTTTTCTAAAATTAGAAAAATCGTCATTCTTTTTAAGAAACTCTATCAGTTCTTTAGTTTTCTTGGAGGTGTTTTTAAAAGTATATCCAGTGCTAGCTTTTGTCCATCCCCCAATAGTTCCAATATGTAATATATTTTTTGAGTTTTCTTTCCAAAACTTATAGGATGTCATAGGGATAATACCTTGCTCCTTCTCTTTTATGGTATAATTTGTAATGCCTTTACTCGTAAGATATTTTTTTAATTCAATTTCATACTCCTCTTTAGTTAACACATCTTTAGAAAACAATGTATACTCAAACAATGCCTTTTTGGAAGAGGTAGGTAAAACATACATAAACCTTGTATTATGTTTTTGATCTACAGTGAAATCCATAAAAGTTGCTTTAGAATCATCAAATGTATTTTCATCAGTTTCTATGAACCAACCACAAAAATGTTGTAATAAAACAGGATAATCATTTTGTTGAGTATAATTTTTATTTAAATCAATACTATTTATCACCTTTGAAGCAAAGTATTGACTTGTAGCAGTTGTAACAGAAACTTGGCCTTCATTAGTATTTATCGCTTCAACAGTTTCCTGTAGAAAGCTAATATTAGGTTTAGTAGTAATAAAGTTCCAAAGTTTTTTATAAAAAACACCACTTCTAATCATTTTATAAGTGTAAGATTGAAGAGAAATCGTATTTTGATATAAATTGCTTTTGAATACTATTTTATCCCAAGACTTATGTAGAAGATTATCCCATTCACCATCACCATTTTCCCAAAAACACCAAGTTCTATCATTACTCTTTTTTTTCTCCTTATCAATGATTAAAATTGAAGCATCATTAAAAAAAGGATCTTTAGCCATTCGATAAGCAAGCATAAGTCCTGATGCGCCTGACCCAGATATGATGTAATCGTATTTTTGCATTAAAAAATTATAAAAGTGGAAAAGAAAATAATGATTGCAACAAATATATGAATTGATACTTTCTTATTTGTTTTTATATGAATCTGATGATATAAATAGTGAGCTATACTTCCAATAATAAACCATGCTATATAATTTTGAATTGGAATAATACTATTTTCAAACTCCCAAAAATCAAATCTTGGTGCTGATACCTCTATCAAAAAATCCAGTAACATCATTGTAAATCCACCAAATAGAGACCGAACTAATATATTTTTATTGACTGCTGAGCTTATATCGGCTGTAATTATAGTTAATACAGCCCAATTAATACAAATCATTAAGGGAACTCCTCCCAATTTTAAACCCAAATTTTCTCCATAGGCATAGGAACCAAAAATTAAACCATAATTGACACCCAAATATTCTGTTATAAAACCAATTAGAAACGGGATAAAAAACGCAATAATAAACCTCTTAGATAAGTCTTCAATACACCAAATAATAACGACAACATACATTAAGAGGTTAACTGGTGTTAATTGTAAAAACCAATCAGAATTTGAAGATAAAATTCCAAAAATCCCAGAAATATTAAAAAGCCAAATAATGAATATAGATATTGCTATTTTATGTTTTGTAATCATTTATTCTTTACAATTAATTCTGAGACAATTTTACCAGACAATAAACAGAGTGGTATACCACCTCCAGGATGAACACTACCTCCACAAAAATAAAGATTTGAAATTTGCTGACTAAAATTAGGATGTCTTAAAAAAGCGGAAAACTTGTTATTACTTGATGCACCATACAAAGCTCCTTGATAAGAGTTAGTCCTAGATTCAATTAACCTAGGATCTAAAACAGATTCAAATTCGATAAGATCCTCAATATTCTCAGAAAGAGAATCAGACAGTTTTTTTAGAATATTTCTTCTAACATTGGTTATAATTGAATCCCAGTCTTGACCTGTATTACTTGGAACATTTACCATTACAAACCAATTTTCACAACCTTTGGGAGCATCAGATTTATTATCTTTTGAGGTAATATTTACATATACAGTTGGATTTTTATACACCTGCTGCTTTTTAAAAATATACTGGAATTCTTGTTTATAATCGTCAGAAAAAAATATATTGTGTAAATCTAATGATTGAAATTCTTTTCTAATACCCCAATAAAATATTAAAGCAGAACTAGATCTTTGTTGTCTTAAAATTTTTTCAGGTGACTTGTGATTCTTTAGTAATGATCTGTATGTGGGTACAACATCACTATTGGAAATTACAACATCTGAATAAATATCTTTGTTATTTGAAGAAATACCAACAGCTTTAGTTTCCTTTACATGAATTTTGTCAACCTTAGAATTAAAATGAAATTTAATGCCTAAATCTAAAGCTAACTGATAAATACTCTTAGTTATTGAATGCATACCTCCAGTTGGGAAAAAAGTACCATAATATTGCTCCAAATGAGGAATCATAGACATAATACCAGGAGTTTGATAAGGAGATGAACCATTATAGGTGGCAAATCTATCAAATAGCTGAACTAATCTGTAGTCTTCAAAGCTTTTGGCATTATAATCATGAAGTGTTGAGCTGATGTCTAAACTCGTTACATTAAAAATAGCTTTTAAAGTATCTGTTGAAAAATATGTAGAGAATTTATGCAAAGACTTCTTTAAAAATAAGGAAGATGTTAAATCATATTTTTTTTTACTTCTATCAAAATAGTTAAGAATTGTGTCTTGATCAACATTAAATGTCTTTGCTGCAGTCTTAGCAAATTTATTAATATCAGACTTTGCCTGAAAAGTAGTACCATCATAAAAAAAATAATGACAGGTAGTTTCTTTTTTCATATAAGAAAAATATTCATGAATATTTTTATTTGAAATGGAAAAAAGTTCTTCAACAAATTGAGGCATAGTAAATAATGAGGGGCCCATATCAAAACGATAACCCTTTTGGGAAAAATCAGTTAACTTCCCTCCTGGATATTCATTAGATTCAAATACTTCTACTTTAAACCCTGCATTTTGTAGATGAATTGCTACAGATAAACCTGCAATACCTGCACCAATAACAATTGCTGTTTTTGGTTTACTTTTACTCAATACTAAACTTTTTTTGGTTTTCTAAAGTACTTTAGAGGAACGTATAACATTCCAAAGCATTCACCATCATGTTTTGTTAGCTTTTTGTGATGAATTTTATGAGCTTTTCTTAAACCTAATAAATATCTATTTTTAGTATGTTTAAACCATTTAAATCTTTGGTGGATTAAAACATCATGAACCAAGAAATAGGCCGCACCATATAACATAATACCAAAACCTATGGCTGAAATAAAATACAATTGTTTTTCCATACCAAAATAAATGGATAATGAACTGGGTAGAGCAAAAATGATAAAAAACAGATCATTTTTTTCAAATATATTTTTATATTTTGGTTGATGATGATCTTCATGTAAATACCATAAAAAACCATGCATCACAAATTTGTGAGTACACCAAGTAATACCCTCCATAATTAAAAAAGTAACTAAAGATATTAATACTAGTACTATCATTAAATCATGTTTAATTTATATTTTACATAACTTCTTGCGAGTAAATTAATTTTCATAGGATCGGAAATTCTAACCCTAGTTTCAATAATTTCTGAGGAAGGAACACTGCTTAGCTTTTTTAATAATCTTCGGTAATATCTGTAAGCCATATAAACTCCAAACTTAGCCTCTACAGGTAATTTTAGAATACCATGATTAAATGCATAATCAAAGTCATCCTCTATTTCTTCAATAATGAGTTGTTTCGAGGCCTTGTCTAAAGAGGTTAAATCAACGTTTGGAAAATAAGAACGATTTAGTAATTCAAAATCATCTTTTAAATCTCTTAAAAAATTTACTTTTTGAAATGCAGACCCTAGCCGCATTGCAGCATCTTTTAATTCATTGTATTTTTTTTCATCACCATCAACAAAAACTTTAAGACACATTAAACCAACAACATCTGCAGAGCCATATATGTATTCATTGTACTCCTCTTTAGTTTGGTATTGAGTTTTTGATAAATCTGCTCGCATACTTTTTAGAAAAGCCTTAACCAAGTCATCCGTAATATTGTATCTAATAACTGTTGCTTGAAAAGAATTTAAAATAGGATTAAGACTTATACCATTTTCAAGAGCTTTATAATATTCGTTTTCAAAATCGTCTAACAAGGCTTCTTTTTGATAATCATGAAAAGTATCTACAATTTCATCGGCAAAACGAACAAAACCGTAAATATTATAAATTGCTGATCTAATCGTTGGAGATAACATTTTTACAGCCAATGAAAAAGATGTACTGTATTTTTTTGTTACTAGTTTGCTAGTATCGAAACTTACTTCATCAAATAATTCTTTCATTATACTCTTGTTTTTTGTATTAACTCGGCCACAATTTTTCCTGATATGAGTGAAGGAGGAACACCAGGTCCAGGAACTGTAAGTTGTCCAGTAAAATATAAATTATTTACTTTTTTACTTATTAATTTAGGCCTTAAGAATGCAGTTTGCAATAAAGTCATTGCCATACCATAGGCATTTCCTTTATATGAATTGTATTCTGACTTAAAATCATTTACACAAAATGATTCCTTAAATATAATATTATTTTGAATTGATTGTTGTGTTTTTTCCTCAAATCTTTCAATGATTTTTTTTAGATAAGAAGTTCTTAATTCAGGTGTGTCTTTAATATTGGTTGCAATAGGCATTAGTATAAAAACAGCATCACAACCTTCTGGTGCCATGGAGGAGTCTGTTTTTGAAGGGACATTTACATAGAATAAGGGCTCAGTTGGCCATTGGGGAGTATCATAAATTTCTACAGCATGCTTTTCAAAATCAGCATCGAAAAATAAGTTATGATGTTCAACATTTTTTATTTTTTTATCTATCCCGATGTAAAATAACAATGAGGAAGGAGCAAATGTTTTTTTATCCCAATAAGACTCAGAATACTGTCTAAATATAGGGTCTAATAGCGTTTCAGAATGATGATAATCTGCTCCACTTAATACGATATCTGACTCAATAAAAACATTATTAGAAATTAAACCCGTCACTGTATTATTGTCGTCTACAACTATTTTTTCAACTGGGTGATTTAGGTTAATCGAAACACCCAATTCTAGGGCTAAGGACTCCATACCTTTGATAACTTGGTACATTCCTCCTCTCGGATGCCACGTTCCTAATCCAAAATCAGCAAAATTCATAAAACTGAAAAATGAGGGAGTTTTGCTGGGTTTGGCACCCAGAAACAATGATGGAAATTCAAGTGTTGAGATTAACTTTGGATTGCTGAAATTTTTTCTTACTTCTTGACTTATATTTTTAAAAAATTGATCCAACCGTAAAACAGTATCTTTTGTAACTAATTCTAGTGGTGAAATTCCTGGAGCGTTGTATAAGATTTTATTAACCGCAATTTCATAATTATCTTGAGCCTTTTTGATGAATTTTTTTAATTTAATACCACTTCCCTTTTCAATACGTTCAAATTCATTACATATTTTTTCCATACAGTCCCCGATAGAAATGATATCGTTATCAAAAAATATTTTGTAGGCAGGATCAAGTTTATCAATTTGGTAATAATCTGAAGTTTTTTTACCAAAATCTAGAAAAAATCGGTCAAATATATCCGGCATCCAGTACCAAGATGGACCAATATCAAACGTAAATCCGTTTTTATTTAGTTGTCTTGCACGACCTCCCAAAGTACTGTTTTTTTCATATATGGAGACCTTATAACCGGCTTTTGCGAGATAGCATGCCGCGGATAAAGAAGAAAATCCAGAACCAATAATTAGAATGTTTTTACTCATTAAATATAATTAATAAAACAAATATAACTATTTGTCATACACAATTATTTATATGCTAAACAAAACAATAATAAGCTGGAAAATTTATATTTCTTTTAACAATTCTGAAATTGAGGGATATAAAGATATCGGAGATTTGAAATTACTGGATCTAAATTGCATTACTTTTTTACCAATAGCAATAAGAGAATGAGAAGAAGAAGCAATAATACTATCCATCGTATTAAAATAATCTACGATATCATCATCATAAGGCCTCACGGTCATTGATGTCACAAAAGTGATTTTATCATGAATATCAAAAAAAATTTTAAGATTATTTAAAGGTAAGCTTTGCCCCAAATAAATCGTTCTATGCCCTCGTAAAACGAGTTCATAATTTAAATACAACAAACCTAACTCATGAATTTCATTCTCAGGAAGAAACAAAATATATACATTGTCACTTGAAATTTGAGTGTATTTTAATTCATCAGTATTTATTTGAATTTTTTGAGTTATCAAATTAGATATAAAATGTTCATGAACTGGAAGTATTGTTTCAGTTTGCCACAACAAGCCTATATGCTCCAAAAATGGAATAAAAACCTCTTTAAATATTTCTCTAAAACTTTTTCTATCCAATAAGCTATTATAAGTATTATTAAATAATGCTTTGTCAAACTTAAACATTGATAATTTCAAAGAATTTATAGCATCATCATTTATTGAATTATTAAATGCCAATTCTCTAGCAGTGATGTTGATATGCTCATCACTCATTTGAGAAATTTTAGAAATTTTGTAATTGTTATTGTATAATAATACAATGTTTAAAAGCTTTTGAAGATTTTGATGTGAATAATATCTGATGTTTGTTTTTGATCTTTCAGGATTGAATAAATTATAGCGTTTTTCCCATATACGAATAGTATGAGCCTTTATACCAGAGATGTTTTCTAAATCTCTAATGCTAAAATTTTTTTTGATGTTATCCAATAATTTTTTTTAAAAAATAATGGATTAAAGGTAATATTTAATTTTAAAAGATAAAATAATTGTAACTTATTGATAAAATATGATACTTATAAAAAAACTTTGACCAATAGTGCAAACTCAATTAGAAAAAAACTTCTTGAATGATTTTGAGAAAAATCAAAATATTGTTCATAAAATTTGCAGGATATATACTACAAATCAAGATCAACATAATGACTTATTTCAAGAGATTACTATTCAAATCTGGAAAAACTATGCTAAGTTTAGAGGAGAATCAAAGTTTAGTACTTGGATGTATAGAGTTTCCCTAAATACTGCGATTTCATTATACAGAAAATCAAGTCGCAGTATAAAAACTCAAAATTTTAATGATGTTAGCTTTAAAATAAAATCTGTTGATTATGACGATACAAAAGATGAACAGTTAAAAGCTTTATACAAAGGAATAAGAGAATTGAATGATATTGAAAAAGCCTTAATATTTTTATATTTAGAAGACAAACCCTATAAAGAAATTGCTAAAACCCTTGGTATATCAGAGGTAAATGCCAGAGTGAAAATGAATAGAACAAAAGATAAACTTAGAAAAATATTAAACCCATAAAAATTTTACACATGGATTTAAGTAACTATAAAAAAGCTTGGAAAAACCAACCTGAAGAAGAAAATAAAATTTCTGCTTTAGAAATTTATAAAATGACACAATCAAAATCTAATTCTATAGTAAAGTGGATATTTATAATAGGACTACTTGAATTTATATTTTGGTTTGCCATAAATTATTTAGGAACTAGAAATGGTGCTCTTGAACCTTATGAAAAATTAAATTTAATCAGTTTTATAAATATTTTCAGCTATTTCCATTATGTTGTTGTGGTCCTATTTCTAATACTTTTTTACAGAAACTTTTCACTAATATCTACCGTAGATGACACAAAAACATTAATGAAAAATATTTTATTAGTGAGAAAAACAGTGAAATGGTATGTGTATTATAATTTAATATACGTAATCGTATTTTCAATTATTTTGAACGTTTTAATTTTTAATACACCAGATGGAATCAATATTCTCGCAGAAGTTGATAGTAACAATCTTAATCAAGAAAACATAAAGGCAATTTTCATCATAGTTCAATTAGTCATAATTGCTATTATGATTCTAATATTATGGCTTTTCTATTACCTGCTCTATGGAATTCTACTAAAAAAATTAAATAAAAATTATAAGGAGCTTACAAGGTTAAATGAAATAAATTGAAAATAGCCTATTATAAATTTCAGGAAGCTATCTAAATTTATCGAAAGCTTTCAATTCATATACTAATTTTTCTAACATTTCATCAGAAAAGTCTAGGTGGGTTACAATTCTAATTTTACCATCTCCCATAGGAGTTAATAAAATATTTTTTTTAGCCATACTGGATATGAAATCATCTGCATTTAAATGATCCTCAACATAAAAAATAATGATATTAGTCTCAACAGGCTCAACTTTTTTTATGAAAGACAATGAATTTAATACCTGTTCAATAGCTTTAGCTTTTTGGTGATCTTCAGCCAGTCTATGTATATTATTATCTAGAGAATAAATTCCTGCTGCTGCTAAAAAACCTACTTGCCTCATAGCCCCGCCAAATAGCTTTCTAATTCTTAATGCTTTGGCAATGTTAGCTTTAGAGCCTAGTAATATTGATCCAACAGGAGCACCTAGCCCCTTGGATAGACATATAGAAATTGTTTCAAATAATTCACCATATTGCTTTGGGGTTTCGTTTTTTACAACTAAAGCATTAAACAATCTGGCACCGTCTAAATGATAGTTTAAATTATGCTCTAAACATACTTGTTTGATTTTTTTCAATTCTTCAAAATCCCAACAAGCACCACCTCCTTTGTTGGTTGTATTTTCAATACACACTAATTTAGAATAAGGAACATGAATATCCGCTCTTCCTGTTGCTGCTAAAGCTAATTGTTCTGATGTAAACATTCCTCGATGTCCATCAATTAACTTGCAAGATACTCCCGAGTTAAATGCAGCACCTCCTCCTTCATAGTTGTATACATGTGCCCATTTATCGCAAAAAAGTTTATCTCCAGGTTGTGTATGAAGTTTTATTGCCGTTTGATTTGCCATTGTGCCAGAAGGAAAAAATAAAGCATCCTCCATACCAAAAAGGTCAGCTGCTTTTTCTTGTAATAGAGTAACAGTGGGATCACTTTTAAAGACATCATCTCCTACTTTAGCTCGCATCATAGCTTCCATCATTTCTTTTGACGGCCTTGTAACTGTATCACTTATTAAATCTATTTTCATTATTTAATTGTTTCCAATTGGAGAACCGTCTGGAATTTTTGGAGTTATGGGTTTTATAAATTTAGTGGGGTTTTTCTTAAAATTAGATATCAAACGAAGTATTTCTTTGTGATATATTTTTTGAATTCCCGTAACTTTTGAGTTTTTAAGCAATGTATTTATTTTATCGATTCGATCATTCACAATTGCATTTACTTGCCAATACATATCATTATTTGATGATAAATGAAATAATTGATTTAAAAACTGATAGTTAACTATATTTTGTAATTCTTGATAATAAGGATCCTTATGGCTTTGTTGAATAGTGCTATCTATTAACTGATCTAATACCTCTTCCAACCCTAATTGATTCGTATCTAAGCTTTTATGCTGAACTAATCTGGTCACTCTTTCTGGGTGAAGTAAAAGTTCAAGCGACATTGCTGAAGCAGTTTCAACTGCTCCAAAAGGATCAAAGGCTACCCCAGCTTTACTTTTTAAGGATTCTCTGGTTCTTCTATAATTAAATGCTCTTGGAGGAAAGAGGTTTACTAATTTCTTTGGTATACCAATTTCTTTTACATCTAATGTTTTTAAAACAGAAGCTAAAGCCTTTTGCTGTACTTTACTAGATATCCTTTTAACAATGGTATTGCCATCATCTCTTATGGCATAAGTATAATCTAGTCCTCCTACAACTTTAGTAACAGCCTCTGTTTGATACCTATGTAAAAAATATAATGGAACAAAAACATCCTCTAAAACAGTATAGGGCTCATTAGATTTAATATTATCTTTTGAGAAATTAGCTATTGCATTCTTTCTAATTTGTAATAGATTTTCTAATTCAAAAGTAACATCAGAACCATTATCCCATAAATGAGCATAAGCATGTGCACTACCTAGAGGCCTAGCATCCTGGTCTGTAATAAAACGAGCACCATTTTTAAACGCTCTGTTCAACAAATTGTCTAGGCTTGCATCTTCATCTTCATTATATATACCATAAGAGTAAGCTATAGATACTTTATCCCAATCTCCAATCTTAGTGTCATATGCATCTGAAAAGTCAACTTTTCCGTTTTTAAAAGACAACGTTGGATGAGGATAATCCATTACTGATGCTCTTCCTTTAGAACTTGCTGCAAAGTTATGAGCCAACCCAATGGTATGTCCTACCTCATGAGCAGACAATTGTCTAATTCTTGCTAAAGCCATATCGAGAGCAAATTGATCATCAGTGTCATTATCTGCATAAGGCGCTCTTAGAGCTTGAGCTATCAAAAAATCTTGACGAATTCTTAAAGAGCCTAAACTAACATGGCCTTTGATAATCTCTCCAGTTCTTGGATCAGAAACAGAACTACCATAACTCCACCCTCTTGTAGATCTGTGTACCCATTGAATTACATTATATCTCACATCTAATGGATCTGCACCTTCAGGTAGCATTTTAACTTGAAATGCATCAATGAACCCAATTGCTTCAAATGCTTGATTCCACCAACGAGCCCCATCTAAAAGAGCAGAACGAACGGGCTCTGGTGTTCCTCTATCTAAATAATAAATAATAGGTTCTACCGCTTCGCTTTTAGTAGCATTTGGATTTTTCTTTTCTAATCTATGACGATAAATAAAACGTTTTTTTATTGATTCATTTACAGGTGTAGCATAATCTAAATAAGATATTGCATTGGCTCCAGATCTAGGATCAAATTTTCTTGGTTTATATTGATTATCGGGTAACTCAACAAAAGAATGATGTTGATTAACCGTTATTAAAGATGGTGTAGGTGTTACACTTCTTATATTCGAACCTTTTGGAGACCCCTTGAAAGTAAGCATTATATCAAATTCTACATTTTTAGGAAATGCCTTGGTTCTTTCTAGATTAATTGCACTTTTAGTTTTATCTAAATTATAATTCCCTTGTTTTCTTCCTAATAAACGACCCTGAACACCATGGGCATCTCTCATAAAAAAAGAGGTGGCATCTACCAGATATTTTCCTTGATTGGATTCTTTGATTACAAAACCATGAATAACTGACTTAGCAAAAGCTTGTTGAACAGATTTTTTTTCTTCAATATTTTTAGTAATTGCTCTGTAATCTTGATTAGGTTGAACTAAAAGTAATTTGTTACCTGCTTTTATAAATTTAACAACACGTGTATTTCCTAGCTGTCCTCGATCTAATCCAATATCATTAGAACCAATCCCTTCAGATAGAGCATTTACATATAAAAATTCCCTTTCTAAATTTTCAACTTGTAAGAATATTTTGTCTTTATTTTCATCATAATAGAATGTAAAATAACCCTCATATTTGAAAACCCCTTTATCATCTTTAAAAAATTGGGAAAATCCTTGAATAGAAAAACTAAAAAATAAAAAAGTAATAATTAATTTTTTCATGTGTAATATGGTTTGAACTATTGTAAAAATACAATAATTAATAGTGAATCAAAATATTCATTTGTTAATACTAAAATCATAGTACATTACCCTTAATTTTTTTCCATATTCTTATTAAGAAAAAAGTGAAGGTTAAGGCTACTACAGTTAAAACAAAAGCAGAAAGATCTTCTCCATACAGATAATATCCAATAGCAAACATGGAAGAGTAAATCACAATACATCCTAAAATCATTGCTAATATACCGTTTGGAACACTCCATTTTTCATTGGTATTTATAATTGAAATTTTAGCCTCATCTGCTTTTCTTTTAATTTTTTCCCATCCTGGACCACCTGGTTGGGTTTTTGTATAAAAAGCAAATAAAACCTTATCATTCTCTGGAGCTGTTAAATACGTTACAATCAGCCAAATTAAAGAGGAACAAATGACTATAAATGGAAATTTTAAAAAACCAGGAAAAATACCTGACTCACTGAAAAGTAGATTTCCTTGAGAGGTAAAAGTCAATAAAATAGAAATTACTCCTGATGCAACCATTGCTGAAATCTCTGTCCAAGCATTGATTCGCCACCAAAACCATCGTAATATAAATATGAGACCAGTACCAGCTCCAAACATTAAAATAATCTCAAAAAGCTGTAATGCATTAGTAAGTGACAATGCTATTATAGAACTGACCATCATCAGTAAAATCGTTGTAATTCTACCTATATTTACTAAATGTTTTTCAGAGGCTTTTGAGTTAATTTGTTGTTTATAAAAATCATTAACTACATAGGATGCACCCCAATTTAAGTGGGTACTTATAGTACTCATATATGCAGCTGCCAAAGAGGCTAATACTAGACCCAATAAGCCACTTGGTAGTTTTGTTAGCATGGCTGAATATGCAAGATCATGTCCTAATTTATCTTGAGTTACATTTGGAAAAGCTTCCTGAATACTACCCAAATCGGGAAATATAATGAGTGATGCCAAAGCTACTAATATCCATGGCCATGGTCTAAGTGCATAATGCATAAGATTATAAAAAAATGTAGCAGCTATAGCATGGTTCTGATCTTTTGCAGCTAACATACGCTGCGCTACATAACCACCTCCACCAGGTTCAGAACCTGGGTACCAGGAGCTCCACCATTGAACTGCAAGGGGTATAATAAGAAGTTTTATGAATGTTTCTGTATCATTTAAACTCGGAAGAATATTTAATTTATCCTTCACATTTTTATGAGCAATTAGGTTTTCTAACCCGCCAACTTCTGGAAGCCCAATAATGTAATAAGCAGCACCAAAGGCGCCCAGCATAGCAACAAAAAATAAAATAAAATCTGTATACACTACACCTTTAAACCCTCCTATAGCACTAAAAACAACTGTAATAAAACCAGCAATGACAACAGTTGTTATAGGATCTAGACCCAACATTACTTGACCAATTTTTATTGCAGCTAAAGTCACTCCAGCCATTGCCAATACATTAAATATAACACCAAGATAAACCGCTCTAAAACTACGAAGAAACCGGGCAGGTTTTCCTCCATATCGAAGTTCATAAAATTCAATATCCGTTTTCACTTCTGACTTTCGCCAAAGCTTTGCATAGACAAAAACAGTTAATAATCCAGTAACCAAAAATGCCCACCAAACCCAATTTCCTGAAACTCCATTTGTCCGTACTATATCTGTAACCAAATTAGGAGTATCAGTGGAAAAAGTGGTTGCAACCATAGAGAGTCCCAACAACCACCAAGGCATATTTCTTCCAGATAGAAAATATTGATTGGTGTTTTTACCAGATGTTTTCCCAACATATATCCCTATAAAAAGAATAACTGCAAAAAGTGAGAAAATAATTGTGTAATCTAAATTCGATAATGAAATCATAATAATTTTAATTAATTGGCCAATATAAATTTACGGGGTGTGTTGCAAGATATTCATTCATTAGAGGAATATCATCTTTTCCTGTTAAATCTGGAACATGTTCTGTAAGTGGAATCGCTAATACTGAGGTTGGAAAAGATCGAATCATATCTAACAAAGCTGAGGGTAATTCTTTTTCATTTCTTTCAGGATGTATGTCGCATGATTGTAAAAAAGGAAAGAATATTATCCCATCAAACTTAAAGATATTCATACTAACTCGATATTTACCATCTGTATCTTTATATTTTTCTGATTCAGAAGTTGTAGGTTTTTCTATGATATCTTGTAAAAAATTATTTGAATCAACTTTAGTCAATGCAAACCTTTCAATCCGGTCTTGAGAATAATCTAGAGCATCTCTGTCATAATTAATAAATGCATTATTATGTTTACTTTTTCTTAAGGTTTCAAATGCTTTTACGCTATATAAATTATCACAATTACAAACTGCAAATTGATTTTTTTGCAATACTGGATATTGTTCTAAAGATTGACACACAGCATCTGCAGTTCCTAATGGTTTTATTCGCCCATCCGGAATGTGCTGATAAACGTAAGATATTGATAATCCACGAAACTGATTCTGTGTTCTATGCTCTCCATAGAAGGTTTTAAAAAGCTCCCCTTCTTTACCAATAACAATATAAATGTTTTGATATCCCGCTTGTTTCGCATTGTAAAGAACATAATCTAACATTGGGCGATCATTCAATAAAATTAAGGCTTTACTTCTTGAATTTGCTTGATGAATCAATTCTTCTGATAGTTGTGATATAGAAGGTTTTTTCATCCTAGAAGAAGCTCCTCCTGCTAGTATAATTAAATGATTGGTCATGATACTATAAATTGCTTTCCAGAAGTTACAGAAACAGCATATGCATCTTTAGCTCCAGCTTTTAAAATATTATTAATCACGCTTTGTTTATATTCTTTAGGTGCAATTGCACAAATACTTCCCCCTCCTCCAGAGCCAACAATTTTAGCACCATATGCACCCGCTTCAAGAGCTGCTTTAATCATATTGTCAATCTTTGGAGTTGTAATTTTTAACCTATTTTTCAGTACTGAATGATGTTCATTCATCAAGGTTCCTATTCTTTCATAATTCAAAACATCTTCATCTAGAGCAATCAAGGCTTTTTGAGTAATTATATGATTTTTTATTGAGGAATAAAAAAACGGTTGTAATGCTTCAGAAAGAATATCTGAATACTTATCTACGTCTTCAAGCCCGGCTAAATGCAAATTAAAATCCGAATCATACTCCTGAACTGCTTTAATTGAGGCCAGTGCTTTGCTTTTTAAATCACCTAGTAATCCTATGGTATTTTTTGGAATCCCAGATTCACCAATGACAAGTCCACTTAATGACTTTTCAATCTTTTTGTACTTAACTGAATCACCTGTTTGCAAAAATATAATATTACCAATCGCTATCGTATATTGATCCATCCTTCCTCCTGGAGAATTATATTCAAGAACTTCTGCTTCAAAAGCAAGTTTTGCTACAAATTCGTCAGTAATTATTTGATTACAGCCAAAAGCATCTAATAAAAAACGAATCCAAGCTACTACCACAGCTGAGGAACTTGAGAGTCCTGCATTTATGGGTACATCTCCTTTTATTGTGATTGTATAGCCTTTATCTAAAACACATCCATAGCGCCTTACTACTCGGACTACGGAAGCAATATGATCTCCTTTTTCTAGATGATCAAAAGAATCATGAATATGAAAACTCCTAGAGGTTTCTATATCTGGCATTTCTATACGAAGCTCTTCTGAATCATTTGCCATACCATGAATTTCAACAAATCTATTTATAGCACATGCAATGATTGGTAATCCTAGATAATCTTGATGGTCTCCAAAAAGACAAACCCTTCCAGGAGCTTTACTAATGACTTGATTCATGCTTAGTAAGTATCTTTAATCCAGTTGTAAGGTTCACGTGTTACCCATAATCCTCTGGTGAAGTCTGGAAAATTTTGAGGTTCACCATTATTTTCAATGGAAAGTTCAGAAAGTGGAGTTATAGCACTCCAAGCAGCGGCATCATAAACATCTAAAGGTGGTGCAATATTTTGCTTTGCAGACTCAACAAATGCATTTAATACAAAGAAATCCATGCCTCCATGACCAGAGCCTTGAGCATATTCACCATATTTCTTCCATAAGGGATGATCATATTTATGTAACCACGATTTTGCATCATCCCATCGGTGAGGTTCTGAAACACCTTCAACATAGATTCTACTTCCATCTACCTCCCACAATCCAAGACTTCCTTGAACACGAAATCCTAAAGAATATGGTCTAGGCGAATTACAATCATGAGTAACAATAATAGTTTCTCCGTTAGCAGTTTCTATGGTAGAAGTAATAATATCTCCTTGTTTAAATTTTAATTTAGCATTAGGATGATCTTTACCCCCGTTATCAACAATATATTTATGTAAACCAACAGCTTTGCTAGCATGAGAGGTCATCGAAACAAATCTATTCCCTCTATTAATATCACACATTGTTGCAATGGGACCAACCCCATGAGTAGGATATACATCACCGTTACGAAGTAAAGAATGTTGTGTTCTCCATTTGGATTCCGAAATTCCTTTATCTCCAAATTCAACTCCCTTACCATAAGGTGTAATACCATCATTAAATTTTACAAAACGTAAATCATGTTGATAACCACATCGAAAATGAAGTAATTCTCCAAACACATTTTGTTTAACCATATTAAGAACAGCCATTACATCTCTTCTGTAATTAACATTCTCCAATATCATTAAATGAGCTCCTGTTTTTTCATGAATATTAACCAAATCCCAGCATTCTTCCATAGTATTAGCAGCAGAAACTTCAACTCCTGTATATTTTCCAGCTAGCATTGAATCTTTTGCCATTCGGGCATGCCATAACCAAGGTGTTGATATGATAACGGCATCTATGGAACGATCTTCTAAAAGATTTCTGTAATCTAGTGTATCTTTTCCAAAGGTTTTTGGCTTAGGTTGAGCTGCTTTATTTATAAGTTCTAAACATAATTTAATTCTTTTTGAATCAATATCACAAATAGCCACTATACTAACATCTTCACGCTGTAATAAATTTGTTAAATGATTGGTTCCTCTGAGGCCAACACCAATAAGAGCAACATTTAGTTTTTCTTTTTTTGATGAAGACATCCCAAAAGCCACATTTGGCGCTAATGCTAAACCTGCTCCGACTAGAGATGTGGTTTTAAAAAAGTCTCTTCTAGATTTCATTTGTTAGTGTTTTTTATAAAAATAGCTATAAATTTTTTTATGAATCAATTAAAAAGAAAAAATCAGGTCATCCAATACTGAATCATAAAGAACATGAATCGTAATTGTTAGCTTTCGCTATTTTTCAACTATTTTTGTTTCGAATATGGTTACACAAGAACAACTTAAAAATCTTTCCGAGAGAGTTTCTAAACTAAAAGGATATTTAGAAATTGAAAAAAAACAAATTGAAATAGCAAATGAAGAAGAAAAAACAGCTGATCCTGGGTTTTGGAATAACCCTAAAGATGCTGAGGTTCTTATGAAGTCTCTTCGTTTCAAAAAAAAATGGGTTGAAGATTATCACAAAGCAGTTACTTTAAACGAAGATATTCAAGTGTTATTTGATTTTTATAAGGAAGGGGAGATTGACGCCAAAGAAATAGAAATACAATTTGAGAGTACTACTGCTTTCGTTGAAGATATTGAATTTAAAAATATGCTTTCTGAGGAAGGAGACAGTTTTAGTGCAGTTGTTCAAATCACTGCTGGGGCTGGTGGTACAGAAAGTTGTGATTGGGCTGAAATGCTATTTAGAATGTATTCTATGTGGGCAGAGAAACAAGGATATTCGTTAAAAACTCTTAATTATCAACCTGGAGATTCTGCTGGAATAAAAACTGTTACTATTGAAGTTGATGGAGATTATGCCTTTGGATGGCTAAAAGGAGAAAATGGTGTACATCGTTTAGTGAGAATTTCACCTTTTGACAGCAATGCAAAAAGACATACCTCATTTGCGTCTGTATATGTCTATCCTGTTGCTGATGAATCTATTGAAATTGAGGTTAATCCTGCTGATATAGAAATTACAACTGCTAGATCAAGTGGTGCTGGTGGCCAAAATGTTAATAAGGTTGAAACTAAAGTTCAGCTAACACACAAACCCACAGGAATTCAAATTTCTTGCTCTAACTCAAGATCACAACATGATAACCGAGCTACAGCTTTGAAAATGTTAAAGTCACAACTGTATGAAATTGAATTACAAAAGCAACAAGAGGCACGTAATGATATTGAGGCTGGTAAAATGAAGAATGAATGGGGAAGTCAGATTCGAAATTATGTAATGCATCCCTATAAATTAGTAAAAGATGTAAGAACCGCTCATGAAACTGGAAATGTAGATGATGTAATGAATGGAAATATTAATGCATTTTTAAAAGCTTATTTAATGTCTCAGGGACAAAAAAATATAAATTCAGAAATATAAAAACAACTATTACCAACATTCATGATTAAAATATATCATAACCCAAGATGCAGAAAATCTAGAGAAGGAATTCAAATACTTCAGGAAAGTGGAAAGAATTTTGAAATAATAGACTACCTTAATGAAAAACTCTCTTTTGATGAAGTAAAATCAATCATTGGTTTACTCGGTATATCTCCCATAGATTTGGTTCGCAAAAGTGAAGTGGTTTGGAAAGAACACTACAAAGGGAAAGATTTAAGTGATAAAGATGTTATTTCTGCAATGTCAAAATTCCCAAAACTAATAGAAAGACCTATCGTTATCCATAATGAAAAAGCAGTCATAGGAAGACCTCCCGAGACAATAAAACAAATTCTATGATTTTTGTTTAACACAATATTAACTACAAGTGAATAAACTTAGTTAGACATTTACAGTCAAAGTAACCAAACTGACTTTAATGAATAAAACTAGCTTATTTTTTGTAGTATTTACATTTACAATCCTCAATGTTTTTGGGCAAAAACCTCAAAATAATCAACTGTCAATTGTCGGAAAAGTCATTGATTCAAATACTAAAGAACCCTTAGAATACGCTACAATTGTTTTAAAAAATCAAAAAACGAAACAATTAAGTGGAGGTATTACTGATGAAAAAGGAAATTTTAATATTAGTGTTAATCCAGGTACCTATGACATTAGTTTTGAATTTATCTCATTTAAAACCCAAGAGATTCCCAATAAAATAATTAATTCAACACTAAATTTTGGCACTATTGAGTTATCTGAAGAAACTGATAAATTGGATGAAATTGTAATAATAGCTGAAAAATCAACTGTCGAAATTCGTCTAGATAAAAGAATTTATAATGTAGGTAAAGACATGACCGTAAAAGGTGGTTCAGCATCTGATGTTTTAGACAATGTTCCTTCTGTAGATGTTGATGTAGAGGGAAATGTAAGTCTTAGAGGTAATGAAAATGTTAGAATATTAATAGATGGTAAACCTTCTGCTTTGGTTGGGTTAAGCGGTACAGATGCATTACGTCAATTACCTGCAGATGCCATAGAAAGAGTTGAGGTAATTACCTCACCATCAGCAAGATATGATGCTGAAGGTACTGCAGGAATTTTAAATATTATACTAAGAAAAGGATTAGCAACTGGCCTGAATGGATCTATGAATGCCACTGTAGGAGATCCAAAACAATATCGTATTGCATCTAATGTGAATTTTAGAACAAAAAAATTCAATTTTTTTACAAATTTGGGATATAGAAATAGTTCAGGGCCAGGAAAATTTTTGACGAATTTATCAATATTTGAAAATGAATCTTTTAATAGCTTACGAATTGAGGATAGAGATTTTGAAAGAAACAGAAATGGATACAATATTAATGTTGGATTAGAATATTTTTTATCTAAAAAAAGTTCAATCACTGGTACTTACTTTTATAGGGATTCCAACAATCAAAATTTATCAACAAATAATATTAATGTTTATGATGTAGATGATATTCTTGAGTATACTGATCTTCGAATTCAAGATGAAGATGAAATTGATAACACCTCACAAATATCCTTAAATTATACAAACAACTTTAATACTAGTGGTCATAAATTAACAGTTGATGTTCAATACAGTGACAGTGAGGAAATAGAATCTGCATCAATCGATGATTCTTTAGCTACAGAAAATAATATTACAACCGAAAAATCTAAAAACACACTAATACAAACAGACTACACTCTACCAATTGGGGAAAACACTCAATTTGAATTGGGTTACAGAGGAGATTTTCAGGATTTAAATTCTAATTTTTTAGTAAATAGAATACCAGAACTAGACTTTAATCCCTCGAATAATCTCATCTTTGAACAGAATGTAAATGCCATTTATTCTCAATTTGGAAATAAAATTAATAAGTTTTCTTACCTATTGGGCTTAAGAACTGAAATTACAGATGTAAAAGTTAGACTTACAAACACCAATGAAAATTTCGACTACAACTATTCAGAATTATTCCCTACTATCAATTTTGGTTTTGAAAGAACTGAAAATCAAAGTTTCACCCTTGGATATAGTAGAAGACTAAGAAGACCAAGATACTGGTACTTAAACCCTTTTGAATCAAGAAATAGTCAAAATATTATTTATAAAGGTAATCCAGGATTAATTCCAACATTTACTAATTCATTTGACCTTGGTTTTCTTCAAAAAATTGGAAAACTAACCTTAAACTCATCAATATACTACCAGCATTCAATCAATGCTATTCAAAGAGTTAGTAGAGACGAAATTAGACTTCTAGACGGTGTAAACCAGGTAATAACCATAAGAGAACCTATAAATTTAGCCTCTGAGGATAGATTTGGATTTGAGTTAACTGCTAATTACAACCCTTCAAAAAAAGTTAGACTTTCAGGAAGTTTTAATCTATTTAAACAGGAGTCTAAGGGTGTTTATGAGTATAATAAATTTACTATTGATGGTATTTCAGGAGAAATTAATTCTACCCCAGAACTCCAAGATTTGGGAAATGTAAATAACAGTTGGTTTAGTAGGTTTAATGCAACTTTTACCTTACCTGGTAAAATTCAAATGCAAAATAGGTTGTCCTACAGAGGGCCAAGATTCACAGCTCAAAGCGAATCTAAAGGCATATTTTCTACAAATATAGCTCTGAGTAAAGATTTGTTTAGTGAAAAAGGAACAGTAGTATTAAACGTAAGTGATTTATTTAATTCTAGAAAATGGAGATCAACTAACTATAACCCAAATAGAGAAAATCCAACAAGTATAAACTATCAGGAATCACAATGGAGGGTTCGTCAAGTTTCATTAAACTTTACTTACAGATTTAATCAGAAAAAGAATCAAGTAAGAGAAAGAAGGGGTAACGATGAGTTTGAAGGTGGAGAAGGTTTTGGTTCCCCATAAAACCCTTTTATAAAATAAAAAAAAGACTCACAATTTGTGAGTCTTTTTTTTTATTATTTTTATAAACTACTTTCCTTCTGCAGCTTTTTTTGCTTCTCTTTTTAATTTGAAATTTTCCCAAATAGTTCCTCCCAACCAGTATGGCACCACAAAAGTTAACAAAAATATTAACAACCAAAAACCTGCCGTAAAAATAAACATGAATAAAACCAATCCTGAGAACTGAGAAAAATCTAACATTTTAAATTATATTTAATATTTTAAAAAACAAAAATAATAGATAATTCTTATTGATGCTAACATTTAGCTAAATATTTCTAGAATAAAATACTCACAAATCTTACTTACTGATTGTTGTGGATTTTGTAATTTTGTAATATCATTGAAAACGCACTAATTATGAAATTTAGAATAGAAAAAGACACTATGGGTTCAGTTGAAGTACCAGTTGATAAATACTGGGGTGCTCAAACTGAACGATCTAGAAATAATTTTAAAATTGGCTCCGCTGCTTCAATGCCCTTAGAAATAGTTTATGGTTTTGCGTATCTTAAAAAAGCCGCTGCTTTCGCAAATAGCGATTTAGGTGTTTTAGATTCAGTAAAACGTGATTTAATTGCACAGGTATGCGATGAGATTTTAGCCGGGAAATTAGACGATCAATTTCCTTTGGTAATTTGGCAAACAGGTTCAGGTACACAGTCCAATATGAATGTAAATGAGGTGATTGCAAACAGAGCTCACGAAATTGCTGGTAAAAAAATTGGAGAGGGAGAAAAAACAATTCTACCCAATGATGATGTAAATAAGTCTCAATCCTCTAACGATACATTTCCAACAGGAATGCATATTGCCTGTTATAAAAAAATTGTAGAAAATACCATTCCCGGAATTGAACAATTAAAAAACACACTACAAAAAAAATCTGAGGATTTTAAAGATGTAGTTAAAATTGGACGAACTCACTTAATGGATGCCACTCCCCTAACCCTAGGACAAGAATTTTCTGGGTATGTTACCCAATTAAACTTTGCCCTCAAGGCCTTACGTAATTCTTTAGAACATTTGAGTCAATTAGCTTTGGGAGGAACAGCGGTAGGAACAGGTTTAAATACACCCAAAGGATATGATGTATTGGTTGCTAAATTTATAGCAGAGTTCACAAATTTACCTTTTGTAACTGCCGAAAATAAATTTGAGGCCCTGGCGGCACATGACGCATTAGTTGAAACTCATGGTGCTCTCAAGCAAGTTGCTGTATCTCTTAATAAGATTGCTAATGATATTCGAATGATGGCCTCTGGACCAAGATCTGGTATTGGAGAAATTATTATTCCAGCTAACGAACCAGGGAGTTCAATTATGCCTGGAAAAGTAAATCCAACGCAGGCAGAGGCAATGACTATGGTTTGTGCGCAAGTAATGGGAAATGATGTAGCTGTAACTATCGGTGGAACCCAAGGACATTATGAATTAAATGTCTTTAAACCCATGATGGCTGCTAATGTTATTCAATCTGCACAACTTATTGGTGACGCTTGTATTTCATTTGATTTACATTGTGCATCTGGAATAGAACCAAATCATACACGGATTAATGAACTATTAAATAACTCATTAATGTTAGTCACAGCCTTAAATACTAAAATTGGATATTACAAGGCAGCTGAAATTGCCAACACCGCACACAAAAACGGAACAACATTGAAAGAAGAAGCAGTACGTTTAGGGTATCTTACTGCACAACAATATGATGAGTGGGTAAAACCTGAAGACATGACAGGTAGTATGAAATAGTGTATAACTTAACTTTATATTTTTCTAAAATTATTCCTAATATACAAGAGATTCACTCTGAAGTTAAAACCTACTTACAACATATAGTTTTCATTTTTTAATGTAAGTTTGTCTAAATAATGTAATCAAAACATATGACAACTTTATTCATCAATATCAAAGAACTTATTCAAGTAAGAGAATTGAATGTAATAAAAGTGAGTGGAAAAGATATGAGTACTTTGCCTATTATCAAAAATGCTTTTTTATTGATTGAAGATGATATTATTATCGATTACGGTGCTATGGATAAGTGTGGTGATAAAAAAGCGGATAAAGTAGTTGACCTCAATGGAAAATTAGTTTTACCCACATGGTGTGATAGTCATACCCATACAGTTTATGCTGATTCCAGAGAAGATGAATTTGTTGATAGAATTAAAGGATTGTCATATCAAGAAATAGCCGAAAAAGGAGGAGGAATATTAAACTCAGCGAAAAAACTTCAAAAAAAAACAGAAAATCAATTATACAATGATGCGGTCTTAAGGATCAAAGAATTAATTCAATCTGGAACAGGGGCATTAGAGATTAAATCTGGCTATGGCTTATCTTTAGATAGTGAACTAAAAATGCTTCAAGTAATTAAAAAATTAAAGGAAACATTTCCAATTCCAATCAAAGCTACTTTTTTAGGTGCTCACGCTATACCTGAAAAACACAAAGAAAATAGAGAGGAATTTATTCAGTTAATTATTAACAAAATGATTCCTAAAATAGCAGAAGAAAATTTAGCTGACTACATAGATGTTTTTTGTGAAAAAGGATATTTTACACCCTCAGAAACTGATTTAATATTAAAAACAGGAATTAAATATGGATTAATTCCAAAAATTCATGTAAATCAATTTAATTCAATAGGAGGTGTTAACGTTGGTGTGAATAATAATGCTTTAACTGTAGATCATCTAGAAGTATTAACAGATCAAGATCTCAGCATATTATCAAAATCAGATACCATGCCAGTAGCCCTCCCTTCGTGTTCGTTTTTTTTAGGACTTCCATATACTAACGCAAGAAAGCTGATTGATTCCGATATTTCTATGGCTATTGCCACAGACTATAATCCTGGGTCTTCTCCTTCAGGAAATATGAATTTTGTAGTTTCTTTAGCTTGTATAAAAATGGGGATGACTCCAGAGGAAGCAATAAATGCTGCAACCATAAATGCTGCATATGCATTAAACTTATCTGATCAAATTGGAAGTATTTCCAGAGGTAAAAAAGCAAACTTTATCATTACAAAACCTATAAAATCGTATAATTTCATACCCTATACTTTTGGAGAGAATTGTATTGAAAAAGTATACCTTAAGGGTATAGAAATTCCTGTCTCATAATTATTAAAAACATTGAATTTGTTTCATAAAATCGTATCATTTTTTTGTTTTATCCTTAAATCTAAAAATGAACACGGTGTACACTCTCCTTTTATATTTGATTTAATTACAACATGTTTTTATGTAAAAAAAAATAATCACGATTTAACTATTTTATCAAATTATAAAGAAGATCTTTCAAAAAACTCATCATTACAAGAAATTTATGACTTTAATTTTTTGTCAAACATCTTGTTGTCTGAAAAGAAAAAAAAAGAAAAAATTATTAAAGATTTTGGCGTTTCAAATAAAAGAACAAGGTTGTTAATTAATTTAATACAGTACCTAAAACCAAGAAGTATTTTAGAAATTGGAACTTCTGTTGGTATCAATACCGTTACACTAGCATCTGCCCTTGAGAATTTTAAAATAATAACTGTTGAGGAGAATGAACAGTCTACAAATATTAGTAGGGAATTATTCAAAAAATATAATTTAAAACAAATAGAGTTGCTTTCAGGTAAACTTGATGATGTTTTACCTGATGTATTTAAAAAAAATACCTTTGATTTTATCTGTTTTAAAAATCATGGTCTTACTAAAAAAGTACTGAAGTACTTTGAAGCTAGTGTATCATCTATTCACAATAATTCTGTTTGTTTATTTAAAAATATTCATATAGATAAAGAATCAGATCAAGTCTGGGAACAAATTAAAAAGCATGAAAAAGTAACTGTAACAATAGACACATTTAAATGGGGATTAGTTTTCTTCAGAAAAGAACAAGAAAAAGAACATTTTATCATCAGAATATAAAATCTTAAATTTACGCAATGAAGATTTACACAAAAACAGGAGATAAAGGAACCACAGCCTTATTTGGTGGTACAAGAGTTTCTAAAAATCACTTAAGAATAGAATCTTACGGAACAATAGATGAATTAAACTCTTACATTGGCTTAATTAAAGACCAAGCCATTGATGATGAATCAAAAAATATTCTTTATAAGATTCAGAATGAATTGTTTACACTTGGTGCTATGCTGGCAACACCACCAGAAAAAGAGACCCTCAATAACGGTAAAGAACGATTAAATATTCCTAAAATAACTTCAGCCTCAGTAAGCTATTTAGAAAATAAAATCGATGAAATTAATGCAAACTTACCCCAAATGACTCACTTTATTCTTCCCGGTGGTCACACAACGGTGTCATATTGTCATATTGCAAGGTGTGTTTGTAGAAGATCTGAACGATTATCAGTTTCACTTCATGAAGAAGAAGGTATCAATCCAATTATTTTAACATATCTCAACAGACTATCTGACTTTCTTTTTATGCTGGCACGAAAGTTGTCTAATTTTCTATCAGTACAGGAGGTTAAGTGGATTCCTAAGAAATTATAACAAGTTCTTTTTTTATTGATATATATTTCAAAAAAAACTTGATTTTTTCATTAAAAAAATTATTTTTGCAGAAATCAAATCCTTTAGAAATGTATTGGACTTTAGAATTAGCGTCTTATTTAGCAGATGCACCTTGGCCGGCAACAAAAGACGAGCTAGTAGATTATGCGATTAGAACAGGTGCACCCCTAGAGGTAGCAGAAAATTTACAAGAAATTGAAGATGAAGGTGATTCTTATGACTCTATCATTGAAATTTGGCCAGATTATCCTACTGAAGAAGACTATCTTTGGAATGAAGATGAATATTAAAAATTAAATAAACTAATAAGAAAAGTCTCAAATGAGGCTTTTTTTTTGTTTACTTTTAAAGTCTAATTACTATATCATACATTAGAGAATAAATACAGTATAAAGCATGAGTATCCTAAATTCGGTAATTAAATTGTTTGTTGGAGACAAACAACAAAAAGATCTTAAAATACTTCAACCCATTGTTGAAAAAGTAACTGCTTTTGAAACTTCATTGTCTTCCTTATCAAATGATGAATTAAGAAATAAAACTAATGAGTTCAAAAAAAGAATAAAAGAAGGTATTCAAAGTTTTGATGATAAAATTAGTGCATTAGAAAAAGAGGCTAAAGAAGCTGATATCGATAGACAGCAAGATATCTTTTCGGAAATAGATGCTTTGAAAAATGAATCTTACGAAGTGTCTGAAACTATTTTGAATGATATCATGCCTGAAGCTTTTGCTGTGGTAAAAGAAACTGCAACTCGTTTTGTAAGGAATGATGAAGTTGAAGTTACGGCTACCCCATTCGACAGAGAACTTTCCTCTACCAGAGATCATGTTGTTTTGGATGGTGATAAAGCCTTTTGGCAAAATTCCTGGGATGCGGCTGGAAAACCAGTTACTTGGGATATGATTCATTATAACGTGCAACTCATTGGTGGTTCTGTGCTTCATCAAGGTAAGATTGCAGAAATGATGACAGGAGAAGGTAAAACATTAGTATCAACACTTCCTGTATATTTAAATGCATTAACTGGAAATGGGGTTCATGTAGTGACTGTAAATGATTACCTAGCCAAAAGGGATAGAGCTTGGATGGCAACTATGTTTGAATTCCATGGATTAAGTACTGATTGTATTGATTTACATCAGCCCAATTCAGAGGAAAGAAGAAAAGCATACAATGCAGATATTACTTATGGAACAAATAATGAATTTGGATTTGATTATTTAAGAGATAATATGGCTAGTTCAAAGGAAGACCTTGTTCAAAGAGCTCCAAATTACGCCATAATTGACGAGGTAGATTCGGTTTTAATTGATGATGCTAGGACTCCTTTAATTATTTCAGGGCCAGTTCCTCAAGGAGACAGACATGAATTTAATGAATTAAAACCCTTAGTAAGTGATTTAGTTTCCAAGCAAAATAAATATTTGATTGGAGTATTAGCAGAGGCAAAGAAATTAATTGCTGAAGGAAATACAAAAGATGGAGGGTTTTTATTATTAAGAGTTTACAGAGGAATACCCAAAAACAAAGCACTTATTAAGTTTTTATCTCAAGAAGGAGTTAAACAACTGTTACAAAAAACAGAAAATACCTACATGGCAGATAACAATAAATTAATGCCAGAGGTAGATCAAGAATTATGGTATGTGATCGAAGAAAAGAATAATTCTATTGATTTGTCTGATAAAGGTATCGCTGCACTTTCTAGGAATACAAGCGATGAAGATTTTTTTGTTTTACCGGATTTAGGTGTTAAAATAGGAGACATAGATGCTTCCGAGGAAACCACAGAAAAAAAGGCTGAATTAAAAGAAAAATTATACAAAGACTTTAGTGTTAAAAGTGAGCGGATTCATACAATGAACCAATTACTAAAAGCGTATAGTTTATTTGAAAAAGATGTTGAATACGTGGTTGTTGAAAATAAAGTTATGATTGTAGACGAACAAACTGGACGTATCATGGATGGACGTCGATATTCAGATGGTCTTCATCAAGCAATAGAAGCTAAAGAAAATGTAAAAATTGAGGATGCTACCCAAACATTTGCAACAGTAACATTACAAAACTATTTCAGAATGTACAGAAAACTGTCAGGTATGACTGGTACGGCCATTACTGAAGCAGGTGAACTTTGGGAAATTTATAAATTAGATGTTGTCGAAATTCCTACAAATAAACCTTTACTTAGAGATGACAAACAAGATTATATATATAAAACTACTCGTGAAAAATACAATGCTGTAATTGAAGATGTTGTTCAACTTGTAAATCAAGGAAGACCAGTTTTGGTAGGTACAACCTCTGTTGAAATCTCTGAATTATTAGGTAGAATGTTGCAAATGCGAAAGATTAAACATAATATTCTTAACGCAAAATTACACAAACGAGAGGCAGATGTTGTCGCAGAAGCTGGTAATCCTGGAGTGGTAACAATTGCTACTAACATGGCAGGACGTGGTACAGATATTAAATTATCTGATCAAGTGAAAGCTGCTGGAGGTTTAGCTATTATCGGTACTGAAAGACATGATTCTAGACGTGTAGATCGACAATTACGAGGAAGAGCGGGTAGACAAGGAGATGTAGGCTCATCTCAATTTTACGTAGCCTTAGATGATAACCTAATGCGTTTATTTGGCTCCGAAAGGATTGCAAAAATGATGGATAGAATGGGGCTAAAAGAGGGTGAAGTAATTCAACACTCCATGATTTCAAAATCTATTGAAAGAGCTCAAAAAAAAGTTGAAGAAAACAATTTTGGTATTCGTAAAAGATTATTAGAATATGACGATATCATGAATGCCCAAAGGGAATTCGTCTATCTAAGAAGAAGACATGCTTTAGATGGAGACCGTCTTCAAATAGACATTTCAAACATGATTTTTGAAACATGTGAGGCCATTATCAATCAAAATAAAGCAGCAAAAGATTTTCAAAATTTCGAATTTGAATTGATACGATTTTCGTCCATAAGTTCTCCTTTTTCTGAAGATGAATTTAATTCATCATCTGAGCAAGAATTAGCTAATTTACTTTATGATACAGTAACTAAACACTATAAAGAGAAAGTTGAAAAAAATGCACTCCTTACCTATCCAGTAATTAAAAATGTATATGAAAATGAAGGTGACAGATATGAGCGAATTGTGGTTCCTTTTTCTGATGGTATTAAAACACTTCAAGTTGTCACAAATTTAAAAGAGGCATACGAAACAAAGGGGAAGTCTTTAGCTACAGATTTTGAAAAAAATATTACTCTAGCAATCATTGATGAAAACTGGAAAGATCACCTTCGTCAAATGGATGATTTAAAACAATCTGTTCAAAATGCATCTTATGAACAAAAAGATCCACTTTTGATCTATAAATTTGAAGCATTTGAATTGTTTAAATTGACCATAGATAAAATTAACCGAGAAGTGCTCTCATTTTTATTTAAAGGAGAACTCCCTAATCAGGCAAATGACCAAATTTCTGAAGAACGAAAGAAAACGAGACAGAAATTAAATTTAAGCAAAGCTGATGTTCAGAATACTACAGAACAAGCTATAAGTAACTCGAGACAACAACAATCAGCTCCAGTTGAAACCATTGTGAGGGAACAACCTAAAATTGGAAGAAATGAACGCGTAACCATTAAAAATGTAATGAGTGGTCAAGAGAAAGTTGTAAAATTTAAGCAAGCTATACCACTTATTGAAAAAGGAGAATGGGTTCTTATGAATAAATAATAAAAAAACACCTTATTTAAAGGTGTTTTTTATTGGACATATTATACGCCTTGAAAATCAGTATTAATTTTAAGATAATCTAAAAACTCTTGTTTGGTTTCCTTTTCTTTAAATTTCCCACCAAACTCAGCAGTAATTGTACTGCTTTCAATATCTTTTATACCTCTAGAATTTACACACAAGTGTTTAGCATCTATAACACACGCTACATCCTTGGTTCCTAATGATTCTTGCATAAACTGAACTATTTGCATAGTTAATCTCTCCTGAACTTGAGGTCGTTTTGCAAAATAATCAACAATACGATTCATCTTTGATAGCCCAATTACTTTACCATTTGAGATATAGGCTACATGAGCGCGACCTACAATTGGCAATAAATGATGCTCACAAGTAGAATAAACAATGATATTTTTTTCAACCAACATCTCTTCATAATTGTAATTATTATCAAAGGTTGATGCTTTAGGTTGGTTCTTTGGATTTAACCCCATAAATAATTCCTTTACAAATGCTTTTGCTACTCTTCTTGGAGTACCACGAAGACTATCGTCTGTTAAATCCATCCCAAGAGTAATTAAAATATCTTTTACGCTTTCTTGAATTCTATCCATTTTTTCTTCATCGGAAATAATGAATGCATCTTCACGTAAAGGAGTTGTAGCTGAAGTCATGATGTGGTTATCACCAACATCATCAATTTGATCTTCTCTATTTTTTAAATTTAATTCTATCATCACGCATTGTTTATTTATGCAAATTTACGACATAAAGCAATATGTTTATTGCATTTTATTGATCAATTCTTCCAAAGTACAAATACTTAGAGAACCGTCAGACATATCTTTTAATTTGAAGGTATTGTTTTGAATTTCAGAAATGACAAAGGCTATATTTCGAGTAGATGCATATTTCCACTGTTTCTTTTGTTGTTTGTTACTAGATGCGGTATCTGGATATATTTCAGTTTTAATCCCTACATTTCTTAATACTTTAATTGCTTCTAATTGAATTTTGTTATCTTCTTTATTGAAATTTAGAAATAATAACTTAGGTTTTGGAAGAGCCACAATATCAAACAAGCCTAGTTCCTCTAATACCAAATAAATTCTGTCTAAACCAAAGGATATCCCCACTCCACTTACGTCTTTTAGTCCAAAAATTCCTGTTAAATCATCATATCTACCTCCACCACCGATAGACCCCATTTCAACACCATCAGGAGCAGAAACTTCAAAAATAGCTCCCGTATAATAGTTTAAACCGCGTGCTAGGGTTACATCAATTTCTAAAGAAGAAGACTCAAGTCCAAGCGTATTGATCGTATCTAAAACAAAACGTAACTCTTCAACTCCTTTTTTTCCTTCTTCAGATGCTGATAACAAATCATCTAAAATATTTAACTGATCTGTATTTGATCCTGAAAGATTAAAAAGAGGAGTTACTTTTTTAATAGCTTCAATAGATATTCCCTTTTCTAGCATTTCTTTTTCAACACCACTAGAACCAATTTTATCTAACTTATCTAGAGCTACAGTAAAGTCAATCAACTTATCTTTTGCTCCAATAACCTCAGCAATTCCTGCTAAAATTTTTCTATTATTAATTTTTATGGTAGTTCCTATTAATTTAAGATTCGTAAAAACAGTATCATACAATTGAATAAAATCTACCTCTTGCAACAAAGATTTACTACCTACTACATCTGCATCACATTGAAAAAACTCTCTAAAACGTCCTTTCTGAGGGCGATCAGCTCTCCAGACGGGTTGAATTTGATAACGTTTGAAAGGAAACGTAATATCATTTTGTCTTTGTACCACATATCTAGCAAACGGAACCGTTAAATCGTATCGTAAGGCTTTATCTGATAGTTGAGGGATTAACTTTACACTGTCTTTCTTTTCTAAAAGTTTTGTGTCTGCTTTCTTTAAATAATCTCCAGAATTTAAAATCTTGAAAATTAATCGATCTCCTTCATCTCCATATTTACCCATTAAGGTAGTTGAGTTTTCAAAACTTGGAGTTTCTATGGGTTGAAAACCAAAGGTTTCAAAAGCAACTCTCATCGTATTAATTATATACATACGATTGGCTACTTCTGTAGATGAAAAATCTCTGGTTCCTTTTGGAATACTTGGTTTCATAAAGACAATATTCAGTTATCTAATCACTATTGAGCACCTAAGGCTAACTTCTGGTGCAAATATCCGAAAAATCTTGAGAAGAACTATTCTGTTGTGTTTGATTTATTTTTTCTTTGAAGTGAAAAAATACTAGCATTTAACTCAAAACCTAACAACAATATAATAGCATTGAGCCAAATAAATAGCATTAAAATTAGTAATGTTCCAATAGAACCATACAATTGATTATACTGAGCAAATTCGTTAACATAATAACCAAAGAGATAAAAAGTAAGAATTGATAGTGTTGTTGTAAAAATAGTTCCAGGTGAAAAAAACCTAGAGTGCTTTCCATTTTTTGTTCCATATTTATACAAAATAGAAACAATTGTAAAAATCATGATCAGAAACAACCCCCCTCTTCCGAATTGTAACCATATCGTTTCATCATCTATCCAACCTTTATTCGTAAATGCATCTAAAAGTAACTGATAAAAACCTGTGAGAGCAACAGTGATAACTAAAAATAAAGCCATTAATAATGACACAAACATCGATAAAAAATAGGCCCTAAAAACATTTCTATTTTCCTTGACATGGTACGAATATTCAAAGCCACCAAAGATGGCATTCACACCATTTGTCATTAAAAAAATAGAACCTAAAAACCCAAATGATAATAAACCAGCTTGTTTATTTCCTAAGATATCCAATAGAACACTATCAACAGCATCAAAGGTTTTAGGTGGTAAAACTTCTGATATCAAAGTCATTAATCCCTCCTGAAAACCATCGATATGGATGTATGGAATTAATGTTAATACAAATAGCATAAAAGGAAAAATAGCCATAAAAAAACTATAGGCAATACCGCCAGCTCTAGTTGTTAGGGCACCTCTAACAATACCAATAATATACATTTCTAAAACATCATAGAGCGACATACCCTCTAAACCTGGAATTTTTATTTTTTTTCCAAATCTAACCAGTATACTCAGTACTGGAATTTTTACTAGTTTGTCTTCTATTTCTTTACTCATTAATTTTTGAGAGAATTTTATAAAAAATGTTTAAATCTTTAATTTTAATTATAGAATCTTTCATAAAGACAAAATCTGCACCGTAGGCAGCATTGGCAAGGATTCCATATTCTTTTCTAAAGAGGATAAATCTAGGATGATGAGAGCTTGAATTATTTTCTGAATCACTATAAATTTTATATTCTTTATCATCTAAAAAAAACTTCTTTTTAGAAGGAATAAAAGCACCATCTACCAAAAGAATATCTTTGTTTACATGATATCTAAAGCTTAAATTTTTTTGAGAATCTTTAGCCAAATAAGAATAATCAATAACTGAATCTTTAGGTTCAATAGTTAACACTAATGAATGTCTGTATACTAATTCATTGGAGACAAATTGATGAACATATAATTTTTCAGAAATTAGCTCTTTCTGATCGCATGAAAATAGAGTAACCAATAATACTATTTGTAGAATTTTTCTCATATGACAACTTTTAAACTTAAATCCATATTATGAACAGAATGAGTTAGGGCTCCAGATGAAATATAATCCACACCACATTCTGCATATTTTAGAATGGTATCTTCATTTATTCCGCCAGAAGATTCTGTAAAACATTTTCCATTAATTAATGCAACTGCTTGTCTAGTATCTTCAAATGAAAAATTATCAATCAAAATCCTATATACTCCATCATTTTCAAGAATTTCCTCAATTTCAGAAATACTTCTTGCCTCTACAATAATTTTTAAATCTAATTTATTATTGATTAAATAATTTTTAGTCTTTGTAATTGCCTCTGAAATGCCTCCTGCAAAATCTATATGATTATCTTTAATCATTATCATATCGTATAATGCAAAACGATGATTCTCCCCCCCTCCTATTTTTACAGCCCACTTCTCTAGGGCTCTAATACCTGGGGTAGTTTTTCTTGTATCTAAAATTTGAGTTTTTGTTCCTTTCAATTTATCTACAAAAAAAGCAGTTTTAGTAGCAATCGCACTCATTCGCTGCATAGCGTTTAGTATAAATCGTTCTGCTTTCAAAATGGATTGAGAATTTCCCGAAACTTGAAAAACTACATCTCCATGGGTAACATGAGATCCATCATCAATAAAGGTTTCCACATATAAATCTTTATCAAAATATTTAAATGCCTTTTTAGCAAAAGCTACACCAGCTATAATACCCTTATCTTTTACCAATAAATTAGCTTTTCCTTGAGCATTAGAAGGAATAGAGGACAATGAGGTATGATCTCCATCTCCAACATCTTCTCTGTACCCATTTTTGATAATGAGATCTAATTCTTTTTCAAATTGTTCAATAGAAATCATATTATTATATTATTCAAGCTAAAATACAATTAAATGAGAAAAATGATAACAATAATTGTAATTTTGAAAAATGAAAATAAAACTGCTTGTTATTGGTAAAACAGATGACAAAAATCTAGGGCAACTTATTGAAAAATACCAACAAAGGTTAAACCACTACATAAACTTTGAAATCGAAATCATACCTGACATCAAAAATGTAAAGAATTTAAGCCAACTACAACAAAAAGAGAAAGAAGGTGATTTAATACTTTCAAAACTTAAAAACACTGACCAATTAGTGTTGTTGGATGAAAAAGGAAAAGAATTTCGATCTTTAGATTTTGCAAGTTTTCTTCAAAAAAAAATGAATTCAGGTATCAAACAACTAGTTTTAGTTGTTGGAGGTCCTTATGGATTTTCTGAATCCGTTTATAGGAAAACCATAGGAAAAGTATCATTATCTAAAATGACCTTCTCGCATCAAATGATTCGGCTTTTTATAGTTGAACAATTATATAGAGGTTTTACCATTCTCAAAAATGAGCCTTATCATCATGAATGAATAATCTTAAATTAATTAGTTTAGTAAAATGAAACTAGTCTTTGCGACAAATAACCTGCATAAGTTAAGAGAAGTACAAGAAATGCTTTCTAATTCTATAGAAGTGCTTTCTTTAAAGGATATTGGTTGTTTTGAAGAGATAGAGGAAACTGAAAATACTCTAGAAGGCAATGCCAAATTAAAGGCGGATTACATTACTCAAAAGTATGGATTTGATTGTTTTGCTGATGATACGGGATTAGAAGTAGAGGCTTTAAATGGAAAGCCTGGGGTGTATTCTGCTAGATATGCGGGAGAACATGGAAATGCAGAAAAAAACATGGAAAAACTTCTTATTGAATTACAAAATAAATCCAGTAGAAAAGCAAAATTTAGAACTATTATTGCTTTAAATCTTAACAATAAACAATATCTTTTCGAGGGCATTTGTGATGGTAAAATTTTAAATGAGAAAACAGGAATTAAAGGTTTTGGTTATGATCCAATTTTTAAACCAAGTAATGCTTCATGTTCTTTTGCTGAAATGATCTCAGAAGAAAAAAATATAATTTCTCACAGGGGAATTGCCATTCAGGAATTGGTTCAATTTTTAAATTCACTATAATTGATAATTCAAAAATCATACACAAAACAATTTATCATACTTTCTTTTGGGTTGGTTATGGTTTTATTGTTAAGTATTAGTTTAGGTTCTGTATCCATTCCTACAGACGAAATCGTGGCTGTTTTGTTAGGAAACGAAAGTTCAAAATCTAGTTGGGCTACAATTATTCTTCATTTTAGACTTCCTAAAGCAATTACTGCTATGCTAGTTGGATCTGGCTTATCAATTGCTGGTTTATTAATGCAAACGCTTTTTAAAAATCCTTTAGCTGGTCCATTCGTATTAGGAATTTCTTCAGGAGCTAGTCTAGGTGTGGCTATTTTAATTTTAGGGGCTGGTATTTTTGGAGGAGTATTAACAGCTGTGTCTTTTTCTAGTTGGGGTCTTGCAATTGCATCTAGTTTGGGAGCAGCAATGGTTTTGATTGCAGTATTGCTGACTGCTCATAAAGTGAGAAATACAATGAGTATTTTAATTATTGGGCTGATGTTTGGTACAGTTACTTCAGCAATCATTAGTGTCTTTACTTTTTTTAGTGATGCAGAAAAAATACAACAATTTGTATTTTGGGGGTTTGGAAGTTTGGGGAATTTATCTTGGAATGAAATTCTTGTCTTTTTTACTATTTATCTCCTAGCTATTATCAATTTAATAAGTACCATAAAACCACTAAATTCATTGTTAATTGGTGAAAACTATTCTAAAAGTTTAGGGGTTAATATAAAACAAAACAGAACTATTATTTTAGTTATTACTAGCCTACTAACAGGTGTTGCCACAGCTTTTGCTGGACCTATAGCCTTTATTGGACTGGCAGTTCCTCATATCACAAAATTAGTTTTTAAAACCTCTGACCATAAAATATTACTTCCTGCTGTTGCCATTCTTGGAGCTATTATTTTGTTGTTTTGTGATATGGTTGCTCAATTACCAACAAGTGAATTTACTTTACCTATTAATGCTATAACCTCATTAATTGGAGCACCAGTTGTGATTTGGTTATTGGTAAGAAAAAAGAAAATATACCTATGAGTTCTTTAGTTATAAATAGTATTGAAACAAAGAATTTGCATATTGGATATCAGCAAAAAAAATCTGTATTAACTATTCAAAAAAAGATTAGTATTCAATTACACAAAGGTGAATTTGTAGGTATTTTAGGTAAAAATGGAATTGGTAAATCTACGCTATTAAGAACACTTACAGGAGTTCAAGAAGCTATTTCAGGAGAGGTATTCATTCAAGGGAAAAGTATCCAATCTTACAATCTCAAAGAACTTTCTAGTTTAATGAGCCTTGTTCTTACAGAGCGTCTTCCCGAGAGTCAATTAACTGTTTATGAACTAGTTGCTCTAGGGAGACAACCTTACACAAATTGGATTGGAAGATTAGAAAAAAAAGATATAGAAAAAATCAACTGGGCTTTAGAAGAAACAGAAACGATGTCTTTAGCAAACAAACATTTTTATGAATTAAGTGATGGACAATTGCAACGCGTTTTAATAGCTAGAGCGTTGGCACAAGATACCCCAATCATTATGTTAGATGAACCCACAGCTCATCTTGATATGCATCATACTATCAAAATTTTCAAACTACTAAAAAAACTTTCAAAAGAAACTAATAAAACGATTATCATAACTACTCACGAAGTAAATTTAGCTATCAAATCAGCTGATCAACTAATTTTATTAACAGATCAAGAAGTAGTAGCTGGAAATAAAAAAGTACTCATTGAAAGCAATTCTTTTGATCATTTATTTTCATCTGAAATTATAAATTTTAACTCAGGTTTAGAGCAATTTATCGTAACAAAAGAATCATGATTTTTCGACTTAATAAATTTTAAGGAAATGAATTAAAACAGCATTGTTTTATCATTACCAGTAATAATAAAATGATTTTGAACAGTCTCTTTATTCCTAATTTATGTTGCTAAAAGGATTATTGAATCTTCTAACTAAAACGAATTATACTAGCAGCTAACTCATTTACTAATGTAATATTTTGAAAAGTAATTCTTTTAGAATATCTCCGTGTGATTGACTGGCTCCTACTCCTTTGCTTTTTACATCAGCATCTCTTAATATAGAAATAACTTGAGCAACCTTTCGCATGGGGTAATTCCTTGCAGCTGTGACATAATCTGTTACAAAAAAAGGTCTAATACCTAGAGATTTGGCTACTTGATCTCTCGACTTATTTTGTAATCCATGATAAATTAAAAGTTGAGTAAAAAAACTATTTAACAAAGAAATAGTCATAACTAATGGATTATTCTTAGGGTTTTGCGCAAAATATTGAATGATTTGATTGGCTTTTAAATTATTTTTCTCTCCTACAGCTTTTCGTAATTCAAAATTATTGAAGTCTTTAGAAATTCCAATATTCTCCTCTATATGAACCGGAGTAATAATAGTATTTTCAGGGAGTATAGTAATCAGTTTTTCTAATTCATTATGAATTTTACTCAAATCTGTTCCTAAAAAGTCAACCAACATTTGAGCTGCCTTTGGTTCTACCTTAAAGTTTTTACCCCCTAACACTCTTCTTATCCAGTCTGCAACTTGATTATCATACAGACGTTTACTCTCAAATACTAACCCTATTTTATGAATAGCTTTGTACAAAGCCTTTCTTTTATCTAATTTTTTGTATTTGTAATTTAGAACTAATACGGTAGAGGGTTGTGGATTATTGGCATAAGGAACTAACTTTTCAATGGTTCTACTTAGATCTTGTGCTTCTTTTACTATGATTACCTGCTTTTCAGCCATCATTGGAAAACGTTTCGCAGCTCCTATAATATCTTCAATAGAAACGTCTCTACCATACATCACTGTTTGATTAAAGCCCTTTTCTTCCTCATGCAAAATAGTATCTTCAATAAAATTAGAAATCTTATCTATATAGTAGGATTCTTCACCCATTAAAAAATAGATGGGCTTCACTTCACCATTCTTAATATCAGAAACTATTTGATTTATTTCATTCATATCCTACCAAAATCTATAATAAGTAAACTATTAACCTAGTTTTTACTACTTTTAACCCTATGCAAAAACTGAATTTTCCAACTTGTGCATTTAAACTCAAATCTAGCGAAAATAAGACACTTATTTTTGATATTGTAAGAAAAAAATATGTGATAGTAACACCAGAGGAATGGGTCCGACAACATGTAGTTCATTTCTTACTTAAAGAAAAAAACTATCCAATTTCTTTAATCGCAATAGAAAAACAACTTAAAATAAACAAAAGGGTAAAAAGAACTGATATTATCGTATTCAATAAACAAGGGACTCCTGAAATATTGATTGAATGCAAAGCGCCAAGTGTAAAAATAACACAGACTACTTTTGATCAAATTGCACGATATAATCTCTCTGCAAATTCTAATTTTTTAATGGTGACCAATGGATTAGAAAATTACTACTGCAAAATAGATACTGTAAAGGAAACTTATATTTTCTTGAAGGATATTCCTCAATATTTATCCAAATGAATTCTGTGATTTAACTTAAATCAATTTAAGTTTAATTACAGTTAGAAATAATATCATCAGTTGTGGGATTTGATAAATTTCCACTAAAAATAATATTTCCACTATTCCCGTTTGTAAATAGATTGCTCAAAGCACAAAAATCATCAAGTAAGTCATTGTTTTGAATTTCTAATTTATCTACTTGATTTAAACTCTCTAATCCAAATAAACTATTAAGATTATTATTTTCTCTAATGTACATATTGTAGGTAACAGTGGTTAGATTTTGTAAACCATCAAAATTAGCAAGAATATCATTTTCAATAATATTTATGTATTCTGTGTTAGTAATGTTTTGTAAAAAATTTAAATTGGTTAGTTTGGGGTTCCTGCTAAATGTTATTACATCAGATATATTAGCCAAAACATCAAAACCCAAGATATGAGTAAGATTTTCGTTATTCTCAACAATAAGTCCTTCAGTATTAATTAGAGCTTCAAAACCATTGATGATTTCTAGTGAGGCGTTGTTATCAATATAAATACGTTTAACAAAATAGAGTTGGTTCAATGCCGATATATCATTTAACATTGAATTATCAAATAAATAAAGGAAATAATCAATAAAACCTAAATTTTCTAATCCTACTAGATTTTGAAGTGCATGACAATTTTGAATTCTAAAATCCCCACCATAAACATCAGTAAGGCTATCTAAGCCTTCTAGTGTAATTAAATTAGGATTGTTTTTGATGGTTGTTTCTCCCTGTATAAGCTCTAAATTATTCAATCCTGAAAAGTTCTCTAATTCATCATTATTCTCAACCTTAAACCCACTATAATTAATATATCCTGTAGCTTTTAAGTTATTTAAACCCTCAAAATTGTTTAAGTTACTAGTGTTTTCTAGGCTAAATCCTTGTTCAATGATCTCGATAGTTTGTAAGGGTAATAAACTTGTCACACTACCTGTTATAGTCATATTTCCTTTAATTACGTTATAGCCATTCGATCCAAAATCCTCAACTTCTTGTTGTGTACTAAGTGTAATATCTCCATCAAAGGCATTTTGATCTAAAGTTGTAAATGCAACCAAATCACCATAGGCAATTCCTTCACTGTTAATAGCATAGGCTTTTACGAAAATACGGTTGTTTGGATATAAATGAGTTACCTCGACAGAAAATTCACCAGAGGTATCTTGGTCTAATGGGAAACGAACTAAATTATTATAAATAGTTAGGGATGCATGTCCTGCAGCAATAACTCCAACTTCAATAACATCAGAATCTCCTGAATTAACTAGTCTTCCTCCAAGAGTTACTGAATATCGCGTTAAATCTAATATTTCATTAGTAATGACTTCAGGTAATCCAGAATCTACAGGAGTTTCAACTTCAGGTTCCTCTAGATCAATAATTTCATTAATATCATTTTTAGAACATGATACTATACATAAAACTGAAAAAAATATTACTAAAATTGATGAACTTAAATTAAGTTTCATAATTTATTATTTTGTGAATTTTTTCTTATTAAAATTAAGTGAATCATCGAAAAATGCAATTTTTGAACAATAGTAGTTAATTCCTAAATAAAAGTATAATATTTAGACAAAACCCACAACTTTATCACATATTTAGCAACGAGATTGATTGAGATATACTAGATTTGTAAACTTGAAAACAGCCATTGTCATATTAAATTGGAACGGTAAAAAACTATTAGAACAATTTTTACCCTCAATTGTTAATTTTAGTTCAAAATTAGCAGATATATATATAGCTGACAATGCGAGCACAGATAGTTCAATTGCTTTTGTAAAAAGAAATTTTCCTTCAGTTTTTATCATAGAAAATACATGTAATGGTGGATATGCTAAAGGGTATAATGATGCTTTAAAGTGTATTGATGCAGATATTTATTGTTTAATTAATTCTGATGTTGAAGTATCTAAAAATTGGATCTCTCCTGTTTTAGAGGTTTTTGAGCAAAATGAAAATACTGCTATAATTCAACCAAAAATACTGGATCATAAACAGAGAAATACTTTTGAATACGCTGGGGCTGCTGGTGGATTTATAGATTTATATGGTTATCCATATTGTAGGGGTCGTGTATTTAACGATTTAGAAAAAGATACTGAACAATTTAATGACATTACAAATATTTTTTGGGCTTCTGGAGCTTGTTTTTTTATAAGATCTAAAGTATATCATTTCTTAAATGGATTTGATGAAGATTATTTTGCACACCAAGAGGAGGTAGATTTATGTTGGAGAGCACAAAATGAGGGTTTTGATATAAAGTATGTTGGGTTATCTACTGTTTACCATGTTGGTGGAGCTACACTTCAAGAAACGAATCCACAAAAGACATTTTTAAACTTTAGAAATAGTTTACTTAATGTTATAAAGAATGTACCTAAACAATGGTTCTTATTTGTTGTGTTTTCACGATTAGTACTTGATGGAGTTGCAGGGATTAAATTTTTAATAGAATTTAGACCCATTCACACTTTGGGAATTTTAAAAGCACACATTAGTGTCTATAAAAATTTTTATAAATTTTTACAAAAAAGAAAAAAATTGCAGAAAAAACACCAATATAATCTTCATACGAGTGTTGTTTGGCAATATTTTATTTTAAGAAGAAGAAAATTTAAAGATCTACGTTAAAAGTTTATAAAATCTCTAAGCTACCTTTTCCTTCTCTAATTATGGTGGGTTCCGCTTTTGTTAGGTCAATGATTGTAGAAGCGTAATTATCTCCAAAACCACCATCAATTACTCCATCGACCAAATGCTGCCATTTTTCAAAAATCAATTCTGGGTCAGTAGTATATTCCAGCACATCATCTTCATCATGGATAGAGGTCGATATAATTGGATTTCCTAACTGCCTAACAATAGCTCTTGCTATGGAATTATCAGGAATTCTAATTCCAACTGTTTTTTTCTTTTTAAATACATTTGGCAATGACTTACTACCGGGCAGTATAAAAGTATAGGGGCCTGGAAGTGCTCTCTTAAGCAGTTTATAGGTTGGTGTATCAATTTGCTTTACGTAATCAGAAAGATGGCTTAAATCATTACATATAAAAGAAAAATTAGCTTTTTCTACTTTTATTTTTTTAATTCTTGCAATTTTTTCAACAGCCTTTACATTGGTGATATCACAACCAAGACCATAGACAGTATCTGTTGGATAAATAATAAGCCCACCCTTTTTTAAAATTTCTACAACTTTATTAATTTCCGTAGCATTAGGATTTTCCTTGTAAATTTTTATATAGGATGCCATATAATTTTAAACTAATTGATATTTAATTATAAACTAAGACTATCTAAAAATCAATATTTAGTTCTTATCAACTAATCTAAAACCTTCTCCATGTATATTTAAAATTTCTACAGAGGCATCATTTTTTAAATATTTTCTGAGTTTAGCAATATAAACATCCATGCTCCTAGAAGTAAAGTAATTGTCATCTCTCCAAATTTTTGTTAAGGCCAATTCTCTTGGCATTAAATCATTTTTGTGAAGAGCTAACATTCGTAATAGTTTACTTTCCTTTGGTGATAATTTTTGCGGTTCATTATCTCCAACAGAAAGATGACGTAACTTTGAGTTGAAGAAAAAGCCTCCAATATTAAATTCAAATTGCTCATCCTCAGCAGAAGTATCTGATTCTTTTCTTTGTAAAATTGCTTTGATTTTAAAAAGTAAAACCTCAGAGTCAAAGGGTTTATTAAGGTAATCATCGGCACCAACCTGATACCCCTTTAAAACATCTTCTTTAAGTGTTTTAGCTGTTAAAAATATAATGGGTATTTCTTTGTTTTTTGATCGAATATCTTGTGCAAGAGAAAAACCATCTTTTCTAGGCATCATCACATCTAAAATACAAAGATCGAAATCATTGTTTTTAAACATGATTAATCCCTCAATACCATCTTTGGCATGTGTCACATTATAATCATTCAATGCTAAATAATCTTTTAAAACTGTTCCAAAATTTGGATCATCTTCTACTAATAAAATCTTTTTACTTCCCATGTTTATTTTTTTAAATTAATGGTAACTTAATTGTGAATGTACTTCCTTTTCCTATTTCACTATCAACAAAAACTGTTCCGTGATGTATATCAATAATTTCTTTTACGTAGGCTAAGCCTAACCCGTGACCTTTAACGTCATGAATATTTCCTTTTTGTTCTCTGTAAAATTTATCAAAAATCTGTTTTTGAACATTTTTACTCATTCCAATTCCTTTATCTTTTATTTTAATCAGTAAGTTTTTATTGGTACTCTCTGTATATACATCAATTTTTGGAGTATCCTCAGAATATTTTAATGCATTTTCTAAAATATTCACTATCACATTCGTCATGTGAAATTGATTTACTAAAATTTCTGACTGAATTGCTTCTAAATGAATATTGATAGAACCTTTTTTATCTAAAGTAAGAAGGTTAACATGTGAAATAGCATCATCAATTACATCATGAATATCTAAGGCTTCTGTATTGATTTCAATTTGATTTTTTTCCAATCTAGAAATTCGCAAAACATTTTCTACTTGACCATGCATTCTTTTATTTTCATCACGTATCATTTTTATGTAACGAAGAACTTTGTCTTTATCATTAATGATCTTAGGATTTTTTATGGAATCTAAAGCCAAGTTAATCGTAGCTATTGGTGTCTTAAATTCATGGGTCATGTTGTTAATAAAATCTGTCTTTATTTCTGATATTTTTTTTTGTTTTACCAATTGATAAAGAGAGCTAGAGAAAGCAATAACAATGATAAAAATAAAAAATAGTGATAATAATAATATGTATGAAATGTCTGATAAAATGTGTTTATTTTTGTTTGGAAAATCAATATATAAAGTAAAATTACTAACACCTTCGTTGTTTATAAATAAAGGATAGCTTTGACTTTTCTCAGGATTTATAGTGTAGTATCCGGATTTAAGTTTTGTGGCTAAATCATTATTGTATACACCATACTTATATTTAATGTTGATGTTGTTTTTTTTTAATTCTTCATTCAAAATAACATTTAACTCCCTGTTATTAATTCTTTCCTCAATTGGAAATGTTTTCTTGTAAAATTCCTTAAATACATCTGATAATAATTTTCTGTCTAAATCCTCACTATCTATGGTTGATATTTTTTTTTCATCAAAGACGGTTTTAAAATCATTATCTCCAGAAATTAAAGTTCCTTTAAAAAAATCTCTTTTTTTAGTAAGTCTTTTGACAACTATTGAATCATTATCGTAAAAACCATCTTTCTCTAGTATATCTAAAACAGGTATTTTAAAATCTTCCTCAATAATTGTTGTACCAAAAGAAAAACGACTTTTGCTGGTAGTATCGATTTGTTGAATCAAAAAGTTTTTTATTTGTGCCTTATTTAAGAATCTTCTTGTTTTGATAAAGCTCTCAATTTTGTTGTAATACAAGTCTTCCTCTTTAACTTCAAGGCGCTCAGAAACTCTTGCTAAAGCTTTTTTTACATCTCCTCTAAATTGGATATTTTTACTTTCTATAGTATTGTTTATCCAATACAATTGAACTGCAACAATTCCAATCAAAGAAATGCTCATCAAAACTACTATTAAGACAAAAATCTTTTTACCCATTACTCAAAAATAGGATTATATACTATGTTAGTGTTTTTATTTAACGTTGATTAACAAAAGGAGTTAAGTATTTAAGTAAATTTTAACAAAAAATGGGAGTTTTATTAAAAATAAAATTGATTTTGTGTTAAAATATTAAATATACTATTAATTTTTAACATTGTTTCTTCTTTATCAATATTTTCAATAAAATAATTTGATAATAACTTCCTTTTCGCATCAGACCATTGATTTTGAATAATAGCTTTGACTTGATTTTCTGTCACTTCATCTCTGTTAATGACCCTTTCAATTCTTAACTTTTCAGGTGCAATAACCGAAATAATTATGTGGCAAGCTGAATCACTACCCGTCTCAAATAAAATTGCATTTTCGTAAATAATTAACGTATTATTATCTTGACTCTTTATGAAATTAGCAAAATGAATTTTTACTTCAGGGTGTACAATACTATTTAATTTTTTTAATAAAGATGAATCCTTAAAAACAAGTTTAGAGATGTATTTTCGATTAAATTTTTGATCTTGATAGCTTTGATCGCCAAATGCCTCAATTATCTTATTTTTTATTGAAATCGAATTGTTAATTAATTTTTTAGCTTCCTCATCTGCGTGAAAGTAAACTGTATTCGGTTGAGAGCATATCGCCTCAGCTACAAGGGATTTACCACTACCTATACCTCCTGTTATGCCGATTATCATATTATTTATTAATTATAAAATCAATTTTCATGGGAGATATCCTAATATTTCTTACTAGCGAAGAGTTTTCAACTAATTTTGGAATCAAATAAGGTAAATTATTGACTTTCGACATATTATAATCACATTCAATTAAAAAAGCAGAGCTTGAAACCTTATTAAAATTAGAGAGTGCTACCTTGTAAGTAATTTTTACAAGTTTTGGAAAAGTACTAATTGAGGTATTATTTGGAGAATTTAACAAGTTTACGGGTACTTCTACTTCACCTTCTGTGAATTCTTCTACTGATGCAGAAATCTCAACTTTTTGCTGAACTGTTCTAATATTTGATTCTCTAGAAAACTTTTCAATAGTAATAACTTCTTTAATAGAGCTATTTAATTGTTTTTTTTGAAAAAGAGTTGTTGAAACAAAAGAAATGGTATCTAAAATTGATTCTGGACCTTTAATTTCAATTGAATCAGGTTCAATATGAATTGCTTCATTCAATTCATAACCATTCGCAAAAGTTAAATCAGACACTAATTTTACAGGAATTTTTTTAACTTTTAATACTCCCAAATTAAATGAAATTGAATCCTTAATGAAGTGATCTATCTCCACACCTGTAATCATTTGCTTTTGAATTCCTAATTTTTGTTGAGAAATTAATAAGTAATAATCTGTTAAAGATTTAGAATATAGGTTTGATGCATCTATTACAAGTTTTTTAGGGGAAATTTTAGAGGAGATTAGTTTAAACCCCGTAGCTCTAACATGTATATCAATAAAATCTAAAGGATTTTCTTGTAGTAATTTATTGTCTGGAAGATTATTATAAATAACAGGAAATTTAATAGTACCCTCATATTCTTTTGATAATTTGGTCATAAACCAAAAAACAACAGAGATTAGAAAAAACAAAATAAATAAATAATAAAATTTATTAATTCCTGTATTCTTTTCATTCATTAGCTAGTGTATTTGATTGCAAGCTAATTAATCTAGGCTCAAAGAAAAAATTTAGCACAAAAAAAGTGAGCTATTGATAGCTCACTTTTTTTGTATATGAAATCCATACTTATTTTTTAGCCACAGTAGGAGCAAACTTTTTACTTAATTCAACGGAAATTGCTGCCTGCTCAAATCTTATTTTTCCAGCACTGGTTTCGATAGTAACTGTGCCATCTTTTTCATTCCTTTCAGTCAATTTGCCATGAATACCACTTGTAGTAACAACTTTAGACCCCTTTTTCAATTCAGATATAAATTTCTTTTCTTTTTTTCTTTTTCTGTTTTGGGGTAATATCATAAAGAAATAAAAAACTACTAGAAGCGCTAACATAGGAAGCATCATCCCACCAAGACCTTCTGAAGGAGATGCTTGTAATAGTATAGTTTGAAACATTATTATTTTTTTGGAGTTGAAGATGATTTTGGTGTAACTGAACCTTTTAATTTCAATATTTCTCTACCTCTTGCAGTATTCGTAAATAAAGTTAAAGTTTTGGCCTGTCTATTAGGTTTACCAGCAGTATTAAAATTGGCTAAAACCTCAGCTGAATCTCCAGGCTTTATAGGCTCTTTTGGCCATACAGGGACAGTACAACCACAAGATGCTTGAACATTAGAAATGATTAAGTCTGTTTTTCCAGCGTTTGTAACCATATACTTAGCTTCAACAATCTCTCCCTCATTCACTGTACCAAAATCATATTCAGTAATATCAAATTTAATTTCTGCGGCTCCTTTGCTAATTTCAATATCTCTCTTTTTTGCAGTTTCTAAGTTTTCTTTCTTTACTTTAACAGAAGCACTTTCTTTATTACAAGAAATAATAAAAACAACTGATAATGATAAAATAATTGGTATTAATAGTTTTTTCATGATAATGGTTATATTTTTTGTAAAAATAATAAATTATAATAATCCTCGTCCAACTTTGACAAGTTTTTTGTCTTTTTCAAACTCTCTAGAAAGCTTGTCTAATACTCCGTTAACAAAGTAACTACTTTTCTCTGAAGAATAATCTTTGGCAATTTCTATGTACTCATTAATAGTAACTTTTGTAGGTATAAAAGGAAAATTCAAAAATTCACAGGCCCCCATTTTAATAAGAATCATATCCATATCAGCAATTCGATCAGATTCCCAATTGGGCGTGTGAGTTTTGATATCGTTTTCAAAAGTGTGATGATTTAAAATTACTTTTTTAAATAATTCTGAAACAAAATCTGAATCATCTTTGTTTTTGTATAGATTTCCAAGCGTGAAAGGGATAGCTTCTTTTTGCTTTTTAAGAGATCTAACAACCCAAGTATTGACAAAAGGAATATCGTCTACCCATGTAATATTCTTATCCTCAAAATACTCTGCAAGTTTTGTACTTGGAGCTACAATTTCTGTAAAAAAATCAATCACAAAACTTTTATCAATACTAAAAGAATCTTCATCTTGAGATAGATAATTAGAATACAGGGTGCTTTTACGAAGTTTCTCCCAAATAATCTTGACATATTCATCATCAATAGACCAATTGTTGAGATTTTGAGCTTCAACATGAAGAGACAATGAATTACTTTCAGCTATTTTCTTTATTAATTTATTTTCAACAAATTTTCTGTTAGGAAATAAATCATCATTAGTTACTAAATGTTTTTGCTTGGAAATTTCTTGTTTTTGTTCAGCTAGTTTTTGAACCTCAACCAGAAGACTTAGGAGTAAAACATATAAATCAAACATTTTTATAATGCTAAATTTTATGAATTTTTCTTCTTTTACAATGTCATCATCATTAGATTTAATCATTGCATATACTGATTGCATTACTTTTACTCGAATATGTCTTCTATTAATCATTTAAAGAACTTATTTTTTAATAAAAAAAGCGAAAGATGAAAATCAGTCGCTTTGCAAAAATATAATTATTTCTTTAGGTGCATGAAGAGTTTTTCTATTTTTTACATTTATCTATTCTATTTTGGGCCAAGTTAAATGCAGCTTGATGTGTAGTAATGTTTTCTTTATCAGAGTTTTTAAATATTTCAAGTGTAGTATTGTAAATATTTTCAGTTTTCTTGATACTTTGCTCCTTAGAATATCCTTTTAATTCTCCATATACATTAATGATACCACCCGCGTTTATTAAAAAGTCTGGAGCATAAGCTATTCCCTTTTCTTTAAGCATTTTACCATGCTTAACCTCATCTGCTAGCTGATTATTAGCAGCACCTGCAATGACTTTTGTTTTTAATTGATCAATGGTATTATCGTTAATTGTGGCACCTAATGCACATGGTGCATAAATATCAAGATCTAGATTATAAATATCGTTCCCAAGAACAACATTCGTATCATATTTATTTGATAATTCCTTTAAGCGAGATTCATTTATATCATTAATAATTACATGAGCACCCTCCTCTTTAATGAATTTAACTAATGTTTCCCCCACATGACCAACACCTTGTACAAGAATTTTCTTACCCTCTAAGTTATCCGATCCAAATTTATATTTAGCAGCAGCTTTCATACCCATGTAAACCCCATGTGCAGTAATAGGTGATGGATTTCCTGAACCTCCATTGTGTTCTGAAACACCTGTTACATAGGGAGTTACCTCTCTTATCACATCCATATCTCTGGTTTCCATACCAACATCCTCCGCTGTAATGTATTTTCCACTCAAAGAGTTTACAAACTCACCAAATCTCCTCATCAATGTATCATTTTTTTGAGTTGTTGCATTTCCAATTATAACAGCCTTTCCACCTCCGAGATTTAACCCTGTAATTGCAGACTTATATGTCATTCCTCTAGATAGGCGTAAAACATCATTTAAAGCATGCCATTCACTCTGATAAGACCACATTCTTGTTCCGCCCAGAGCAGGGCCTAAAACTGTATTATGGATGCTAATTATTGCCTTTAAACCTGTATCTTTGTCGTTACAAAAAACTATCTGTTCGTGATTATCAAAGGATAGCTGTCCAAAAACAGGATCATGCTTTAAAAAGTCTTTATCAATAATTTTTGATGTCATATGTTAGTTTATAGTTTAAAAAACAAATTATTATATTTTTCACAATACATTATGGCCAAAAATACGATATCTTCAATTAACAACAAATTAAATACCTTATTATTATATATAATTTAATATTTAAGTTTAATCCTAAAAAATAAAATGAAATCTTTAAGGTATTTAGATAAATATTTTATAAAGTACAAATGGAGACTTTTATTTGGTATATTAATTACTATTTTATCTAAAATATTAGCACTCCAAATCCCAAAAATCATTGGAAGATCACTCAATTCTGTTGAACTTTACATAAAAGGCGATATTCTTGACAAATCGATTGTTAAGGAACATTTGTTATGGAATATTTTTTTAATTATTGGGATATCTGTTTTTGCTGGTTTTTTAACCTTTATTATGCGTCAAATGATTATTGTAACCTCTAGGTTAATTGAGTTTGATTTAAAAAATGAAATTTATAAACAATACCAAAGACTTTCAATAAATTTTTACAAGAAAAACAGGACAGGAGATTTAATGAATAGAATAAGTGAAGATGTTTCAAAAGTTAGAATGTATTTTGGACCCGCTGTCATGTACTCTATGAATATGATTTTTCTTTTTATTGTTGGTTTTACACAAATGATTAAAAGTGACCCTACATTAACTTTATATACCCTTATACCCTTCCCAATTTTATCGATTTCAATATTTTATATTAGTAAAATCATCAATAAAAGAAGTACCATAGTTCAAGAATATCTGTCAAGATTAACTACTTACAATCAAGAATTCTTATCTGGAATAAATGTAGTAAAATCATACGGTATAGAACCTATGGTTATTGCTGGTTTTGATGAATTGTCCGATAAAAGCAAGGAGAAAAATATAAGTCTTTACAAGATACAAGCACTATTTTTCCCTTTGATGATTTTATTGATTGGTATAAGCAATTTAACAGTTATCTATATTGGTGGGAAACAATACATAAACGGAGAAATTCCTATTGGAGTTATCGCAGAGTTTATTTTATATGTGAATATGTTAACCTGGCCAGTTGCAGTAGTAGGATGGGTTACCTCGATGATTCAACAAGCAGAGGCCTCTCAAAAAAGGATAAATGAATTTCTTGAAGAAGTTCCTGATATTCAAAATAACACAAAAAAATCATTCAAAATAAAAGGAGATATAGAATTCAAAAATGTTTCTCTTGTTTATGATGATACAAAAATTAAAGCACTAAAAAACATTAGCTTTTCAGTAAAAAAAGGAGAAACCATAGCTATTTTAGGTAAAACTGGGTCTGGTAAATCAAGTATTGTAAATTTAATAACTAGACTTTATGATGTCTCTGAAGGTATTATTCAAATTGATTATACCCCCATCAAGGAAGTGAATTTAATTGATTTAAGAAAAGCTATAGGTTTTGTTCCACAAGATCCATTTCTTTTTTCAGATTCAATATCAAATAATATTAAATTTGGACAAGAAAAAGCTACAAAACATGAAATTATATCTGCAGCAAAAAAAGCAGTTGTTCATGAAAATATTGAAAGATTTAAAGATAAATATGATACAATTCTTGGAGAGAGAGGCGTTACTTTATCTGGTGGGCAAAAACAAAGAGTTTCTATTGCTAGAGCTATTATAAAAAACCCTAAAATACTAGTTTTTGACGACTGTTTGTCTGCTGTTGATACAGAAACAGAAGAAAGAATTTTAGCAAACTTGGAAAGTGTTTCCAAAGACAAAACAACTTTTATTATTAGTCACAGAGTTTCCTCAGCAAAAAATGCAGATAAAATTATTGTTCTAGATGATGGAGAGATTACTCAGCAAGGATCTCATAATCAACTCATAAATCAAAATGGATACTATAAAGAATTATTTGAACAACAACTTTTAGAAAAAGAAAACCTATAGTATATTTTGCCAAGTAAAATATTTTATTAGATTTGTTCTTGAATTTTTAAATAATAAACAAATTTAAACTTATGGGTGAAAGAGTTGAGCAAGAAGAAATATTTTCACAAGTATTAAGAGCAGGAAGAAGAACTTACTTTTTTGATGTCAGAGCTACAAAAGCAGAAGACTATTATTTAACTGTAACAGAAAGTAAAAAATTCACTCATGATGATGGCTCATTTCATTATCAAAAACACAAAATCTATTTGTATAAGGAAGATTTTGGTGATTTTAGAGAAATGCTAGAAAAGGCTACAGACTATATTTTAAACGAAAAAGGATCTGAAGTTATCAGTGAGCGTCATCAAAAAGATTATAAAAAAGAAGAAGTACAGACAACTGATGAGAGTAAAACTACCGAAAGTTTCACAGATGTGAACTTCGATGATATTTAACAAACAAGCTACATTCAAATTCAATTTTTTAAAAAGTCATTAATAACGTTTTAATGGCTTTTTTTTATAAAACACTTTTAATAGTGTTTGTTTTAAAGTGTGTTTCTAACCATTCTTTTTCAGGATTACTTTCTTCAGTTATTCCTCCTCCAACATAAATTTGAGCTACATTTTTCTCAATTTTAGCACATCGTAAATTCACAAAAAGTTCGGTATCAAAATTATCATTAATTTCCCCTAAAAATCCGCTATAAAAAGTTCTATCATACTTTTCATTTTGTAAAATGAAAAATTTAGCAGCTTCTTTTGGCAATCCACAAACTGCTGGAGTTGGATGCAAAGTGTTTAATAAGTTTTTTAAATCAAATATTTCAATTTCACCTTTTATATCTGCTTTTAAGTGAAGTAAACTACCCGCTTTAATCGTATGAGTATTAGAAACATAAAAGTTTTTTAATTTAATTCCATTCTTTTGATCTTTGAGTTGAGAAATAATATAATCTAAAACAAATTGGTGCTCTTTTATTTCCTTTTCGCCCCACAAGGGTTTTAAATCTCCATTATAATTTTGTGTACTTGCAAGTGCTGTAGTATGAAACTCATTGTTTTTTATAGTGACAAGTCTTTCTGGAGTAGCCCCTATCCACAAACCAATTTTTGGATGAAACCATACATATACAAAAGCATTGTTGTATTTATGAAGCAACCTTTCAAAAACTTCAATCAAATCAAAAGAGGTTAGTATAAAGTTTTCTTTTCTAGAAAGAACCACTTTCTTAAATGTGTTGTGTTTGATAGCATCAATTCCTGCAGTAACTAACTCTAGATGTGCTTTTTTATCATCTAAGCACATATTAAAGTTATTTTCTGAAAATTTTACAGTTTTTTTAGTATAAGGCTCCTCAATAACTTTAAAAGTATTTTTTAAAAATACAATTGATTCTTTTTCATTATTGAATGGAGCAAATACAAATCCTTCTTCTTTAAATGTAGTTGAATAACATAGGGAAGCACTCTTTCCAAAATAAGCTTTTAACTTGGTTGATTTTGGCTTTTTAAAACAAACAAAGGGAAGGTTTTGTTTGAAGGAAGATGAAATTTTATCAAAAATTAAACTCAAATATTTTTTTTTAGATTATAATTTTATTTTTTATCCAAGATTATATTTGTCATTTTACAAACAGAAATTAACTGATTTTGTTCATCAACAATTTTCACTTCCCATAAATGAGTAGATCTTCCTTTGTGTATGTTTTTTGCTGTAGCATAAACCACACCCTCTCTCTTACTCTTTAAATGATTAATCGTTAGCTCTATTCCATTAACGATTTGTTTTTTATGATCAATAAAAAAATTTGAGGCTGCACTTCCTACAGATTCAGCCAAAGCTGCAGTTGCACCACCATGTAATTGACCATAGGGTTGATGAACCTTAAAAGTTACAGGCATTTTTGCGGTTAAATAATCTTCTCCCACATCAATATACTCTATATCAAGGGTTTCCATTAAAGTATTTTTAGAGGAAGAATTAAAAACACTCAAAATTTTACTTTTATCCATGCTATTTTAAATATGACACAAAAATACATATAAAAAATTGTAATTTTGTTTTGAAAAAATGTAATAAATATGTACAAAATTAGAATTGTTTTAGATGCTGAAGATGATGTGATAAGGACCCTATTAGTTGACCATCATATTAATCTAGAAAACCTACATCAAACAATTACTAAATCTTTCAATTTTGAAGGTTTTGAAATGGCATCATTTTACAAAACAGACAATGAGTGGAATGAGGGCGAAGAAATTCCTTTATTTGATATGTCTGAAAGTGGAGCTGGAAACTCGATGCAAAATTGTTTCGTAAGTGACGTAATACCAAATGTAGGAGATAAATTAATTTATGTTTATGATTTTTTAAAAATGTGGACATTTTATGTTGAAACCATTGATGTCACATCATCAACTCAAGAAGATTTACCTAAAGTAATTTTATCAGTAGGAGAAATTCCTAAGGAAGCCCCAGAAAAAGAATTCGTAGCTGAAAAATCTGAGACTATGTTTAACGATGATTTTGACAACGAATTTGAAAATCTTGATGATATAGATTTTGATCAGTATTAAAAAAACAAACTTACAGAAAGACTATATATAAGAGATTTGGATGTACTTTATGTAACAAAATAAAATTATACACGTCTTAACTTAGAAGTTAAACATATTAGAATATTGAAAACAATTCTAACGCTCAATAATCTCGACAAAAAATTCGGTAGAGTTCATGCAGTAAATAACCTATCCTTTGAAATAAAAAAGGGTAATGTATATGGTATTTTAGGGCCTAATGGAAGTGGAAAATCTACTACTTTAGGAATTATTCTAAATGTTGTTAATAAGACCTCTGGTGAATTTAGCTGGTTCGATGGGAATCTCTCCACACATCAAGCACTAAAAAAAGTTGGAGCCATTATAGAGAGGCCAAACTTCTATCCTTACATGAGTGCAATTCAAAACTTATCATTGATTTGCAAAATAAAAGATATATCAACGGAAAATATAAATGAAAAACTAAAAATTGTTAATTTATTTGAGAGAAGAAATAGTAAGTTCAGGACCTTCTCACTTGGAATGAAACAAAGATTAGCCATTGCCTCTGCCCTTCTTAATAATCCTGAAATTTTGATCTTAGATGAGCCAACTAATGGATTAGATCCACAAGGTATTCACGAAATCAGAGAAATTATTCTAAAAATAGCTAAAAATGGAACGACAATTCTGCTAGCATCTCATCTTTTAGATGAGGTAGAGAAAGTATGTAGTCATGTTATTGTAATTAGAGAAGGTGTGAAATTATATAGTGGTAGAGTTGATGAAATGACAAATTCATATGGCTTTTTCGAACTCAACACCAAAGAGCCAAAGAATAAATTAATTTCCATTTTAAATAATAACAGCAACATAGGTACTGTTAAAGAAGATTGTAATCTCATCATTGCATATTTGAAAGAGGAAATGGAAGCCCATGAAATAAATAAATACTTATTTAATAATGGAATAACGGTTTCTCATTTGGTAAAAAGAAAACCAAGTTTAGAACAACAATTTCTTGACTTAACAAATACTAATTAAACATAAAACTAAGTATGTTAAGATTACTTGCTATAGAATTTCATAAGTTTAAGTACAATAGTGCTAGTAAAATTTTAACTCTAATTTATTTTGGATTATTAACTTCTATTGCCCTTGTTGCTGCCATTAAATTTGATATTGGTTTCATTAAATTTCATTTGGCAGATATGGGGATTTTTAATTTTCCATACATATGGCACTTTAACACCTTTATGGCTTCTATTTTTAAGTTTTTTTTATTGTTGGTTATTGTTTCTATGATTTCTAATGAGTATAGCTATAAGACATTAAAACAAAACTTAATAGATGGTTTAAGTAAGAAAGAATTCATTTTATCCAAATTCTACACTGTTGTTGCTTTATCAGGAATTTCTTCACTTTTTGTCTTTATAGTCTCTCTTATACTTGGCTTTATCTATTCAGACTATAATGAGTTTACCATAATAATAACAGATCTTGAATACCTGATAGGCTTTTTTGTTAAGTTAATATGTTTCTTTTCATTTGGACTTTTTTCTGGTATCTTGGTTAAAAGATCCGCTTTTGCAGTAGGTGCCATGTTTGTATGGCTTATTTTAGAAAATATTTTTAGAGGTTTCTTGTTTTATATTTTTAGAGGTTCCGAATCTACTTCAGATCATGTTGATCAGATCATGAGGTTTTTGCCTTTTGAAGCCATGTCAAATTTAATAAAGGAACCTTTTTCCAGGCTTGGAGCTGTAAGGTCTGTTGTAACCTCAGTTGGAGAACAAATAAACAAAAGTTATGATGTTGAATTTTCAACTATTATTATAGTTACAGTTTGGATTTTCATATTTATTTATAGTTCTTATGCTTTATTAAAAAGAAGAGATTTATAATTTACCAATAATGTTAATATTTTAACAATTAATTCATTTCATAGCACTTAATTTAATATTTATTTTATATTGTTGAAAATAAAAACTTGTAGAACTATGTTAAAAAGAATATTACTTTTTGTAGTGTTATTCTTCTGCTTACTAGGAAGTAATTATGGACAAAATATTAATCCAGAAAAAAAGATTAATACCCTATTAAAAAAGTACCAAAAAGAACTCAATTTAAATAAGAAACAATCCAAAAAATTAAAAATAATCCTTTTAAAATACAACCCAAAAATAACCAAGCTAACCAATTCAAAAGCATCTAGTTTTGAAATTAATAAATTAGTTAAATTAGAATCACTAGAAATTTATAAAATACTATCTCGAGAACAATTTACTGAATACAAAAAACTTAAAAAAGTTTTAGAAACGAATAAAAGATATAGAAGATGATAAAAAAATTTAGCCTTCTCTTTCTTCTGATTTTCTATACAAGCATTCTTAAAAGTCAAAATACCACAATTCCTGAGGCAGACCCTTTTTGCTCAGATACAGGAATTTTATTTAGCAATACCTCTGATAATAGTTTCGCTGAGACAGGTCCAGATTATGGTTGCCTTGCTACCCAACCAAATCCATCATGGTTTTACATTAAGATTGATGAACCAGGTGTTTTAACTCTTCGAATAGAACAAAATACCCAAGCAGATTTTAATGGTATAGGTTTGGATGTTGATTTTATTGCATGGGGACCATTTCGTGAAAATAGACTTCAGGATATCCAAAGTGGTAATTACGGATTATTGAACAATGCTAGTGAAATAGATTGTAGTTATTCTCCTGATTTTGTTGAAGAATTAAATATTAACAATGCTCAAAATGGAGAATATTATCTAATTTTAATTACCAACTACGATGGTGGTAGTGGTTACATAAGAATGAATGAGACAAATCCAGGTGATGTTGGAGTTGGAACTACAGATTGTAGTATTGTTGCAGGAGAGTTAGGTCCAGATCAAGAGGTTTGTGAAGACACTACTGTAACTCTCGATGGTACTTCCTCCTCTAGTAACATTACAGGATATAAATGGTTTTTAGATACAGGATCAGGTTTTGAAGAGATTATAGGAGAAGTTGATCCCATACTTATTATTAATAATAATCAATCAGGTATTTATAAAGTTGAAGTCACTGATGATTTAGGCAATTCAGACGAAGATGAAGTCGAAATTAGTTTTTATGCTCAGCCTACGATAACTCCATTGTCAAATCCACTTTATGAAGTATTTGATATTGACGGTACTGAGGATGGTTTTACCACATTTAATTTAAGAGATTTATTTGATAATATTTTATTAGATGGACAGGATTCTGCCATCTATGGTGTACAATATTATCAAAGCCAAGCTGATGCTGATGCTAATTTAAACCCAATTCCTAATCCTGATAATTATACCAATATTCCCGACAATCCAGATTTAACAGACGATATTTATGCACGCGTTGTAACTAATGTTGCCCCAAACACATGTAATCCAGCTACTACTAGTTTTAAATTATTAGTAAATATTAATGAACCACCTGTACTTTCATCAAATTTCAGAGGAGCATACTGTCCTTTAAGTGAAATTAAAATTGCAGAGAACTTTACCATTATAGATCCTGATGATACCGGATTAGATTTTTTTACTATTCAAATATCCTCAGGATATTCCAATCCTGATGATCTTTTAATCTTAACGGGCACACATCCAAATATAACATCCACATGGAATGCAACTGAAGGAAAATTGACATTAGAACCAATTGCTCCTGCAACTCAGATTCTTTATTCAGACCTTCAATTGGCTGTTAGAGAAGTTGCTTTTACAAGTACAGATGCAAACATCAGTGGAGAGCGTTTTTTTTCTTTTACCATAGGAGATGCAAATTATCTACCATCCACAGATCACTTTTATATTTTTAAAGAAAATAATTTAGTAACATGGTCAGATGCTAAAATTCTTGCAGAGGCCTCTACTTATTATGGTTTACAAGGCTACCTAGTTACAATTTTATCAGAAGAAGAAAGTATCATCTCTGCTGAACAGATTACAGGTACTGGTTGGATAGGTGCTAGCGATGAAGATAATGAAGGAGAATGGAAATGGATGACGGGTCCAGAAACTGGAACCATATTCTGGAATGGAACAGCTGGAGGTGCTGCTCCACCGGGAATGTATGAAAATTGGAATACAGGTGAGCCTAATGAATTTCAAGGTGGTGAAGATTATGCCCATATTACAGCTGATGGTGTTGGTATAGATGGATCATGGAATGATTTACCAGATGACACATCAGGACAACCAGTTGATTTTCAGGCTAAAGGTTATATTGTAGAATATGGAGGAACTCCAGGCGATCCCGTTTTAAATATTTCTACAAGTACCAGTATCTATATCCCTGAAATTACAGGGACCACCACCGACAGAACCTGTACCGGCGGAAGTGTATCCCTATCAGCTACAGTTTCTGAAGGTGAGATTTATTGGTATGATGCTCTTACAGATGGAAATCTTTTATTCACTGGAGATACAT
>JAYOAM010000019.1:0-14840 GCA_038104255.1 Flavobacterium sp. | reverse complement strand
TATACAGTTCAATTATTACTGCAGGTACTTTTAAGGCAGCAAGTATGAAAGTAGCGGAGGCTAGTAAGGCCATTGAAAATGCACAACGTGATGTTAATATTTCATTTGTTAATGAATTGGCTTTAATATTTGATAGAGTGGGTATTGATACTCAGGATGTTCTTGACGCTGCTGGAACCAAATGGAATTTTCTTAAATACAAACCAGGATTAGTTGGAGGACACTGTATCAGTGTAGATCCTTATTATTTAGCGTATAAAGCAGAGAACCTCGGTTATCATCCAGAAGTAATCTTAAGTGGTAGGCGAGTAAACGATAACATGAGCACTTTTGTCGCAAATAAGATCATCAAAATGCTAATCAAGGCGGGTAAACAAATAATGGGCTCTAAAATTCTAATATTAGGAGTTACCTTTAAAGAAAACTGTCCGGATATTCGAAATTCAAAAGTAGCTGATGTCTTTCATGAGTTAAATGAATTTGGGTTAGATGTTGATGCTTATGATTATGAAGCTGATCCTACTGAAGTAAAAGATGAATATGATATTCATCTTATAAATGAGATTAAAGAAAAATATGACGGAATATTATTAGCAGTTTCGCATAAGAAATTTTCAATGCTAAATATTGAGTCTTTAAAGAAAGATTCTAATAGTGTCGTTTATGATTTAAAAGGATTTCTTCCAAGGAATTTAGTTGATTCAAGACTATAAAATAGATGAAAAATATACAAATGGTTGACCTTAAAGGTCAATATATTAAGATTAAAGATCAAATTGATACTGCAGTGCTTCAAACGATAGAATCAACTAGTTTCATAAATGGTCCAATTGTTAAAGAATTCGCTAAATCGTTAGAAGATTATTTACATGTAAAGCACGTAATTCCCTGTGCCAATGGTACTGATGCTCTTCAAATAGCACTAATGGCCTTGTCATTAAAACCTGGCGATGAAGTTATTTGCCCTTCCTTTACATATGTTGCAACTGCAGAAGTTATTTCTCTTTTGGGATTAATCCCTGTGATGACGGATGTGGACCCAGATACTTTTAATATAACAGCTGACATAATTAGACCTCACATAACTAGTAAAACAAAAGCAATTGTACCTGTACACCTTTATGGGCAATCCTCAGATATGGAAGGTATTATGGATTTAGCTAAGGAATTTGGTTTATATGTAATTGAAGACAACGCTCAAGCAATAGGTGCTAAGTATACTTTTAGTAATGGGACTGTAAAAAGTACAGGTACTATTGGTCATATAGGTACTACTTCTTTTTTTCCATCGAAAAATTTAGGCTGCTATGGCGATGGGGGTGCAATGTTTACAAATGATGATGAAATTGCTAAAAATCTTAAAATGATAGCAAATCACGGTCAACAGGTGAAGTATTATCATAAAATTACAGGTTGTAACTCTAGATTAGATTCAATTCAAGCTGCAATTTTAAATATTAAATTAAATCATTTAGATAGTTATTCTTTTTCAAGAAATAAAATGGCTAAAAATTATGATCAAAATTTCTCAGAAATTCCAGAACTATCGGTACCAAAAAGACAATACAATTCAACACATGTATTTCACCAATATACATTAAAGGTTGTCCCTGAATTAAGAAACTCTCTAATTGATTTTTTAAAGTTAAATAATATTCCTGTGATGATCTATTATCCGGTTCCACTATATAAACAAGAAGCATTTAGCAGCTATGTAAATGGTAATTTTAGGATAGAAAATGTGGAACAATTATGTAATACTGTTTTTTCATTACCTATTCACACTGAAATTGAAAATTCATCCCAAGATTTCATTATTCAAAAAGTAAAAGATTTTTTTAATAAGATATAAAATGGATTCAAAAAATTATTTCGTTCATGAAAGTTCCTATGTTGATGAACCTTGTCAAATAGGAAAAGGAACAAAAATTTGGCACTTTTCACATATTATGAAAAATTCAGTAATTGGAGAAAATTGTAATATTGGTCAAAATGTTGTGGTTTCACCAGATGTTCAATTAGGAAATAATGTTAAAATTCAGAACAACGTATCGTTGTATACTGGAGTAGTTTGTGAGGATGACGTATTTTTGGGTCCCTCTATGGTTTTCACCAACGTAATAAACCCGCGAAGTGGCGTTATTCGAAAAGATGAGTACATGAAGACTATTGTTAAAAAAGGAGCGTCTATTGGTGCTAATGCAACGATCGTATGTGGCAACAATATTGGGAAATATGCATTTATTGGAGCTGGAGCTGTAGTTACAAAAGAAGTTCCTGATTATGCATTAATGGTTGGCAATCCTTCAAAAAATATTGGATGGATGAGTGAGTTTGGAAAGCGTTTAAATTTTGATAGTAAAGGAATAGCAATTTGTGATAATTCAGGTTTAAGATATAAATTAAGTAATAATTTAGTACATAAAATACATGAATAAAAATTTCGCATTGATAGGAGCTTCAGGATACATCGCTCCAAGGCATTTACAGGCAATAAAAGACACCGATAATAATTTAGTAGCAGCACTCGATCGTTTTGATAGTGTTGGAATAATGGATAGTTATTTCCCCAATGCTGACTTTTTTGTTGAACCAGAAATTTTTGACAGGCATATTGAAAAGTTAAAATATGAGAAAGGAATAAATCTAGATTATATAAGTATTTGTACACCAAATTACTTACATGATTCACATATTAGAATGGCGCTCCGTAGAGGAGCAGATGCTATCTGTGAAAAACCACTAGTTTTAAATCCTTGGAATCTAGATGCACTTAAAAAGATGGAAAAAGAGTCTGGACAAAGAATTTGGAATATTCTTCAACTAAGATTACATAAAAGTATTATTGAATTAAAAGCAAAGGTTGATGCGGCACCAAAAGATAAAGTGTTTGATATTGATCTTACATATCTAACCTCAAGAGGGAATTGGTATTATACATCTTGGAAAGGAGATGTTGAAAAATCAGGAGGTATTGCTACTAATATTGGAGTACATTTTTATGACATGCTTTCATGGATTTTTGGAAGTGTCAAAAGAAATGATGTACATGTTCAATCATTTGATAGAGCATCAGGTTACTTGGAGTTTGATAGAGCTAGAGTTCGTTGGTTTTTATCAATTAATTATGATGTTCTCCCTAAAGAAATTAAACTAAAAGGACAAAGAACTTACAGGTCAATTACAATTGAAGGAGACGAGCTTGAGTTTAGTGGTGGGTTTACGGACTTACACACAAAAGTATACAAAGGAATATTAGATGGAAATGGTTATGCCTTAGAAGATGCTAGGCAAGCTATTGAAATTGTTCATGATATTAGAAATACTAACCCAATTGGTTTAAATGGAGATTATCATCCTTTTGCAAAAAAAGAATTGAGTAAACATCCCTTTAGAAAATAATTAATGAGGAATAATTTTTCTAAATTTTCACCCAAATCTGAGTTTACTAAAAATATTTTAACTTTAATAACAGGTACTACTGTTGCTCAAGCAGTGCCTATTTCAATAAGTCCAATATTAACAAGAATATATTCTCCAGAGGATTTTGGAGTTTTAGCTATATTTATCGCTATTACATCTATTTTTGGCTCGATAGCAAACGGACGTTACGAATTGGCTGTAATGCTTCCTAAAAAAGATAAAAACGCGATTAATATATTAGCCTTAGGTATTTTAATAGTTGCCATCTTGTCATTTTTTTTGTTGATTATTGTTATATCTTTTAACTCATATTTTACAAACCTATTGGATAATGAAGAAATAGGTGTGTGGTTGTATTTCGTGCCCATAACAGTTTTTTTCTTAGGGCTTTTTAATATGTTGAGCTATTATAATAATAGAAAAAAGTTTTATAAGGACATAGCAAAAGCAACAGTTGTAAAATCAGTTACGCTAACCATTGTTCAATTAGGAGTAGGGCTATTGAAAGCTGGTGCAACAGGTTTGATAAGTGGTCAGATTATGTCTCATTTTTCCTCTAACCTTAAACTATTAAAAAATGTAATAAAGGATAAAAGTTTATTAATGAAAATTAATAAAACTAAAATATTATCTCTAGCTATAAGATATAAAAGATTTCCACAATTTTCAATGTGGGGTATTTTATTAAATACATCGTCTACACATTTGTCAAATATGCTGATTTCACTATTATATGGAGTCTCAACCTTAGGAATGTACAGCTTGGTTCAAAAAGTTTTAGGAGCACCAATATCATTAATAGCTAATTCAGTGGGTCAAGTTTTTTTTCAACAAGCGACTAAAGAAAAGAATGATACTGGCAAGGCAATTATTTCATTTAATAAAACGATTAAAAGATTATTTTTATTAGGAATTCCAATTTTTATATCATTATTTTTTGTTGTAGAACACCTATTTGCATTTGTCTTTGGAGATGAATGGAAAGTAGCGGGAGTTTTTGCCAAAACCTTAATTCCTTTGTACTTTATAAGATTTATTGTAGTTGCAGTTTCAAATGTTACTAATATTTTTGAATTACAAAAATTAGCGCTTATATGGCAATTTATTCTTTTTTCATTGGCAATGCTAACAGTTCTGTTGTCTGATTTTTATTCTTTATCATTTGAGGAATATTTATTTTATTTTATGGTTTTTATATCAATTAATTATTTGGTTTTATTTTTTATTTTGAAACGTATTTGTTATAATGGTAAATTTATATGAAAATTTGTTTCACAGGAGATGTTTTTTTAGGAGGAGATTTGTTAAACAATAATGTTGATAAAACAGTACAAGTAAAGTTTTTTAAAGAATCAGACAAACGTGTAGTTAATTTAGAGCAGCCAGTTAGTGATAGTGATTATATTGAAGATAAATGCACACTTTATACTGGTTCCTATGCCGTTAAACAATTAAAATCGTTAAAGGTTAATGCGGTTAATTTAGCTCATAATCATATACAGGATAAAGGTTTAGAAGGAATTTCAGAAACAATAAATCATTTAAACGGTGGTGGTATTGTTAGTTTCGGAGCAGGAAGCAATATAAAAGAAGCAAGTACTCCTGTCTATTTAACAGAAGAGATTGCAGTTTTTGGTTATTGTGAGTATGATAAACCTTATTTAAGACAAATAGTAGTTGCAGAAGAAGAGACAGCAGGTGTTAATCCGTTGCGATATGAAAATATTTTGAGAGATCTGAAAACTCTTAATTCAAACCAGAAAGCAATTTTGTATTTTCATTGGGGTAGAGAGCATGTTTCGTTGCCTCCGCGGGCTGATTTAGATTTAGCATCAAAAGTACTTAATGACGATAGAGTATTACTGATTATTGGAATGCATGCTCATAGACCACAAGGAACTGTGAAATTTAAAAATAAGAAAGCTTATATGTGTTTAGGAAATTTTCTTTTTCCTAATTTTTATATTGCTCCACCAACACAAATAGTTTATCCAAAGAACAAAACAAATATAGATATAACATATCAGTATTTAAATGTTTTTAAACTAACGTATAAAAAATGGAAGTGGATAAACAGAGTCTCAATTGTATTACAATTTGATACAGTTACTAAAAATATAAAAGAACAGATAGTTATACAGGATGATGATGAACCAATTGTAAGAGAGTTAAAAGGATATAAAAAACAGATTGTAAAATATATACTTAGCTTTTATTCTTTATTATATAAATTACCACCCTTTATTTACAATCCGATTGAAAAAATAAATTCTTTTACAGTTCGCCTTAAATGGAGATTAGGAATTCTTTTTACTCAATTCAAACAGCTTGGTTTTAAAGAGTTTATTAAAATATTGAGGCCAATTATACAAAGAAAATTATATGGGAAATAATGATAGACATACAATTTCTTTAATACTAGGTAGTTACATTAATGGGTATTCTATAATTAGAGAATTAACTGAGAAAAGCGTAACAAATATAGCCTTATTTAGTTATGGAAAATCATTAGCTTGGTTTAGTAACAAAGTTTTATATAAAGCTAAGATTGATAAAACCTACGATAGTTTAAAAAAAGAACTCTTTAAGCTAAAAGAAAAATGTAAATATATTGTGATTTTTCCAACAGATGATTTACAATTAGAAAACTTAAGCTATATATATGATGATATAAAAGATTTTTGTTATGTACCTTTTAATAATAAAAATATTATAAAAAGTTTAGACAAATATTATCAGTATAAATGTTGTGAAAAGTATAATATCCCCTACCCCAAGACTTTAGATATAAGTACTTTGAAAGAATTAAACAATTTAGCAAAAACAATAATGTTTCCTGTTTTGTTTAAGCCTAACAAAAGAGCAGATATGAAAACTTCTGTTTTTAGAAGCTTGTATTTAAAAAATAATGAAGAGTTCCAAAGTAAAAAGCACATAATAGAAAAATATCTTACCAAAGGAATCTCTTTTCTAGCTTCAGAATATATACCTGGGGATGATACAAATATTTATGCATATGTAGGTTATAGAAGTAAGGAAGGAGAAATTTTAAATGAGTGGATAGGTAAAAAATTAACACAATTTCCAGACAAATTTGGAGTATTTAGCAGCGCAAGTAATGAAGCTCCAGAAATAGTCAAAGAACAAGGGAGGGCTTTATTAAATGAAATGAATATTTTTGGAATTGCTGAACCAGAATTTAAATTAGACCATAGAGATGGTAAGTATAAGTTAATGGAGATTAATTTGCGCTCCATGATGTGGCATAGATTGGGCTCTTTATGTAATGTTGATTTGCATTATACCCAGTTAAAAGATGCAATAGGAGAAAAAACAGCTATTGATAAACAAGTATTAGTACAAGAAAAAAGAATTCATATGGTATATATGAAACATGAACTAATTAATTTGTTTTTTAGAAAAAAATATTGGAAGCATTTTAAATACAATATTTTCAAAGGGGATATAACAAGTTTTGTTTCTTTGGACAAAAAAGATATTAAACCTTTTTTATACGATATTACAATCGGGAATTTAAAACAATTTATACTACAATGCCTAAAAGTCTTAAACGTAAAATAAAATTATTTATTCAAAAAAAAATTTTGAAAAGTAAAGGAGTTGTTATTCATAACAATTGCACATTTTCAAATATTATTTTTAAAGGTAAAGCAATTATAGAACCATATTGTAGAATAGTAGGAGATCCACAAATTGTAGTAGGGAATAATTTTTATTTAAATGCTCATTGCCATATGCTAGGTGAGATTTCATTTGGTGATAATGTGATGATTGGCCCTAAAACAGTTTTATGGGGAAGAGACCATGGAATTGCTATTGGAAAGCCTATAAGAGATCAAAAACATCAATCAGAACCAATATTTATTGGGAATGATGTTTGGATTGGAGCTAATGTAACAATACTGAAAGGGGTTAGAGTAGAAGATGGTGCTGTAATTGGAGCTGGTAGTGTAGTAACTAAGGACATACCTGCGTATGCAATTGCTGTTGGTAATCCAACCAGAGTTGTAAAATATAGAAAATGAAAATATTAGTTCCAAATAATAATCATAAAGAAAGGACTTACATAATAAATATTTTATTTCAAGAGTTTCTTGGATTAAAAATCATTTTAGAGTTCAAAAATGTAGAAGATTGGATTATTCAATTTGATGATAAAGAGGTTGTTTTTAAAGACTCTTTTTTTAATTCATTTAAAGTTGAGAAATCTTATTTAAAGGAAGAGAATATTCCAAAAGAAATAAATTACGTTAAGAATAAATTTACAAAAGAGAGTGATATACCTATTTTATTTGGATCCAAATTTTTAACGGTTCAAGAAAAAAGTATTATTTGTGGTGTAGATATTTTTGCCGCTTCTTTTTTTATGCTTACACGATGGGAAGAATATGTAAACAAAAAAAGAGATAGATTAAATAGATTTTCTGCACGAGACAGTATTGCCTATAAAAATAATTTTCTAGACAGACCTATTGTTAATGAATATTTAGAAATGCTTTGGACAATGTTAGTTTCCTTAAACTTTAAAAAGGAAAAGAAAGAAAGAAGCTATAAATTACATGTAAGTCATGATGTAGATTTTTTGTTATTAAGAGAAACTCCTTTTAAAATTATAATAAAAACAATAGGAGGTGATATTATAAAGAGGAAAAATATAAAACTAGCCTTCTCTTTTTTAAAGGAATACGTTTTTTCCTTTTTTTCAAAAGAAAAAGATCCTTATAATTCGTTTGATTACTTAATGGATATATCAGATAAAAACAATGTAAAATCTCATTTTTTCTTTATGGCAACAGGCAAATCTATCTATGATAATAATTATAAATTGTCTAATCCTTTTTTAAAAGATTTAATAAATAAAGTTAAAAAAAGAAAACATTTAATAGGAATACATCCTACTTTTGGTGCTTATAACGATGAGAAACAGTTTACTAAAGAAGTTGCTGAGTTAAAAAGTGAATTAGATTTAGATGTAAAATTTGGAAGGGAGCATTATTTAAGGTTTGAGGTGCCTACAACATGGCAGATATGGGAAAATAATAAAATGGAATGGGATAGTACAATGGGTTATCATGATAAAGAAGGCTTCCGATGCGGTGTTTGTTATGAATTTAGTGTTTTTAATATTTTAAAAAGAGAGAAGTTGAAATTAAAGGAGAGACCGCTAATATTAATGGAAGGTACTTTTGCCCAATATCAAAAAGAACTAAGTATTAAAGATGTTGAATTTAAAATTCAAAAATTAGTTGATAAAATAAGGTATTATAAAGGAGACTTTGTGTTTTTATGGCATAATAGTAGTTTTAATAACAGAGATTGGGTTAAATACCAACCTTTGTACGAAAAAGCTTTTGGGTTGTAAGATTCAATAGTCACTTTTTATAACAATCTACAAATTTTTTTAGCCAAAATAATTGTAAAATAAAAAAATAAAATTTTGAAAATATTAACTATCATTGGGGCAAGACCTCAGTTTATAAAAGCAGGATCTGTAAGCAGAGAAATAAAAAAACATAAAGACTTAACAGAAGTCATAGTTCATACTGGTCAACATTATGATGCAAATATGTCTGATGTTTTTTTTGAGCAAATGATGATACCTAAGCCTGATTATTTTCTGGGTATTGGAGGTAAGACACACGGCGCTATGACTGGACAAATGATAGAGAGTATTGAAGAAGTTGTAGCTAAAGAAAAGCCAAATTGGATATTAGTTTATGGGGATACGAACTCTACCTTAGCCGCAGCAATAGTTGCCTCTAAGCTTCATGTTAAATTGGCTCATGTCGAGGCAGGTTTAAGAAGTTTTAATATGAGAATGCCAGAAGAAGTAAATAGAATTCTTACTGACAGAGTTAGTCAAGTTTTATTTTGTCCAACGGTCACTGCTATAAATAATCTTAAGAAAGAAGGTTATGATAATTTTGATAACAATGTTATACTAAGTGGTGATGTGATGAAAGATGGAGCTATGTTTTACAAACAATTTTCTGTTAAGCCTGATTACATTTTTAAAAAAGATTTTGTTCTATGCACAATACATAGAGCAGAAAACACTGATGATGAAAATAAAATCAGAGATATTTTTTCTGCAATCGAAGATATAGCTGGAGAATATCAAGTAGTTATGCCTTTGCACCCAAGGACTAAAAAAGTTTTATCAAAATTTAATATTCAAACAAATAATATAATAATTATAGATCCAGTTGGCTATTTAGAAATGATTTGGTTGATAGACAACTGCAGTATCGTCATGACTGACAGTGGAGGTTTGCAAAAAGAAGCATATTTTTTTTTAAAACCTTGTATAACATTAAGGGAAGAAACTGAATGGGTTGAGTTAGTTGAAAATGGTTGTAATGTATTAGTAGGCTCTGACTCCCAGAAAATAAAAGCAGCTTTTAAAAACAAAAAATTAATGACTATTAGTAAAGACAAACAATTATATGGGTCAGGAAATGCTAGTCAGCTTATTGTAAAAGAATTATTAGGATGAAAATTTGTTATTTGACATGGGGGGAAACCCCAAGATCTTATGGAGTTTTTGGCTCTCAAGTCTTAGGCCAGTTTATTGAAACAAAAAAAATAATGCAAAATGATGCATTTTATTTTATAGCGGCGGTTCCTTTGATTCATAGTGGTTTGCTGAGAGAAAAATTTAATTATAAAAATGAAATTAAAAAAGTAATAAAAAGGTTACGGGGTATAAACTTCATTAAAATACCAATTTTTAGTTCACAAAATTTTGTACTATCTTCTAAATTAACATTTCCTTTTATGCATTTGTTATCTCACATAGTTCTGCATAAAAAATTAAAAACAATTCAGCCAGATGTGTTGCATTGCAGGTCTTATCACGCCGCATGGGCGGCATTGAAAGTTAGAGAAAGGTTTGGTCATAACTTTAAAATTATTTTTGATGGAAGGGGTTTGTACCCAGAAGAAATAGCGCTTAAATTGAAATTCAAGAAACATAGTATAAATTTTAAATTTTTAAAAAAAATAGAAAAAGAACTTCTTGAAAAGTGTGACAAAATTATAGCTGTTTCGGATACAATGAAGGCTCATTATAAAAAAATTAATTCTAGAAAAATTAATTTGATCTATTTAAGTGCATCAGAAGAAAAGTTAAAACCGTTGCTAAGTAGCTCTGTTCTTTTAAAAGAAAAAAAAATAACTTTTTGCTATGTGGGTGCATTATCTAATGAAACTTGGCATAGAATTGATGAACTTTTAGAGTTGTTTAAACATTTGAAAAGAGAACTAAACAACATAAAATTTGTTATAATAACAACTTCTAATCATCAATATATTAAAAAGAAATTTAAAAACCTTTCAGATGACGAGTTACTTATTACCTCAACTAAAACCGTTGAAGATTTAAATTGTCTACTGAAGGGTGTTGATTACGGAGTTTTACAGTATAGAAAAGAAGTTAAAAACTTTGAAATTGCTATTGGAGAGACTATGTTGGGTACTAAAACCGTAGAGTATTTATTGGCAGGATTACCTGTTATTGTTAATAAATTTTGTGGTGGAGCATCTTATATTATTAATAAAAATAATTTGGGTATATCTTACGACCCAAATACATTTGAGGAGTTAAATAAAGAGAATTTAATTGAAACCTTAAGTGCAAAAAAAAGCAATGAAATTAGCGCATTGGCTAAAGAAATGTTTGATTATAAAAATAATGCCATTAAGTATAATAAATTATATAAATCACTTATTTAATGGAGTTTATATTTTCTTTAATACTATCGATATTTCTAATATTAGGTTATGGATTACTAAAAAATACTGTATTTGGAATAAATTTAAAGACAGGAAACTATTTAGGTTTTTTTATTTTTTATGACTTGATAATTTATGTAATACCCTCAACATTATTATTAAATTATTTTCTAATAGAAAAATTTTGGGTTGCCTATAAAGTTAAACAAGATTCGATAATTTTTATTTCCATATTAATAACAGTTTTATTACTAGTATATTTTTTAATTTTAAAATTTATTTCAAAAACAAACAATAAATATTTTAAAGTTTATAATGTAGAGGAGAATCTTAATGTGAGATATATTGGTAATTTTCTAAATATTTCTTTGTTTTTTTGTTTTACTTTAATGCTTATTTCATGGCTTTTTTACGGTGTTGGTCATTCATTTTTAATATCTATAAATAGCGAAATAAATATTAGTTCATTGCGTTTTGGCATTTCAGATTTAAGAGAATCTAAATTAATTAAACATCTTTTTATTTTTATATCTCCATTACTAACAGCTATTATAGCATCAAATATTCAAAACTTTTCTAGACTCAAAAAATATTTTTTACTTTTTTGTGTTCTAATTATTGCAAGTTGGAGTGGGAGTAAAGGGCCAATTCTTACGATTTTTATTGTTTATGTAATTTCAAACATAATTTTTAAAAAACAAATTATAAAAATTAGTTTAAGAAATATTTTTATTACGATACTGGGATTAATTGCATTAACTTTTTTAGTATTTAAAATTGTATTATTTCAGTACTCATACATGGAAAATAATTTGAATCTTTTTTTAGATTATTTTTATCAAAGAGTATTCGTTGCTCAAATGATAGGAGTTTACGAGCAGTTTAATTTATTCATACAAAACCCCGATTATATTCTACATGGAGTTCCTTTTGCTTCTACTTTTATTGATTTTCCAATATTTCATAAAGATTTAATGTTAATTAGTGAAGATAGATTGGAAGCTTCCAGCATTGGAATTAAAAATACTTTATTTATTGCAGAGGCGTACGGTATGGGTGGTATTTTGTTATTAATTTTATCTCCCTTCTGGATTGCTTTTTGTTTTGCTTTAAATTTTAAATGGATGGTTTTCTTAACTAATAAATTTATTTTTAAAAATATTGAATATTCAAAAAAAATAATATGTGTTACAGTTTTTTCTTATGTAAGTATTACAGGAGGGTTTTCTGATTTAATGTTTTTTAAAATAACAATACTTATGACTTTGTTACTATTACCTTTTATATTAATCAATAGAATTTTTAATTTAAAATTTTCTTTAAATGTTAAATAAGTGTTTAGTATTATTGGCAACTTTTAATGGTGAAAAATATATTAAAAAACAGCTAGAATCAATATTAAATCAAAAACAAATTGAAGTTAAAATTGTAGTGAGTGACGATATGTCCTCAGATTTGACTATTGATATTATTAAATCTTTTTCTGATCCTAGGATTGAAATTTTACCAAATATTGGAAAGTTTGGATCAGCATCACAAAATTTTTTTAGACTGATTAGAGACGTAGATTTTTCTAATTTTGAATTTGTTGCTTTTTCGGATCAAGATGATGTTTGGAATTTAGACAAATTAGTGTTTTCAATACAAAAAATCCAAAATTACAATTGTGATGTCTTTTCATCAAATGTAATTGCTTTTTGGGATAATGGTAAAGAGTTGCTTTTAGATAAGTCCCAAAATCAAAAAAAACACGATCATTTTTTTGGTTCAGCTGGTCCAGGTTGTACATATGTTATGAAAAATAGTTTGATTTCAGATTTTAAAACTCAGTTATTGAAACACGAAAAATTATCTAGAAAAATAGATTTACATGACTGGTTAATCTATACTTTTGCTAGAGAAAACAATTATAGATGGCATGTAGATTTCAAATCAACAATGAGATATAGGCAACATATCAATAATGAATTTGGAGCAAATTCTGGATTAAAAGCTGTTAAAAGTAGATGGCATAATGCAAGAAATGGTTGGTACAGAAAACAAATATTACTTACAGCTAGATTTTGTGAGACTAACAATAATATAACAAAATGGTTATCAAGTAATTCGTATTTTGATAGGCTTTGCTTGTTTGCAAACATATTTAATTATAAAAAAAAACCTGTAGAAGCCCTTTTTTTAGGAATTACGCTTATTGTTCCAGGATTCAAATAATTTAACATGAAAAAAGTACTTGTGACAGGCTCTTCAGGTTACTTGGGTGAAGAATTTATTAAATCATATAAACACTCTTATGAATTTCATACATTTTCATTATTGAAATCGTCAATTAACGACTTAAAATTAGAAAATATTTATAGTATTCTTCACTGTGCAGCACTAGTTCATCAAAAAAATAAAGTATCAACATATAAAGATTATTTTAAAATTAATGCTGAGTATCCATTTAATTTAGCAAAAAAAGCAAAATCTCAAGGTGTTAAACAATTTATTTTTATAAGTTCAATAGCTGTTTATGATAATTCTTTGAATAATATAAATGAAACATCAATAAAAGCTCCAAGAACCTTTTACGGTAAATCTAAATTAGAGGCAGAATTTTTTTTAGCTCAACTTAATGATTCAAGTTTTAAAGTTAGTATAATAAGACCTCCAATGATATATGGATATGGTGCACCTGGAAATATTAATAGGCTAAAACAATTGATTAGGTATTTAAAAATAATACCATTGGGGGGTATTAATAATAAAAGATCTTTTGTTTACATAAAAAATTTAACTTTTGGAATAAATCAAGTGATAACTCAACAATCGGAAGGTGTTTTTTTAATGTCTGACGATGAATCGGTTAGTACAACTAAACTTGTTAGATTAATTGCATCAACTCAAAAAATATATATAATTAAAATTCCATTTTTAAAAAAAATATTAGAAATTGTAAGTCCTAATCTTTATTCAAAACTTTATAAAGATTTGATAATTAATAATCAGATGACTAAAGAAAAATTAAATTATAAAAATCCCTATACCTTTGAAGAAGGGATAAAAGAAATAAATAAAAAAAAATGAAAGGAATAATATTAGCTGGAGGAAGTGGCACTCGTTTATATCCTATTACAAAAGGTATTTCAAAACAGTTGTTACCTGTGTATGACAAACCTATGATTTATTACCCGTTGTCAGTTCTAATGCTAGCAGATATTATTGAGGTTTTAATTATTTCATCTCCCGAAGATTTACCAAATTATCAAAAATTATTTGGTGATGGTTCTAGTATAGGATTAAAATTATTTTACAAAGAACAGCCAACTCCAGATGGTTTGGCACAAGCTTTTATTTTAGGTGAGGAGTTCATCGGAAATGATAATGTTTGTTTAGTACTTGGAGATAATATTTTCTATGGTTCAGGTTTTTCAGGAATATTAAAAAATGCTAATAAAAGTGTTTTAAATGGAAAGTCTACCGTGTTTGGATATTATGTTAATGATCCTGAGCGATATGGTGTTGCCGAATTTGATAATAAAGGGAATGTAATTTCTATTGAAGAAAAACCTGAAAATCCTAAATCTAATTATGCAGTTGTGGGATTATATTTTTACACAAATAAAGTGATTCAAATTGCTAAAAATGTAAAACCTTCAAATAGAGGAGAATTAGAAATT
>JAYOAM010000018.1:0-15546 GCA_038104255.1 Flavobacterium sp. | reverse complement strand
GCAATACATCTATACAAAAAAGTAGGGTTTAAAAAAGTTAAACTTGAAGACCATGTAAACTATGATAGAGCTAACATAAAAATGATTTTAAGGCTGTAGTAAGATGTTTTGGGTAAGCTGGTTTTAATGCAGATAGTAAGTTTATGTAATTGATATTTTCAGTTAAAGTGCATTTTCATTCCTTCGTGTGATTGTTTAAATCCCAATTTCTCATAAAACTTAATCGCTTTTGGTCGTTTTTTGTCCGTCGTTAATTGAAGTAAATGTGCTTTGCGTTCTTTGGCTCTATTAATTGCCCATTCAAACATAATTTTTCCTATTCCGAGCCCTCTTTTATCGTTTCTAATTCTTACCGCTTCAATTTGAGCTCTAATTCCACCTAGATAAGTCAAGTATTGGATAAATGATAATTGAAGAGTGCCTATTATTTCCAAATCTTCATTTTCAACAACAATTAACTCTTGATTTTCATCAGAATTTATTTTCTCAAAAGCATTTAGATATTCAACAGGCAATGGTATTTGGTAATTTTCTCTCGTTTTTCCGAGTTCATCATCAGCGATCATTTCCACTATTTGGAGAAGATCATTTTTAGTTGCTTCCCTAAATTTCATCTTTAAGTTGAATTTTTGTACTTGCTGAAAACATTATTTATAAAAAACTCTCAATTGCTAAATCATAACTTTTAAGCCCAAATCCAGCAATAACTCCTCTGGCATTAGCAGCTATATAACTATGATGTCTAAATTCTTCTCTAGCATGTACATTTGAGATATGAACTTCAATAACTGGAGTACTAACGGCTTTTACAGCATCTCCAATACCAACAGAGGTATGGGTGTAAGCGGCAGCATTTAAAATGATCCCATCATAACTGAAACCAACTTCATGAAGTTTATCTATAATTTCTCCTTCAATATTGGATTGAAAATAATATAAATCTAAAGCTGAAAATTTATTTTGGAGCGCTTTAAAATAATCCTCAAAAGAATGTGAACCATATATTTCAGGTTCTCTTTTACCTAATAAATTTAAATTAGGGCCATTAATTATCAAAACTTTCATGTCACAAAAGTACAATTTAATTCATAAAAAAATAGTGGACCAGAGGTCCACTATTAAAATATGATATTTTATAAAAATTAAAATTTATAAAGCAAAGATGCTCCAAAAGAATTTGCTCTAATAATAAATATAATGAAAAAAAATGAATTTCAAAAAAGGAGTAATGTTAAAAGTGCTCGTTGATTTCTGTCAATTGTTCATTTCAACATTATTAAACAAAAAAGAGAGCTAAAAAGCTCCCTTTTTTTATTAGTAGATTGTGTAAATTTAAAAAGTATATCCAACAGATACTTGGAAAACTCCATGTTTTATATCCACAGTAGTACCATCTTCAGATAAAGAGTTATCAGAAACATCTGTTAACCCCATATTATATCTTAAACCAAAATTTAAACCAGAGTCTAATTTATATCCAGCTCCAAAATTTAATGAAAAATCAGTTGATTTAAGATCTTCTTTAATGTCATAAGTTTCAGAACCATATGAAGTATCATAATCGTTTTCTTCTGCACTCATTAAAAAACCAATCTGAGGACCAAATTCTAGACTAAAAGACTCAGCTACATAAAATTTTGCCATAACTGGTAGATTTAAATAATTCACTCTGCCGGTAATTTCACCCCTTACGGTTCCACTTTCAAAATCATCAAATTCATAATCAGCGGTATAACCTTGTCCAGAGTATGTAAGTTCAGGCTGTAAAGAAAAAGAATCTGAAATTTCAATTTCTGCTGTAATACCAAGATGTAATGATGTTCTTCCATCTAAACCAACAGTATCATCCCCTGTCATTGAGGCAAAGTTAAGACCAGCTCTAGCACCAAATTTTACTTGTGCATTAGCTGAAAAACAAAAAGAAACCAAAGCAATTGATAATAATAATTTTTTCATAATAAAATGAGTTTTAGTTAGTATTAAGTCTTAAATATAAGAAATAAAAATTTAATTTCAAAAAAGGAGTAATATTGAAAATGCTCGTTGAATTCTGTCAATTGAACATTGCAACATGAAATAATTAAAAAAAAGCGGACTAAATAGTCCGCTTTTTATAATATATTTAATGATATGCTATCTAAAACTGATAAGCTAATCCTAAACCAAAGCTAGAAAAACTTCCGTCATCTGAAATGGTTGAATAATTTAAATTAAAAGACGTTCTATCTCCTACAGCATAACTTAAATTAGGTCTTAAATAAAAACCACCTCCTATACCTTCAGGTGACAAACCTATACCATATCCAACATCTGATCCAACAGTAAGTTTATCTGATAAATTATAATTTAAAACTGTTGCAATTGGTAGCCATGAATAGTTTCCTAAATCTAACTCACCTAAACCACCTAAATCAATAGTTTTTCCAGAAAAAACCAAGTAACTAGCAGATAAGCCAAATTTAAAATCTGACTCTGCTTGAAACATGTAAGTCGCATTTAAATTGTAAGATACAGATGTTATATCTGCTGCATCACCAGTTGGTATTCCTACCCCTGCACCCAATGAAAACTGAGCGTTAGCTGTAAAACAAAAAGTTACTAAAGCAATTGATAATAATAATTTTTTCATTTTAAAAAATTTTAGTTAATAATTTTAAATGTAATAAAAAATTAATTAATTTCAAAAAAGGAGTAACTTAAGGTGGAGTTACTCTAATCTTTAATCTAAAAATTATCTTATCTTCATTTTATGAAATGGAATGAATCAATTTTAGATTACAGTCACTACTTAAAAATAGAAAGAGGTCTTTCCTCACATACCATTCAAAGCTATATAAGGGATATCAAAAAACTTGTCACCTTTTTAGACAAAAAACAAATAATTTGTTCACCAATAGAAATAAATGAAGATTTAATTCAAGAATTTATTTATGAAATAGCAAAAGAAATAAGTTCAAGAAGTCAAGCAAGAATAATATCGGGATTGCGAAGTTATTTTGACTATCTAATTTTTGAAAACTACAGAGCAACTAATCCTACAGATTTAATTGAAACACCCAAAATTGGTATTAAATTACCAGACACCTTGTCAAAAGAAGAAATCGATAGCTTAATTTCTGCAATAGATCTTAGCAAAGCAGAAGGAGAAAGAAATAGAGCCATGTTAGAAACGATGTACAGCTGCGGATTAAGGGTGAGTGAATTAATTGATTTAAAAATTTCAGATTTTTTCTTTGATGAAGGTTTTATAAAAATTGTAGGGAAAGGAAATAAAGAACGGTTTGTACCCATTCACCTTAGCGCTCAAAATTATATTGTGTTGTACATGAATGAAATTCGCTCACATCTACCTATCAAAAAGGGGTACGAGGATACTTTATTTTTAAATAGACGCGGCAAATCATTGTCTAGGCAAATGATTTTTATGATAATAAAAGATCTAGCGATTAAAATAAATCTTAATAAAAAAATTAGTCCACATACTTTAAGGCACTCTTTTGCCACTCATCTTTTAAAAAATGGAGCAGATTTAAGAGCTATACAACAAATGTTAGGACACAAAAGTATAACCACTACAGAAGTTTATGTACATTTAGATACTAGTTATTTAAAAGAAATAGTAGAAAAGTATCATCCTATAAAATCATAAAAAAATCCTATTGTTAAACATTAATATTTAACAATAGGAATATACTTATAACCTTAACTAATTACTTAGCTACATTAACAGCTCTAGTTTCTCTTATTACGGTAACTTTTACTTGACCAGGATAGGTCATGTCATTTTGTATTTTTTGACTAATACTGAAAGAGAGTTCAGCTGCTTTAGTATCATTTACTTTTCCACTTTCAACCATAACTCGTAATTCTCGTCCTGCTTGAATAGCATAAGCTTTCTGAACACCCGAGAAACCAAAAGCAATGTCTTCCAAATCTTTCAATCGTTGAATGTATGAGTCTAAAACTTGTCTTCTAGCTCCTGGTCTTGCTCCAGAAATTGCATCACAAACCTGAACTATGGGTGCGAATAATGTTTTCATTTCTATTTCATCATGGTGAGCTCCAATTGCATTACACACGTCTTTTTTCTCACCATATTTTTCTGCCCACTCCATTCCTAATAACGCATGCGGTAATTCACTTTCAGCATCAGGTACTTTTCCTATATCATGGAGTAAACCAGCTCTCTTGGCAATTTTTGGGTTTAAACCGAGCTCAGAGGCCATAATACCACATAAATTTGCAACTTCTCTTGAATGTTGAAGTAAATTTTGACCATAAGAGGATCTGTATTTCATTCTACCCACAGTTTTAATAAGTTCTGGATGTAATCCATGAATTCCTAAATCTATAACGGTGCGTTTACCTACCTCAATAATTTCTTGAGTGATTTGCTTTTCTGTTTTTGCAACAACTTCTTCTATTCTGGCTGGATGAATTCTTCCATCAGTAACCAATTTATGCATTGAAAGTCTGGCGATCTCTCTTCTGACAGGATCAAAACATGAAAGAATAATGGCTTCTGGAGTATCATCAACTATAATTTCAACACCTGTTGCTGATTCTAAGGCTCTAATATTTCTACCTTCTCTTCCAATTATTCTTCCCTTTACATCATCAGATTCTAAGTTGAAAACAGAAACACAATTTTCAACAGCTTGTTCAACACCTACTCTTTGGATAGTGCTCAGCACCACTTTTCTTGCCTCTTGTTCGGCGGTAAGTTTAGCTTCCTCTAATGTATTCTGAACAAACCCCATAGCATCAGATTTAGCTTCGTCTTTCAATGAATTAACTAGCTCTTTTTTAGCTTCTTCAGCAGAAAAACCAGAAATCTGTTCTAAGAGATCTACATGTCTCTTATGAAGCTTTGATACTTCATCTTCTTTTTTCTCTAAATAGGTTAATTTGTTATTATAGTCGTTTTCTTTTTGTTCTAAAGATTTATTTAAACTTTTCGTCTTGTCAACTTCAGATTGAATTTGAGATTCTTTATCCCTAATTCTTTTCTCAATATCTGAAATTTTCTTTTCTCTACTAAAAATGACTTTTTCATGCTCAGATTTTAATTCTATAAATTTCTCTTTTGCTTGTAAAATTTTATCTTTTTTTAGTGCTTCAGCTTCAATTTTAGCTTCTTTGATAAGAGATTTTGTCTCTTTTTTTGTAGCATTTAAAATTTTGTTAGCTTTAGATTTTTCAGAAAATTTTGCTATTATTAATCCTATTATTATTCCTACTAGTCCTGCCAATGCAGGAAATATCATTTGGTCCATAATTTTGATTTGTTTCTATAAAAAGCCTACAATAGTAAGGTTTTTATAAACTCCATTATGACATGTATAGAACTAACTAGTAGATCAAGGATCCTCTTGATATTGGATAAAAATTCAATATCTAAGGCTTGCTTTAGCAACTAAGACTTGTCCTTCATAATAGTTTCGTGTTGAGTTTATCAAACAAATAACTAATGTAGGCAGTGTATTAATTTATTGGAAGAGTACTTATTCTAAATAATCGCTAACCATTTTGGTTAGTTCATTGATTTTATCAATTGCTTCATTATTAATTTCCTTTGTATCTAAGGAAGATATTTCAAGTTTAGATGCAAATTGTAATGCACACATGGCTAGAACATCTTGTTTGTCACTCACAGCATAATTATTTTCGTAATTACTAATAAGTTGATTAATTTTTGTAGCTGCTTTTCTCATACCTTCTTCTTCAATGGTGTTATTAACACTCAAAGGATAGGATCTACCCGCTATTACCAATTTAATCTTTAATTTACTCACAATACAAATAAATTATATTATTCGTTCAATTGAACGATACATTTATCGATTTCTCGAATTAAAGCATTTATTTTAAATTTAGTATCTCTTGTACTATTATTACTACCTTCTATAGTTTTAGCAATTTTGAGCAACTTATATTCTTTTTCTCGTTGTTCTAATAATTGCTTACTTTCCAAAAGTTCATGATGTAATTTTGACGAATTCTGAAGTAGTAATTGATTTTCTTTTAATAAAAAATCATAATTAGAAAGTAAATTTTTTAATTTTTCTTCTAATAAATGAACTGCTTCAGAAGTATTACTCATTAAACTTTTAAATAAAAACTATAGCTCAAAGTTAACATTCTGTTTTTTAACAGACAACTATTTATAGATTTAATAAAAAAACAGATAAAAATATTTAAAATTCATAGTTAATTGATTTAAATAGTTTTCTTAATTTGGTGAAAAATTATTGAAATTTGAAAAAAACCATTTTTTTATTATACCTAATAAGCTTTACCTCTGTTGCACAAACTCTCTATCCATCTGACTATTTCAGAAATCCATTAGATATCCCTCTTCGTCTTGCTGGAACTTTTGGCGAATTAAGAAACAATCATTTTCATGCAGGAATAGATATTAAAACAAATCGTAGAGTAGGTTTACCCGTTTATGCTACAGCAGATGGTTATATATCAAGAATAAAGGTCGCTATTTGGGGGTATGGAAAGGTTATCTACATAAATCATCCTAATGGATTTACAACAGTTTATGCGCACTTACATAAGTTTGGTGATGGAATCCAAGAATATGTTAAAAACATACAATATGAAAAAAAGAGTTATGAAACTGGTAATATTTTTCTAAAAAAAGATCAAATTAAAGTCACTAAAGGCCAAATAATTGGCTATTCTGGAAGAACTGGTGGGTTTGTTGCACCACATTTGCATTATGAAATAAGAAATACCAAAACAGAAAAAATTATTAATCCATTATTATTTGGAATAAAAATTCAAGATTCTATAGCTCCAAAAATAAAAAAACTAATCGCCTATCCAATCGGTTCTAATTCAAGAATAAATAGAAGTTTAAAACGTCAAAGTTTATCTATAAAAAAAGACTCTTCAAACAACTATATCACAAATAGAATAAGCGCTTCTGGAAAAATAGGCTTGGGTATTAATGTTTATGATTTATTAGGAAAAGAATTAAATAAAAATGGTATTTATAGTCTTGAAATGAAAATCAACGGAAAAAGACAATATTATCACAATGTTGAAACGTTTTCATTTTCTGAAAGTAAATTTATAAATCTGCTTATAGACTATGAATATTATTCTAAATATAAGAATAGAATTCAAAAGACCTTTAGAGACAAAGAGAATAAACTTAGTATTTATAGGGGACTAATAGAAGATGGAATTATAACTATAGATGAGGGTTTAAATTATCAAATTGAAATTATAGCAAAAGATTTTGAAGGCAATAGTTCCTCTCTTAAAATCCCTGTAGTTGGAGTAAAAAGTGAATCCATAATGAATCAAGTAAAAGATAGTACTGATTTTAAAATTGTTAAAGATAAATTTCAAAAGTTTACTAAAAACGGAGTAACAATAGCGTTTCCAAAAAAAACTTTTTATAAAGATGTATTTTTAAATTTTTCTGTTGATGATAAAATTGCAAACATTCATAAACCCACAATTCCATTAGATAAAAAATTCACAATTACTTTTGATAGTACTATGTACAAAAATTCTGAAGTTAGTAATATTTATATTGCAAATATGAATAACAAAAAATATCCATATTACATGGATACAAGAAAAAAATTAGATAAATTATTTACTACAACTAAAACTTTAGGAAAATATGGCTTACTAATTGACAATCAAGAACCTAAAATTTATAATCCTAATTTTAAAAATAATGACTGGGTGAGTCGTTTAAGATATTTGACTATTAAAATATCAGATTCAGAATCTGGTATAAAATCTTATGAGGCCTATATAGATGATGAATGGATATTAATGGAATATGATGTAAAAAAGAAAAAATTAACTTATGATTTTAAGGATAAAAAATTGGTAGGAAGTAAACATATCTTTAAACTTGTAGTCTATGACAACGTAGGAAATACGAATACCTATAATTCTACGTTTTACAAAAAATAAAATACTCACTTTGTGAAGAAAATTTTACTAATATTATTTTTATTTCCCACATTAATATGGAGTCAAAAAACTTCAATTGTTAAAGGTTTTATTAAAGACTCTGACAATAATTCTATTGAAAATGTTTCTGTGAGATACGGAGAAACTGGAACTACGACAAATTCCAGTGGTTTTTATCAAATTCGAATTCCTGTAAATATTAAGATTACATTAAAATTTAGTCATGTAGGCTATAAAACGCTCACAAAAGAGTTCTTTAGTAAAAAAAGAAATATAATTCGTTTTTCTCCTGTACTGATATCGGAAAATGAAGTTTTAGAGGAAGTTGTTTTAAAAAATGAAACAAAAGATGCGCAAGGAATAACAAAACTAAATGCTAAAGATATTCAAAGAATTCCTGGAGCGAATTCTGGAGTAGAGACGCTTTTAATGACTTTACCTGGAGTAAGTAATAATAATGAGTTAAGTACACAATACAATGTTAGAGGAGGGAATTTTGACGAAAACTTGGTCTATGTGAATGGAATAGAAATTTATCGCCCTTTTTTAGTTAGATCTGGTCAGCAAGAAGGTTTAAGTTTTGTGAATTCAACAATGGTTCAAAATATAAATTTTTCCGCTGGTGGTTTTCAAGCTAAATATGGTGATAAACTTTCCTCGGTATTAGATATTACTTACAGGAAACCAACTGAATTTTCTTCCACAATCAAAGCTAGCCTTTTAGAAAGTAGTATAACAATTGAAGATGTTTTTCTAGATGATAAATTAACTGCTATTGCAGGAATTAGATACAGAGATAATAGTTTATTCGTTAATTCAAAGCAAGTTGAGACAAATTTTAAACCTCGCTTTACTGACGTACAAGCTTTTTTATCCTATAAAAATAATGAAAAACTAAGTTTAAATTTCTTAGGAAACTTTTCAGTAAATAAATATGATTATCAACCTGTAACAAGAAGAACAAGGTTTGGAACTGTTTCTGATCCTTTAGAATTAATTGTATTTTATGATGGACAAGAAAAAGACACATATCTTACCGCATTTAGTGCATTAAGTGCTAATTATAAAGTAAACGAAAATCTTGAGATTACGACTACCATTAGTGCATTCAACACTCAGGAGGAAGAATATTTTGACATTGCTGCATCCTATAACCTAGGTGAAGTAGATTCAAATATAGGATCAGAGACATTTGGTGATGTCACCTTTTCTGAGGGAATTGGATCTCAATTAAACCATTCAAGAAATGATTTAGATGCTTTAATTACTAACGTTCAAGTTAGGGGAATTTATAAAAAAAATGAAAATCAAATAGATTTCGGAATTAAGTATCAATCAGAGAATATTAAAGATCGAATTCGAGAATGGGAAATCATTGATTCTGTAGGATTTTCAATTAGGCCTCTTAACTTAAGTATCATTAATGACCAGCCCTATACTCCTTTTACAGGTCCTATAGAACCATTTCAAAACATCAGAGCAGAAAATAATTTATCTATAAATAGATTGTCTGGTTATTTTCAATATAGTAAAAAGGGTTTTATTGGAGATCATAAAGTATGGTGGAATTTTGGAGTACGCGGGCATCTGTGGTCAGTTTATGCCAATCAAGAAAATAGTACACATCAGTTTGTTTTTAGTCCAAGAGCTCAATTTGCTATCAAACCTAGTTGGGAAAAAGATATGCTATTCCGAATTTCAGGTGGTGTTTATTATCAACCCCCTTTTTACAAAGAGCTACGTAATTTCAGAGGAGAAATTATTCCAAACATAAAGGCTCAAAAATCTGTTCATATGGTATTAGGGAGTGATTACAGCTTTACAATTTGGGATAGACCATTTAAATTAACGACAGAAATTTATTTCAAAAACTTAACTCATATAAATCCATATAGTGTAGATAATGTTAGGATAAGGTATCAAGCCAACAATAATGCAGAGGGATATGCAACTGGAATAGACGTAAGGTTAAACGGTGAGTTTGTTCCTGGAAATGAAAGTTGGATTAGTCTAGGAATATTAAAGACTGAGGAAAATATCGACAATCGTGGATATATTGCAAGACCTTCTGATCAACGGTTTAAATTGGGGGTTTTGTTTCAGGATTATGTCCCAAATTTACCCAATTTGAAAGCCTATTTAAATTTAGTTTACAATACTGGTGTTCCAGGAGGAGCTCCCTCCTATGCAGATCCATATAATTTCCAAAACAGACTAAGAGATTATAAACGTGCAGATTTAGGGGTTATGTATGTTTTTACAGATAGTAAAAAGAGATTTTCTTCTGGAATTTTTAGTAAATTTAAAGAATTTACTGCAGGTTTAGAGCTATTCAACATGTTTGACATTCAAAATTCAATTACCAACACTTGGGTAAGAGATGCTGCAACAAAAAATCAGTTTGGTGTACCCAATTACCTTTCCGGAAGGATTTTAAATCTAAGAATTGGTGTGAAATTTTAAGGAAATAAGAGATCTTAATTACAATAATTGAGAAGCATGATCTTTTGTTTTTACCTTAGATATCACGTTTTCAATTATTCCATTTTCATCAATCACAAAAGTAGTTCTGTGAATACCGTCATACTCACGACCCATAAATTTCTTTGGTCCCCAAACCCCAAAACCATTAATGACTTGATGATTTTCATCTGCTAATAAAGGAAATGGAAGTTCATATTTTTGAGCAAAATTGTGTTGTCTTTTCTCAGAATCTGCACTCACCCCTAAAATTTCATAACCTTTAGCTTGAAATGTATGATAATGATCCCTAAGATTACAAGCTTCTGCAGTACAACCTGGTGTACTTGCTTTAGGGTAAAAGAAAACAACTAACTTCTTACCAGTGTAATCACTCAATTTCCTTAAAATACCCTGATTATCCTTTGATTCAAAATTTGGAGCCTTGTCTCCTACTTTTAATGTATTCATATTAATTTTATATACGTCAAAGATACGAAAGACTGATTATAATATAAATGCTACTTTGTAACTTTGTGTTTATAAATTTTATTTTAACATAAATATGACAAAAGCTGAAAAGGTACAGTTTGTAATTAACTCATTACAAAAATTATATCCTGAAATTCCAATTCCATTGGATCACAAAGACCCTTACACCCTATTAATAGCAGTGTTACTTTCGGCTCAATGTACAGATGTTCGTGTTAATAAAATAACACCCCTATTGTTTGCTAAAGCAGACAATCCGTTTGATATGATAAAAATGACAGTTGATGAAATTAAGGAGATTATAAGACCTTGTGGATTATCTCCAATGAAATCAAAAGGTATTTACGGGTTATCAAAAATATTAATTGAAAAATATAATGGTGAAGTCCCCAAATCTTTTGAAGGGCTTGAAGAGCTTCCTGCCGTTGGACACAAGACTGCTAGTGTTGTAATGAGTCAAGCATTTGGAATTCCTGCATTTCCTGTTGATACTCATATACACCGTTTATTATATAGATGGAATTTAACAAATGGAAAAAGCGTAATTCAAACTGAAAAAGATGCTAAAAGATTATTTCCTAAAGCACTATGGAATGATTTACATTTACAAATTATTTGGTATGGAAGAGAATACTCACCTGCAAGAGGATGGGATTTAAAAAAAGATATCATTACCAGTACAATTGGTAGAAAAAAAGTTTTAAATGAATATCATAAAAACAATTAAAGCAAAAAAAACCTTGACTCGTGTCAAGGTTTTTTAAACTTAATTCAAATTCAATTCAATTTTGATATTTGATAATGTTTTTACAACTGATAGTGACTTGGAAAAATTAATCAAATATTGAACTGTTTCTTTTTTTGGTTGCTCCTGAAAATCAGAAGACTTCTTAGAGTAAAGTTGCTTCATACAGTATAATTATTTTATTTAAAAATACTAACGGAAGCATTCTATAAATATTGTTAATCCAGCAAAATAATTTTGTTTTCTTGTATTATTTTTCTCAAATTAATTAAAGCATAGCGCATTCTTCCTAAAGCCGTATTAATACTTACTCCTGTATTTTCACTAATTTCTTTAAAACTCATGTCTTTATAAATCCTCATAACTAATACTTCTTTTTGATCGTTAGGAAGCTCCTGTATTAATTCTTTAACATTAGACAAAACTTGATCCTTAATCAATTGTTTCTCAGCATTTAAAGAACCATCACTTATTACTGAAAATATATCAAAATCGTCTGTATTTTTAAATGAACGCATCCTGTTAGACTTCCTGAAATGATCAATTATTAAATTGTGTGAAATTCGCATAACCCATGGAAGAAACTTTCCTTGTTCGTTGTAGTTTCCGAGTTTTAAAGTTCTGATAACCTTTATAAAGGTGTCTTGAAAAACATCTTCTGTTATTTCTCTATCTTGAACTTTACTATATATAAAGCTATAAAGACGCTGTTTGTGTTTTTTAATCAGAATTTCTAGGCTTGCTTCGCAACCTTGAATATAATTTGTGACTAGGGTACTGTCTGGGACAATATTTTTATACATTATAAAATTACTTTATGGAAGAGATATATCTTTCCGTTATTTCAATAAATTAAAAAGTAATTTTATTCTATAAATGTACAATTTGAGGTTATTCAACAAATATAAAAAATATTTTTTAATTAAATCTTTTTAAATTAAAAGTGAAAAAATCATTATTTTTATAACTTGCTTTAGAATTATATGAATAAAGATTTATCAAGTGTAAGTCCAAAAGAAAACATCATTATAAAAGGTGCTAAACTTCACAATTTAAAAAATATTGATGTCATCATTCCCAGAAATAAACTAGTAGTAATTACAGGTTTGTCCGGTTCTGGAAAATCCTCACTTGCCTTTGACACCTTATATGCAGAAGGACAAAGAAGATATGTGGAAAGTTTATCGTCCTATGCACGTCAATTCCTTGGAAAACTAAACAAACCAAAAGTAGATTTCATAAAAGGAATTTCTCCAGCAATTGCTATAGAGCAAAAGGTGAATTCTACAAATCCAAGATCCACTGTTGGAACTTCTACTGAAATTTATGATTATATCAAATTATTATATGCAAGAATTGGTAAAACCTTCTCACCTATTTCAGGCGAAATTGTTAAAAAACATACAGTCACAGATGTCACAAATTTTATCAAAACTTTTAAGGAAAAAACGAAGTTGTTATTACTTTGTCCAATAACAATTAATGAAGATAGAGATATAAAAACTGTTTTAAAAGTTTTGTCTCAACAAGGATATGCTCGTGTTAAATATGAAGATGAAATTTATCGCATAGATGATTTACCTACACATAAAAAAAAATATGATGACCTAAAACTTGTAGTTGATAGAGTTGTTGTCAAAAACGATGAAGATTTTTATAATCGCTTGTCTGATGCTGTCCAAACTGCTTTTTTTGAAGGTAATGGAGTTTGTATTATCCAAGAAGTATCTAACGATACTTTAACTGAATTTAATAACAAATTTGAATTGGATGGAATGACATTTTACGAACCTAATACACATTTCTTTAGTTTCAATAATCCCTATGGGGCTTGTACTACTTGTGAAGGTTATGGTGATGTGGTTGGAATTGATGAAAATTTGGTGATACCAAATACAGGAATTTCAATATACAATGATGCCATATACCCATTCAGATCAGAGTCTTACAGACATTATAAGGAGGAATTAATTACACATGCCTATAAATTTGATATTCCAATTCACAAACCCTGGTTTGAGCTTACCGAAGCGCAAAAGAATCTAGTTTGGAAAGGCAATAAAAGCTTTAATGGTATTCATCACTTTTTCTCAAAACTTGAGGAGAAGAGTTACAAAATACAAAATAGAGTCCTATTATCTCGTTACAGAGGTAAAACAATTTGCACCACCTGTGATGGTAAAAGATTACGAAAAGAAGCTAACTATGTAAAAGTTGGAAATAAAACAATATCAGACTTAGTTACCTTACCGCTAGACGAATTATCGATATTTTTCAAACAATTAAAATTAACTCCCTATGAAACAAATATTGGAAAGCGTTTGTTGACTGAAATTAATAATCGCTTAGACTTTTTGAAAAATGTTGGTTTAAATTACTTGACATTAAACCGAACTTCAAATTCACTTTCTGGAGGAGAAAGTCAACGTATTAATCTTGCAACTTCATTGGGAAGCAGTCTAGTGGGTTCAATGTATATTTTAGATGAACCAAGTATAGGGTTGCATCCTAGAGACACCAAAAGACTTATTAAAGTATTACAAGATTTAAGAAATTTAGGAAATACCGTTATTGTTGTTGAGCATGATGAGGATATTATGAAAGCAGCAGATTACATCATTGACATAGGTCCTGAAGCTGGAACATTCGGAGGAGAAATAGTAGCCGAGGGTAATTTTAAAGATATTTTAAAGTCTAGTTCATTAACTGCTAAATATCTAACAGAAGAATTTGAAATAGAAATTCCAGCCAAAAGGAGAGGTTTTAAAAATTATATTCAGATTATTGGTGCTAGAGAAAATAATTTAAAAAACATAGATGTAAAATTTCCTTTAGACAGCTTAACTGTGATTACTGGAGTTTCAGGAAGTGGAAAAAGTACACTTGTAAAAAAAATATTATATCCGGCCATGCAAAAACAAATGTTAGGCTATGGGGATAAAATTGGACAACACTCTGACATTATCGGAGATTTTGGTCAAATAAAACATATTGAATTTATTGATCAAAATCCTATTGGACGTTCTTCTAGATCAAATCCCGTAACTTATATCAAGGCATATGATGACATTAGAGGACTATTGGCATCTCAAAAAATTTCAAAAATTAGAAATTACAAACCAAAACATTTTTCATTCAATGTAGATGGTGGTCGATGTGAAGTTTGCAAAGGTGAAGGAAATGTAACTATTGAAATGCAATTTATGGCTGATGTGCATTTACAATGTGATAGCTGTGAGGGTAAGCGATTTAAAAAAGAAGTTCTTGAGGTTAATTTTGAGGGTAAAAACATTGATGATATTTTAAATTTTACAATTGACGATGCGGTAACTTTTTTCAAAGAAAATGAACAAATAAAAATTGCAAATAAGCTAAAGCCTCTTCAAGATGTTGGTTTGGGATATGTTCAATTGGGTCAATCATCCTCTACTTTATCTGGTGGTGAAGCTCAACGTATTAAATTAGCTTCTTTCTTAGTAAAAGGAAATACAAAAGATAAAGCATTATTTATCTTTGACGAACCTACAACTGGCCTACATTTTCATGATATTAAAAAATTATTAGCCTCCTTTAATGCCTTATTAGATAAAGGACATTCGATCATAGTAATTGAGCATAATATTGAATTGATAAAATGTGCAGATTACATCATTGATTTAGGTTTAGAAGGTGGAAAAAAAGGAGGGCAATTAATTTTTGAAGGTACACCGGAAGAGCTAATCAAAAATAATGAATCATTCACATCAGAGAGTTTAAAAGAAAAACTTGTCCCTGCCAAATAATAAAAACAAAAAAAGCCTTTTCATAAATGAAAAGGCTTTGTATTTTGGGTAGAAGATGGGATTCGAACCCACGACCCTCGGTACCACAAACCGATGCTCTAACCAACTGAGCTACAA
>JAYOAM010000012.1:0-71393 GCA_038104255.1 Flavobacterium sp. | reverse complement strand
ATCCTTGAGAAACTACTACAGGTATAAAACTGATTTTCTCTAAAAAATCTGAAAAAAATTTATTTTTTAAAAACTCGATTTTTTCCAAAAAATTCCGGAAAAATCCGGGACGGGGCATTGAGCCCCCTGTACAGACACCAAAAAACCCTTATTTAAAGGGGGGATACCGGAGGGGGTCCTGCAGGGGGGGTCCCCCACGGTATGATCCTTCACCAATTTTAATCGGCAAAATCCATTAATCACAATAATAGCGCACACTTTAATTTGTGAGTGTTTTCATAGCGATAAAATATAGGTTTTATGCTGCATGAGGGGTGTTGCTGCTATAATTTTAGGGTATAGATAGGTAAACCTTAGAATTATGAGTATTTCAATATTATATACAAGAGTTTCGAGCGTAGATCAGAAAACGGATCGGCAAAGAGTAAAAGAGGATGATTTTGATAAAGTTATTGAAGATAAATGTTCAGGAGCCATTCCAATTTTTGAAAGACCCGAGGGTTCAACCTTAAAAACCCTTATAGATCGACAATTGATCAAGTCAATTTCTGTTTGGCAAATTGATCGTTGCGGTCGTGACCTCAGAGATATTATAAATTTTATTCATTACACCACTGAGAGAGGAATCCCTGTAAATTTTTTATCGCAGGGTCTATGCACACTCAATGAAGACAAAGAGGAAAATCCAATCTCTAAAATGATAATATCAATTCTTGGAGTGGTCGCTGAGATGGAACGAAAACTTTCAAAAGAACGTCAACGTGAGGGTATTGAGTTGGCTAAATTAGATCCAACAAAATATCTTGGAAGAAAACCTGGATCTAATGAAGACCCAATTAAGTTTTTATCAAAACCACAAAATAAAAAGGCGTTAGACTTACTCAGAAAAGGATATAAAAATATTGAGGTAGCTAAGATTACGGGTCTTCATGTGAATACTATTACTAAAGTTAAACGTCATTTGTAATGGATACCTTTTTCATAATTTATTTTTCTGTTGTTGGAGGGTTGTTCATTTTGAACTTGATATATGAGCTAATTAAATTTTTGACTGGTGACGGTGAAGACTGGCAACATGAGTTGGCAAATGATGTTTTGAATTGGTGTTTAGAACTATATCCAATTAGAAAACAAAAACCACTACTGACTTTAGTTGAGGGTAAATCTCATTTGGCCGGTGAGTATTGTTTCTACAACAATACAATCACTATTTACAGGGATAACAATGTCATACGTAGAGAACTAATCAATACCGTCATCCATGAGTATTTTCATTATTACCTGATTACATCAGAGTCAAAATCAAAACTCTACCATGATCAATTGGAACAATTCTCATTGGCGCAACACCCACAGGAAATTCTATGTAACACTATGGGTGAAACACTTACGAAGGTCTACTTGAAAAATAATTAAAAACTGTAGTTAGTTTACAAACGGTACAATATCCCAACAGTCTTTGTGCCAATTAAATTTGAAACCAAATCCTGATCTATTATATCAAGAACTAAACTTCCTGTCGGACGACTTAAAGTTCATCGATCCACTTTAAAATCTCTTTTTTCCGACAATTTTTAGTGTTGATTTTTAACAGGGAATGTTCAATGGATTCTCTAATAAATTGTGATTTAGATTTTTTCTCTCTCACCAATGTTTCCAATAAAGTAACATATTGATTTGGCGTTAATCGCAGTGAAATCATAACGTCTTTTTTCATATCTAAATGGGTTTAACAATAAATAGTGTAATACGTAGAAAAACACTACTTAATATCTCTGGTCAGTTGATTAATTAGAGCATCAATATCAATTGGATCTAAGTTATTAATGTAAAGACCAACCGTTTTTCGACTCACACCAGTCGTTTTACTAATAGATGACACAGAATAATCCTTCTCCTTGTTAGAGAACTGATTGATTGCAGCGGCAATCACTGATTTGGTCTTATTTTTTCTAATACACCCATTTACCTTGTTGGCAATAATTGACTTCTGACTTGAAGTTAATTTTGCATCAGGACTAATATGTAAAGTCTTGTATCTATAATTTTGATACTTATAATGATCACTTTTGATATATCCATACTGCATATTGAATAGGGATAATAAGTCTTTATAACTCATCTTTGGATCAGCACAATTTCTATTGACATTATAGATATAACCTAATACATATTTGGGTTCTACTTCAGGATTTAAATGGAATAGTGAATGGATCAACCTGGTGTATATTCTTCTTTTATTACCATCTTTAATAACTCTGGGGATTTTGATATCAGTCCAGGGAACAGTTTCGATATCAATAGCCTTTTTGTTATTGTACTTGGTTCTGGTAATCAGATTCGAATTGATATCAGCAATGGATAAATACATTATCTCTTTTTCAAGTGCGTAGAACAGTGTATTATTACTAACAACCCTATGGATAATACCTTGATCTACGCACTTTAACCCTTCAGTTACATCAATACAAACCTCTGTATTTACAAACACATTTGGATCATGAGAAATAAACCACATCTGAGATAATTTATCTGACCCTCTGTCAAATTCTACATCTCGGAAGTATTGAGATTTTAAGAAGTCTATGATACATTTATACTCATGTTTGGAAGTAATCAAATGATTGATTTTCACCAAAACAGACAAACCATTACCGCCGCTGGATAAACATACCATTGAAACCACCTCTTTATACTTTAAAATGAACTCTTTTTTAAATTCAATAGGGTTATTAAGATTATCAATATCTAAGTAGATGTACCCTGAACCTATTTCATAGTTTTTTTCAAAATCTGGTCCACTAATAGAATTATACTTGAGCACACAATTTGGGTGACACCGAACAAGTTCTTTTTTACCTTGATTGTACTGTATATCCCCTTTCTTATGAGTTCTAATGACCTTATAATCTCTTTTGTACGGATTGGTTTTAACAATAGTAATTAAGGTGTTAAAATCGATTGTTTTGGAGGGAATTTTATTATTTATTTTACCCTCATATAGCGAAAACATAAAACTATTGATCCATCTCTAAAACCGATGCAGCGGCCGCTTGAAAATGGATAAAACTTGCTAATACGTATTGGGATCTAATCTGCATCATTACACCCCACGTACTAAAAATATACGGAAATTAAAATTTGAAATCAAGCTGCTATCACTTCCTATCACGTGATAAGAGGTTGACTTTCTCGATTATTTTCTTTATAATTTACTTGATCTCCTTTGTGGAGGGAATAAACTAATCTGAACCACCATAGGTGCAGTAGGATTAGATGTTGTTAATACTGACAACAAATGAATATCATTATCAAAAATGTCCCACTTGAGACATTAGAACTACACCCAAAACTAATTGGGATAAAATCAAGTATAAACCCAGAACAATTCAAGAAGTTTTTACCATCGATTAAGATATATGGGATCATAGAACCTCTTAAAGTAATCAGGGAAAACCATAAGTACTACATTATTGATGGATATGTACGGTATCAGACTTTATTGACTAATAATGTAGAGATTGAAACTGCACCAGTACAAGAGATTTCAATTACTGATGCAGATGTTATTTTAGAGTCATTACTTCGAAACACCCGTATCAAACGTTCCTATCTGGAGATGGCCCAGTCTGCATATCACTTACTTCATTTAATTGGCACTTCACAAGGAAAGAAAAGAGTTGAACTGGGACCGTTAAATTCAATTGATGATTTCGGTGAGGTAGCAAAAGATCGATTCCATCTCGCTTGTTCCATATTGAGTTTAAATTTTTCACCATCAACTCTTCGAAGACTTATCAAAATCTATGAGACGTATTTAAATAATGAATCGATGGGAACGCACTATTTTAATCGACTTGACTCTGGAGAAAGTATCATAAAAATATATGAAATGACGTGTTTATCAACCGATGAAAAGAGAAAAAAGGAAGACAGACGATTAGAACTGGTAAAAGAAAAATTAGATCGTGAAAAAAATGAGCAGGATCAATTGAAAGAAAAATATCTCAGAGAGGGTTATGAAAAAGCAAAAAAGGAAATTGAAGAGGAGGCAGAGGGACCTATAATTAGATCACTAAGTGACCAACTTTGGCATGAGAAAATCCAGAAATTAGATAAGATTCGATATCGAATCTCTATTGACGATGAACGAATTTTAGATGAAATTTTACATAAGTATTATTAGGGACTTGACTTCCAGAAATTTTTTCTTTATATTTTATTTAAGTAACTGATAGTCAGTTACATATTATAACAATTATATCATTATACAATTATGACGAAAGAAGAGTTTTTTGCCGTTGGCGGCACCGATCAGCATCTAAACGATCCAAAATTTGACGAGAAAGAATTCATGACCAATTTTATTTCAGACGATGAATTTGAATCTTTAATAGAGGTGGAAGTTTCGAAAATCAATGAATTTCATGAGCAGACAATAGATGAAAATTTATACCATTCTATGGATTATATCTACAGAACATATGACGAAAAAATGATAAATGATATTAATGTAGAAAAGGTGATCTCTTCTAAAGAGATAAACATGCTAAAGATCCATAGAAATAATAGTAGCTACTCCAATTTGGATATTAAAAGAATTGAAAATCGATGCATAGAAATCGGCAGATCACAGGGGTATGATTTAGCATATGAATTAGCAAAACTCGATTATGAATTTTTTGAAATAGGAGATTGGAGCCTTGCAGAACCTACATTAAGAAATAGACTTTTTAAGATTGTAAATGTGAGAAATGTTATTTCTACAGAAGATGAGATAATCATTGACAATATTTTGAATAAATACTGATGAGAGAACAATATCTACAGATATCAATTCAAATGATACAATTCATACAGAATGTATGCGATAATCAGTAAAATAAAAGAGTTATAAGTTTATGATAAAAGAAGAATTTTTTGCCGTTGGCGGCACCGATCAGCATCTAAACGATCCAAAATTTGACGAGAAAGAATTCATGACCAATTTTTCGGAGGAAGATGAATTTGAAATTGAATTGCTACATACATTTCCGTTGATAGATGAATCATATTTTATTTACACTAAATATCAATACATCGAAGTAACACCTGAGTTTATTGAAATGGATATGGAGTATGGTTGTCAGCATAAGTACGATAGTGGATATGACGATGGTTACTACGAAGCGAAGAAAAAATATAGTTTTTATCTTACATCACATGAGTCCATTATGGATTATGAATGGGAACAACTACTGCGGAATCTTAACAAGATTCGTTACATCATAAAACCGTCGCACGAAGAAATATTAAATGAAATAATAAATCAATATTAACTAAACACCTGTCTATAAACAATATCCTCAACGATAATGTAAAAGACATATAGAAGATTAAAATCAATGTACATCAATAGGTAAATGAGAAAACTTTGATGCAGTGTAGGTCGAATATTTTTTATAGCATAGCAAATGGAATAACCCTTCCATGAGTAAATGGGTTAAGGTATGTTATCAATAAAATCCATGGATAACGCCAGATGGTATAAACCACTCAAGTAATATTTGTGTGGGTAGAGTAATACTCTATTATTTTGGAAAATTCTGGAGAATCGAAAATCTCAATTGAGAAATTTCGACTAATAACAGGTGATCATGACACACCTGATGAAAATGTCATGGATATCATAAATCATTTGTATAATCTGAGTTGCATTGTTTGCAACCACAACAATTTAAAATAATGAATAACGAATATTTCAAAAGGTTCATAAAGAGTGAACCTCAAAAAGAAAAAAATAATCAAGTTTGGGTCTACACTAGGGTATCATCCAAACAACAATTTGATTCAAACCACAGTTTGGAAAATCAGATAATATCTGCAAAACGGTTGGCCGAGAAAAAGAATTATAAGATTACCAATGAGTTTGGAAACACTTACGAATCTGCGAAAAATGATTTTACCCGTAAGGAATTTATGAAACTAATCAATGAAGTAAAACAAAGTAGACAAAAACCATTCGCAATAATGATTTATAAAATGAGTCGATTCTCAAGAAGTGGAGGAAGCGCAATTGGACTTGTCAATGATTTAGTAAGAAATCAAGGTGTTCACCTAATCGAGGTATCAACTGAATTAGATACCACTACAGAAGAGGGAGAGATACAAATTCATTATTCTTTAATACATGCGAGAAAAGAAAATGTAGAGCGATTAACTCATACAATACCAGGACTGAAACGCTTTGTTAAAAGTGGAAATTGGTTAGGAAAAGCACCTAGAGGTTATGATCATTATGGTCCAAAAGTAAAGAACCCAAAGTTTGTGCAAGGAATTCAGGAGCTTAAGATTAATAGTGAAGGAAAACTTTTAAAATTAGCATGGGATTGGAAGCTTCAAAACGTACCTGATTATCAAATCAGACAAAAATTATCAATACGTGGACTTAAACTTTCAAAACAAACTGTCAGTGCAATGTGGAGAAATCCATTTTATTGTGGTATTCACAAAAATTCCTTCTTAAATGGAGAAATTATAGAAGGTAATTGGGAAAGACTCGTCTCTAAAGAGGATTTTAAAATCATAAATGATAGATTTGATACAAAACCAAAAAACGAATACAAACCTTACACTGTGCAACAGGACAGACCTTTACAAAATCAACTCTATTGTGGATGCTGCGGTTCTAAAATGACTGGTTATAAGGCAAAAAAATTATTCGACTACTATAAGTGTTTAAATTCTGAGTGTAAATCAAAGGATATGAATGCAAATACTTCCAAAAAGTCAATGAAGGAGGGTCTTCACAATATTTTTCAAAATCTTCTCTTGAATTTTGCATTAAAAGAAGATTTAGAAGAAGTTTTTAAAGAACAGATAAAGATTACAGTGAATGGTCAAAGTTCGAGAATCTATCAAGACCAAATAGTTCTTAAAAAACGATTTAAAGAGTTAAAAACTAAAAAAGAAACTTTGGATAGTCGATTTGCATTTGGTGAAATAGATAAAGAATTATACAATCGTTTTATTGGTCCTGTAACATCCGAATTGGTAGAAATTGAAGAAAAATTGGACGATTTTCAAATTAAAATATCGAACCTGGATAAGAAGGTTTCAGAATTGATTGAATTCAGTAGAAACCTCAGTAAAATATGGGTATCTGGAGAATATGAGACCAAATTATCACTTCAAAAATTACTGTTTCCAGAGGGAATAGTCATAGACCCGAACGACAGAACATATCGAACCTCAAATTTGAACCCTATATTTAGGTTAATCCATTTATTTACAAGAGGTAAGGATGATTCCAATAAAAAACGGACTAGTAAAAATACTAGTCCGTCTTGTGTAGTAGCGGGAGTTGGACTCGAACCAACGACCTTCGGGTTATGAGCCCGACGAGCTGCCTACTGCTCTATCCCGCGATTTAAACCCCAAAGATACTGCAAAAAAAGTCCAACCACCAAAAAAACCTAATTATTTTATTAGATTAAGGGTAGTTTGTTGGCTTACAAGTTTATAGGAATTATAAATAAATCCATAAAAAACAATATATCTTTGCTTCATGACACACAAAGCAGGTTTTGTAAATATTATTGGAAATCCAAACGTTGGTAAATCAACTTTGATGAATGCTTTGGTAGGAGAAAAACTATCAATCATTACATCAAAAGCACAAACTACTAGACATCGAATTTTAGGTATTGTTAATGGTGAACATCATCAAATCGTTTTTTCAGATACTCCAGGTATTCTAAAACCCGCCTATCAGCTTCAGGAGTCTATGATGGATTTTGTGAAATCTGCTTTTGATGATGCAGACATATTAATCTACATGGTAGAAATCGGAGAAAAGGAATTAAAAAATGAAGCTTTTTTTAAACGTATTATTGAAACTAAAATACCTGTTATTTTATTAATTAATAAAATCGATACCTCTAACCAAGAGGAGGTAGAATTAAAAATAGCGTATTGGAAAAATAAGGTTCCAAATTCTTTTCCCTATGTAATTTCTGCACTAGAAAAATTTAATATAGATACTGTTTTAAACAAAATAGTTGAATTATTACCTGATGGACCAGCATTTTATCCCAAAGATCAGTTAACAGACAAACCTGAACGATTTTTTGTAAATGAAAAAATTAGAGAAAAAATTCTAACACACTACAAAAAAGAAATTCCATATGCTGTAGAGGTTGAAACTGAAAGTTTTATTGAAGAAGAAAAGATCATTCGTATTCGATCTTTAATTATGGTAGAAAGAGACACCCAAAAAGGAATACTTATTGGCCATAAAGGAACTGCCATTAAAAGAGTGGGTGCAGAAGCAAGAAAAGATTTACAGCTTTTCTTTGGTAAAAAAATATTTTTAGAATTGTATGTAAAAGTAAATAAGAATTGGCGTTCCAATGATAAAGAACTAAAGCGTTTTGGCTACAATCAAAAATGATTGCAAACAAACTCATATCTCCTAGCCAGTCTATCGTAAAATAGTATCTTTGCACAAAATTTTACTTTCATGAATACTATAGTTGCCATAGTAGGAAGACCTAATGTTGGAAAATCAACACTTTTTAATCGTTTAGTTCAACGAAGAGAAGCCATTGTTGATTCTGTTAGCGGAGTTACCCGTGACAGACATTATGGAAAATCTGACTGGAATGGGAAAGAATTTTCTGTTATAGACACTGGTGGATATATTGTAGGTTCAGATGATATCTTTGAAGGTGAAATTAGAAAGCAAGTTCAACTTGCTATCGAAGAGTCAGACATCATTGTTTTTGTAGTTGATGTTGAGGACGGAATTACTCCTATGGATTCAGAAGTAGCTAAAATTTTAAGAAAAGTTAAGAAACCTATTTTCATTGCTGTGAATAAAGTTGATAATGCCATGAGAGTCACAGATGCTGTAGAGTTTTATAATTTGGGCCTAGGTGATTATCATACCATATCTTCTATAAATGGAAGTGGAACCGGCGATATTTTAGATGCCATTGTGGCTAAAATTCCAGAAGCTGAAGAGGTAGATACAGAAAAGGAAGAACTCCCTCGTTTTGCAGTTGTTGGAAGACCCAACGCTGGAAAATCATCATTTATTAATGCTCTCATTGGAGAAGATAGAAATATTGTGACCAATATTGCTGGAACTACAAGGGATTCTATAGATACAAAATACAATCGTTTTGGTTTCGATTTTAATCTAGTAGATACTGCAGGTATAAGAAAAAAGTCTAAAGTTAAGGAAGACTTAGAGTTTTACTCTGTAATGCGTGCTGTTAGAACTATAGAGTATTCAGATGTAGTAATTTTAATGGTAGATGCTACTCGCGGTTTTGAAAGCCAAGATCAAAATATTTTTTGGTTGGCAGATAAAAATAGAAAAGGAGTCATTATTTTAATCAACAAATGGGATTTGGTTGAAAAAGAAACCAACACCATGCGAGATTTTGAAGCTCAAGTTCGAAGGCAAATTGCACCTTTCACAGATGTGCCAATTATTTTCACATCCGTGCTCACAAAACAACGTCTATTGAAGGCAATTGAAACAGCTGTAGAAGTTTATGAAAACAGAAAAAGAAGAATCTCTACAAGTAAATTAAACGAAACGATGTTGGAGATTGTTCAGCAAAACTCTCCTCCTGCCACAAAAGGCAAGTATGTAAAAATTAAATACTGCATGCAATTACCAACACCAACTCCACAGTTTGCATTTTTCTCAAACCTTCCTCAATACGTTAAAGAACCTTACAAAAGATATGTTGAAAATCAATTGAGAGCACATTATAATTTTTCTGGTGTACCCATCACTATTTATTTTAGACAAAAATAGTTGTTAAACTTAACGTTAAAACTGACTAAAGATCCTCTATTATTTCGTACTATTTCTGTAATTTTATATAAAATTTAGAGCAATGATTACATGGAAAGATGTTATTCACTTTTCAGTGAATGGAAACCCAATACCCTATAAACGAGTTGAAAAAACTGAAGATGAATGGCGCGCTTTATTAACACCCGAGCAATTTCAAATCTGTAGATTACACGGAACAGAAAGACCTCATACAGGATCCTTATGCACTATTTTTGAAAGTGGGGTCTATCAATGTGTTTGTTGTAATACAAACTTATTTGACTCTACCATTAAGTTTAATTCAAGTTCTGGATGGCCCAGCTTTACCCAACCTATAGAGGTAAATGCTATACAATATATAAAAGATACATCTTATGGAATGGTAAGAGTTGAAGTGCTTTGCAATACCTGCGATAGCCATCTAGGGCATGTTTTCCCAGATGGACCAGAGCCAAGCGGTCTTCGTTACTGTGTAAATTCTGCATCTATTAAATTAAAAAAAACAAATGAATAACTTACAACAAGCAACTTTTGGAGGAGGATGTTTTTGGTGTACAGAAGCTGTTTTTTTAGAAGTAAAAGGGATTGAAAAAGTTGTTTCTGGTTATAGTGGAGGGCATGCACCAGGCAAGCCAACGTATAGAGAAATTTGCTCAGGCCTAACTGGCCATGCAGAAGTAATTCAAGTCACCTATGATGAAAACATCATTTCTTATGAGTCTGTTTTAATCATTTTTATGACTACACATGATCCCACACAACTCAACCGGCAAGGAGCAGACGTTGGCACACAATATCGTTCTGTTATTTACTATCATAATCAAGAGCAAGAAAGAATTGCACAGACTGTTATCAAAACATTAACTCCTGTTTATCAAGAAAAAATAGTGACTGAAATTAGTCCTTTATCAATCTTCTATGAGGCAGAAGAAGAACATCAAGCCTATTATAAAAACAATCCTAATGCTGGTTATTGCGCTTATGTGATTCATCCAAAATTGCAAAAACTAAGAACATTACATTCAGATAAATTAAAATAAACTGAAACTAAAAATAACAAATCAATTTACAGATCAATTGCCTGGTGATCCGAATTTAGATAATTCCAGACGGCAGGTAACAGCCGCTGCTTTTTCATTTGTGAACCCAATCAAAACATCAAATCCTTTATTACTTCATGTATCTAAAGAAATGTCTGAAGAATTGGGCTTTTCTGAGCAAGACATTCAATCAAGAGAATTTTTAGAGGCAATGACTGGGAATAGCATCCTAAAAAATTCAAAACCTTTTGCGATGTGTTATGCAGGCCATCAATTTGGAAATTGGGCGGGTCAATTAGGGGATGGAAGAGCCATAAATTTAGGAGAAATTAAAAATTGGGCATTACAACTCAAAGGTGCTGGTCCAACACCATATTCTAGAACTGCAGACGGATTGGCAGTGCTGCGATCTTCGATTAGAGAATATTTATGTAGTGAAGCCATGCATCATCTTGGAGTTCCTACTACTAGAGCTCTGTCTATCAGTTTAACAGGAGACCAAGTATTGAGAGATGTATTGTATGATGGTAACCCTGCTTATGAAAAAGGAGCTATAGTTTCTAGAGTTGCCCAGTCTTTTTTACGCTTTGGTAATTTTGAACTATTTGCAGCAAGAAATGATCTCAAAAATTTAAAAATCTTAACAGATTATACCATCCTTCGTCATTTTTCCCATTTAGGAAAACCCAACAAAGAAGTGTACCTAAAATTCTTTGAAGAAGTAACCAACAAGACCTTAGAAATGATTATTCATTGGCAACGCGTAGGTTTTGTTCATGGGGTTATGAATACAGACAATATGTCTATTCTTGGTCTTACCATTGATTATGGACCCTACGGATGGCTTGAAGGTTATGATTTTGGTTGGACACCAAACACCACAGACAAACAACACAAAAGGTATCGCTACGGAAACCAGCCAACTATTGGATTATGGAATCTGTATCAGTTAGCTAATGCACTGTACCCATTAATAGATGAAACTGCTCCTTTAGAGGAAATCTTAGAGGGGTATAAAAATACGTTTGCAAAAAAGTCTCTAAACATGATGCGTGCTAAATTAGGCCTAGTTTTAACAGAGGAAACAGATATTAACTTAATTCAATCTTTAGAGGATAATCTTCAAGCCATTGAAACAGACATGACGATATTCTTTAGATTATTAAGTTCTTTTAACAAACTACAACCTGAAAAAGGAATTGAATTAATTCAAGACGCTTTTTACACTCCAGAACAACTAGCTGGAGAAGTTTTGAAGCATTGGAAACAATGGTTTATAAACTATGCCAATCGATTGGAAAAGGAAACCATATCGTGTGAGGAACGTGAACAACTCATGAAAACTAAAAACCCTAAGTATGTACTTCGAAATTATATGGCTCAATTGGCCATTGATAAGGCCGAAAAGGATGACGTTTCTCTAATTGAAGAATTGTATCAAGTCCTAAAAAAACCTTACGAAGAACAACCAGAATTTGAGCATTGGTTTACAAAAAGACCGGAATGGGCAAGACATAAAGTTGGGTGCTCGATGCTATCCTGTAGCTCTTAAGTTCCTTAACTACAATTGCATTTATTAGATAATAGTATAAACCCTACAGAGATGTTCCTCCATCTAAGGTAATCGTTTGACCGGTCATGAATTTTGTTTGATCAGAAGCTAGCCACACTATTGCATCTGCAATTTCACTTGCTTTTCCGTAACGTTTCATTGGAATGACACTCTTAAGAATAGCATCCATTTCAGGTTTAGCATTAATTAATTGATCTAATAGAGCAGACTCTGTATATCCTGGACAAACAGCATTAATTCTAATGTTTTTTGTTGCGTATTCCATAGCCGCAGATTTTGTCATTCCAACCACTGCAAATTTACTAGCACTATAACTGATATTATTTGGTGAAGCCTTCAAACCAGCCAACGAGGCAATGTTTACAATATTACCATATCCTTGTTTTAAAAATTGTTGTAAAGCTACTTTCATACAATAAAAAACACCTGTTTGATTTACTGCTATTACCCTATCCCAATCTTCTAATCTAGCTTTATGTGTTGGAAGTAAGTTTGGACCAATTCCAGCATTGTTTACAATAACATCTAATTTTTCAAAGTTGCTTAAGGTTTGGTTTATTAAATCTTCAACCTCTTGAAAATTAGTAACATCTGTTTTAATCGGTAGCGATTGTCCTCCATTAGTAACAATTTCATCAGCTACTTTTTTTGCGCTTTCAAAATTGATGTCAGAAACAACTACTTTTGCACCATGTCCAGCAAAATGAATTGCTGCTGCTTTTCCGATTCCTGATCCTGCTCCTGTTACAATTACGACTTTATTTTTAACTTCCATATTATTTGATTTGTTTGTTTAGATGATTATTAATTTAAAACTTAAGAAAAGTATCAATTTAGTTAAAAAACTACTTACAAAAAATTAATCGAGAATCCGATAATGCTAAAGACCTAAGTTCTCTGGGGTAATCTTTCATTGCCATTAATTTCATAAACTCATTCTTATTAGCATATCGTACAACAAGAACCTCATCCCAAAGAGACTCTTCTGAAGGCCCTATAATAGTGGCAAGCGGTGATCCTTTAAAAACAATCTCCGCATCTAAAGTTTTAAAAAAAGGAACTGCTGCCCTTAAATAATCTGTATATGTTTCTTTACCTGTTTTTCCTGTTTCTTTAACTTTTTCCTTGTAGTTTAAATAATTGAGCATAAAAATAGGCTGACCGTCAGGAAAATCATGTAATTTTTTTAAACTAATTTGTTGGTCTATTTGCTCACTCATAACTAATCTATGGAATCGGTTTTTATAGCTTTTAAAGCTAAATTACAACACAATTCAGCAGCTTTGTCTAGATGAGCAAAACGAGGATCTGATGTTAACCCTTTACTGTATCTGTAATATATTTGCTGAGCTATCACTGCAATTTTAAATAAGCCGAAGGCATAATAAAATACAATATTATGAATATCTCTTCCAGATTTATTTGAATATAATGCTACAATTTCACTTCTAATTGGGTTTCCTTCAAAAATTGTTGGAGATGGAATTCCCTGCTTAACAAAATCATGATCAGAAGCCAAAGTCCAATACCCAAGCGAGGTTCCTAAATCCATTAATGGATCACCAAGTGTTGCCATTTCCCAATCTAAAACAGCAGCAATATCATTCCACAAAGTATCCTTAAATACTACGTTATCATATTTGTAATCATTATGTATCAGACAATGTTGATAGGTTTTTGGTTGATGTACCTGCATCCATTGCATAACTTCAAGAGCAGCAGGAACCTCTTGTGTTGCTGCTTTTAAGTATTGTTTTCCCCAATTAGTTACTTGTCTATTTACATAGCCCTCTGGCTTTCCTAGGTCAGACAGGCCCACAGAATTATAATCTAATGAATGTAGTTCTACAAAGGTGTTTAACCAAGTATTAGCAATAGATTTATAATCATTTGCAGGAATAGCTCTAGTTTTTGCTTCTTTAAAATTTAGAATAATTCCATCTACTTTTTCCATGATGTAGAATTCACTTCCCAAGATGGTTTCGTCATTTGAATAGGCAAACATCTTTGGAACTTTAGAAAACTCTTTTTTAACTGCAGTTTGTACTTTAAACTCTCTGCTCATGTCATGACCACGTTTAATTGCCCCTAAAGGTGGCTTTCGCAGAACATATTCCTTACCCTCCGAAGACAATAAATACGTTAAATTAGAATATCCATGTGTAAACTTCTTGACATCCAAATCACTTTTTGGAGAATTTATTAGCTGATGAAGATGTAAAAATTCTTTGAGGTTTTTTTCAGGTAATTCCTCACCTTTTCGAACTTCTTGTTTAGACATAATTATAGTTTTCCTAAAGATCGAATAACACTTTTTCCTAACTGATACATATGAACTTCATCTGGACCATCTGCCAAACGCAACATCCTAGCAATGGCAAAATAGTGAGCCAAATGTGTATCGGGTCCAACACCTTTACCTCCTAAAATTTGAATGGCTCTATCAATTACTTTCAAGGCCATATCTGGGGCAACAATCTTAATCATTGCAATGATATCTTTTGCTTCTTTATTGCCTAACTTATCCATTTTATCAGCTGCTGAAAGCGTAAGTAAACGTGCTTGTTCAATTTCACATTTTGAAATAGCAATTTCTTGACGAATACTACTGAAATCAAAAAATTTCTTTCCAAAAGCTTCACGCTCTAAAGTTCTTTGAGACATCAACTCTAATGCATATTGAGCCATACCTACTAACCTCATGCAATGATGAATTCTTCCAGGGCCAAGACGTCCTTGAGCAATTTCAAAACCTCTACCTTCACCCAAAATTAAATTTTCTTTAGGAACACGAACATTGTTTAATTCAATTTCTGCGTGCCCCTCTGGTGAATCATAAAATCCTAATACAGATAGTGGTCGAATAATGTTTAAACCAGGAGTATCTATAGGTACTAATACCATACTTTGTTGTTGGTGGCGATGTGCAGTTGGGTCAGTTTTACCCATAACAATGGCTACTTTACAATGTGGGTCCATACCACCACTAGACCACCATTTTTTCCCATTGATCACATAGTGATCTCCATCTAATACAATAGAGGTTTCAATATTTGTGGCGTCTGAAGAGGCTACTTGTGGCTCAGTCATCAAAAATGCCGAACGAATTTCACCATTCATTAAAGGAGTTAGCCATTCTTTTTTTTGTGAATCACTTCCATATTTAGCTAATACTTCCATGTTTCCCGTGTCTGGAGCAGAGCAATTAAAAATTTCTGAAATCCAAATACGTTTGCCCATAATTCCTGCTAAAGGGGCATATTCTAAATTTGTTAAACCCGGGCTTAAATCTCCATAATCTTTGGGTAAAAAAAGATTCCACAACCCTGCCTCCTTAGCTTTTTGTTTTAATGGCTCTATTTTAGGCCAACGTGTCCAAATATTTTCTGGATTTTTTTGAAAAGCATAAAATTCATCTTCTACAGGTACAATGTGTTTTTCAATAAAATCTTTAAGTTTTTTTTGAAGATCTACTGATTTTTGAGAATATTCGAAGTTCATAAGTCTATTTTAATGTTATCCAGCTATCATGTATCCTCCATCAGCAGTATATACTCCTCCTGTCATGTATGAGCCAGCTTCTGAAGCCAATAAAGTAGCTAGACCTATCATTTCCTCTGGTTGTCCCATACGACCGCTTGGAATTGTTTTTTGAACTTTATGCAACAGCTTTTCGTTGGTCCATAAAGCAGCACTAAATTTTGTTTGAATTAATCCTGGACAAATAGCATTAGCTCTTATTCCGTATTGACCCCATTCTTTGGCTTGATTTTTAGTAAGCATTAAAATAGCTGCTTTACTTGTACTATACAACCCAAGGCCTAAACCAGGAGTTAGTGCTTCTACTGAGGCTATATTTATAATACTTCCATTTTGATGTTTTTGCATATGTGGTAAGACTAAATTTGACAATGCCCATGGCGCCTTTACATTTACATCCATAATTTTATCAAAAATTGCTGGATCTACATCTTCAATGGGCCCAAAAACCGGATTAATTGCCGCATTGTTTACCAAAATATCTATGCGTCCTAGTTCATTAATTGTCTGATCTACCAAAGCTTTCCTTTGATCTTCTTTACCTATATGGCAAGCAATTCCAAATGCTTTTAATCCTTGTTCTGTAAATTCTTTCACAACCTCATCACAAGCGTCCTGACTTCTACTACTAATGATAACTTGAGCACCTTTTTCAGCCAATCCTTTTGCAATAGCCTTACCAATACCTTTACTAGAGCCAGTTATGATGGCTACCTTTCCTTCTAAATTAAATTGTTGATGTATATTCATTACATTACAGGTTCTATTTCTTTCTTGATGGTAAGAGATTCGGTATTTAGTAGAATTTCAGCTAATCCTGTAGTTTTAGGCAATTCATACGTAAAGAAGTATTTCATTGTATGGATTTTACTTTCATAAAACTCTTTTGAATAAGTTCCGTTAGATTTAATAGCATTGGTTGCATTGGTTCCTAAATCTAACCATGTCCAACTCATTATAATTAGACTGAAAAATTCCATAAAAATAGAGGCATCAGCAAGATACCTTTCATAATCCCCTTTCATAGCATGTGGCATTAAATGGCCCAATACTTTTTCAGTTAGTTTTAATTTTGCTCCTAGGGTATTGGCATAAGATTGTAATTCCTCTATTGCTGAAGCTGCTTTAATTGTTCTCATCATTTCAGCAGAAAGTAATTGTAATGCTTTACCGTTACTCATGGTCACCTTTCTACCCAATAAATCTTGAGATTGAATTCCAGTTGTTCCTTCATATATCGCAGATATTCTAATATCTCTGTAGTATTGTTGTAAAATAAAATCTGCGCAAAATCCATAACCTCCTAGAACTTGTAATCCATTATTTACAGAAGCTAATCCAGCTTCTGAAGGATAGGTTTTTACAATAGGAATTATCATTTCCAATAAAAGATTGTATTTTTCTTTTTCTTCTGGAGAGGTTGCAGTTTCTATAATATCATAATATTTTGCTGCTAAAAAAACTAAACTCATAGACCCTTCCACTACAGATTTCTGCATTAACAACATTCTTCTTACATCTGGATGTTCAATAATAAGGGCTTGCTTCTCAATTGGGTTTTTCTTACCATCACTAGATAATTTTCTGCCCTGAGGTCGCTCATTTGCATATTGTAAAGAAGCATGATAAGCAGCACATGCAATAGCAGAGGCTCCTCTTCCTACAGCAATTCTCGCAGAATTCATCATTAGAAACATGTACTTTAATCCTTGATTAGGTTCACCAACAATCCAGCCTTTACAATCATCTGCATCTCCAAAACCTAAATGAGTAGTACAATAACCTCGTTGTCCCATCTTTTGAAAGTCTGCAACAGTGGTTACATCATTAAATTCTAATGAGCCATCGCTTGTTGGACGGTTTTTAGGAACAACAAATAGAGAAATCCCTTTTGTACCCTTTGGTGCTCCTTCAATTCTAGCGAGAACTAAATGAACCACATTATCAGTAAAATTATTGTCTCCTCCAGATATAAAAATTTTCTGTCCAGTGATTTTATAAAATCCATCCTGTGTAGGAGTGGCTTTGGTAACAATATCAGACAAAGAACTTCCAGCTTGAGGTTCTGTTAAACACATCGTACCTCCCCACTGGCCAGAAAGCATGTTTGGCACATAGGTTTGATTTAATTCCTTACTTGCAAAGTGAATAATAAGCTCTGCAGCTCCTTGAGTTAATCCTGCATAACCGGGTAAATGATTATTTGCAGCATCTAAAATAAAAGTAGCAGCAGTATGGGATAAAAATGGTATTTGCATTCCTCCATCTTCATAATTAAATGGAGCTGAGATTAAACCCATTTCCCCTCCTTTATGCATCATTGTTTTTACTTGATCATGCACAAATACTTTACCGTCTTTGTGGTAAGCAGGATTTTCATCCATTTCTTTTACATATGGGAATAGTTCTCTATCAGCAAACTCTTTGACTGAATCTATAAACATGTCTAGTGATTCTTTATCATGATCTTGAAAACGATCTCTTACTAAAAGCTCCTCCAAATTATGAATATCATAAAGAAGATATTTTAGGGTATCTATATCAACATATTTTTCAGCCATATTATCTAATGTTTTTAAAAATTGATGTTTTGAATTTAACTTATGCTACGAAGATAGGACAAATAAATATAAAATACTATGCATGCATAGTATTTTATAATTGATTTTTTATTTTAATTAGTTCTGCTTTAACAAATTCTAATCTACTTACGATTTCATGATTGTTTATAGTACCGAGCGGATTTTTCTTTAATTTTTGTTTCGCCCCCTCTAAAGTAAAACCCCTTTCTTTAACAAGGTTGTATATAAGTTTGAAATTAGAGATATCGTTTGAAGTAAATAAACGATTTCCTTTTGCATTTTTTTTGGGCTTAATGATTTCAAATTCTTTTTCCCAGAATCTAATCAACGATGTATTTACATTGAAAGCTTTGGCTACCTCACCTATCTTATAATATCTTTTTTCAGGTAGGTCTACATGCATTAGTCTAATGATTGATTTTCTTGAGAGGCCAGTTCTAACATTTTATCATACTCTTCTGCTGTTAAATCACTAAAGTAAAAATATACTGGATTTAATTTTCTCTTTCCTTTAATCACCTCATAATGTAAATGAGGAGCTGTAGAGATTCCTGAAGTACCTACATAACCAATTAAATCCCCTCGTTTTACTTTTTGATTTTTTCGAACTGTATATTTTTCTAGGTGTGCATAAAAAGTTTTATACCCAAACCCATGATCTATTTTTACTTGGTTTCCATATCCTCTTCTAGACCTTTTAACTTTTTCTACTTTCCCGTTTCCTGTTGCATACACTGGTGTCCCTTTAGGAGCAGAAAAATCCATTCCCCAATGAAATTTTCTTGTTTTGTAAATAGGATGTATTCGATATCCATATCCTGAAGCCATTCGTTTTAAATCCTTATTTGCAACGGGTTGAATTGCAGGTATTGAAGCAAGCATTTCTTTTTTATTTTTAGCCAATACAACAATTTCATCTAAGGATTTCGATTGAACAACCATTTGCTTTGATAAAATATCTATTTTTTTTGTGACCTCTTTTATAAGCTTAGAATTATCATAACCATCTAGGTAACTGTATCTATTTACACCTCCAAAACCTGCTTTACGTTGTTCTTCTGGAATAGGATTTGCTTCAAAATAAGCTCTATAAATATTATTATCTCTTTGTTGGAGTTGAGAAAGAATGGAAGAACTTTCATCCAATCTCTTATTTAACAATTCGTAGTTAAATTTTAGGTTTTCTAATTCTCTCTCTTGAGATAATTGAGCTGGGGTTTTTAAAAACTGGCTTAATACTACAAACCCTGAAAACATGGTAAGAATAACTCCAATGAAACTTAGAATAATTACTTTTGTAATGTTCCCTTTTGATTTTTCTACTCTACGATAGCTGAGGGTCTCTGAGTCGTAATAATATTTTACTTTTGCCATAAATCTAAATATGCTACTTTTGTTACTATAAAATGCTCTAAAAAAAGTATTTTATTAATTAACAAAAGCAAATTTACAAAATGTTTCACTAACTATAACTTTGATTCATTTCAGGCATAAATTTTAACATTAACGGCATAAGAAAATCAACTTTTTTGATTTATGAAATCTAAAGAAATTCGTTCTCATTTTTTAAATTTTTTTAAAGAAAAATCCCATCAAATTGTTCCCTCATCTCCAATGGTTTTGAAAGATGATCCCACGTTGATGTTTACTAATTCTGGAATGGCTCCATTCAAAGAATATTTTTTAGGAAATAAAATTCCCAAAAATAAGAGAATATCAGATTCTCAAAAATGTTTAAGGGTCTCTGGAAAACATAATGATTTAGAAGAAGTTGGTTATGACACTTATCACCATACAATGTTTGAAATGTTGGGGAATTGGAGTTTTGGAGATTACTTTAAAAAAGAAGCCATATCATGGGCTTGGGAATTATTAACAGAGGTGTATGGTATCTCAGAGGATATATTGTATGTCACAATTTTTGAGGGCAGCTCTGATAGAGATAATTTACCAATAGATCAAGAGGCCTATGATTTATGGAAAGAGATTGTCCCTGAAGATCGTATTTTAATGGGTGACAAGAAGGATAATTTTTGGGAAATGGGCGAACAAGGTCCCTGTGGACCTTGCTCTGAAATTCATGTAGACATAAGAACTGATGAGGAAAAAGCTACTATAGATGGAAAAAGTCTAGTTAATATGGATCATCCTCAGGTTGTCGAAATATGGAACCTAGTTTTTATGCAATACAATCGAAAGGCTAATGGAACACTTGAGGATTTACCAAATAAACATATAGACACCGGAATGGGATTTGAACGTCTATGTATGGTTTTACAAAATGTAAAGTCTAACTATGATACAGATATTTTTACTCCATTAATTAGAGAAATTGAAGCAATTTCTTCAATAACATACGGTCGTAATGAAAAACAAGATATCGCAATCAGAGTTGTTGTTGATCATGTTAGAGCTGTTGCTTTTTCGATTGCTGACGGACAATTGCCAAGTAATACTGGTGCAGGCTACGTTATTCGAAGAATCTTGAGAAGAGCCGTTCGTTATGGGTTTACATTCCTTCATAAAAAAGAACCCTTCATATTCAGATTAATTGATATTCTATCTGAAAAAATGGGGACTGCTTTTCCAGAGTTAAAAGCTCAAAAACAATTAATTGAAAATGTAATTAAAGAAGAAGAAACCTCTTTTTTAAGAACATTAGACCAAGGGCTAGTGCTGTTAGATACAATTATTGAAACTTCTGATACTAAAGAAGTTTCAGGTAAGAAAGCTTTTGAATTATATGATACTTTTGGATTTCCTATTGATTTAACTTCACTAATTTTAAGAGAAAAAGGGATTGTTTTAAATGAAGAGGATTTTCATATTGAAATGAAAAAGCAAAAAGAACGATCTCGCTCTGCAAGTGAATCCTCAACTGACGACTGGACTTTTATTGGCAATACTATTGAAAAAGGTTTTGTTGGATACGATGTTACAAAGTCTAAGGTTAAAATAACTCGATTTAGAAAAGTAACATCAAAAAAAGACGGTGATCAGTATCAATTAGTTTTTAACCAGACCCCTTTTTATCCTGAAGGTGGAGGACAAGTTGGTGACAAAGGATATTTAGAAGATAGTCATGGAGATGTGCTTTACATCTTGAATACAAAAAAAGAAAATAATGTAATTATTCACTTTACAAAGAATCTACCAAAAAATATTGAAGAGCCATTTAGTGCAGTTGTAGATCAAAAACAGCGTCACAGAACCTCAGCAAATCACAGTGCAACTCACCTTCTTCACCAAGCGCTGCGTGAAATACTTGGAACTCATGTCGAACAAAAAGGGAGTGCTGTAAATTCTAAACATTTACGGTTTGATTTTTCTCATTTCTCAAAATTAACCTCAGAGGAATTAAGAGATGTTGAATATTTTGTAAATGCAAGAATTGAAGGTAAACTTCCATTAGAAGAAAAACAAAATATCCCAAAAGAAGAAGCGATTGCTGATGGTGCAATTAGTTTATTCGGTGAAAAGTATGGAGATAAGGTTAGGTCTATTCGTTTTGGTCAATCTATCGAATTATGTGGAGGAACACATGTTACAAATACCTCAGAAATTTGGCATTTCAAAATTAAATCTGAGGGAGCTGTAGCTGCTGGTATCAGAAGAATTGAAGCAATTACTATGGATGCTTCCAAAGCATATTATTTAGAAAATAATGATACTTACCTAGAAATTAAAGAAGTGCTTAATAATCCAAAAGATCCTGTTAAAGCTATTCTTGCTCTGCAAAATGAGAATAATACATTAAAAAAAGATTTAGAAAAACTAACAAAAGAGAAAACAAAGAATCTAAGGAGTAATTTAAAAAGCGAATTAAAAGAAATCAATGGGGTTCAATTTTTAGCAAAAAAAATAGATTTAGATGCCGGTAGTATTAAAACTTTAGCATTTGAATTAGGAAATGAATTTAAAAATTTATTCTTATTGTTTGGAGCCGAAACTAAAGGTAAAGCAATTTTAACCTGTTATGTTTCTAAAGAAATTGTGGCTAGCAAAAATCTAAATGCTGGGACCATTGTTAAAGAATTAGGTAAATATATTCAAGGTGGCGGTGGTGGTCAAGCATTTTTTGCTACCGCAGGTGGTAAAAATCCATCTGGCATTCAGGAAGCCCTGGAAAAAGCAATAAAGTATTTGGATTAACCTTTTTTACCAACGGAAGTAAAAAATCAAAAAAATTGAAAATATAAGTTATCATTAGTTTTTGAATCTTCAAACTCACATACCATTTTCTAAAAATACAAGTAACGCCATAGATTACAATTCAAGAGTAATTTTGTTAGGCTCTTGTTTTTCTGATAATATTGGCCAAAAGTTAAGTTATCATAAATTTCAGTCTGTGCTCAATCCTTTTGGTATTTTATTTCATCCAAAAGCAATTGAATCAGTTATTCATAAAGCCATTACTAATAAAGAATATATTGAAGAAGACCTCTTTTTTTTTAATGAACGTTGGCAGTCTTTTACAGCACATTCAAAATTGAGTTTCACATCAAAAGAGGAAACTTTGAATCAACTTAATAAGGCATCTGCATTGTTAAATACAGCTCTAAAAAATAGTACTCATATCATAATAACTCTAGGAACATCTTGGGTATATCGTTTTTTAAAAACTAGTCAAATTGTGGCTAATTGTCATAAAATTCCTCAACATAAATTTAAAAAAGAACTTTTACCAGTTGCCGAAATTAATAAAAGTCTTTCATCAATAATTTCCCAAATTAGAGAAGTTAATTCATCCATAAATTTCATCTTTACTGTATCCCCTGTTCGTCATTTAAAAGATGGATTCATAGAAAATCAGCAAAGTAAGTCTCATTTAATTTCAGCCCTTCATCAAATCATACCCATTCATAAAAATACTTTCTATTTTCCTAGTTATGAAATAATGATGGATGAGTTACGTGATTATCGTTTTTACAAAGAAGATATGATTCACCCTAATCTTTTAGCAATAAATTATATTTGGGAAAAATTTTATGAAAATTGGTTATCAGATGAAGCCCTTGAACTAAAAAAAGAAGTGATTAAAATTCAAAAAAGCCTTGAACACAAACCATTTAACCCTAACACTGATGGGCATCGAGAATTTTTAGCCTCTCTTCAAGAAAAAATTGAACTCCTCAAAAAAAAGTATCCCCATATTTCATTTTAAAAAAATGATTTTGAGATTAAGCTATAATCTTTAACACATTACCCCATGGACCACCATTAATTATGTCTATTCCATGCTGTAATAAAAAATCTGTAGCGTTCTGACTTCTACCACCACTTTTACAAACTGCGATTATAGGTTTTTGAAATCCTTTAATTCGTTCAATATTTTCGGGTATTGTATTTAAAACAATATGCTTTGAACCGTTAATATGTCCCTCATTCCATTCTTCAAGAGTTCTAACATCAAGAATGATTGCCCCTCTTTTTAAGTACTCTTCAATTTCCTCTGTATTCTCTTTATTGCTAAACATTCCAAATAAACTCATGCTAGATTAGTAATTAAAATCTCAATTCCTTGGTAAAATTACACAATTTAGAGTTATAAATATTCAAATAACGTAACGTTTTAATGTTTTTGATCACTATAAAGTTCCACTAATTAATATTGAGTATGAGTTCTATTGCAACCATGATAACAAGTATAAAAAACAATAAAAGAGCTCGAAAGAGTACTTGTCAGAAAAATCGCTACTATTCTTATCCTACTAATAATGATAATTTACTTTATCGGTTTCGCAAAATTTTAATAAACACCTTAAAATCTTTCTTACTTTTACAATTCAAAACATATCATGAACAAGAAAGTAATCTTATTAATTTTAGACGGATGGGGAATTACCCAAAATCCAAATGTTTCGGCAATTTTTAATGCAAAAACACCATACATAAACTCGCTATATGATACATATCCATCTTCAGAATTAAGAACCGATGGTGAACATGTTGGTCTTCCCGAGGGTCAAATGGGAAATTCTGAAGTTGGTCATATGAATTTAGGTGCTGGAAGAATTGTTTATCAAAATCTTGCAAAAATTAATATTGCTGTTAGAGAGGGTGAATTAGCAAAAGAAAAAGAGTTGATAAATGCTTTTAAGTATGCAAAAAACCATCAAAAAAATGTACATTTTTTAGGCTTAGTGTCTAATGGAGGGATTCATTCTCATATTAATCATATTAAAGGTTTACTTAGTGCTGCTAATGACCTTGATGTAAAAAATGTTTTCCTTCATGCGTTTACTGATGGAAGAGACTGTGATCCAAAATCAGGTGCTCATTTCATAGATGATATTCAAAAGCATATGAAAAATACCACTGGAGAATTAGCCTCTATCACAGGTAGATACTATGCAATGGACAGAGATAAAAGATGGGAGAGAGTGAAAATTACCTATGACGCATTAGTTAACGGAATTGGAGAAACCTCAACCAATGCAATGGATAGTATTCAAAAGAGTTATGATAAAAACATAACTGATGAATTTATCAAGCCTGTAATCATGGTTGATGAAAACAAGAACCCAAAAGCATTAATTAAAGACAACGATGTTGTTATTTTCTTTAATTTTAGAACAGACCGTGGAAGACAATTGACTGAAGCTCTTAGTCAGACAGATCATCATGAATTCTTGATGCATAAAAAATCACTTTATTTTGTTACTCTAACAAATTATGACAAAACTTTCAAGAATATCAAAGTTATTTACAACAATGAAAATATTGAAAATACACTAGGTGAAGTTTTAGAAACTGCAAAAAAGAAGCAAATTAGAATAGCTGAAACAGAAAAATACCCTCATGTTACTTTTTTCTTCTCAGGAGGAAGAGAAAAAGAGTTTAAAGGAGAAAAAAGATTACTGTGCCCTTCACCAAAAGTGGCAACCTATGATTTAAAACCAGAGATGAGTGCATATGATATTAGAGATGCAATTATTCCTGAACTAGAAAAAGGGGAGGTTGATTTTATTTGTTTAAATTTTGCCAATGGAGATATGGTTGGACATACAGGTGTTTTTGAGGCTGCAGTAAAGGCCTGTGAAACCGTTGATAAATGTACAAAAGAGGTAATTTCTACCGGCTTACAAAATGGGTATACAACCCTTTTAATTGCAGATCACGGAAATTGTGAAACTATGATGAATCCAGATGGGACCCCACATACTGCGCACACTACAAATCCAGTTCCTATGATACTAATTGATAAAGAAATTCAATCCATAAGCAATGGTGTATTAGGGGATATTGCACCAACAATTTTAGAATTGATGGGAGTTGAACAACCCAAAGAAATGACAAGAAAATCATTACTGTAAAATGAGAAATTCTCTGTTGGTAATTTTATTTTTCTCCTTTTTTTTGGCCAATGGCCAAAGTAAAAATAACAGTAATGGCAATTTAATAGGTATCATTAATAAGTCTGATTTCCTAAATGGAAAATATCGGAATTGGTTTTTGAAAAACTATAATGATTATACACCTGATCCAATAATAGTCGGAAAAATCAAAAAAAAGCTCCAAAATGTTTCTATTAAATCCTTTATTGGAACTTGGTGCCACGATAGTAAAAGAGTACTTCCTAAATTTTATAAAATCATGGACTTAGTCGAATTTAATTTTGAAGAAGATTATGAGATGATTGGAATTACTATCGGAAAAAAAACTCCAGATAATCTTCAAAAAGGATATGCAATAAAACACACCCCTACATTTATTTTTTATAGAGATAGTAAAGAGATTGGTCGCTTTGTGGAACATTCCAAAAAATCAATAGAAAAAGATATTTTAAAAATCTTGAGACAAAGAAATTACAAACATCCTTATCAAAAATAAAAACATCCGTTTACTCTCAAAAATACAGTGATTGAACGTTGTATACTATTTACTGTTTTAGAATAATATTTCATATTCTATATTTTTAAATTAAATTATATTTACATTTTAAATTGCACTATGATTCAACTCAAAAGTAAGGAAGAAATAGAAATTATGCGTGAAAGCGCACTTGTTGTATCTAGAACTTTAGGGCTACTTGCAAAAGAGGTAAAGCCTGGTGTTACTACCTTGTTTTTAGATAAAATTGCTGAGGAATATATCCGTTCGCAGGGAGCTATTCCTGGTTTTTTAGGACTTTATGATTTCCCAAATACATTATGTATGAGCCCCAATGCTCAAGTTGTTCACGGAATTCCTAATGATAAACCTTTACAAGAAGGAGATATCATTTCTATAGATTGTGGTGCTTTAAAAAATGGTTTTTATGGTGATCATGCCTATACTTTCGCAGTAGGGGAAATTAAAGAAGAAACAAAAAAATTACTTGAAGTCACCAAACAAAGTTTATATGAAGGAATTCGTCAATTAAAAGTTGGAAATAGAATTGGTGATGTTGGATATGCTATTCAAAAATATTGTGAAGACAGAGGCTATGGTGTTGTAAGAGAACTCGTAGGTCATGGACTTGGGAGAAAAATGCATGAGGATCCTGAAATGCCAAATTATGGAAAGCGAGGTAGAGGTAAAAAACTAGTAAATGGAATGGTAGTTGCCATTGAACCAATGATTAATTTAGGTACCCACAGAATTAATCATCTCAGTGATGGATGGACTATACTTACCAAAGATGGTAAACCTAGCGCTCATTTTGAGCATAATATTGCAATTGTAGAGGGTAAGCCTGAACTTTTATCTACATTTAAATATATATATGAAGCTTTAGGAATTGAAAGCAATGAGGAGCTTGAGTTCAATAGAACAATTTTGTAAATTTATTTGTTGAAATTATTCAAAGTCATATTAAATACAATTCCACGCCCATTACTTATTAAATTGAGTTATGTAGTAAGACCCTTTATTGCACTATATCTCAAAGGGAATAAATACACAGATCCTATAGACCGTAAAAGCTTTCGTAAATTTTTACCATATGGTTACGAAGTTCAAAGACAAAACGTACTCTCACCAAGTACACTTTCTTTAGAGCGTCACAGATTACTATGGTTATATTTAACTCATAAAACCGACTTCTTTACTTCTAAAAAAAGGGTTTTGCATATGGCACCAGAACAGTGTTTTCTATCACGATTTAAAAAATTAAATCATGACTATATTACCGCAGACCTAGATTCTCCTATTGCTGATGTAAAAGCAGACATTACAAATTTGCCATTTGATGATAATTCTTTTGATGTTATTTTTTGTAATCATGTGTTAGAACATATTCCTGACGATACGAAAGCAATGAAGGAATTATTCAGAGTTATGAAAAAAGGAGGAATGGGTGTTTTCCAAATACCTCAAGATAATGAACGATTAGTAACTTTCGAAGACAACTCAATAACAGATCCAAAAGAAAGAGCAAAAGTCTTTGGTCAATATGATCATGTGAGAATTTATGGTCGAGATTATTTTAAAAAACTTCGTTCCATAGGTTTTAGAGTTAATGAAGTTGTGTATTCTAAGGAGATCTCTGAAGAACTTTGCGACAAGTATCGTTTAACAGATGGTGAAATTTTACCTGTTGTTTATAAAGTTTAGTTTCTATATTCAGTTAATTCACCTTCATCATTTATATAAATAAGAATGACTTTAAGCGACGGCTTAGTTTCTAAAAATTTTAATGTCTTTTCAAATCCCATAGCCATAAAAGCGGTTGCATATGCATCTACATCTGCGCAATCTAATTCTGCAATTACAGTAGCAGATAGAAGATTACTCTCAACTGCATAACCTGTTTTTGGATTAATGGTATGAACATATTTTTCACCTGCTGGAGTTATCCTAAATTTTCTATAATTTCCAGAGCTAGCCATAGAAGTGTTGGTTAATTGAAGATATGAATAAGCAGATCTAGTTCCATCTGTATTTGGATTATCCAACTGAACAGTCCATAGTTTACCCTCTGGTTTTGTTCCTTTTAACCTCACCTCACCTCCAATTTCAACCAAATAGTTTTCTATTGCTTTTGAATCTAAAAACCGAGCTACTATATCTAAACCATAACCTTTTCCAATAGAATTAAAATCAAAATAGGTTTCAGGATATTTTTTATACACTTTGTCGTTTTTAATTTCAACATTATCAAACCCAACAAAATTCATCAAAGCTTTAACTTTTGAACTATCTAAATTATTTAGAGGGGTTTCAGGTCCAAAACCCCAAGCATTCACTAAATCACCAACTGTTGGATCAAAATAACCGTTAGTTTCTCGAAATATACGTTCAGATTTTAAAAAAACTTCTTTGAAATAAGTGTCTACAAGGAAACCGTCTTCACCTCTGTTGATTCTAGATACATAGGATGAATCTATATAAGTAGAAATAGATTGATTAATTTCTGTAAATAATTGATTAATTTCTAGACTATAATCAATATCACTATCGTAATAAATTATATTGTAAGTAGTTCCGAAAACAAGTCCTTGAAGTTTTATAGGTTGATTATCAGCTTCATCGCAAGAAACTAGCGTGAATAGTGAAAAAAATAAAAGTATTATCGTTGCTTTTTTCATCTGTCTATAATTATAAGGTAAAGATACAATTTAAAGTTTTCATAAATCGTTCATAAATATTTGTAAATCACCATTGTTTTACTCTCAATATTTTTAACTTTGTTAGTAATAACCTTCAATATCAAAAAAAATGAAAAAAATAATTTTATTGTTAATCTCTTCGGTTTTCATTAGCTCATGTATTTCAAAGAAAGAATATGCTGCTCTTCAAAGCAAGCATGATAAAACAAAAGATGAACTTCTTGCTGTAAAAAATAGTTTAACAAAATGTGTTATTGATAATGAAAAATGTGATGCTGATGTCGCTAACTTGAATAACATCATCGCTGATTTAAAGAATGATAAAAAGAAAACTCTTGAATATGTTGATAACTTAACAGTTTTAACTCAGGGAGCTACAGATAATATCAAAGAAACACTTGCTCAGTTGAGTAAAAAAGATAAATACATTAATCGAATTAGAGCAGCTGCTACCAAGAAAGATTCTTTAAATTTAGTTGTGGCTTTTAACTTGAAAAAAGAGTTACAGGATGGTATTGATGATGAGGATATTGAAATTAATGTTGAAAAAACTGTTGTTTTTATTTCTATTTCTGATAAGCTTTTATTTAAAAGTGGAAGTTACACCATAACAGAAAAAGCATTTTCAGTTTTAGAAAAAGTTGCTACTGTTATTAATAGCCAACCAGAAATGGATGTAATGATTGAAGGTCATACAGATGCAACACCTATTAGTAATGAAATTATAACAGACAATTGGGACTTATCTACCAAGAGAGCTACCTCAATAACAAGAATATTACAAACCAAATTCGCTGTAGAACCAAGTCGATTAATTGCAGCTGGAAGAAGTAGTTACGTACCATTAGCTCCTAATGATACTCCTGCCAATAAATCTAAAAACAGAAGAACTAAAATAATTATTTTACCTAAAATTGGTCAATTCTTTGAAATGTTAGAAACTAAGGCTGAATAATCAAAATAGCATACTAAAAAAAAGCATCACATAGTGATGCTTTTTTTTAGTCCAAAATTTTAATGAAATCTTTGAAAGCAACATAATAGGGTTGGTCTTTAAAAACAGGATTCTCTACACTTTCAGCATTAGCAATACCAACACCTGCAAACCATACTTTAGCCTTTTGTTTTTTTGCATGCTCTTTAAAAGTCTCCATCCAAATTGCATCGTATTGTTCGGGATTCTGTATGTTATTAGAGGCTTTTACCAGAACAAAAATAGTAGGTTCTCCCTTTTTAAATAATACAAATTGTGGGTGTCTTTTTAATTGACTATTAATCGCCTGAAACTCGTATCCCATTTTTTCTAGCTTTTTACCTATAATATTCATAGCTAGATTATGTAATTCTTGTTTAGTTAAAACTTGCATAATTGTTATGTTCTTTTTTATTCATAAGCTACTTTCTCTTTTTTCTTAAATTATAATTTTTATCACCACGAGTTTTGGGTTTTTTATACTTTTTAGCAATTTCTCTTCTATAAGACCCTCCTTGATTTGTCTTTTTGTTTTTTTCGCTCTTTTCGTGAAAAGCAGGACCAGGTATATATTCTTTTGAAACTCTATTTTTTGAAATCTCTTTATCCTCTCTCGGTCGTTCCTCCTCAGTCAACTGTTTAGATACTTCAACTTCATTGGGAAAATCAAGAACTGGAATTTTATATTTCATTAATACTTCAATTCTATCTTTTGATTCTTGCTCCTTCTCTGTTGAAAATAAAATGGTATTCCCTTTTCTTTCAGCACGCCCAGTTCTACCAATTCTATGCATATAATTTTCAGGATAATAGGGAGTGTCAAAATTAATAACATGTGAAATTCCGTCTAAATCTAATCCTCGAGCCATAACATCTGTAGCTATTAATATGCGATTGATCCCCTCATCAAACTGTCGAATAGATCGAATTCTATAATTTTGAGTTTTATTAGAATGGATGATGCAACTCTCTGATCCAAAGAATTCTTCTACAACATTAAATAAAAGATCTGCTCTACGTTTATTTGAAACAAAAACTAGAACTTTAGTATAAGTAGGTCTATCGGCTAATAAATAATTCAATAGGTTAGCCTTTGTATAGAAATTAGTTACTAAATAACAAGTCTGTCTAATATTATTTAAAGGCGTACCACTTAACGCAACTGAAATCTTCTTAGGCGATTTAAAGTAATCTTTTATTAATTCATCAACCTCTTTAGTCATTGTAGCAGAAAACATAATATTTTGTCTTGATTTAGGCAGTAAATCAAAAATATTAAGTAACTGAAAACGGAATCCTAAATCTAACATAATATCAACCTCATCAATCACAAGTTTTTGAATGGATTTCAGTTTTAACACATTACTCAAAACTAAATCATATAATCTCCCTGGAGTTGCTACAATAATATCTACACCTTGAGCAACGGATTGTTTTTGGGTGTTAATATTAGTACCTCCATAAATTCCTAAAACACGAGTATTGATATATTTTGCTAGCTTTTGGACCTCCTCAACTACCTGTAAAACCAATTCACGTGTGGGTACAACTATTAAAACTCTAGGGGTTACTTGCTTTGAAAATTTCAAGTCTCTTAAGATTGGTATCATGTAAGCAAATGTTTTCCCTGTTCCAGTTTGTGCAATTCCTACAATGTCTTTACCCGAACGAACTACAGAAAAAGAAGCCTCTTGAATAGGAGTTGGGTGAGTATAACCCAATTCTTGAATACTATTGTTAAGTTGATTAGATAAGTCTAAGTCTTTAAAAGTAATCATGTTAAAAATTTCAACAAAGGTAACTTGTTTATTTGTGCTACTCTAAAATTGAGTTCATTTTTGAGAATTACGAATAAAAGATCAATTAAAAAAGGCTACAAAGGATATAATAAAGAGATTGTAGTCTTATATAATAAAAATGTTTTGTATTTTAGAGGGTAATCAAATACATGTGGATATGAAGACTCCGAAAAGACTAGAAGAGGCTATCATAAAATTATACAAAGCCTTTCACAACAACACACTAGACCCAGAGGATTGTGCTGCTTGTGCTGTTGGAAATATTTTAGACAACCATGATAGTTGGAAACATCTTTCTAATGATCACGGTTCACTTCAATTGAATTATATTGGAACAGTTCATCAAAAACTAGGAAGAAAATTTAATGGATATTCTCCACTAGAGTTATTAAAAATTGAAAAAGTATTTCTTGATGCTTGCGGTTTTAAAACACCTCTTTGCCATTATAACCAAAAACCTCAAAATCCAAGGCACAAGGAAACTTTATTTATCGGATTATCAGCTGTAATTTCTTATTTATGTAAATTAGATGACGTAGCTAATGTAATGGATTATTCTAAATTGTTTGAATATGAAAATAATGAGCCTACCTATAAATTAGAAACTATGTTAATATAAAAAACCAGCTATTATGCTGGTTTTATAAGTTTTAATTTGGGAATTATTTCCATTATCCTCCAAAGTCATCAAATCTTATATTTTCATCTGGAATACCAAAATCTTCACCCATTTTTTGAACTGCTTTGTTCATCAAAGGTGGTCCACAAAAATACAATTCAATATCTTCTGGTGATTCATGATGATTTAAATAATTATCTATAACACAATTGTGAATAAATCCAATGAAACCATCACCTTCACCTTCAATTCCTTCTTTAACTTTCCAGTTGTCCTCTTCCATTGGTTCAGACAAAGCCATGTAAAATTTAAAATTAGGGAAATCTTTTTCCAAAGACTTAAAATGATCTATGTAAAATAATTCTCTTTTAGATCTACCACCATACCAATACGTGACTTTTCGACCAGTTTTTAGGGTTTTGAAAAGATGGTATAAATGAGAACGCATAGGAGCCATTCCTGCACCACCACCAACGTATAACATTTCAGAATCAGACTCATTAATAAAAAACTCACCATAAGGACCAGAAATTACTACTTTGTCTCCTGGCTTTTGAGCGAAAATATATGATGAAGCCACACCTGGATTTACATCCATCCAACCATTTGTTGAACGATCCCATGGTGGAGTAGCAATACGAACATTTAACATAATTTCTCTTCCTTCAGCAGGATAAGAAGCCATTGAATAAGCACGTTCTACTGTTTCAGTATTTTTCATAACCAAAGGCCATAAACCAAACTTATCCCATTCTGCTTGAAATTTGTCTGGCGTTTCGTGCTCTTCTGGATGTGCTGTAATATCAATATCCGAAAACTTAACTTCACAGTTAGGGATTTCAATTTGAATATATCCACCGGCTTTGTATCCCATATCCTCAGGAATCTCAACAACAAACTCTTTAATGAAAGAGGCTACGTTATAGTTTCTGACTACAGTTGCATCCCATTTTTTAATTCCAAATATTTCCTCCGGAATTGAAATATCCATATCTTGTTTTACCTTGACTTGACAAGCTAAACGTATTCCATGTTTTAATTCTTTTCTTGAAAAATGAGGTGTTTCAGTAGGTAAAGCTTCACCACCACCCGAATTTACATGACATTCACATTGAACACAAGATCCACCACCACCACATGCTGAGGGTAAAAATATCTTCTCGTTTCCTAGTGTAGTTAATAATGTACTTCCTGAGGCAACTTCGATTTTTTTCTCTCCATTAATAGTGATTGTTACTGGACCTGAAGGTGATAGTTTTTGTTTAACAAATAATAATAATGCTACCAACAGCAACGTAATCAGTAAAAAAGCTGCTACTGTTGCAAAAATAGTTCCTAGGGTGCTTGCTGCTAATGTAATCATACTAATTTTGTATTTCTTTAATGTTAACTGCTATTTCTTCATTCTCACTTTTATCAGAAGTGTTTGTAATTTTTGTCTTAGAATCTTTTGCTAAATTATTAGATAAAGTAGCTTCAATATTTTTTTCTTTTTTTTCATCATCACCACCCGTTAGCATCCCTCCAAAACTCATAAATCCAATAGCCATAAGACCAGTTATTATAAATGTTATTCCAAGACCTCTAAGGGCTGGTGGAACACTAGAATAACGAATCTTTTCTCGGATGGCTGCAATGGCTAAGATGGCTAAAAACCACCCAATTCCAGAACCTATTCCGTAGGTTAAGGCTAATCCTAAACTTGGTATTTCACGTGATTGCATGAATAAGGATCCTCCAAGAATAGCACAATTCACAGCAATTAAGGGTAGGAAAATACCCAAGGAATTGTAGAGTGAAGGTGAAAATTTCTCAACAATAATTTCAACTAATTGAACCATTGTTGCTATCGTTGCAATAAACATGATAAATGAAAGAAAACTTAAGTCATAATCAGCATATTCTGGACCTAACCAAACTAAAGCTCCTTCTTGAAGTAAGTATTGATCTAACAACCAATTTAATGGAACAGTAACAGCCAATACAAAGATAACAGCAGCTCCTAAACCAACAGCTGTAGTTACTTTTTTTGATACAGCTAGGTAAGAACACATCCCTAAGAATGTTGCAAATACCATATTGTCTATAAATATCGATTTGAAAAATAATTCTAAATGTTCCATAGTATTTTTAATTTTCTTCTATTAATGCTTGGTTTCTACTTCGTTGTACCCAAATGATAAGACCAACTACAATTAATGCCATTGGAGATAATAACATAAATCCATTGTTTTCATATCCGAAAGCATACAAACCTGTTTTTTCAATTGGATCTCCTAAAACTTGAATCCCTAATAAAGTTCCTGAACCTAAAAGTTCTCTAAAAAATCCTACGATTATAAGAATAACAGCATATCCCAAAGAATTTCCAACACCATCTAAAAAAGATTTCCAGGGTCCATTCCCTAAGGCAAAGGCTTCAAATCTTCCCATAATGATACAATTTGTAATGATTAACCCTACAAATACAGAAAGTGTTTTGCTGAGTTCATATGCAAAAGCTTTCAAAACCAAATCCACTATAATTACTAGTGTTGCAACTACAATCAGTTGAACAATAATCCTAATCTTAGAAGGAATAATATTTCTCATTAGTGAGATTACAACATTTCCAAGTCCTAAAACAAACAATACAGAAACAGACATTACTATCGAAGCTTTCAATTCAGCTGTAATTGCTAATGCAGAACAAATTCCTAAAACTTGAATGGTAATAGGGTTATTATCTGTTAATGGGTCTGTGATTAATTTTGCATCTTTTTTTGATAAAAGTCCCATAAAATTATTGTTTTAATGTTTTAAAATAATTAACGTATAATTTTAAATCAGATTTAATCATCGCTGAAACTCCGTCACCTGTTATTGTTGCTCCTGCTATGGCGTCAACTTCATAATCTGTTTTATCATCATTCTTGGGATCGTTATTCCCTTTAGCAACTCTGATTCCTTTAAAATTTCCTGAAGCGTCTAGCAAGTGTTCTCCTTTGAAATCATCCATAAAAAAACGATACTTAATGTTGGCACCTAAACCTGGGGTTTCTCCCTTATGATCAAAATAGGCTCCTTGAACAATCATATTTTCATCCATAGCCACATATCCCCAAATAGCATCCCAAAGACCTTTACCTCGAATTGGAGCTATATAATAGGTTTTACCGTCTTTCTCGCCAACAAACAAAGGAAGTTTTCGAACACCTCCATTTTTGGCTTTTGTTTTTTCTTTTTTTACATCTATCATGTAGGCTTTTTCATCTTCTATGAAATTATCACCCTCAATTACTAGCTGCTTTTTTATGTATTTATTAAATTCTTGTTCAGCGACTGACGTTGAAACAAAAATAGCACTAGACTCGTCATTTTCATTGACTCCCATTGCATATAGGATATTCTGTTGCTTTTCTATTCGCTTATTCTCGCTAATGTTAGGCTTTAAAGACGAAGCTAGAAAAGCTAACAAAGAGCCAACAACTAATACCATTCCAATGGCAAAAATCATAGTATACGAATTACTATCTGTTTTTTTAGACATAATTATACAGTTTTAGCTTTTAAACGTTTTAATCTTTTCTTTACATTTCCTTGAACAACATAATGATCTATTGTTGGTGCAAAAACATTCATTAAAAGAATGGCTAAGAAAACACCTTCTGGATATGCTGGGTTAAATACACGTATCAAAATGGAAATAAATCCAATTAAGAATCCATAGATCCATTTTCCTTTATTGGTTTGAGAACCTGTTACGGGATCAGTAGCCATGAAAACAGCTCCAAAAGCTAAGCCTCCAATCATGAGATGTTGCCACCAGTCAGTATTCATTAATCCATAAAATTTACTAGAATCAGTAATAATGTCTAATGCTACTATTTGATTAAAAATAAGTCCCATTACAGCAGCTCCAATAAACGTAGACAAAATAATTCTCCAACTACCAATTTTAGTGAAAATTAAAAAAGCAGCACCCAATAAGATTAAAAAGGTAGAGGTTTCTCCTACTGAACCTGGGATAAAACCAAAAAATATGTCTGAATTAGAATATACAATTTCTTGATTTTGAGCATAACTTCCTAAGATGGTTTCTCCAGAAATTGCGTCTGGAGTCCCTACTCTATTCACAGCATCGTATACCCAAACTTTATCTCCACTCATCCAAGTTGGATATGCGAAAAATAAGAAAGCTCTGATGGTTAATGCTGGGTTTAAAATATTCATTCCTGTTCCTCCAAATACTTCTTTCCCAATTACAACTCCAAAAACTACTGCTACTGCAAGCATCCATAATGGTGTGTCTATTGGAACAATTAATGGCACTAACATACCCGTTACTAAGTATCCTTCTTCTACCTCATGCCCTTTAATTACAGCAAAGACAAATTCAACAAGTAACCCAACTCCATAGGAAACAACTACCAATGGAAGTACTTTAATAATTCCAATCCAAAAATTGTCCCAAGTAATAAAGCTTCCAAGTACAGAGAATTCTGTAGTTATTCCTTTAGCTGCATCTATAGCAGAATAATGCTGATATCCTGCATTGAACATCCCAAACAACAAACAAGGAATTAAGGCCATGATTACGGTATTCATGGTTCGCTTTAAATCATCTGCTGCTTTGATATGAGTACCGTTGTGGGTTACCTCATTTGGTAAGTATAAAAAAGTATGGATTGCATTGAAAGCAGGGGCCATTTTTGTTCCTTTATACTTCTCTTTTAAATTATGTAAATTACTTTTTAAGCTCATTTTAATTTGTTTTAGCCTAATTCTTCTTTCATTAAATCTAATCCTTCTCTAACAATCTTTTGATGTGGTTGTTTTGATACGCAGATGAATTCTGTTAAAGCAAAATCTTCAGGAGCGACTTCATAACCTCCTAGATTTTCCATCTCATCCAAATCTTTATACATACAAGCTTTTAAAAATTGTAAAGGAAATATGTCTAGAGGAAAAACATTCTCATAAGACCCGGTAACAACAAATGCTCTATGTTCTCCATTTGTATTCGTATTTAAGTCGTATTTTTTATTTGGCGTTAACCAAGAAAAAGTTAGCGCTCTAGAGGGTGAAATCTTATTAAAAACAGGTTTATTCCATCCAAAAAACTCATAATCATCACCTTCAGGAATTGCTGTAATTTGATTGTCATAGTATCCTAGAAAGTCATCTTCTGAAACTTGTGTTCCAGTCAAAACATTTCCACTGATAATTCTTGTATTGTCTTTATTTAAGTTATCAATAACTACATTAGAAATAGTAGCACCAGCAACAACTGAAACATAGGAGGGTTTGACAAATTGGGAACCGGCAAGTGCTACAGTTCTAGTAAAATTGAATTTTCCTGTCAATAACAACTCACCAATAACTAATAAATCATGTGGATTAATTACCCATATCACTTCTCCTTTATTAAGAGGGTCTACATTAGAAATTTGGGTGCTCACATTTCCTACAGGGTGTGGTCCTGTTACATTGTGTAGTTCAATGTTATTAAGTGATGAAAAAGGTGAGTTTGAATCTGCACCAACAGAGACATGGACTTTACCAGGTGTTAATTTGGAAACCGCCGTAAGGGCTACTTGTAACTCTTTTTCTTTACCCGCTAAAGTATAATCATAATTGGCTGCTAAAGGTGAACTTGCGTAAGCTGAAATAAAGATTGACTTTGGTGTTTGGTTTGGATCAGCAATGATATCGTAAGGGCGCTGCTTTACAAAAGGCCAACAACCCGATTTTAATAAGTGACTTTTAACTTCTTCTGCAGACATTTTATCTACATCTTGTTTGCCATAGTCTTTGAATGATTGTTTACCATCAGCAGCAATTTTAATGCTTACAATTTTACGCTTTGCTCCACGAATAATCTCAATTATTTTTCCACTTACTGGGCTAGGAAATAAAATACGATCATCACTTTTAGAGTGAAAAATTGATTCTCCCGCCTTTACTTTGACGCCTTCTTTTGCAATAAGTTTTGGAATAATACCGTGAAAGTCTTGAGGTTTTAAGGCAAATACACCTTCGATAGGTAATTCTTTGGTTGTGAGGGCAGCTTCACCAACAAGTTTTATGTCTAAGCCTTTTTTTGTACGGATGTCTTTTGACATGTTACTTTCTAAATTTAGTTATCTAAAAAAATCATGCAAATTTAAATATTTTGCTTAGGATGTTAGAACAAAAAGAGCTTTAAATTAAGTATTTAAACTTATTTATAACAATTCTAAATAGATCTTTTGTCTATCTCGTTTTATATTGATTAAATTTGTAAAAATTAGAGTTAAACTATAAAGCATTAAATCCTAAGATTTTTATGAAAAATTTACTTTTTACATTTTTTTTTCTACAAATCTTCATCTCCACTTATGCTCAAAAAATTGCACCACCTAATATTAAATCTATTCAATTTCAACCTTTAAATCAGACTACATTTAATCATATTATTCCTCTGGGGAAAACCATAGAATTGAACTTTGATGATTTAGATGGAGATCAAAAAGAATATTACTACAAGATTGAGTTAATGACTCATGACTGGAAGAAAAGTAACTTAATATCAAATCAATATATAAATGGATTTCAATCAAATGTAATTTTTAATGTTGAAAATTCTTTTAATACATTTCAAAATTACACCCATTACAGCGTTCAATTTCCTAACCAAAATACAAGAATAACAAAAAGTGGAAATTATCAACTTTCTATCCTAGATGAGATTGGAGAAGTAGTTTTCACAAGACGCTTTACACTGTATGAAAATATTGCAACGGTTGGTGTATCAGCTAGTCGAAGTAGAAATACAAAAAATTTAGGAGAGGAACAGACTGTTCAATTTATAGTAAATCATTCTCGACTACAAATTAATAATCCAAGTCAAGAAATTCATGTTGCTATTTTAAAAAATGAAAATTGGAAAACAGCAATAACTAAAATTCAGCCTCAATTTTACAAGCCAAATCAACTTATATACAAGTACCAGAAAAAAACTAATTTTTGGGGAGGAAACGAATACTTGTTTTTTGATAATAAGAATATTAGGAATGCTAATGTGAGCATTGCCAGAACTGAACGTAAAGAAATAGTTCACAACTATCTATATCCATACATAAATAGAGGACTCAAATCTTACAACTATAATCCAGATATTAATGGACAATTCATCATTCGGAACATTGAAGCAACAAATCCAGACACAGAGGCAGATTATGCCATGATGCATTTCTCTTTAAAAGTTTCCCAAAAGATAGAAGATAAGGAGGTTTATGTATATGGTGCTTTTAACAATTTTAACCTTACTGAAGAGAATAAAATGAGTTTTGACCCTTCAACAAACTATTATTATTCGAACTTTTTATTAAAACAAGGATTTTACAATTACACATTCGTAACAAAATCCTCAGATAACTTAATTTCTGAGGCTGATATTAGAGGTGATTTTTCAGAAACTGAAAATATATACACGGTTATTGTTTACCACAAAGCTTTTGGTGCATTATTTGACAGAGTTATTGGAGTTGGCACAATACAACATAACGGAGAACGTTAATCCTTAGAAATTTAAGACCAGCTTCTCATTTTAATCCCGATTTAATGCATTATTTTCTATTCCTATAGAAGTTAACTTGAACTCAATTAAATTAAGAAAAGAAAATGATAATTGAAAAAATTATGAGTCTCAAAACTAACAAATAAATTGTAACTTCGTGGCGTCAAAATAGATGTTTACAACAAAAAATTTATAAGATGGGAAAAGGGTTTTTTCACGTGCCAACCGCAATTAATGAAACTGTAAAGTCATACGCACCAGGATCTCCTGAAAGAGAAGCAATTGCCAAACAATACGCTGAATATTTTAAAGGATCTGTAGATGTACCAATGTACATTGGAAATCAAGAAATTAGAACGGGTAATACCAGAAATATGACACCTCCTCATGACCACCAACATGTTGTTGGTCAATATCATTTAGGAGATCAGTCACATGTAGAAAATGCAATACATGCGGCCCTAGAAGCAAGAAAAAAATGGTCTCAAATGCCATGGGAGCAAAGAGCTGCCATATTCTTAAAAGCAGCTGAGTTAGTAGCCGGACCCTACAGAGCTAAAATAAATGCCGCTACAATGATAGCACAATCAAAAACTGTGCACCAAGCTGAAATTGATGCTGCTTGTGAATACATCGATTTTTTACGTTTTAATGTAGAGTTTATGTCCCAAATATATGAGGAACAACCAGACTCATCAGAGGGCGTATGGAATAGAGTTGAATATCGTCCATTGGAAGGTTTTGTTTATGCAATTACTCCCTTCAACTTTACCGCAATTGCTGGAAATTTACCTGCTAGTGCGGCCCTTATGGGAAATACCATTGTATGGAAGCCCTCAGATCATCAAATATTTTCAGCAAAAGTATTAATGGACATTTTTAAAGAAGCTGGAGTACCAGATGGTGTTATTAATATGGTGTATGGAGATCCAGTTGTGATAACCGATACTGTACTGAAAAGCCCAGAGTTTGCTGGAATTCATTTTACAGGATCTACTCATGTATTCAAAGACATATGGAAAAAGATTGGAGAAAATATTCATATTTACAAAACATATCCAAAAATTGTTGGAGAAACTGGAGGTAAAGATTTTATTATTGCTCACTCTTCTGCCAATTCAAAACAAGTGGCTACAGGAATAACTCGAGGAGCTTTTGAATTTCAAGGACAAAAATGTTCAGCTGCTTCAAGAATTTATTTACCATCATCATTGGCCAATGAAATCATAGACTATGTAAAAGAGGATGTAGCTTCATTTAAAATGGGATCTCCTGAAGACATGAGTAATTTTATTACTGCTGTAATTCACGAAGGTTCATTTGACAAGCTAGCTTCATACATAGATGCAGCTAAAAGAGATTTAAATGCTGAAATTATAGCTGGAGGTAACTACGATAAATCTAAAGGATATTTTATAGAACCCACAATAATTATCACAAAGGATCCTAATTATACGACCATGTGTACAGAATTATTTGGACCTGTTGTAACCATTTATGTTTATGAAGACAATAACTGGAAAGAAACGCTAAAGTTAGTAGATGCTACCTCAGAGTATGCACTAACAGGAGCCGTTTTTTCAACAGACAGATATGCCATAACTGAGGCAACACAGTTGTTAGAAAATTGTGCTGGTAATTTTTATATCAATGATAAGCCATCAGGAGCAGTAGTAGGCCAACAACCATTTGGTGGTGCTAGAGCTTCAGGAACTAATGATAAAGCTGGTTCCGCACAGAATTTATTACGCTGGGTATCTCCACGACTAATCAAAGAAACTTTTTCAGGACCAACAGATTACAGGTATCCATTTATGTCTTAAAAAAATCTACTATTTTAACCTAAATCGGATCTGTAAAAAGATCCGATTTTTTATTGTTCTTATTTTAAAATGCTCGTAAATATTAATATTTACTCGAGAAAAAACTAAGTTCATGAAGTTTTAAAATTTAACTAAAATTTATGAACATTAGTTGTAGTTTAATTATAATTTCAACCGTCCCAAATTTTGAAAAATTAACACTCAAATTTTGAAAAATTTATTGAATGAAAAACTCTCTTTTGCTTTTTTGCTTTATGTTTATTTGTTTGTTTTTACAATCACAAAATAAATCAACACTTGCCAAATATACAGACGAGGAAATAAAAATTGATGGTGTTTTAGATGAGGTTTCTTGGAATAATTTACTCCCAGCAACTGACTTTTATCAGTACTTCCCAACAGACACTGCAAGAGCAAAAAATCAAGTTGAAATAAAATTCCTATTTAACGATAGAAATCTATATGTAGGAATTAAAGTATATGCAAAAGCTAAAGACTACATTATTCCTTCATTACGTAGAGATTTTCGAGGGGGAGCAAGTGACAGTGTTACGCTCATGTTTGATACATTTAATGACGGAACCAATGCTTTTTTATTTGGCTCAAACCCTTATGGAGTTCGAAGAGAAATGTTACTCTCTGGAGGCGGAAATGATATTAGAGGCTTTAATATGGCATGGGATACCAAATGGACTGGTGAATCAAAAATACACGATAATCACTACATACTGGAATGGAAAATCCCCTTGTCTGCTTTCAAATATAATGAAGGAGAAACTAAATGGCGATTTAATACCTATCACTTTGATACACAAGATAATGAACAAAACACTTGGGTAAATATCCCACAAAATCAATTTATATTTAATCTTGCTTTCATGGGAGATTTAATTTTTGACAGACCTCTAGGGAAGTCAAAATCACCAGTTTCAATTATCCCATTTGTGAACACAATTACATCAAAGGACTTTGAAAATAAAGAAACAGAAAATAGTTTCAAAATTGGTGGAGATGCAAAATTAACTATTGCAAATAGTCTAAATCTTGACTTAACATTAAATCCAGATTTTTCACAAGTAGAAGTAGATCAACAAGTAACTAATTTGACACGTTTTGAAGTAGGTTTACCAGAACGTAGACAGTTTTTCATTGAAAATAGCGATTTATTTGGAAGCTATGGAGATGGTAGAGATTCTAATCCTTTTTTTTCAAGAAGAATTGGAATAGCAAAAAACATAGATAATGAAAATATTGAAAATAGAATTATAGCAGGGGCAAGATTAAGCGGAAAATTAAATACTAATTTTCGTATCGGTTTTCTGAGTATGCAAACTGATGAAGATTTAGCAAATGAAATCCCTACAGTTAACAATTCCGTTATTTCTCTCCAACATAAAGTATTTAGCAGATCAAATATAAGTGTTCTTTTTATCAACAAACAAAGTACTAAAGATTATGAATTTCTAGATGAGAGTGATTCCTATAATCGAGTTTTAGGTGTTGATTATAGTCTAGCATCAAAAGATAACACATGGAGTGGTAAATACTTTTTTCACAAATCATTTTCTCCTGGAATTAGTTCCAATGATTTTTCGGCGGGCTTTAGAACTGAATACAATAATCGATTTCTAAATATTCGTTTAAGCGGTGTGTTCGTTGGTGATAATTACAGATCTGATCTTGGTTTTGTTAGGAGAACAGATATACTCAAAATCAATCCACAAATTGAATTTAAATTTTGGCCAAAAAATAAAAAAATACAACGTCATTCCTTTACAATTATTCCAATATCTATTTGGCGTCCAGAATTAGAATTTGAAAATTCAGATTATACAATTATAAGTAGATGGGAAGCAAATTTCTTAAACACCTCTGAATTGAGACTTTCAATGTTTAATAGATACACAAGGTTATATAGTGAATTTGATCCAACTAGAACTGATAATGCAATTCCACTTCCAGGTGATGAAAATTATTACTACACTAGCTTTGACGCAAGTTTTAGATCTGATCGAAGGAAAAAAATATCCTATAGAATTAATCCCTCAATCGGTCAATTTTACAATGGAAATAAATACTCCTTACAAACTTCACTATCATTGAGGCTACAACCGTATTTTTCTGGCTCTATTCAATTGAATTACGATAAAATAGACTTACCAGATCCATATCCGGATGCTTCAATTTGGTTGATTGGTCCAAGACTAGATGTCACTTTTAGCAAAAATATGTTTTGGTCTACTTTTTTCCAATATAGTACCCAAAGAGAAAATCTAAGTATTAATACCAGATTTCAATGGAGAGTTGCTCCATTATCTGATTTATTTTTAGTATATAATGACAATTATGCAACAACTGTATTTAGTCCCAGATTTAGATCCTTAAATTTAAAATTTACCTACTGGCTAAATATTTAGTAAAGAATTTGAAAAAATAAACGAAATTGAAAACAAATTAAAAACCAAATTAAATAAAACAAAATGTTTCAAAAATTACTTACCACAATTTTTATGTTTTCTCTCATTTTAGGAACAACATCATATGTTGATGCCCAAAGTGGAAGAATAAAAAAAAGAAAGAAAAAGAAAACTGTTGAAATTCAAAAACCAAAACCAAAACCAAAACCAAAACCAAAAAAAGGTGCTATTCTCCCCTATAACAAAGTAGTTACCAAAGAAATGAAAACAGATGATGGCTTGTTCAAGGTTCATTCTGTTGATGATAAATATCTTTTTGAAGTACCAGACAGCTTAATTAACAGAGAAATGTTAATGGTTACCAGAATTGCTAAAACTGCCAATGGAATTGGGTTTGGTGGTGGAAAAACAAATACACAGGTTTTACGTTGGCAAAGAAAAGATAAAAAAATATTGTTAAGGGTGGTTTCTCATAATGTAGTAGCAGATACAATTTTACCGGTTCATGAAGCAGTTGTAAACTCAAACTTTGAGCCCGTTCTATTTTCATTTCCAATAAAAGCATTTAATAAAGACACCACTGCTGTAGTTATTGACGCTACATCTCTATTTTCTACCGATGTAAAACCTCTTGGATTTCCTCAGTTTTATCGTTCTAGATACAAAATATCAAGAATGGACAAAACACGTTCTTACATTGATAGGGTAAATAGTTATCCAGAAAATATTGAGATCAGACACGTGAAAACCTATTTTTCAAGTAAACCACCCTCTAACAGAAGTGTAGGTTCTATTTCTGTTGAGATGAGCAACTCTATGATTCTATTACCAAAAGTACCCATGAAGCGTCGTTACTTTGATGAAAGAGTAGGATGGTTTGCAAGAGGACAAGTTGATTATGGTCTCAAAGATCAAAGAAGTAAAACTGTTACTTATCTAGACAGATGGAGATTAGAGGTAAAAGATGAAGATTTAGATAAATTTAAAGCTGGTGAGCTAGTTGAACCAAAAAAACAAATAGTGTATTATGTAGATAGAGCTACACCTAAAGTTTGGAGAGAATACATCAAAAAAGGAATTGAGGATTGGCAGGTTGCATTTGAAGCTGCTGGTTTCAAGAATGCAATTATAGCAAAAGACCCTCCTACCAAAGAAGAGGATCCAGATTGGTCACCAGAGGACGTAAGATACTCTGTAGTTCGTTACTTAGCATCTCCTATCCCAAATGCTAACGGACCTCATGTAAGTGACCCGCGTTCTGGTGAAATTTTGGAGTCTGATATTAATTGGTATCATAATGTGATGAGCTTGCTACGTAACTGGTTCTTTATTCAGACAGCAGCTATTAATCCAGAAGCACAGACTATTGAATTTAAGGATGAGGTAATGGGTCGATTAATTCGTTTTGTTTCCTCACATGAAGTTGGACATACATTAGGACTACCACACAATATGGGTTCTAGTGCAGCATACCCTGTTGATTCATTAAGATCTGCTTCCTTTACTAAAAAATACGGAACAGCTCCTTCAATTATGGACTATGCACGATTCAACTATATAGCACAACCAGAAGATAAAGGGGTTGCATTAATGCCAGATATTGGCCCCTATGACAAACATGCAATTGAATGGGGATACCGTCCAATATTAGATAAAACTGCCAAAGAAGAAAAAGAAACTCTAAACAAGTGGATATTAGATAGAGCAGACAACCCGATGTATCGTTTTGGTCATCAACAAGCCGGTGGTGTTGTAGACCCTAGTTCCCAAACTGAAGATCTTGGAGATGATGCTATAAAAGCAAGTTCTTATGGAATTAAAAATTTAAAAAGAATATTACCTAATATTGAAAAATGGACAACTAAAGATGGTGAAAACTATGATGAAATGGCCACCATGTACGGTCAAGTCCTAAGTCAATTTAATAGATACATGGGGCATGTAACAGCAAACATTGGTGGTGTATACGAATACTATAAAACTTCTGATCAAGAGGGAGTTGTATATTCACATGTCACTAAATCGCACCAAAAAGATGCATTAAACTTTATTAATAAGCAACTATTTTCAACCCCTTCGTGGATGATAGATAAAAATATATATGAGAAAACACAATTTTCAGGAGCCATAGAAAAAATTGGTGCTTTACAAACCAGAACATTAAATAATATTCTAGATTCAGGGAGAATGGCAAGAATGATTGAGAATCAAACTATGAATGGTTCCAAAGCATATAGTTTAATTTCGATGTTTTCAGATTTAAGAAGAGGAGTTTGGTCTGAATTATATAATGGTAAAAGAATAGACACCTATAAAAGAAATCTTCAAAGAGCTCATATAAATCGTTTAGATTACCTATTAAATACAGCAAAAAATCAACGAGGAGCAAATAATGGATATTTCAAACAAAGTGCTGTAAATATTAATCAATCAGATATTAAAGCTATGGTGAGAGGAGAGTTGAATAGAATAAAGCGTGATGTTAAAGCTGCTATTTCTAAAGCTCCAAACACAACTACTAGATATCATCTAAGAGATGCTGTTGCAAGAATTGATATGGCATTAGATCCCAAATAAGTAACTATTATAACAAAAAAAGCCTCGCAGATTGCGAGGCTTTTTTTATTGTAATTTTAGAACGGTAAATCGTCTGGTTCTTCACTTGTTAAATCAGGAGCAGGTTGAAATTGTTCTGTTGGTGGTACTTGAGAGGGTGCTGCTTGAGAAAGACTTTCTATTCTCCATCCCTGAACAGAGTTAAAATACTTTGCTTCACCTTGAGGATTAATCCATTCTCTTCCTCTTAAATTAATTGAAACTTTTACATCCTGACCCACAGAGTAATTATTTAATAACTCACATTTGTCTTGAACAAACTCAATCATAATCATTTGAGGATACTGCTCATCTGTAGTAACGACTACTTCTCTTTTTCGAAATCCGTTATTTCCAAAAGTTTGAATATCCCCTATTAATTTAATTTTACCTATTACTTCCATAATTTTTAATTTAATAAAAGTACTTTCCAAGCACTTTCTATATCATTCTTATCCAAATACTGTTGAGCAAATGTATGTTTTTTTACCATTTCTAAACCCATAAATTGGGGATGTTCTTTTGCAAAGTTATCAACATCATCATCAGTTGGTAGCGATGAAATATTCCCAAGCATTCCTAGATTATTTCCTGTAAGAACAGTACTGTTTTTAATAGCTTGAGGAATTTGATCTACACCTATCCCTAAAGTAGAGACGGGCTTTGGAATTTCAAAAAACCCATCTCTAGCTCTAGAATAATAACTTCCTCCTGCTCTTGCAACTAAATCAATTTTATGTTGATCAATCATACCATTTGCATCTAAAACATTCTCATTAATATGAATTTTAACTACTTTACATATAATTAAATTTCCAGCACCTCCCTCGTCTCCTGTATAAATTACATCTGTTACCTTACATTCAAACTGAACTGGAGATTCTGCCACTCTAAAGGGTTTAACTTCATCTGATGAAAGCATCGTAAAGCCTGCTTTTTCAAATTCATTTGTCTCTTTTGGATATTCTGAACTGCTTAATGACATTTGTTGAACAATGTCAAAATTTACAACGTTAATAACAACTTCTTTAACCCTTTCAATATTCTGTAATGTATGTTTAGTTGTATTACCACGAACTCTTCTGGCTGGAGAAAAAATCATCACAGGAGGGTTAGAACCAAATACGTTAAAAAAACTAAATGGAGATAAGTTAGGGTTTCCATCTTTATCAATTGTACTAGCAAAAGCTATAGGCCTTGGAGCAACAGCTCCTAATAAGTAACCATGTAACTTAGTTGTTGGTATATCTTCAGGTTTAATGGAAAACATGTACTAATTTTTGTTAGGTAAATATACTATCAATTTTATAAATGAGTTATACTTTTGAATCTAGTATATTTGTTTGATGAGTTTTTTAAAAAACACCATACCGCTAAAGCAAATTGTAATTATCATTTCGTTCTCAATAGTTACATTAATACTTTGGAACACGTATTCATTTTTCCAACGATTTAAAAATGAAGAACGTTTAAAAATGGAAATAGTTGCAACAGCAATGAAAGAATTTGCAACAAATCAAGATTTAAATGCAGATGTTAGTTTAGAGGACAAGATCATCAAAAGCAACACCAGTATTCCAATGATTCTAGTTGATGAAAATGGAAATATTGGATCAAACGCTTATTTAAATTTAGATACAATTAAAGCCAAAAATCCAGCATATTTACAAAATCAGCTGGAAATTATGAAAGAGCAAAACAATCCTATTGAAATTACATTTGCAAAAAACAGAAAACAATTTATCTACTATAGGAATTCAGATCTATTAAATAAATTATCCTATTATCCATTAACTTTAATTTTAATTCTTGCGTTATTTTTATCATTGATATACATGATGTTTACCTCAAGTAAAATTGCAGAACAAAACAGATTATGGACTGGGATGGCTAAAGAAACAGCACATCAAATTGGCACTCCACTATCTTCACTTTTGGGATGGATTTCCATTTTAAAGATGGAAAATGTCGATAAAAAATACATTGATGAAATAGAAAAAGATGTTCATAGATTAAATACTATCGCAAACCGATTTTCTAAAATTGGCTCACTTCCTAAGTTAAAAAAATTAGACATTATTTCAGTGACTAAAAATGCTTATGAATACCTTGAATACAGAAGCTCTAAACAAATTTCTTTCAATTTTATCTCAAATGAGAAAAAACTATTCTGTAACATAAATGAGGAATTATATGAATGGGTGATTGAAAATTTAATTAAAAATGCCATTGATGCCATGTTAGGTAAAGGTGAGTTAACGTTAAGTGTCTCATCAAACAACAACAAAATTTTAATCAATATTTCAGATACTGGCAAGGGAATAGCAAAATCTCAGTTCAAAAAAATATTTAACCCTGGCTTCACAACAAAGAAACGTGGGTGGGGATTGGGATTATCACTTTCTAAAAGAATCATAGAGGATTACCACACTGGAAAGATTATAGTGAAAAATTCTGAAATAAATAAAGGAACAACATTTCAGGTTATTTTAGACAAAATTACTTGATATATCTCTGGCCAGACTATTAAATTCGTTAGTGGTTAATTTTTCCTTTTCTATAAATCTCATATTATTCATTGAGTTAATAGGAATTAAATGTACGTGAACATGAGGAACCTCTAGCCCTATAACACTCATTCCAACTCTTTTACAGGGAACTGTTTTCTCAATAGCTTTGGCTACCCGGTATGAAAAATCCATCAATTCTAAATACGCTTCTTTATCTAAATCAAATAACTTATTAACTTCCTTTTTTGGAATAACCAGTGTATGTCCTTTGGTATTTGGGTTAATATCTAAAAATGCAAGAAAATTCTCATCCTCAGCAACTTTATATGAAGAAATTTCTCCTAAAATAATTTTTGTAAAAATACTCATGTTTATCTATTTCGTATGAGAGAAAAAAACGCTTTTCATTAGAAAAGTGTTTTAAAATTAATTTAATATTTTATCTTGAAACTTCAGTGACTTCAAAATTCATAATCCCATTGGGTACTTTAATTTCAACAACATCACCTAATTCTTTTCCAAGTAATCCTTTACCTATTGGAGAATTTACTGACAATTTACCATTTTTAATATCGGATTCAGAATCTGCAACTAATGTGTAAGAAAACTCCATCCCATTAGTTGTGTTTTTAATTTTTATTTTTGAGTGAATCAAGATTTTAGATACATCTAGTTGAGATTCGTCAATAATTCTTGCATTAGCTACTACATTTTTTAGTTTTGCGATTTTAGTTTCTAATAAAGATTGTTCTTCTTTTGCGGCATGATATTCAGCATTTTCACTTAAATCACCTTTATCTCTAGCATCAGCAATCTCCTGAGTTACTCTAGGTCTCTCAACTTGCTCTAGCTGTAATAATTCTTCTTTTAATTTTTTTAATCCCTCTGGGGTATAATAGGAAACTTCACTCATGATTTCTAAATTTTTGAAAAATTTTAAGTTATTTTATTAAAAAACAACCTTCAATATAGAATAAAAAATCTCATGACCTAACAGTATGAGATTTACTTTACAAATGTACAAAATAATTGTAAATTGTAACTTTTTAAGGCAATGCCGAATAAATTCTCTATGAAAAAAATTGTTTTTTTAATCACTTTAATTTTATCACTAGGATGTACTGATAATGCTATTGATAATGATTGTTTTCCTTATATTACCGTTAATGAAACTATAAATTTGGATCTTCCACAATTTATTGACCTTCAAGTTCCTGGGGGATGGGCTTACACTAGTGGTGGTTTACAAGGATTAATTATTTACAACAACGGCACTCAATTTAAAGCTTTTGATAGGTCATGCCCTGGACAAACTATTTCATCTTGTTCACAAATGATTGTCGGTCCAAATTTGAGAATTGTATGCCCTTGTGATGATAGTGAGTATAATATTTTAAATGGAGCACCATTAACCGAAGGGAGTACTTGTTTTGCAAATGAATATTTAGTAAATAACATAAATGGTTCACTTCTGAGAATCACCAATTATTAATATACGAAATAGTCAATAGAATGCGTACTTTTGCTTTTTATATCAACACCATATTGTTTTGAAAAATTACTTTTCATCAGATTTTAAACTAGGCGTTCTTGGAGGAGGTCAATTGGGTAGAATGTTACTTACAGAAACCCAAAAATTTGACATCTATACAAGTATTTTAGATTCATCTAATGAAGCTCCTTGTGCTCAAATATGTAATGAGTTTCATCAGGGAAATCTATTAGATTTTGATACCGTATACAATTTTGGTAAACGAGTAGACCTGCTAACTATTGAAATTGAAAATGTAAATATTGATGCACTAGATCGGTTAGAAAAAGAAGGACTTGCTATCTATCCAACACCAAAAAGCATTAGAATTATTCAAAATAAGGCGACTCAAAAAAACTTCTACAAAGAAAAAAATATCCCAACGGCAGCATATTTTCATTTCACTTATCTAGAAGAGTTAAGACATTCTTATCACAACAGCATTATAGAATTTCCATTTGTTTGGAAAGCAGCACGCTTTGGATATGACGGAACAGGTGTTAAAATTGTTAGAACTTTTGAAGATTTAGAAAGTCTTCCCAAGGGAGAATGTATTGTAGAAAAACTAATTCCTTTTAAAAATGAGTTGGCTGTTATTGTTGCTAGAAACCCTAATGGTGACGTAACTTCTTATCCTGTGGTTGAAATGGAATTTCATCCTGAAGCTAACCAAGTTGAATATGTTATTTGTCCGGCTAGAATAGATGAAAGTGTCGCAATAAAAGCTAGAGAAATTGCCTTAAAAGTTGCTGATGCTTTTGATTTTGTAGGATTACTAGCTGTTGAAATGTTTCAAACAGAAGAAGATGAAATTTTAGTGAATGAAGTAGCGCCTAGAACACATAACTCTGGTCATTACAGTATTGAAGCAAGTAATACAAATCAATTTGAACAACATCTCAGAAGTATCCTAAATCTTCCTTTGGGTAATACCAATAGTAAAGTTGCAGGCATCATGGTTAATCTTGTTGGTGCTGAAGGGTATACAGGAGAAGTTGTCTATGAAAATATTGACAAAATTTTACAAATTGATGGAGTCACACCTCATATTTATGGAAAAAAAATAACCAAACCTTTTCGTAAAATGGGTCATGTAACTATTGTCAATAAAGACATCGATAAAGCTCGAAAAGTTGCACAACAGGTAAAATCAATAATCAAAGTAATCAGTAAATAAAAAGGTAATGGTAGGAATTATAATGGGAAGCGATTCAGATCTTCCAATCATGCAAGAGGCAATTAACATCCTGGAAAGTTTCGATATTCAAATAGAGGTAGATATTGTTTCTGCTCATAGAACCCCAGAAAAATTATTCGACTACTCAAAAAATGCACATACACGCGGCATAAAGGTAATTATTGCCGGTGCTGGAGGAGCCGCTCACCTTCCTGGAATGGTTGCTTCTTTGAGTCCTTTACCAGTAATTGGTGTTCCTGTGAAAAGCAGAAATTCTATCGATGGATGGGATTCTGTATTGTCTATATTACAAATGCCTGGAGGGGTTCCAGTAGCAACTGTTGCATTAGATGGTGCTAAAAATGCGGGAATCTTAGCTGCTCAAATCATTGGAACATCTGATAAATGTGTCCAAGACAAAATTACAGCCTACAAAGAAGGCTTAAAAATAAAAGTAACACAAGCTTCAGATCGCGTAAAAAAATAATATCATTTATTCTTACTGTACTTACAAATGAATCCTTTATTAGAAGATTTTAATACTGCTCCATTTTCAAAAATTTCAAGCACAGATTACAAACCTGCCATTAAAAAAGCTATTGAAATTTGCAAACAGGAAATCGAAACTATTGTGTCAAACATAGAAACTCCAAACTTTCAAAATACTACAGAGGCACTAGAATTTACAGGACAAAAACTTGGAAGAATTACGAGTATTTTCTTCAATTTAAACTCAGCTGAGACCTCCGAAGCTATTCAGAAAATAGCCCAAGAAATTTCTCCTTGGCTTAGTGAATTTAAAAATGATATGATTTTAAATTCATCGCTATTTAAAAAAGTAAAATCTGTTTACGAAACCAGAGAAGTCTTAAATTTAGACTCTGAACAAACCATGTTGTTAGAAAAACAATATAAAGGTTTTTCAAGAAATGGAGCTAATTTGAGTAATGAAGACAAAGAAAAATTACGAAAAATAGATACAGAATTGTCTAAAATTTCATTACAATTTGGTGAAAATGTTCTCGCAGACAGTAATGCTTTTGAACTTCACATTACTGATGAAAAAGACTTAAAAGGGCTTCCTGAAGGAGCGAAAGAAGCTGCTAGTTTGTTGGCGAGGAGCCGAAATAAAGAAGGCTGGCTTATTACTTTAGATTATCCGAGTTACATTCCATTTGTAACGTATGCAGAGAATAGATCGTTAAGAAAAAAACTTGCTATTGCTTTTGGGAAAAAAGGATTTCAAAATAATGAAAACAATAATGAACTAGTTGTTCTAGACATTGTTAACCTAAGACATCAACGAGCAAATCTGCTTGGCTATAAAACTCATGCACATTTTGTTCTGGAGGAACGAATGGCTGAAACTCCAGAAAAAGTACTTTCTTTTTCTAATGATTTATTGAGAAAGGCAAAACCAGCAGCACTTAGAGAGTTTAAAAATTTGGAGTCATTTGCAAAAAAGCTAGACGGAATAGATCAACTTCAAAAATGGGATAGTGCCTACTATTCAGAAAAATTAAAAAAAGAAATTTTCAATTTAGATCAAGAGATTTTAAAGCCTTATTTTCAATTAGAAAATGTGATTGAGGGAGTATTTACTGTGGCAAACAAGTTATATGATCTAACTTTTGAAGAAGTTTTTACTATTGAAAAATACCATGAAGATGTAAAAACCTACCATGTTAAAAGTACTAAAGATGAGTTTATTGCTATTTTATATGCAGACTTCCACCCGAGAGAAGGAAAACGAAATGGTGCATGGATGACCTCCTATAAATCTCAGCAAATTAGAAATAACAGCAATGAAAGACCTCATATTTCTATTGTCTGTAATTTTACAAAACCTACAGAGACACAACCTTCTTTATTAACCTTTAGTGAGGTAACCACCCTATTTCACGAATTTGGACATGCATTACACGGTATACTAGCAAATACAAGGTATAAAAGTCTCTCTGGCACTTCCGTATCTTGGGATTTTGTAGAATTGCCAAGTCAAGTTTTAGAGAACTGGTGTTATGAAAAAGAAGCGTTAGCATTATTTGCAAAACACTACAAAACAGACGAAACTATTCCAATGGAATATGTAGAAAAAATTAAAGAGTCAGCCAGTTTTCATGAAGGCATGCAAACACTTCGTCAATTAAGCTTTGGGTTATTAGACATGGCTTGGCATGGAGGTGAAACTCCAGAAAAAATAACTTCTGTAAAAGATTTTGAAACCAGTGCTTTTTCTGATACTCAATTATACCCTGATGTATCTGAAAATTGTATGAGTACAGCTTTTTCCCATATTTTTCAGGGCGGATATTCAGCAGGGTATTACTCTTACAAATGGGCTGAAATTTTAGATGCTGATGCCTTTGAATACTTTCAAGAAGAAGGAATTTTCAACAAAGAAGTCGCTAATAAGTTTAAAGAACACATTTTAAGCAAGGGAGGCACAGAAAAACCTATGGTATTGTACAAACGATTTCGGGGTCAAGAACCCAAACCAGAGGCATTATTAAAAAGAGCAGGATTGTTATAGCTTAGCCTTACGATTCTTTTCTTGAATCCATTTGCTCATATATTTTGAGCTTTGGAGGCTATGATGCATCAACATCTTACCAGTAAAATTATTACTTCTGCGCTGTTCTAAATTGGAAAAAACCTTGTCTATACATTCAAAAAATAGAGGCGTTAAATGTTCTTTATCAAACATAATATTGATAATTTCTACTCCTCTTTGCTGTGCCTTATTCCATTGATTTTTATCTGTATATAATAGAACCGCTTTCTCTACAAAAGGTGTTATTTCATCTTCTACAAAACCACTCCAAGGGAGCTTATCATTCATCCCTTCAGATCCAACACTAGTAGTGACAGAGGGTGTTCCACACAACATCGCATTACTGAGCTTTCCCTTAATCCCTGCTCCAAAACGTAAAGGGGCTAATAAAACTCTACTATTTTCAATGACCTCAAAGGCATCCGCTACAAAACCATGAACAAAAAAGCCTTCTTTAGCGTTGGTAAATTCCAAAACTTGCTGAGTGGGATACGCTCCGTAAACATGAAGTTCAGCTGCTGGAATTCTTTTTCGAATTTCTTTCCAGATATGTTTTTTTAATTGAATTGTAGCATCTAGATTGGGTGCGTGAATGAAGTTTCCGATAGATATAAAATGATGTCTTTCATCAAAGGGTTTCCATGAATTATTTTCATCAATTTTATCAAATAAAAACGGTAAATGATACAACAAACTTTTATCAATTTTAAATTCTTCTTTTAATAACTTCATCTCAAATGTTGAGATGATTAAAGAAATATCACAACGATAAATTGCTGCCATTTCTCGTTTAGAGATCTCTGAATTTAAGAGGATTTCATTGCTGAACTCAATTCCTTTTTTAAGCGTTTCATGTCTTGTTTTTCTGAGACAATGCAAATCTTCAGTATCAAGTATGCGAAGGGCTTTGGGGCAATGCTCTGCAACTCGCCAACCAAATTGCTCTTCTGTCATAAATCGATCAAAAACTACTATAGTTGGTTTTAAATTTTTTATAAACTCATCAAAGCTCGAAGCGTTTAGCTCTAAGTGAACCTCCTCAATACCAAATTTGGCAAGATCTATAGCATTAGGGTTTTTATGAGAAATCGATCCAAAAGTTACACGCCAACCTTTTGATAAAAAAGAAGTGATGAGCTGAAGCATCCTACTTCCAGCAGCTGACGAATTGGGTTCTACCCATACAGAACCTATGATAAAAACATGATGCTTCAAGTAGTTTGTTTCTGATATGAATCACAAAAATAATCTTATTTATTTTAGAATTATTAATTGATTTTATATTTGAAGTTTAAAGATGGAAAATTCCTTATAATTTTAAGAATAATGAGTACTTTTGTTATATACATAATTCAATTAAAATGAAGTACGATGTTATCGTTATTGGCTCTGGTCCTGGAGGATATATTTCTGCAGTAAGAGCCTCTCAATTAGGCCTAAAGGCTGCCATTATAGAAAAGTATGCTACCATGGGTGGAACCTGTTTAAATGTTGGCTGTATTCCTTCTAAGGCCTTGTTAGATTCTTCTCACCATTATTATGATGCTGTGAAGCATTTTGAAGAACATGGAATTTTAATCAATCCTCCAAAGATTGATTTTGGAAAAATGATAGAACGTAAAGCCACTGTTGTAGAGCAGACCACTGGGGGTATAAAATATTTGATGGACAAAAACAATATAGATGTTTTTGAAGGAAAGGGATCTTTTGTAGATGCCACACATGTGAAAATTTCAAAAAATGATGGGTCTGATGAAACTATAGAAGGAACCAACATTATTATAGCAACCGGATCTAAACCCGCATCTTTACCTTTTATTGAATTAGATAAAGACAGAATTATTACTTCTACAGAAGCTTTAAAGCTTCCTGAAATACCAACACATCTTGTCGTTATAGGTGGTGGAGTAATTGGCCTTGAATTAGGATCTGTTTACAAACGTTTGGGAGCAGAAGTAAGTGTAATTGAATACATGGACAAGATTGTTCCTGGAATGGATACAGATGTTTCCAAAGAGCTTCAAAAAGTACTTAAAAAGCAAGGAGTAAAATTCTTTACCAAACACGCCGTAAATAACGTACAGCGAAATGGAGAAGAAATTACGGTAAAAGCTACCAATAAAAAAGGAGAAGAAGTAACTTTTGTAGGAGATTATTGTTTAGTATCTGTAGGAAGAAAAGCGTATACCAACGGATTAGGTCTTGAAAATGCTGGTGTTAAAGTAAACGAAAGAGGTCAAGTAGAAATCAACGCTCATCTTCAAACTAATATCCCTAATATTTATGCCATTGGAGATGTAGTTAAAGGTGCTATGTTAGCTCATAAAGCTGAAGAAGAAGGTGTTGTAGTTGCTGAACTTATTGCAGGGCAAAAGCCACATATTGACTATAATTTAATTCCTGGGATTGTATACACATGGCCTGAGGTTGCTGCAGTAGGAAAAACTGAACAAGAATTAAAAGAATCAGGTGTTCAATACAAATCTGGTAAATTTTCTATGAGAGCCCTAGGGAGATCTAGAGCTAGTGGAGATATTGATGGATTTGTAAAAGTACTAGCAGATAAAGAAACAGATGAAGTTCTAGGAGTTCATATTGTAGGTGCAAGAGCAGCAGATTTAATTATGGAAGCAGCAGTAGCCATGGAATATAGAGCTTCTGCAGAAGACTTGGCAAGAATTTGTCATGGGCATCCAACCTATGCTGAGGCTATGAAAGAGGCTGCTAAAGCTGCTTGGGATGGAAAACCACTCAACGCTTAAATAATATATTTTATACACAAATACATAATGATCGAAAGTAATTTTCGATCATTATTTTTTAATCATACCGCAAAATTTAATTTGGATTTTTGCCCCCAAAATGCGAAGAATTTCACGTACTTTCTCAATAGAACCTGGATTGAATCTCAACAAAAAATTATTGAGATGGGCCCAACAATATGATACTGCTATCTGGTTAGATTCTAACAATGATGAACAAGACTATACCAATTTTGATAATATCCTTGCTATTGATGAGTTTACAAGTATTCAAACAGATGCAGAACATGCTTTTGAAAAACTAAAGGAATACCAATCTATTACCCAAGATTATTTGTTTGGCTACCTCAGTTATGATGTAAAAAATGATGCTGAAAAATTAACCTCCGCAAATGATGATCATTTGAGGTTTGCAGAGTTGTTTTTCTTTCAGCCACAAAAAATTTTATTCCTAAAAGACAATCAGATAGAATTTCAGTATTTAGCAGTGGTTGAAAATGAAATTGAATCTGACTTTAAAGCAATTTCTGATATAGTATTGAAACCGAAATACACATATAAAAACAAGAAAAATATTGAAATTAAATCACGAATTTCAAAAAAAGAATACCATCAAAAAGTAGGCAACATACTAGAACACATCTATAAAGGCAATATTTACGAAGCTAATTTTTGCCAAGAATTTTACGCAGTAGATACCCATATCTATCCACTGCAAATCTATGAGGAATTAAATACCATCTCTAAAGCTCCATTTGCCACATTTTTTAAAATAAATACTCAATATTTATTAAGTGCTTCTCCAGAAAGATACCTAAAGAAGGAAGGGAGTAAGATTATTTCACAACCCATTAAAGGAACTGCCAGGCGTTTTGAAGATTGTTTAGAAGATCATAAAACCGCCACGGCACTATCAATAGACAGCAAAGAACGGTCAGAAAATATTATGATTGTTGATTTAGTCAGAAATGATTTATCTAGATCTGCTAAAAAAGGAAGTGTACACGTAGAAGAATTATGTAAAGTTTATTCATTTAAACAGGTGCATCAAATGATCTCTACAGTAGTTTCTGAAATCAAGGAAGATGTTCATCTTGTAGATGTTATTAAAGACACCTTTCCAATGGGAAGTATGACAGGAGCTCCAAAAATATCTGCTATGAAAATTATTGAGGATCTAGAGGAAAGTAAAAGAGGTTTGTACTCGGGTACTGTAGGGTATTTTACTCCATCTGGAGATTTTGATTTTAATGTAGTGATTAGAAGTATTTTGTATGATGAAGAAAAAAAGTACCTTTCATTTTCGGTAGGAAGTGCCATTACAGCAAAATCCTCTCCAGAAAAAGAATATGAAGAGTGCCTATTAAAAGCAAATGCCATACAATTTGTTTTAACAAATTCTAATAACTTATGATTCCAAATCAAGAGGAAAAATTTGAAACTGTATATAAGAGTCTTACTGAGAAAGCAACAGAGCAACTCTTATTTAATACATTTTTAAAAATGTATCCAGAGGCTTGGAAACAACTAAAAATTACATACTCAAGATATAATAGAAGTAAACAATTTGGCAAAACCATTCCCTTAACAAGACCAGAGGAATCACTTCGTAAAAGTATTAGAGTTTGGCTAAAGAAAACTACTAATGGCTCATAAAGAATTTAATTTTCATATTTATAAAACCACTTTTTATGGTCAATGTTGGGAAGCAAAAAAAACAAAAGCAGTTGTTGTTTTAGCACATGGAATGGGAGAATACTCAGGGCGCTATATACATGTGGCCAAGACCTTAAATAAACATGATTTTTCTGTGGTTGCTTTTGATCATTTTGGACATGGCAAAACCTCTGGAAAACGTGGTCATAATCCTAGTTTTGAAGCGGTATTAGAAAGTGTAGCTATAACCATAGAAAAAGCTCGAGCGTTTTTCCCCAATATCCCTGTTTTTTTATACGGGCATTCTATGGGTGGAAATACTGTAATTAATTATGCCCTCAGAAAAACAACTCATCTTCACGGAATTATAGCTACAAGTCCCTTTTTAAAATTGGCTTTTGAACCACCAAAAATTAAATTAGTTATAGGGAAGCTATTACAAAAAATTGCACCCTCAGTAACGATGGATAATGAGATAAATCCGAATGATATCTCTCGTGAAAAAATAGAAGTTGACACCTATATAAATGACCCTTTAATACATTCAATGATCAGTCCAAACTTCTCTTTAACCTTTATTGATTCTGGAAAATGGGCTATCGATAATGCCCCTAAACTAACCATCCCAATACTATTAATGCATGGAACAGGCGATAAAATTATTGATTATAGAGGAACACAAGAATTTGCCAATAATGCTAATAAAGCAACTCTGAAATTGTATGAAAATGGATACCATGAATTACACAATGATTTGTGTAAAAAAGAAATGCTAGAAGATGTGATAAACTGGATAAGTTCTCAACTTTAATTTCCATATTTTTGTAACATCAATGCTACAGAAATTTAAACAACATCTATATCAAAACTTTCCTTTTTTAGAGGAGAGTAAACTCCTTGTTGCTATTTCTGGAGGAATAGATAGTGTTGTTCTAACTCATTTATGCAGCCAGTTAAACCTCAACTTTTCTTTGTGTCATTGTAATTTTAACTTACGTGGGCAAGAAAGTGATGATGATGAAGCCTTTGTAAAGTCTTTAGCGAAGACACTTAAAACATCTGTTTATGTGACCTCATTAGAAACAGAAGAATATGCTCAAATGAATAAGGTTTCTATTCAGGTTGCTGCAAGAGATTTACGCTATAAGTGGTTTTATGAGCTCCTAGATAGAAAAGGGTATGACTATGTTCTGACGGCGCATAATACCGATGATAATTTAGAAACTTTTATTATAAACTTAACAAGAGGAAGTGGTTTAGAAGGATTCACAGGTATTCCATCAGTTAATAAAAAATCTGTGAGACCATTGTTAGCTTTTTCTAGAGATGAAATCACACTATTTGCCATTAAAAATGGTATTATTTGGAGAGAAGACAGATCAAATGCTACCGTGAAATATGTAAGGAATAAAGTTCGTCACAAAGTAATCCCTATTTTAAAAGAAATAAATCCTCATGTGTTGGAAAGCTTTCAAAATACTATAGAATATTTGAATGAAAGTCAGTCCATTATCAATGATTCTATAAAGAATGTTTTTACAAACGTTGTTACTTATGATAATAATTTACTAAAAATAAGTTGTAAAGAAATCGACAAGCTTACAAACAAGAAAGCCTATTTATATCAACTTCTACATGGATATGGATTTACTGCATGGAATGACATAGTTGATTTAGTTTCTGCTCAACCTGGAAAACAAGTGTTCTCAAATACACATCGATTATTAAAAGACAGAAATGTTCTAATAGTAACAACCATCAATAAAAATCAACACATAAAAGGTCCAATTATTATTGACAAAAAAGTATCAGAAATCACAAACCCCATTAAACTTACCATTCAAAACACAGAAGATTATACTTCAAAAAACAACCATCAAATTATTATAGATAATGATTTAATCAGCTATCCGTTATCTTTAAAAAAATGGCATCATGGAGATGCGATGTATCCTACTGGAATGAAAGGAAGTAAGAAAATAAGTCAACTATTTAAAGACAATAAATTATCTTTGCTAGATAAAGAAAAAATTTGGTTGCTTACCGATGCAAATGACCATATTATATGGGTAATTGGACTGAGAAAAGACCGAAGATATCTGGCAAACAAAACAACTAAAAATCGATTGAAAATATCGTATTTATCATGAAAAAATTAGGACTCCTTTTTTTATTGTTTTTTGCCCTCAACGGTTTTGCCCAAACAGAAAATAATCCAGCTGTTTTTTCAACATCTGTTGAAAAAGTATCAGAAGATACCTACGATTTAATTTTTACCGTTAAGATTTTAGAGCAATGGCATTTGTATTCTCAATACAATCCAGAGGATGCTTCGCTACCCATGGAAATTTCAGCTGCTAAAAATGCTACAGGATTTCAGCTAGTTGGCAAAGCAGAAGAAAGCAAGACCTATAAAGAATACAGTGATGTATGGGAAAAAGAAGAGATTTTCTTTAAAGAAAAAGCCATTATTATCCAACGAATCCAACTTACCAATACAGACATTACTAGTATTACATTAACTTTTTTTGCACAAGTATGTAAAGAGGTTTGTATACAAATTGAAGAAGACTTTACCTTTTCTTTAGATGGAAAGGCTATAGTTACCGAGGAGATTGAACTAGAAGAAAAAAGTAAACAACTATCCAATCAATTAGTTCTTCCGTTAAAAAACAAGAACCTCTTAGAACTAGATACAGAAGGAAAACAACAAAAAGAAGGCTTGTTTACCATTTTTTTACTTGGATTTATCGGAGGTTTATTAGCCCTTTTAACCCCCTGTGTATTTCCAATGATTCCCTTAACGGTATCATTCTTTACGAATCAATCTCAAGCCAAAGCCAAAGGAATTAGTAATGCCATTCTATACGGTTTATGTATTGTTGTTATCTACCTATTATTAAGTCTTCCCTTCCACTTTTTAGATAGTGTAAATCCAGAAATTTTAAACACCATCTCAACCAATGTATGGTTAAATAGTTTCTTTTTTGCCATCTTAGTGTTCTTTGCCTTTTCTTTCTTTGGATATTATGAAATTACCTTACCAAGTTCTTGGGGAGATAAAATGGATACTGCTTCAAACGTTGGTGGGTTCATTGGTGTTTTTTTTATGGCCTTAACGCTAGCTATTGTCTCATTCTCTTGTACCGGTCCTATTTTAGGTTCTTTATTGGCAGGTTCTTTAACTGCAGATGGCGGAGCTATGCAATTGAGTGCTGGAATGACTGGTTTTGGATTGGCCTTAGCACTCCCTTTTACCTTATTTGCCTTATTCCCAAGTTGGTTAAAATCTTTACCCAGCTCTGGAGGTTGGTTAAATACAACCAAAGTTATTCTTGGATTTTTAGAATTGGCTTTTGCTTTTAAATTTTTATCTAATGCCGATCTTGTAGATCATTGGGGATTCTTAAAACGTGAGGTGTTTATTGGTATATGGATTGGTATCTTTATTGGATTGGCACTTTATATCTTCAAAAAGATACGCTTCCCTCACGACAGTGCCGATAAGAAAATCTCATCTCCCAGAGTTACATTTGGGATCTTAATCCTTGCATTTGTAATCTACCTTATTCCTGGTACTTTTAAAACTCCTAGTTGGAATTTGGGTTTATTGAGTGGTTTTCCTCCTCCACAATTTTACAGTATTTATGAACAAGAAAACGATTGCCCCTTAGGCTTAAATTGCTACAAAGATTTTGAGGAAGGGGTGGCAGCAGCAAAAGCGGCAAACAAACCCATATTATTAGATTTTACAGGTTGGGCTTGTGTTAACTGCAGAAAAGTAGAAGAAAATGTGTGGAGTAACCCCGCCATATACAAATTATTAAAAGAGGATTATATTTTAATTTCATTGTATGTAGATGATCGAAAGGAATTACCTGAAACAGCCCAATTTAACTTTAAACGAGCCAACGGTCAGGTAAAAGAAATCACAACTGTTGGAGACAAGTGGGCTACCTTCCAAACAATCAATTTTAAAACAGCCTCTCAACCCTATTACGTCCAACTAACTTCAGAATTTGAACTACTAAATAGGGCTGAACAGTATACAGATATAGACACCTACCTTGATTGGTTGAAAGAAGGAATCATAAATTTTAAAAATGTCAAATAAGCTTAAACAAATTCTTAAAATTGGTCTGCCTTGGGGTATTGGAATGTTTATTCTACTAACGTTTATTTTCCCTTATTTTAATGATGAAGTTATCACTTTAAAAAAAATAGGTGTTGCATTTCCTCTCTGGTTGTTGGGTGGTCTTCTTTTTGGATATTCCATGCATCGTTGGATGCCTAAATAAAATAACATCCTTTTTTACATCGTTTTCGTAGAAAAACCTAGTGAAATCAATACCAAATAGGGTTTTTTTGTAATTTTACATTTCAATAATTTACTATGTCTAGCGCACTTAACCTCTCTAAATTTAATGATAATGTAGTCTCAAAATATCAAATATACAACAGTATATTTATGACCTTACCTTTTGATTCTATTAGCAATACTGGAGTGTTATTACCGCTATTTCACGACGTGTGTAAAAAAGGATTCTCACTTGGCGAAAACCCCACACAAATCGTAGATTATTTTTTTAAAAAATACCAAGAAAACCCTACTGAGGAAGAAAAAATTCATTTATTATTTCGTTTTATACAGTATATAGAGAGACAAATTGTGTTGTTTGATGCTATTGAAGATGCAGAATTTGAAAATGTAAACAATATGGATGGTATAGGAACTTTAACCAGTTCTAAAGAAGCTGCCTTCTCTCAAAACAAAAAGGAAGAACTACAAAAATATCTTAAAGAATTTAAAGTTCGTATTGTTCTTACAGCACATCCTACTCAATTTTACCCTGGGAATGTTTTAGGAATTATTACAGATTTAGATAAAGCCATACAGAATGATGACTTATTACTCATCAAAAACTTGTTGGCTCAATTAGGAAAAACCCCTTTTTTCAAAAAACAAAAACCAACACCTTATGATGAGGCTGTTAGCCTTATTTGGTATCTAGAAAATGTTTTATACCATTCTGTAAGTACTATCTACAATTTTGTGCAACAACATGTATACGATGGTGAAGTTTTAGACAATGAAATTATAGATCTTGGTTTTTGGCCAGGAGGTGACAGAGATGGAAACCCTTTTGTTACGACAGAAATTACACTGAAAGTAGCTGAAAGATTAAGGCAAACCATTCTTAAAAACTACCATAGAGACATCAGGAAATTAAGAAGGAGACTTACCTTTAAAGGAATAGAAGAGATTTTAATTCGTGTAGAAAAAAGGCTAAATAAGCACATCACAAAAAGCTATAAGGTTGTTAACTTTTCATCAAAAATTCTTCTTGAAGAATTAAATAAAGCACGTGAAATTCTTGTTGAAGAACACAAATCATTGTTTTTGGAAGAGTTAGACGATTTAATTCACAAGGTATCTATTTTTGGCTTTCATTTTGCCACTTTAGATATTAGACAAGATAGTAGAGTGCATCATAATGCGTTTACTAATATGGTGCAAGAATTACTAGATGCAAAAGACACTACCTTTCCAGAAAACTACTTAACATTATCACCAAAGAAGCAAGTAGCTGTGCTATCAAAAATTAAAGGAGATATAGATCCAAGCATTTTTTCAGACGAGATGTTGGTAAAAACACTACAGTCTATACAAGCCATCAAAGAAATACAATACAGAAATGGAAAGCGTGGTGCCAATAGATATATCATTAGCAACAACCAGACTGCCTTAAATGTAATGCAAACCTTCGCCATGCTAAACCTTTCAGGTTTTGGTGATGTATTGCCAGTAGATGTAATTCCTCTTTTTGAAACTGTAGATGATTTGCAAAATGCAGCCTCAGTAATGAGAACATTGTATACAAATACAGCCTATAGAAATCATGTAAGCCAACGTAAAGACAAGCAAACGATTATGCTTGGTTTTTCAGACGGTACTAAAGATGGTGGATATTTAATGGCGAATTGGTCAATTTTTAAAGCCAAAGAAGAACTCACGGCAATTTCTAGAGAATTTGGTATTGAGGTTATCTTTTTTGACGGACGTGGTGGACCGCCAGCTCGAGGTGGAGGAAAAACACATCAGTTTTACGCTTCTTTAGGCCCTACCATAGAAGACAAAGAAATACAGCTTACCATTCAGGGGCAAACCATTAGTTCTAATTTTGGAACCATAAGTTCTTCTCAATTTAATCTAGAACAATTATTGAGTTCCGGAATTAAAAACGAAGTATTTCAAAAAGATCAACTAAGTGATGCACATCGCGTAATTATGAACGATATTGCAAACACTAGTTATGAAACCTATGTGGCTTTTAAAAACCATGATAAGTTTTTACCGTATTTAGAAAAAATGAGTACACTACAATATTATGCCAAAACCAATATTGGAAGTAGACCTAGTAAACGATCACAATCTGATACACTAGATTTTTCAGATTTAAGAGCCATTCCATTTGTGGGGAGTTGGAGTCAGTTAAAGCAAAATGTTCCAGGATTTTATGGGGTAGGAACTGCCTTAAAAAAGTATGAAGACAACGGAGAGTTTGATAAGCTTATCGATTTTTACAACCACTCAGACTTTCTAAAAACACTCTTAGAAAATAGTGTGATGAGTTTAACAAAATCGTTTTTTGAACTCACCGCTTACATGGCAGAAGATGAAGAATTTGGAGAATTTTGGAAACTTATTTACGAAGAATACAAAACTACCAAACGCTTGTTGTTAAAAATAGCAGATCATACAGAGCTCATGGAAAACTACCCAGATGGGAAAGCCTCCATAGAAATACGTGAAGATATAGTATTGCCATTGCTTACCATTCAGCAATATGCTTTAAAAAAGATTCAAGAAATACTATCCAGTAAAAAAGATTCAAACAAAGAACTGGAAGTATACCAAAAAATGGTCACACGCTCGTTGTTTGGAAATATTAATGCGAGTAGGAATTCGGCTTAAGGTGATTGTAATTTATACAATTTTAATGTGAGAGTCGCGTAAATCACAAATAGTAAAAAAGGACTTAGTAAAATAACCATTATAAGAAGTTTTTTTAGGAGAGGCACTTCATTTTTCCACTCTAATGTCCATAAATTTTTAAAATACTTTTTTAGCATTATGGTTATATTTTAGGCTGCTTTTATGATTTTTAGTATAGGAATCTAATTTTTTCCGTTAGGCTTTTAAAATTGCTCTATTTTCATTTTTTAAAGTAAATTTTTAAGGTATCATTAACCAAAATCATTTCTTTTTTACTTAATTTCTCTAGAGTATAAATTCCTTCACCACCATATCTCTTCTTAGAATCTATAATTAATTTATTATGTATTGAATCATATACCCAAATTCCTTTTTTAATTTCAGATTCTCCTTTTTTTCCACCAATTAGTGTTCCATTTGAATAGAATTCTATCCATTTATTGATTGATTTTTTTTGTGTCCCTTTTTCACTTTGAGATTGAACAACATACCATTTGCCTTCAATTTTTATCTCATTTTCGCAAGAAATGAAAAGTAATGCTGTAATTAGTGTAGCCAGTAACTTTTTATGAATCATTTCTTATTATTTAAATTGGGTATAAAATTGAGAAAATTAAGCTTGCCAAACAATCCCCATATATAGTAAAATAAAGGCCTCCCAATTTTAGGGGAGACTTTGGCTTATTCAATGAAAACAATTCTTAAATTCTTTTTTTTGTAAAATTATTGAGTACATTTAAAGAAAAAATGCTAGAAAAAGTATATGGCTCTGCCGTCTTTGGCATAGAAGCTACCACCATAACTGTAGAAGTAAATATAGACAAAGGAATTGGCTATCATTTGGTGGGTTTTGAATCCAGCGCGTCTACCAATTCCGCCACTCGAGCAACTATTTGATAGTTAATTAATTAAAGTGATATTTAAGTATATTTTCTTAACTTTTATATTAAAATTAGTACACCTACTAGTACACTACTTGAAATATGCTATAATTAATCAGCAGTCAAAGATATAAACTTCTATCTTATTGTATAAATATATTTATCTTTCTTTTTATCTCTCTATACATCTATTTATTTATCTCTCAATCTATCTATTTATCTATCTATCTCTCTTTCTATCTATGGTACTAGGGGGGCTAAAACAAAAACACCTAACTATCAATAAGTTAAGTGTTATTTGTGGTATGTTTTTTACATTTTTTTAATGATATTTATAATTATATTTGTAATTAAACCTTAAATAAGAACTTGTGAAAAAACTACTCTTACTCTCCGCCTTTCTCATCTTCGCTTGTAGTAGTGATGATAACTCAAATGAGAGCCCAGACAATCAATTATTTTTAGATATTTATGATGGTGTTGTTTGGCAGGCAGACCCACAATCAGCAGGTACTGAAGTTGGTGAAGAATTGACTTTTTATAGCGACCCATCCAGCTTTAATAGAGATTATTATAATTATTGTAAAACAATAATCTTTGGCGCACCAATTCCCCAGACAGTTAACGATGAAGTAATAGGAGAGGTTATTTCCACAATCCTAGATGAAGATGAAAATAGTTTAGTTTTTAGAAGTCAATTATTTTATAATGATGGGAGTTTAGCTCCAATAACTACTACTGTTACTTGTACTGTAAATAGTGACGGAAATATTTTGATATACAGTCAACTTCTTTCAGGTAATGGTGACGATTCTCAATTTGACTATACATTTAATATTGCTCCAGATGAGTTTCCTTGCAATTAAAACCTTAACTAACTTAAAATAAAACCACTTATTTTTTCAGCAAATATTTTTACTACCTTTAGGTTTTTATATTCAGAAAACCTTTCAAGTTCATCTATTTGTCTATCATAAGATTGACGTTCATCTGTCGAGGAAACCCTTGCATATACTACTGCTTTCATAATTATTTTTTTGTAAATATAAATATAAATCTACTTACATTTAAATTGTGTACTTAAAGTATCTAGAACCATTGCAGATTTAGATACTTCAGAAGACATTACACCCACTCATATAGCAGAAGCTATACAATACCGAAGTTTAGATAGAGAGGGTTGGTTGGGTTAAAAAATAAACGGAATTACAAAGATGTAATATACAATAAGCAAGCCTACAGCTAAGAGATTTAAAAGTACTCCAGCACGTACCATTTCACTTACTTTTACGTAGCCACTGGCAAATACAATAGCATTTGGCGGGGTGGCCATGGGCAGCATAAAGGCACAACTACTTGCCATGGTTACAGGAATCAAAACATTTAATATTGGAATGTTTAAACCAATAGCAATACCGGCAACCACTGGAGCCAAGACAGCAACCAATGCAACATTACTCATAAGCTCTGTCATAAACAACATTAAAACAATAAGCAAACTCACCATAATTAAGGGGCTAAAGCCGCCTTTTTGAATACTTTCTGTAATCATTGCCACTAAACCACTGGTAGCCATTCCTTTGGCTAAGGCTAAACCTCCTCCAAACAGTAATAAAATACCCCAAGCCAGCTTACTGGTATCATTCCATTGCAATATAAAATCTCCTTTTGTAAAGCTTAACGGAATGGCAAATAAAGAAACTGCCCCTAGTAAACTAATAATAGTATCTGATAATTGAAGACCTGGAAAAATGTAATTAATAAGGGTTCTAGAGATCCATAAAAAAACAGTGACTGCAAAAACAGTAAGCACTCTTTTCTCTTGTTTAGAAATAGCTCCTAAGTTTTTTAATTCGCTAGAAATTACATTTGCTGAAGCCGAAAACTGAATATCATTGCAAGGAAACATGAATTTTACAAGGACTACATAACACAAGCTCACCATGATCATAGAAAATGGTAATCCCATGGTCATCCATTTTAAGAAAGAAATTTGTGTATTATATTCACTTTCTAACAAGCCAATTAATACAGAATTTGGAGGCGTTCCAATTACCGTAGCAATACCTCCAGCATTGGCAGAAAAAGCAATACCAAGCATCACACTTAAGGCAAAATTTTTATCTCCTTTTGTAAATCCGTCTTGATCATCTATAAGTAATTTTATCACAGAAATAGCGATGGGTAACATCACAACGGTACTTGCGGTATTGCTAATCCACATACTCATAAAGGCGGTAGCAATCATAAATCCAAGAACAACTTTATTGGGTGTTGTGCCTGTCATTTTTATAATGGTAAGTGCAATTCTTTTGTGAAGGTTTACTTTTTCCAGGGCTAGAGCTAATACAAACCCCCCAAAAAATAGAAAGATGATAGGACTTCCATAATTGGCACCTACATCTGCAATGGGCATTACTTTTAATAATGGAAATAAAATAAGAGGTAACAAAGCAGTAACTGCAATATGCACTGCCTCGGTAATCCACCAAATCACCATCCAAATGGCCACAGCTATTACAGCATCTCCCGTTTTAGAAACCAACTGAACGGGAAGATTTAGAACTATAAAAAATAATATAGGAGCTAAGAGTAAGCCTATTTTTTTTGAAAATGCCATGGATCTTATTTGATGCTAAAGATAAAAAACCTCTCGAAATGAGAGGTTTTTTTTATGTAAAAGAATGTATTCTTTTAATATCTATAGTATTCAGGTTTAAAAGGACCTTCTTGTTTTACACCTATATAATCTGCTTGATCAGATCGCAATTCGGTAAGTTCTACACCAATTTTTGCTAAGTGTAATTTCGCTACTTTTTCATCTAAATGCTTTGGTAACATGTATACTTCATTCTTATAGGCTGCAATATTTGTCCAAAGTTCTATCTGAGCTAAGGTTTGGTTTGTAAATGAATTACTCATTACAAAACTTGGATGCCCAGTTGCACATCCTAAATTTACTAAACGCCCTTCAGCTAAAATAATAATGTCTTTTCCATTGATGGTGTATTTATCTACCTGAGGCTTAATCTCAACCTTGGTATCACCATAGTTTTCGTTTAACCAAGCCATGTCTAGTTCATTGTCAAAATGACCAATATTACAAACTATGGTTTTATCTTTTAAGGATGAAAAATGGGTTCCAGTAACAATGTCTTTATTCCCTGTAGTGGTAATGATGACGTCTGCATTTCCCATTACAGTTTCTAAACGTTTTACTTCAAAACCATCCATAGCTGCTTGTAAAGCACAAATTGGGTCTATTTCTGTAACTGTTACAATAGAACCTGCTCCTTTAAATGAGGCCGCAGTTCCTTTTCCAACATCACCATAACCACATACCACAACTCTTTTACCAGCTAACATAATATCTGTAGCTCTTCTTATGGCATCTACAGCAGATTCCTTACATCCATATTTGTTATCAAATTTAGACTTGGTTACAGAATCATTAATATTAATGGCAGGAATAGGTAAGGTACCAGCATGCATTCTTTCGTACAATCTATGAACTCCTGTTGTAGTTTCTTCAGACAATCCATTAATTCCAGAAACTAGTTCCGGATAGCGATCTAATACCATATTGGTTAAATCTCCACCATCATCTAATATCATATTTAATGGTTTTTTATCTTCTCCGAAAAATAAGGTTTGCTCTATACACCAGTCAAATTCTTCTTCATTCATTCCTTTCCAGGCATAGACTTCAATTCCTGCATCAGCAATTGCTGCTGCTGCTTGGTCTTGAGTAGAAAAAATATTACAAGAACTCCAGGTAACTTCAGCACCTAAAGCGATTAAGGTTTCAATTAGGACTGCTGTTTGAATGGTCATATGTAAACAACCGGCAATTCTAGCTCCTTTTAAAGGTTGTTCGTCTTTATATTCCTCTCGTAAAGACATTAACCCGGGCATTTCTGCTTCTGCTAATTCTATTTCTTTTCTTCCCCATGCTGCTAAAGAAATATCTTTAACTTTGTAGGGTACGTAAGTAGCTTTATTAGTGCTCATTATTATGGTTATATTTATCTAATTTAAGACTGCAAAGTTACATAATAACTTTTAAAACATGCCATTATATAAGACCATCCGTGTTAATGATTTTACAAAAGTTCTTGTCTGGAAGATTGAGGAGTCTTTAGAGGATTTGTCTCATGGAATTGATCTCACTGAACTTAGTAAAAAAAGAGTAGAGACTATGAAATCTGTTCTGCATCAAAAAGGTTTTATGAGTATTAGACAGTTATTAAAACATGCAGGTTATGTAGATGCTGACGTATATTATGATACGTATGGAAAACCTCACTTAAAAGATAAGAACTATCTCTCTATTAGCCATTCTTTTACCTTTACAGCTATTATTATTTCTAAAAAAACACCTGTAGGAATAGATATTGAAAAACAGCGAGATAAAATTGTAAAAATTGCTCATAAATTTACACCCGTAGAAGAATACAATA
>JAYOAM010000011.1:0-72346 GCA_038104255.1 Flavobacterium sp. | reverse complement strand
TCGCGCCTCGTTTGGGACGAGGAGGTCGCAGGTTCGAATCCTGCCACCCCGACACCATAAGCCTTGTTTTAACAAGGCTTTTTTTTATATTCTTTAGATAGATTGTTTGAAAATTTATAAGTGTGTCGCATCATAAATTTGTCTGTTTATGATAGTGAGTTATCAAAAATAATTTCCAAAAAAACTCAACAATTCTAAATCTTTCAACCAACATAATTTTTTTAAATTTTAACAAATCATTTTGTTTAATATTTTGCTGAAAACATTAAACATTTATTACTTTTATGGTATAAAATATAGTCATGGCAAAAAAGAAAAAAATTACACAAAATGACATTACTTCATGGTATATGGATTATGTCTTAAATCACAATAAAAAACCTTCGTCTGTTTACAGTTTTGCAAAGGAAAATAACTTTGAAGAAAACTTATTTTACAATTATTATGGCTCTTTTGAAGCAATTGAAAAAGGTGTTTTTAAAGCCTTTTTCGATAATACATGTACTCTTTTAGAGAAGAGTGATGAGTACACAGATTTCGATCCACGTAACAAGTTATTGAGTTTTTACTATACTTTTTTTGAAAATTTGACAGCCAACAGAAGTTATGTTGTTTATGCCTTAGCAGGAAACAAAAATCATTTAAAATCTCTTGCTGCATTAACAGAGCTGAAAAAATCTTTCTCTGAATATATTGAAAAATTAAATATTCAAACCATTGACTTCAAAGAAGAACGTTTAGAAAAATTACAATTACGATCTTTGAAAGAAACTGCTTGGTTACAATTATTAGTAACTATAAAATTTTGGTTAGAAGACACCTCAGCTTCTTTTGAAAAGACAGATATTTTTATTGAAAAATCAGTTAAAGCAAGTTTTGATTTAATTGATACAACACCTCTAAAAAGCATTATTGATTTTGGCAAGTTTCTATTTAAAGAAAAAATACACAATAATTAAATTGAATGAAAACCATAGATAATATACCTACCTCTAAGATTCAAAGAGCAACCAGAATGGTTCAGACTGGCGCTAAAGTTGGAGTAAATTACATAAAATATTATGGCGATAAAATTATAAATACTGAGCAAGATGCAAAACAACGTCTTAATGAAAATAACGCTGAGGATATCTATGATGGATTGAAAAAATTGAAGGGGAGTGCCTTAAAAGTCGCTCAAATGCTAAGTATGGAAAAAAGCATTCTTCCCCAAGCCTACGTGGAAAAATTTTCTCTAGCACAATTTTCAGTTCCTCCATTATCACCCGCATTGGTTATAAAGACATTTAAAAAGTATTTTGGTAAACATCCCGATCAAATCTTTGATAAATTTAACTCTACTTCAGTTAATGCAGCTAGCATTGGTCAAGTTCATGCAGCTGAAAAATATGGAAAAAGGTTAGCTGTAAAAATTCAATACCCTGGAGTGGCAGATAGTATAGCATCAGATCTATCGCTAGTAAAACCAATTGCCATAAAAATGTTTAATATCAGAGGAAAAGACTCCGATAAATACTTCAAGGAAGTTGAGGATAAATTGGTGGAAGAAACCAATTATTTACTTGAACTAGATCAAAGTAAAGAAATTGTTGAAAAATGTAAGCACATTCCAAATTTAAAATTTCCTAACTACTATCCAGAAATCTCATCAGATCGGATAATTAGTATGGATTGGATGAAAGGTGAACATCTCTCAGAATTTACCGCACACAATAAAAATTCAGAAATATCTAACAAACTTGGTCAAGCATTATGGGATTTTTATATGCATCAACTCCATAATTTAAAGAAAGTACATGCAGATCCACACCCAGGAAATTTTCTTGTCTCCGATAAAGGAGAGTTAATTGCACTTGATTTTGGATGTATGAAATCTATTCCTATAGAATTCTACATCCCTTATTTTGATTTAGCTATCGAAGAAAACATAAATAATTCTGAATTTTTCTCAAAAAAACTATATGAGTTAGAGATTTTAAGAGAAGACGATTCGCCAGAAGAAATTGATTTTTTTAAAGAGTTATTCTATGAGTTACTCAGCCTCTTCACCAAGCCCTTTAACCAAGATGTCTTTGATTTTTCTGACCCTGTTTTCTTCAATAAAATTACTGAGCTTGGAGAAAGATATAGTAAAAGTACTGAGCTAAGAAAAATGAATGGAAACCGAGGCTCAAAACATTTTATATACATAAATAGAACTTTCTTTGGCCTTTATAATTTGATGTTTGATTTAAAGGCCAATACGATTAAAATTAATAATTACAAAAGACTATAAATGCACTTTACTAGAGATCAAATAAATGACCTTGGAAAGATTAAAAAAATTAACTTAATCAATTCATGTTCTGGCTATAAATCTGCAAATCTTATAGGAACAATTTCCAAAGAGGGTATCACCAATGTGGCGGTTTTTAGTTCTGTGACTCATTTAGGTTCTAGTCCTCCAACACTCGGGTTTATTTTAAGACCTACAACTGTTCCAAGAGATACTTACAAAAATATTCTTGAATCTGGTGTATTTACCATTAATCATATTTTCGAAGAAATCATACAAGACGCTCATCATACATCAGCCAAATACAAAGAAACGATTTCAGAATTTGATATAACTTCACTTGAGGATGAGTATCATGATGATTGTATAGCTCCTTTTGTTAAAGGTTCTCCAGTTCAAATGGAAATGAAGTTTATTGAAGAATACCATATTAAATCTAACAATGTAATTCATATAATAGCAGAGATAAAAAATCTATATGTAAAAGATGAAATCATCCAAGAAGATGGTTTTCTTAATTTAAGCAAAGCAAAGGTTGCAGCTATCAATGGTTTAGATGCTTACGCAATTGCTAAAAATAATACTCGATTTGAATATCAAAGGCCAAAGAATATTAATTCCATGAAATAGTTATGAAAATTCTAATCACAGGTGCTACAGGTTACATAGGAAAGCGTTTAATTCCAATTTTATTAAACGAAGGCCATGAACTGTTATGTACCGTGAGGGATATAGCTAGAATAGAACACTTATATTCAAAAAAAGAAAACATCACATTTATTGAAATTGATTTTCTCAAAGCAGATACTTTAAATTCTCTTCCACAAGAATTTGACGTAGCTTTTTATCTCATTCATTCTATGTCAAATTCTGCAAAAGAGTTTCATATACTTGAAGAAAAATGTGCTTTTAATTTTAAAAGAGCTCTTGAAAAAACTTCAGTTAAACAAGTTATTTATTTGAGCGGAATTACCAATGATACAAAACTATCAAAACATTTACTCTCTCGAAAAAATGTAGAAAATACCTTACGTTCAAAGAAATATGCTTTGACAACCTTTAAAGCCGGAGTTATTGTAGGTTCCGGTAGTTCCTCTTTTGAAATTATAAGGGATCTGGTTGAAAAGCTACCCTTTATGATTGCACCAAAGTGGCTTAATACAAAAACTCAACCTATAGGAATTAGAGACGTATTAGCATACCTCTCTAAAGCAATAGCAAAAACAACTCTTTACAATAAATCTTTTGATATTTTTGGTCCAGAAATATTAACCTACAAGGAAATGCTACTGCAGTTTGCGGAAGTTAGAGGATTAAAAAGAACCATTGTTACTTTTCCAGTTATGACTCCTAAGCTTTCTTCCTACTGGTTATATTTTGTAACCTCTACATCTTATAAACTAGCAACTTCTCTGGTAAATAGCATGGGAATAGAAATCATTGGTGAAAAGTCTCACATTAACACTATTTTGAAAGTAAATCCCATGAGTTACAAAAAGGCAGTTCAGCTGGCTTTTATAAAAATAGAACAAAATAGTATTATTTCAAGTTGGAAAGACTCATACATAAGTAGTGGTAACTTAAAAGACTATATCCATAAGTTTATTAATGTTCCAACTTATGGTTGTTTTAAAGATTTTAAGCAAAGAAAAGTGATAAACTCTGAAAAAACGATCAATAAGATTTGGGCAATAGGTGGAGATAATGGTTGGTATTATGGAACTTTTCTATGGAAAATTAGAGGTTTTATAGATCAATTTTATGGCGGAACAGGACTTCGAAGAGGAAGAAGAAGTAAAACAGAATTACTTAATGGTGATGCTTTAGATTTTTGGAGAGTAATCTATGCAAACAAAAATCAACAAAAATTACTACTGTATGCAGAAATGAAATTACCAGGAGAAGCTTGGTTAGAATTTAAAATAGAAAAAGGGATTCTTTATCAAACTGCTACATTCAGACCAAAAGGAGTTGCAGGCAGATTATATTGGTATTTGGTAACCCCTTTTCATTGGTTTGTTTTTAATGGAATGATTAATAAAATTATAAAAATATAATAGTTGAAAAAACAATATTTACCCGAAAAAATATGCTTCACTTGTGACAAACCTTTTACATGGAGAAAAAAATGGGAAAAAAATTGGGAGCAAGTAAAATATTGTAGTCAAAGATGTAGAAGAAATAAAAAATAATTGAAAATTGAGAAATAAAACAGATATAAAAAATACAACAGGACTTGTTTGGTTTGGAAACGATCTTAGAATACATGATAATGATGTGCTTTCGATTGCAACTAAAAACCATTCAAAAGTCATTGGTATTTATATCATAAATCCAACATTATTTGAAGAAAATGAATTTGGATTTAAAAAAATGGATGTATTTAGAACTCAATTTCTAATAGAATCATTAACCGATCTCAAACAACAATTATTAAAAAAAAATATCTCATTACTTGTCTTTATAGACAAACCAGAGAACAGGCTTAAAATTATCTGTGACTGCTATCAAATTCATACCATATACAAACAGAAAGAATGGACCTACGAAGAAAATAGTTGTAAAACTAAAGTTCAAAAGTCTTTAAATGAAAATATTTGTATAGTGGAGGTATTTAATCAGTTTTTATACCATCCAGAAGATATAAATATTAAAATTGAAAATATTCCTCAAGTATTTTCTAATTTGAGAAAGAAACTAGAAAAATATGTTCCTATAAGAACTCAAACTGAGATTCAAAAATTAAATTCAAGTAATATTATCAATACTATAAATCATATTCCCTCACTAAATGAGTTAGGTTTCGATGTATTGAAAAAAAATATAAATACTGCTTTTCCCTTTAAGGGTGGAGAAAATGAAGCTTTAAAAAGATTACATAGTTACTTTTTTGAATCAAAAAAATTAGGGTTTTATAAAAAGACCAGAAACGGATTAATAGGTATAGACTATAGCTCTAAATTTTCTCCTTGGCTAGCAAACGGTTGTATTTCAGCCAAAACTATCTATTGGAATGTTAAAAAGTTTGAACAAAAAGAAATAAAAAACCAATCTACATATTGGCTAATTTTTGAGTTGATTTGGAGAGATTATTTTAAATATATATCAATAAAACATGGAAACGATATCTTTAAGATTGGAGGTATTTTAAAGAATAACTATACCTGGTTCACCAATAAAAAAGCAATCAAAAATTGGATTAATGGAGAAACCAAAGATGACTTTATTAATGCCAATATGATTGAATTAAAAAAAACAGGTTGGATGAGTAACCGAGGAAGACAAAATGTTGCTTCTTATTTTGCAAAAGAATTAAAATTAGATTGGAGAATTGGTGCATCTTATTTTGAATCTATGTTACTAGATTATGATGTTCACAGCAACTATGGAAACTGGATGTATGTTTCTGGGGTAGGTAACGATCCTAGAGATCGGAAATTTAATACTCAATTACAAGCAGAACGCTATGACCCAAATTATTTGTTCAGAAAGCGTTGGCTTCAACAAACATTATTTTAATTTATGAAAATAGTTGCATTAGTTTTTCCAAATCAGCTCTTCAGAATTACACCCATTCAAGATTTAAAATGTGAATTGTATGTAGTTGAGGAATTCTTATTTTTTAATCATTATAAGTTTCATAAACAGAAAATTGCTTTTCACAGAGCTACCATGAAGAGTTATTCAGATTACCTTACATCACTCGGTTTTAAGGTTACCTATATTGATGCAACATCTGAACGCTCAGATGTTAGGAAATTAATTCCAAACCTCATTAAAAACGGTTTAGAGGAATTACACATTATTGAACCCAATGACAATTGGCTGGAAAAACATATCAAAAATGCTTCTAGTGATATTTCAATCACGTGGTATAACAACCCTTTGTTTATAAATTCAAAAAATGAACTCAATACATTTTTTAATTCCTCAAAAAAGAAATTCTTTCAAACCTCTTTTTATAAACAACAACGTATAAAAAGAAATATCTTAATGTCTAATGGAGAACCTGTTGGAGGAAAATTAACATTTGATTCAGAGAACAGGAAAAAATATCCAAAAAATAAAAAGCCACCCATCATTAGCTTCCCAAAAAAAACACCATATCACATTGAAGCTGAAGAGTATGTTCTTAAGTATTTTAGTTCTAATTACGGTCATATTAGTCACTCGGTAGTCTATCCTATAGATTTTGAAACCTCAGAGACATGGCTTGACCAGTTTTTAAAAATAAGATTTGAGGAGTTTGGTGATTATGAAGATGCTATTGTTCAAAAAGAAGTTTTTTTAAATCATAGTATTTTATCACCATTAATTAACGTAGGGCTTCTAAACCCTCTTGAGGTCATAAAAAAAACTCTCGAATTTGCTGATATAAATAATATTCCAATAAATTCAACGGAGGGTTTTGTTAGGCAAATTATTGGTTGGCGAGAGTTTATTAGAGGGGTTTACAATGTTAAGGGATCTGAAGAACGTACCAAAAACTTTTGGGGATTTTCAAGAAAAATACCCGCCTCTTTTTACACAGGGACCACTGGAATAGACCCAATAGATGATGTGATAAACAAAGTTTTAGATACCAGCTATGCTCATCATATAGAACGATTAATGGTGCTTGGTAATTTTATGGTATTATGTGAATTTGATCCTAACGATGTTTATCAATGGTTTATGGAATTATTTATAGACTCTTATGATTGGGTTATGGTACCCAATGTATATGGAATGAGTTTATATGCAGATGGAGGACTTATGTCTACTAAACCCTATATAAGTAGTAGTAATTATATTATGAAAATGAGTAATTATCCCAAAGGTACTTGGCAGGCGGTATGGGATGGGTTGTTTTGGACGTTTATGGACAAACATCGAAATTTCTTTCTTAAAAACCCAAGGTTAGGAATGCTAATCAGAACTTTTGATAAAATGGATCAAAATAAAAAAGAATTACATTTTAAAAATGCTGAAAAATTCATAAAACAATTAGATGAATAAAGAAAAAATAAATCTAGTTTGGTTAAAAAGGGATTTGAGGTTGCATGATAATGAAGCGATCAGTAAAGCCATAAAAAACGGTAAACGTTTTTTAATTTTTTATGCTTTCGAAAAAATTTTGTTGAACGACCCACATTATAATATTCGACATTGGAACTTTATTAAACAATCACTAGTAGATATTAATACTGAACTGAAAGGATTCAAAACAAAAATATTAGCTGTTGATTCAGATGTTATAGGGTTGTGTAATCAAATTCAAAACTTTTACACTGTTGAAAAAATTTTTTCGCATCAAGAAACAGGAATTTTAACAACATATACAAGAGATAAAGAATTTAAAAGATACTGCAGAAATAATAATATTGAATGGAATGAAAACATAAATAATGGTGTTCAAAGAGGAATTCAGCACCGAGAAAATTGGGTTGAAGAATGGGAAATATTTATGAGTAAACCATTAGAACTATTTAATCCCAATAATCATCAATTGCTTCAAATTGATGATATTAAAAAAATAGAAGATATTTCAAATCCAACGTCTCTAGAAACCTCAAATAATATGAATTTTCAAAGGGGAGGTAGGAGTTTAGGATTTAGATATCTAGATAGTTTTTTTAAAGAAAGACATAAAGATTATATGTTTAATATTTCCAAACCTTACTTGTCACGAACTAGTTGTAGTAGACTATCTCCATACCTTGCTTGGGGTAATCTCTCAGTTAGAGAGGTATTTCAGTTAGGAAGAAAAGAAAAAAATAAAAAAAATGCTAAACATATTGGGGCGTTTTTATCTAGACTTCGATGGCAAGCGCATTTCATCCAAAAATTTGAAATGGAACATGTAATGGAAAAAGCTAGTGTAAACAAGGGTTACCATAAACTTAAAAAGTCCATTTCAAAAAAATACCAAAACGCATGGATTAACGGACAAACAGGTTTCCCGTTGGTAGATGCGTGTATGCGATGTCTTCAAGAAACTGGTTATTTAAATTTTAGAATGCGTGCACTAACCGTCTCTTTTTTCACTCATATTCTATGGCAACCCTGGCAGGATGCAACAACACACCTCTCCCAAATGTTTTTGGATTTTGAACCTGGAATACATTTTCCTCAACTTCAGATGCAAGCTGGGGAAACTGGAATAAATAATCTCAGGATATACAACCCTATAAAAAATGGAAAGGAACACGATGAAGATGCTGTATTCATAAAAAAATGGGTTCCAGAATTGAAAAACCTAGACACTAACTTTGCTCATGAACCCTATTTAATGACTCCACTCGAGCAACAAATGTATAATTTCACATTGGGCAAAGATTATCCATTCCCTATTGTAGATTTAAAAAAATCTAGAAAAAAAGCATCAGATATACTATGGAATTTGAAGAAAAATTCTGAAGTAAAAAAAGAGAGTCAAAGAATACTGCAAAAACACACATTATCCAACAGAAATATTTTACTGTCAGACAATGTGAAAAGCTTAACTTCTTAAATAGTTTGTTTTACTCTCTATAATCAACGTTTATACATACCCTAATTATTTGTTAATTTTTGTCTAACTGTTTGATAAAGTCATTAAACAAAATTACATTTGAGTATATGATTTTTACAACTACACATACCAATAAGGAAGCAAAAGAATTAACTAATGACTTAATAGGCGATCCTTTTACGCTTCTTCAATCTTTAAGGATGGGTGGTGTAGGATCAAAAAGAATGATAATTGAAGAAACTAGTCAAAACTTTTATCAATTCCTCAATAAGGTATCTGACATCAATTATGCAAACATAGAACTTAGACCTGAAGGAATAATTATTCTACTCAATAGAGGTTTAAACAATTTTAATTGGGTCATACCCTACAGACAATTGGTAATTTATAAAACAGGTAGATTGAGTATTCATGCTCAAGGAAAATATATTTGCTTTAAAAACAATATTTTATATAAAGAAAACAAAAATTTCATTTCAAAAATGATGAATCTAAAAGCTTTACACCATGAAAAATATTTAAATCATGCGTATGGGTAAATTATCAGATATTGATATTGATCGAATCATTGAAATGGCTTGGGAAGACAGAACAACATTTGATGCTATAAAGTTTCAGTTTGGGTTAAAAGAACAAGAAGTCATTGATTTGATGAGAAAGGAAATGAAATTAAAAAGTTTTAAATTATGGAGAAAGAGAGTTCAAGGAAGAAAAACAAAACATAGTAAATTAAGGGAATTTGAAAGTGGAAGGTTTAAATGTACAAGACAAAGACAAATTTCTAATAACTCTATTTCAAAAAGATAAACCAGTGCTTTGTTTTAAGCTTAGAGTACTTAAAAACAGCACAAAAAAAGATAACAATGAATACAAACAGATTAATAAAAGAATTAAAAAAAGGCAGTCAACTAAACGGATTTTCATTCGATGACATTGGTGATGACCATTTGTACACAGGTTTAGAAACCCCGATGAAATCGGATGCATTTTTAATATCTGATGAAGAAAAAAAAGAAAAAATTGCCGTTTTATTCAAAGAAATCATGGATGTAATGGGTTTAGACCTTACAGACGATTCTCTTAAGGGTACTCCCAAAAGAGTAGCTAAAATGTATATAGAAGAAATATTTTCTGGATTAAATCCTGATAATAAGCCAAAAATTGCTTTATTTGACAATAAATACAAATATAATCAGATGTTGGTTGAGAAGAATATTACCTTCTACTCAAACTGTGAACATCACTTTGTACCCATTATAGGTAAGGCGCATGTAGCATACATTTCATCAGGAAAAGTCATAGGACTATCCAAATTGAATAGAATTGTTCAATATTATGCAAAAAGACCTCAAGTACAAGAAAGGTTAACGAATCAAATTGCAGAAGAATTAAAAATCTCGCTGCAAACTGAAAATGTAGCTGTTATAATTGATGCTAAACATTTATGTGTATCATCAAGAGGTATTAAAGATGATACTTCCGCTACAGTTACCTCATATTATGGAGGAGAATTTAATTCGCCGTCAAAAATTAACGAATTATTGAACTATTTAAAAGATTAAACAATGGACATCATAGAAAGAGCTACAGAATTTGAGCACAGAAAACATAAATTCATTACTACAAGTGATCGTATAATAGCTTCAAGAGAAGTTAAAGGATTGATTCTAGAAATTAATGATATCTACAAAGAAAATAAAGATCCGGATCTAATGGATTTAATGAAAAGATTAACGGTGATTAAGCAAAAAATCGAAAAAAGGCTTAAGGGAAGACCTCTAACATCTAGTTAAATAATGCGAAAAATAATAATTGTTGGAGGTAGCCGAGGAATCGGAAACTCTCTTCTTACTTCGCTGGTTGAAAACAACAAAGTTATCAACATCAGCAGGATTCAACCTGCCCTTTCACACGTTAATTTGACCCACTATACTTGTGACATTTTAGTTGATGAACTTCCAGATATTGCAGAAGTAGATTCTATTATATATTGTCCAGGAAGTATTAATCTGAAACCAATATCACGTTTAAAACTTGATGATTTTAGAAATGATTTTGAGATTAATGTAATTGGTGCTGTCAAAACAATACAGAAATATCTTTCAGTTTTAAAAAAAGGGTACCACCCGTCTGTTGTTCTATTTAGTACTGTAGCAACAGAACTTGGAATGCCTTTTCATGCTAGTGTTGCTGCAGCAAAATCTGCAGTTGAGGGCTTGGTAAAATCATTAGGTGCAGAAATGGCTCCTACCATAAGAATTAATGCCATCGCTCCTACTGTTACTGACACAGACTTAGCCTCAAAACTTCTTAGAAATGAAAAAATGATTGATATGATAACAGAGCGTCACCCTTTAAAAAGGTTTCTTAACCCTAAAGAGGTTGCAGACATGGCATCATTCTTACTGTCACCTAAAGCCTCCTCAATATCAGGACAAGTTTTTAAAATGGATTGTGGAATTGTAAGTTTTAAAATCTAATATGAATCCGTTTACCGTTTTCATTAAGACATTATCAAAAACCAATAAACCTATAAAAATGTCAGCATCAAAATCGTTGTATGATATCAAAATTGATTCACTACAAGGAAAATCAATTGATTTTTCATCCTTTAAAGGAAAAAAAATATTATTCGTAAATGTAGCTTCAAAGTGTGGTTTTACACCCCAATACAAAGACTTACAGAAATTATACAATCAATACGAGAATTCACTAGTTGTAATAGGTGTTCCTTGTAATCAATTTGGAAAACAAGAGCCAGGAAATGCCAATGAAATTGAAGAATTTTGTCAGATGAATTATGGTGTGTCTTTTTTAATTACTGAAAAAGTTGATGTAAAAGGAAGTAATCAACACCCTTTGTACAAATGGCTAACATCAAAAACTGAAAATGGAAGAAAAAATTCTTCTGTAAAATGGAATTTTCAAAAATATTTAGTTGATGAAAATGGAGAATTAATTGATTATTATTATTCAATAACCTCACCAACCAGTTTTAAAATTAAAAAACACCTAAAATAAAATGTTTGGAATTTTTAAAAAAAAATCAGAACTAGAAAAACTAGAAGATCTTTATAAAAAAAAGATGAAAGAAGGCTATGATCTTCAATCTATTGACAGAAGTGCTAGTGATCAAAAATATGTAGAAGCTGATGAAATTTTAAAAAAAATTGAATCTTTAGATAAAAAGTAATGATTGAAAAATTTAAATACCTCATCTTATTTCTAATCATCAATTTTGGTGGATTAGCTCTAGGAAGTTGGCTTATGAATAATGGTCCAAATTCAGATTGGTATTTAAATTTAGATAAAGCCCCATGGACACCACCTGGTTGGGTTTTTGGTGCAGCTTGGACTACCATCATGGTTTGTTTTTCTGTCTATTTAGTTTTTCTTTTTACTAAAAACTTCAGTAAAAAAAAACTTATTTTATTTATTATTCAAGTACTACTTAATGTATGTTGGAATTATATTTTTTTTAATCAAAGACTAGTTCTGTTTGCTTTGGTTACAATAACGCTTTTAACATCACTTATTTTTTATTTATTTATCACCTATCATAAAGAGCAAGAAAGATTTAGTTTTTTACTCTTACCCTATATGGTATGGCTATGTATAGCCACCTCGCTTAATTTGTATATTCTCATCCATAATTAACTATGAAATTATACACAGTCCATAAAAAACAAAAGCTACCCATAACGCTAAATAAAGCCTGGGATTTTTTATCAGACCCAAGTAACTTGTCATTACTTACACCTAAAGAGATGAATTTCAACATCATCTCAAAAGATCAAAAGCCAATGTATGCTGGACAAGTAATACAATACAGTGTAACACCCATCGCTGGAATTAAAACGAAGTGGATTAGTGAAATAACTCATTTAAAAAAAATGAACTATTTTATTGATGTTCAATTATTTGGCCCCTATTCTTTTTGGCATCATAAGCATTTTATCCATGAAATTGATGGAGGTGTAGAAATGGAAGATATTATCGATTATAAAGTTCCTTTCGGATTACTCGGCCGTATGATTCATCCTATTTTGGTAAAACCGAAACTAGAAAAAATATTCAACTACAGACAAGCGAAATTAATAGAACTCTTCGGGAAATATAAAAGTCATGGATAAAATTTCAATATTTTGGTTTCGTAGAGACCTTCGGTTACATGATAATGTTGCATTATTTAATGCCCTAAAATCAGGAAAAAAAGTACTTCCAATTTTCATTTTTGATATTAATATTTTAGAAAAACTACCTAAAAATGATGCTCGTGTTTCTTTTATTATCAAAGAATTGAGATCTATGAATGAACATTTAAAATCATTTGATGCATCTATTAATATACATCATGGAAAGCCAATAGAAGTTTTTGAGTCACTTATCAAAAAACATCCAATAGCAAGTGTATTTACAAATCATGACTATGAACCTTATGCTATTAAAAGAGATCAAGAAATTAAAGAATTGTTAACATCTGAAAATATAAATTTCAATTCATTTAAAGACCAGGTAATTTTTGAAAAAAATGAGATTACTAAAAAAGATGGTAATCCATACGTTGTTTACACTCCCTATTCAAAGAAATGGATTGAAGCTTACGAACTGATCAATCATACCCATTATGCATCTGAAGACCTACTAAGCCAACTATATACTCAATCAGAAGCAAAAGAACTTACATTAGAGGAATTAGGGTTCGAGGAAACTAACACCCCAATTAAAAACTATATTTTTAATTCTAGAATTATAAATGAATACGAAGAAACTAGAAATTTTCCAGCTCTAGACAACACCTCAAAATTAGGACCCCACTTACGATTTGGAACTGTTAGTGTTCGACAAATGGTAACAAGAGCAAATGCATATGAAAATAAAATTTTTCTCAAAGAATTAATTTGGAGAGAATTTTTTATGCAAATATTATGGCATTTTCCACAAACCCATAAAAAATCTTTCAAATCAAAATATGATAGAATTGTTTGGAGAAATAATGAAGAAGAATTTAAAAAATGGTGTGATGGAGAAACTGGATATCCAATGGTAGATGCTGGAATGAGGCAATTAAACAAAACTGGTTTTATGCACAATAGAGTTCGTATGCTCGTAGGAAGCTTTTTATGCAAACATTTACTGATAGACTGGCGATGGGGAGAAGCTTATTTTGCAGAAAAATTACATGATTATGAAATGTCAAGTAATGTAGGAAACTGGCAATGGGTTGCAGGTAGTGGTGTTGACGCAGCACCATATTTTAGAATTTTTAACCCCACCAGTCAAATTCAAAAATTTGACAAAGAATTAAATTATATTAAAAAATGGGTTCCTGATTTTCAAGAACTTACCTACCCGAGTCCTATGGTAGAACATAAATTTGCAAGAGAGCGGTGTTTGAAAACCTATAAAGATGCTCTTACTTAAAAATATATTGCTATTAATTTTATATTTGCAAAAAAAATTCGGGATGTAGCTTAGTCCGGTTAAAGTGCTGGTCTGGGGGACCAGAGATCGGAGGTTCGAATCCTCTCATCCCGACAAAATAAAGTGAAAAATCTCCTTTTACACTAAGCTTTCTTAAGGAGATTTTTTCGTTTTTATTAGTTATTTTTAAAACTAATATTTGGTCAAAGGAATTATTTTCTTTGCAGGCAGGTATATTTTATTAAATTTGTTTTACATCATTATTTAAATTCAAAATATGCTTGTAATTGGAATTGCTGGAGGAACTGGAAGTGGTAAAACTACAGTTGTTAATCAGATTATAAATGAATTACCAGAAAACGAAGTTTGTGTAATCTCCCAAGACTCCTATTACAAGTCTACGGACTCACTTTCCTATGAGGAGCGAATAAAAATCAACTTTGATCATCCTAGAGCTATAGATTTTGAGTTGTTAGAGAAACATATTATAGAGCTTAAAAAAGGAGAAATTATTCAACAGCCTGTTTACTCCTTTGTTACTCACAACAGAACAAAAGATTTTATTGAGACACATCCAAGAAAAGTAGTAATCATAGAAGGAATTCTTATTTTTAATAACAAGAAGTTACTTGATTTATTTGATATTAAAATATTTGTTCATGCTGATGCTGATGAAAGGTTAATAAGAAGGGTTAGACGAGATATTAAAGAAAGAGGAAGAGATATTGATGAAGTTTTAGATCGTTACAAAAATACATTAAAACCAATGCATCAGCAATTCATTGAGCCCACAAAAAGTTTTGCAGATATTATTATACCAAACGATCGTTACAATACCGTTGCTATTGATATCGTGAGAACAGTAATAAGTGAACGCTTATAAAATGGTAGTAAAAAAAATAAAAGAACATAAACTATTTAAATTTTTCACAAATAAATACATCATCATATTAAATGCTTTTTTAATATGGATGTTTTTCTTTGATGCAAATGTTCAACTTAATAAAGAATTTAGAAAAGAGATAAAAGATCTTAATACAACCATTAATTTTTATAAAAAAGAAATTAAAAAAGATAAAAAAACGATTACCGAGTTACAAGATTCTCTTCAACTTGAAAAATTTGCTAGAGAAAAGTATTTAATGAAAAAAGAAAACGAAGATATTTACCTCATAGAATTTGACACTTTGAAAAAGTAATGGGAGATTATTTATTTAATGAATTTAATACGATATCACCAGCTGCTTGGAAACAAAAAATTCAAGTAGACCTTGGTGGAGAAGATTATAATGAAACTTTAATTTGGAAATCAAATGAAGGAATTCATGTAAAACCGTTTTACTCCTCTGAGGACAGACACTTTAATAATGTTTCTATAGCTACTAACAATGGGTATAAAATTTGTCAATCTATTTTTGTAGATGATGTAATCATAGCCAATAAATTAGCTATAGATAGTATTGACAGAGGAGCATCTGCCATTCAATTTATTGCACATACTAGTTTTGATTACAAAAAATTATTTGATAAAATAGACACCCAAAAAATATTTATATATCTAAATTTTCAATTCATTGATGCCGTATTTGTCTTAACAATAGAAGACTATTGCAATAGCAACAAACTCTATTTTCAAATAGATGTAATTGGAAACTTAGCTAAAACAGGAAATTGGTTTTCAAATTTAAATTTAGATCTTAAAGAAAATAATAAGTACATACATACTGTCAAAAATTCTATTTGTGTAGACGCCTCATTGTATCAAAATGCTGGTGCATCAATTGTTCAAGAGTTAGCATATGCACTAGCGCATACTAATGAATATATAGAGTTATTTGGAGAATCTATAACGCATAAAATTCATTATGTTTTCTCTATTGGTAGTAATTATTTCTTTGAAATAGCAAAATTAAGAGCATTTCGTATGCTAATGGAAGCCCTTCTTAAAGAATACAACTTAAAAAACAGGCCCATTCATATTTTCTCTAAACCAAGCTTACGAAACAAAACAATATATGATTATAATGTCAATATGCTAAGAACTACATCTGAATGCATGAGTGCAATTATTGGGGGTTCAGATACAATTTCTAACGTTTCTTATGATTCAATTTATCATAAGTCAAATGAATTTGGAGAACGAATTGCTAGAAATCAATTATTAATTTTAAAAGAAGAGGCCTATCTATCAGAAGCACATAAATATGCTAATGGAGCTTATTATATTGAAAGTATTGAAAAACAATTTGCTGAAAAAGCTTTACAACTATTCAAGCAAATAGAAAAAAGTGGAGGATTTTTAAAGCAACTAAAAAAAGGAACTATCCAAAAGAAGATCAGTGAAAATGCAAAAAAACAGCAAATTCAATTTGATCAAAATGAAATCATATTATTGGGAACAAACAAATTAACCAATCAAAATGATAATATGAGGAATGAAATTGAAATCTACCCGTTTTTAAAAAAAACAAATACCAAAACACTGATTACTCCAATTCTTCAAAAACGCTTAGCTGCTCAACTTGAACAAAAAAGGTTGAAAATGGAACAGCCTTGATATAAATAAAATAGACACATAGCAACGTAAACGATGACCCGGAAAAAGTTTCAAAACTTATCTCTAAAATTTGACAAAGGCAAAGCGTCAAAAACTTTTAATCATGAAGGTTTTGTAGCTGGTATTGCACCAAATCTAAGAGGTCCTTACACTACCATGTATGTTAAAAAACCTTGGACGATTAGACAGTATGCTGGGTTTTCAACTGCAGAAGAGAGTAATTCATTTTACAGAAGAAACTTAAAGGGAGGTCAAAAGGGATTATCTGTAGCTTTTGATCTTGCAACTCACAGAGGCTATGATTCAGATCATGAGCGTGTAGAAGGAGATGTTGGTAAAGCTGGTGTTGCCATTGATTCTGTTGAAGATATGAAAATCTTATTTGAAGGTATTCCTTTAGATAAAATGTCTGTTTCTATGACAATGAATGGGGCAGTACTACCAATATTAGCCTTTTATATCGTAGCTGCTCAGGAACAAGGAGTAAGTGAATCTGAACTTTCTGGAACCATTCAAAATGACATCCTAAAAGAATTTATGGTTAGAAATACTTATATCTATCCTCCTACTCCATCAATGAAAATCATAGCAGATATTTTTGAATATACGAGTGAAAATATGCCTAAATTTAATTCTATTTCCATTTCAGGATATCACATGCAAGAGGCAGGTGCTTCTCCCGAGATTGAAATGGCCTACACGCTAGCAAATGGATTAGAATACATAAAAAAAGGGATCCAAACGGGTATGGATATAGATATGTTTGCACCAAGATTATCTTTTTTTTGGGGAATAGGCATGGATCATTTTACAGAAATAGCAAAAATGAGAGCTGCAAGAATGTTATGGGCAAAAATTGTAAAACAATTTCATCCTAAAAATCCAAAATCACTCGCACTTAGAACACATTGTCAAACAAGTGGATGGAGTTTAACAGAACAAGATCCATTTAATAATATTGCAAGAACAACTATAGAGGCTATGGCTGCTGCATTTGGAGGGACACAAAGTCTTCATACGAATGCGCTTGATGAAGCAATAGCATTACCCACAGATTTTTCTGCTAGAATAGCTAGAAATACTCAACTATATCTACAAGATGAAACTCAAATCACAAAAACAGTGGATCCTTGGGCAGGGAGTTATCAACTAGAACAACTTACAGAGGATATTGCAAAGAAAGCATGGAGTTTAATCAAAGAAGTTGAAGGATTGGGTGGAATGACTAAAGCGATAGAAAAAGGAATTCCTAAAATTAGAATTGAGGAAGCTGCAGCAAAAAAACAAGCAAGGATAGACAGCGGACAAGATATTATTGTTGGTGTAAATAAATTTCAATTAAAAGAAGAAGATCCTCTTCATATACTTGACGTAGATAATGAAGCTGTTCGAAAATCTCAAATAAAAAGATTAATTCAAATTAAAGAGAACAGAAACTCAAAAAAAGTTCAATATTGGCTCAATGAAATTACTAAAGCAGCTAAATTAAGTTCCCAAGTAAGTACCTCAAATAACAGTAATCGAAAAAATTTGTTAGATTTAGCCATTAAAGCTGCTAAAGAAAGAGCTACTTTAGGAGAAATTTCTACCGCCTTAGAAGCAGCATACGGAAGACATAAAGCAGTTCATAAAACCATCTCTGGAGTGTACAGTAAAGAAATAAAAGATAATAAGCTATTTAAAGAAGCCGTTAATCTTGCTGATAAGTTTGCCGAGCTTGAAGGGAGGAGGCCACGAATAATGATTGCAAAATTAGGACAAGATGGTCATGACAGAGGAGCTAAAGTAGTAGCTACTGGTTATGCAGATCTTGGATTTGATGTAGATATTGGTCCATTATTTCAAACCCCAAAAGAAGCCGTAAAACAGGCTGTAGAAAATGATGTACACATTCTTGGAATTTCTTCACTAGCCGCAGGTCATAAAACCTTAGTACCACAAGTAATCTCTGAATTAAAAAAATATGAGAGAGAGGATATTATGGTCATAGTTGGAGGTGTGATACCTGCTCAAGATTATCAATTTCTATTTGATTGTGGAGCCGTTGGCATATATGGTCCTGGAACAAAAATTGCTCAAGCTGCTATAGATATGATTACTATTTTAATTGACTCTATTAAATAATTATAGTATCTTAATCCTCATTAATTTTAAAATTAAAATTTAAAATGAAAAAACATCTATTTTTAGTTTTGATACTTCTTGTATCTATGAATTCTTTTGCTCAAAAAGGAATGTCAAAAAATAAAAAGGCAATTCTCAACTCCATAGAAAAACACAAAAAAAATCTTATTGAAATTAGTGATAATATATGGGAGGCTGCAGAACCTGCCCTTTTAGAATTTAAATCTTCAAGGTATTTATCAAACTATGCTGAAGAAAATGGATTTACAGTAAAAAAAGGAGTAGCTGGTATTGAAACTGCTTTTGTCGCTGAATATGGTTCAGGAAAACCCATCATTGGAATTATGGGTGAATTTGATGCAAACCTGGGAATATCTCAAAAAAAACAACCTAAAAAAGACCCTCTTAAAAAAGGAGCACCTGGCCACGGTTGTGGACACAATCTTTTTGGTACTGCAAGTTTGGGTGCTGCAATAGCCATTAAAGAAAGGATTGAATCTGGAGAAATTTCAGGAACCGTAAGGTTTTATGGAACACCAGCTGAAGAAACAATTTTTGGAAAAGTTTGGATGGTTAGAGAAGGATTGTTTGATGATTTAGACATATGTATGGATTGGCATCCTGCAGATGAAATTGAAGCAAGTACGCAAAGTAGTAAAGCGCTTGTTGATTTTAGATTGAAGTTTTTTGGTGATGCTGCTCATGCATCAGGAGATCCTTGGAATGGGAATAGCGCTGTTGATGCTATGGAGTTATATACTACTGCCCTTAATTATTATAGAGAACACATAAGGCCAACAGCTAGGATACATTATGATATTGAAAAAGCAGGTGATGTTGTAAATGTAGTTCCCGATTATGCACAAATATGGACTAGAATTCGAGAAAATGACAAAGAGAATGTGAACATTTTGTATGAAAGAGCAAAAAAAATGGCTGAGGGTGCATCAATGATGGCTAATGTTGATTACGAATTGAGTCTCATTTCAGGTATCTATGAGATTATACCTAATAGGTTTGGTGCTGAAATCATACAGAAAAATTTTGAATTGCTAGGAGAAATAGAATATACAGATGATGAAATTTCATATGCAAATACAATCCTTAAAGAAACTGGAAAAGAGCTCAAAGGAATCGATGGAAAGATTAAACCAATTAGACCAACTCTTCCAGCTCAAGGTGGATCTACCGATGTGGGAGATGTAAGCCAAATTGTTCCTGTAGTAAGATTAGGGGTTACTACTGCTGCTAAAGAGGGGCCATGGCATTCATGGGCTGTTGTTGCATGCACAGGAATGTCTATAGGCCATAAAGGGATGATTTATGCCTCAAAATCGCTAGCGATGACAATGCTCGATTTTTATAAAAATCCTAAGTTAATAGAGGGTGCTAAAAAAGAATTTTTAGAACGAAAAGGAGATAAAGTTTATGAACCTCAAATTCCACCAGGTCCTCCAAAACTGATTAATTAGTTTTTAAACTAGATAAGTAAAATATTCGAAATGAATTCAGTTCGTAAAAATCTTGTTAAACTTTAGTTAACAAGATTTTTTTAGTTTTAAAAAAGAAGAGAATGAATGAATTTTTCATTGTTTAATTCATAAATTTGCACCTTATTTGTAAGCCTTTTAAGGATGAAAAAAATACTTGATATTTTCTACTCTACTCGGTTAACTGCTGTGCTTTTTATAGTGTACTCGATAGCAATGGGAGTTGCAACTTTTATTGAAAATGATTACGGAACCCAAACAGCTAAAGCATTAGTATACAATGCCTGGTGGTTTGAGGCTATTATGGTGTTTTTTATTATCAATTTTTTTGGAAATATTTTTCGATATCGATTGTTAAGGAAAGAAAAATGGCCTGTTTTGTTATTTCATCTCTCATTTCTGTTAATTTTAATTGGGGCGGGAATCACCAGGTATGTGGGCTATGAAGGTTTAATGCTTATTAACGAAGGTCAGACTACAGAAGAATTTTTATCTGAAACCACATATTTAAACGTAGTTGTTGACAATAACGAAGTACAAAAGACATTTCATAAATCTACATTATTCTCTGCCAAGGGAAGCAACAATTGGAACTTGGATGAAGAATTTAAAGATCAAGAATTTTCTATAAAATTATCTGAATATATCCCATGGGCTGAGGAACAGTTTGTTGAAGAGGACGCTGGAGATGAATTTTTATTTATTGTAGAATCTAGTAGTGGATCAAGACATGAACATTATATTAAAAAAGGTGATTTACAAAATATTCATGGGGTTTTGGTGGGATTTGAAGCACCAAATAACTCAGGTACTATTAACTTGTTCAGAGAAGATGGAATTTTAAAAATTCAAACACGCAATAATGGAACCTGGATGAGAATGGCGGATAGAGCTGAAGGATCCATAATTAAAGATAGTGTTCAAGACTTTCAGCTCAGGTCTTTGTACAGAGTTGGTGATTTACCCTTTGTAATTCCAGAGCCTGTTAAAAAAGGTGTATTAAAAACAGTGAGAGGTCCTAAAAAAGATGACTCGAAGCTAGATGCATTGGTATTAGATGTAACAGTAGATGGTAAAACAAACGAAATTGAAATTTATGGTGGAAAATATGCTCCACAAAGACCTACTCAATTTTCTTTAAATGGATTAAATTTTAGAATAGATTATGGTCCACAAATCCTAAAAACACCATTTAAGGTAAAGCTAAATGATTTTCAATTAGAAAAATATCCCGGATCTGAAAGTGCTTCAGCTTTTGCTAGTGAAGTTACTGTAATTGACACTGAAGAAACGTTTGATTACAGAATATATATGAATCATATCTTAGATCACAAGGGCTATAAGTTTTTTCAAGCGAGTTATGATCTTTCTGGTGAAGTAGAACAAACACATTTATCTGTGAATCACGATTTTTGGGGAACTCTAATCAGCTACATGGGATATTCTCTTTTGTATATTGGAATGATTTCAATTCTATTTGCCCCAGGAACAAGGTTTGATAGCTTGAAAAAAACCTTGAAAAAAATTAAAAAGAAAAAAGCGGTTTTGACACTTTTTATTGGACTTTTTATAAGTTTTAATGGAATCGCTCAAACTCAAAACGATCATTTAACTAAAATAACAGATCAACAAATTGATTCTGTACTGATAGGAAACTTAGTAGAACTAAAACATGCTGAAGAATTCAACACCCTCATTATTCAGGATGTTGGTGGGCGAATGAAGCCAGCACATACTTTTGCATCTGAATTAGTCAGAAAAGTATTTCATGATGATGATTTTAATGGAATAGAGCCAAGCCAAGTTTTTCTTTCCATTATAGAAAATTCAAAACTTTGGTTCAATGTGCCTTTTATTTATTTAGAAGATGGAAACACAGAAATTCGAGAAATTTTAGGCGTAGAACAAGAGGTTACTCATGCAGCTCTTGCTGATTTTTATGAGGGTACTCAATCAAAAATTAGCGAATATGTTTTAGAGGCTCAGAAAACAAATGTTAAGAATAAATTTGAAAAGGATGTTATTAAAATTGATAGAAGAATCTATTTATTTTCTCAAGCCTTGAGTCTAAGTGTTTTAAGAATCTATCCGAAATTAAATGACGAAAATAATAAATGGGTCTCTTATCCTGAAGGCTCAAGAGCCAACTTCACTGGAAAGGATTCTCTGTTTGTTAGACAATCTTTACCCATATACATTCGATTATTACAGGATGCTAAAAAAACTAATGATTATACTGAAGCCAACAAAATATTAGCTGGAATAAAAAAATTTCAAGAAAAATATGGTAAGGATGTATACCCAAACAAAGAAAAAATTGATCTAGAGATAACTTATAATAAGTTACAAATTTTTAAGAAATTGGCTAAATATTATGGGTTTACAAGTGTCTTTCTAATCTTTTTTGTAATCCTTCAAATTTTTAATGACAAAAAATGGATTGGTCTTGTTGTAAAAATTTTAATTGGAATAACAATTCTTTTATTTAGCTTGCATATACTAGGGCTAATGAGTCGATGGTATATAAGCGGAAATGCTCCATGGAGTAACGCCTATGAATCAATTATATATGTGGCTTGGGCCACCATGCTTTTTGGTTTAGCTTTTGGAAGAAAATCATCATTAACTATAGCGGCTACTTCTTTCTTAACAGCTGTTATTTTAGGTTTTGCACATCAAAATTGGTTAGATCCAGAAATTGCAAATCTTCAACCCGTATTAAATTCTTGGTGGTTATTAGTTCATGTCTCTATCATAGTTGCAAGTTATGGACCATTTTCTTTAGGTATGATTTTAGGAATTGTAGCCTTATTCTTAACTGTTTTTACTACAGATAGGAACAAAAAGAAAATGGACTTAAACATCAAAGAAATTACTACAATAAATGAAATGGCTTTAACTATTGGTTTAATTATGTTAACCATAGGTAATTTCTTAGGGGGTATGTGGGCCAATGAAAGTTGGGGAAGATATTGGGGATGGGATCCAAAAGAAACTTGGGCATTAGTGTCTATCATGGTTTATACATTTGTACTTCATATGAGACTAATCCCTGGATTAAGAAGTAGATACACATTCAATCTATGGTCAATCATTTCTTATGGTTCGATCATGATGACCTACTTTGGAGTAAATTTTTATTTGTCTGGCTTACATTCTTATGCTAGTGGTGATCAAGTAATTACTCCTAATTCTGTATTTTACTCTGTAGGATTTGTACTCATCCTTGGAACATTGGCATGGTTTAAACACCGAAAATTTTATAAAAAATAAAAGAAAAGTGTACTTTAGTACTCACAAAATATATTAGATATGTTTCATAAAAATATAAAACTAGCTTTAGCTTTTTTGACTATAATTTGGTCTGTTTTTGAATTTAAGGAAGGACACATTGGAAATGGAATTGCTATTTTACTCCTTACAGGAATGTTTGTCTTATTGTATTTTAAAAACGAGTTTATCTTATTATCATTTTTACAATTAAGAAAACAAAACTTTGCAGGGGCTCAAAAGTGGTTGTCCTACATTAAAAATCCTAGTGCCGCACTAACCCAAAAACAAGAAGGATATTACAATTATTTACATGGTATAATGCTTTCTCAAACCAACATGACTCAAGCAGAAAAATTTCTTAGAAAAGCTATTCGTTTAGGTTTATCAATGGATCACGATTTAGCCATGGCAAAACTTCAATTAGCCGGTATCGCTATGACAAAAAGAAGAAAAAGAGAAGCCACAACTCTAATGGCAGAGGCAAAAAAGCTAGACAAACATGGCATGTTGAAAGAACAAATGCAAATGATGAAACAGCAAATGAAGAGAATATAAATCATAAAAAACTCCTGATAAAATCAGGAGTTTTTTTTTAACTAAAAGGGTAACTTATTTTATTCTGGTTAATGTTAAATCCGGGTTATATTCAATGATATAAATACCTTTATTTGATGAAGTATTGAATAAACTCTTACTATACTCAAACTTACTCTCTAATCTATAGGAGACCCCTTGTTTAAAAGTCTCTTTTAATTTTTTACCAGAGGCTAACCGAATTCCAATATCAAATACAATATCGAAGCCTTTAGTCGCATAATAGGATGGATAAGCGAAATTTTTCTCTAAATATTGACGATTAAATAGCTGAATCTCAGGTGAATTTTCATCAGTAAAAATATCACTAGTAAATGTGAAACCCAACTTTGCTAATTTACTGTTATCTATTTTATCAAATTGAGAAGATTTGAATATTCCAAAAACTTTAATCACCGTATCCTCTGGTAGAATTTGCATTTCTGGCTCGTCACTTTCCTTTTCCTTTTTTTCATCTTCTTCATCTTCCTCCTCTTCAGGCTCCTCAACGGGTAGGCTAATCAAACTATTGATCACATCAGATGAAATCACCCGTTTATCTGTAGCTAAAACAACCCAGTTCCCAACATCAGGTTTTAAAGCATTAATTACATAATCTTTTCTAATATAGCCTTGATTTGGATAAATAATTTTAGCCTCGTCAATAGAATCATGCTGCAAAAGTCTTGATCTTATGATATCACTATTTCGAATTGAAGTCGCTGAACTATCACCAATAATTAAAATATTTTCATTGGCATAATTTGCTAAGATATGGTCTAAAAGGGCCTTTTGATGAACCTCTCTATCTGCAAAAGTTTTGATAATTTTTGAAGATGAAAAACGATTTTGGTTTTTTGAATACACCGGAAAAATAACAGGTAAACCTGTTCTGTTGGCAACCTTAGGTACCTCATCAGAATACAACGGACCAATAATTGCATCGATATTTTCAAAATCTGAAGCTGCTAATATGGAATCTAATTTAGTATTCTTTCTTCCGGTATCAAAAACAGATAGCTTTATATCTACACCAAGTTTTTTTAAAGAATCTAAGGCTACTAATGATCCAAGATAAATATCGGTAGTAATATTTACAAGTTTATTCGTTTTGAAAATATCTTTAGCATCAATAGTATCATATTCAATAGCTCTAAAAGGAAGCATCATTGCTAATTTAACTAAAGCATCCTCTTGAATAGTATCTCTGTATAACAAAAGTAGATCTTCATCTTCAATGGGTTTTATTTTTAGTAACATGTCCAACTGAAGACCGATTGAATCTATTGAAGGATTTAATTCATTTAATTGATCTTTAGAAACATTGTAAGCTCGAGTTAAATTATAAAACGTATCACCTTTAGATACTTTATGAAGAACAAAATCATTCACTAAATCTTCCTCAAAAGTTTTCTCATCTAATGTGTCTACTGAATTATTGATTTCACTTGAAACTGAAATCTCTTTAATTATCTGATAATCTTTGTTAGGAATAATGATTAAAGTTTCAGGAGTTGGTTTTCTTCCAACATTAGGATTTAAGCTCAATAAATCTTTTGTTTTAATTCCTAAACGTTTGGCAATCCCTTTTAGAGTTTCACCTTTTTTAACCGTGTAGGAAATATATTTTTTTTGTTGACCGCAAGAAGAGGCAATCACCACAAAAAACAAGATCATTAAGAGTATGGATTTTCTCATATATTTATTCCCATTCAATTGTTGCTGGTGGTTTTGAACTGATATCATATACTACTCTGTTCACACCTTTTACTTTATTTATAATTTTATTAGAGGTTTTTTGAAGAAACTCATAAGGTAAATTAACCCAGTCAGCTGTCATTCCATCTGTACTTTCTACAGCTCTTAGGGCAACTACTTTTTCATAAGTTCTTTCATCTCCCATAACCCCCACAGAATTTACAGGTAATAGTATTGCACCAGCTTGCCACACCTTATCATATAAACCACTTTCTTTCAATCCATCAATAAAAATAGCATCAACCTCTTGAAGAATAGCTACTTTTTCAGAAGTAATATCTCCTAAAATTCTAATGGCTAATCCTGGTCCTGGAAAAGGATGTCTACCTAATAGCTCGGCATCAATCCCCATAGAGGCTCCAACTCTTCTAACCTCATCTTTGAAAATCATTCGCAAGGGTTCTACAATTTTTAATTTCATAAAATCTGGTAATCCTCCAACATTATGATGACTTTTAATGGTTGCTGATGGACCTCCATTTACAGATACTGATTCTATAACATCGGGGTAAATTGTTCCTTGAGCCAACCACTTAACATTCTCTATTTTATGAGCCTCATCATCAAAAACTTCAATAAATGCATTCCCAATAGCTTTCCTTTTTTTCTCTGGATCAGACAATCCTTTCAAAGCATTCAAAAAACGTGCCGATGCATCTACACCTTTAACGTTTAATCCCATACCTTCATATTGATTGAGTACAGATTCAAATTCATTTTTACGTAACAATCCATTGTTTACAAAAATACAATACAGGTTTTTACCGATTGCTTTGTGCAACAAAACAGCAGCTACAGAAGAGTCTACACCTCCTGATAATCCAAGAACTACTTTGTCATCTCCAACGGTTTGCTTTATGTTGGCTACCGTCGTTTCTACAAATGAATTTGGAGTCCATGTCTGTGCTACACCAGCAATTTTAACTAAAAAATTTTCTAATAATTGTTTCCCATCAGTAGAATGATATACCTCAGGATGAAATTGAATTGCGTAAGTATCTTCACCATCAATTCTAAAAGCAGCATTTGCTACATCTGAGGTACTAGCTAAATGAACTGCATTTGTTGGTAATTCTTTAATCGTGTCTGAATGACTCATCCAAACTTGACTTCCTTCTGAGATGTTAGAAAAAAAAGTTTCATTGTCTTTAATAAAAGATAAGTTTGCTCTTCCGTATTCTCTTGTATTAGAGGAAGCTACTTTACCACCAGAAAAATGTGCTAAATATTGTGCTCCATAACAAACCGCTAGCATTGGTTTTTTTCCTCTAATTTCTGATAAATCAGGATGTGGGGCCTCATCTGATCTAACAGAGGACGGACTTCCTGATAATATAACTGCTTTGAAATTGCTTGTATTTGCTGGTGGTTTATTGAAAGGATGGATTTCACAATAAATGTTTAACTCTCTTACCCTTCTCGCAATTAATTGAGTGTATTGCGATCCAAAATCTAAAATAAGTACTTGGTGTTGTTGCATGCACAAAAATAGTACTTCAATTTATAAATAAAAGCTTTGTGTTTAAAAAATATAATAAATTAATAACGATATACTATGGCATTAATATTCATACCAGCTCCAACTGATGCCAAAATAATAATATCTCCTTTATTAATCGATTGGTTTTCTAAATTACCTTTAATTACAAGATCTAAAAGAGTTGGCACTGTAGCTACAGAACTATTTCCTAACTTGTGAATACTCATAGGCATTACACCATCAGGGACAGGTGTTTTATATAATCTAAAAAAACGTTTAATGATGGCTTCATCCATCTTTTCGTTAGCTTGATGAATAAATATTTTTTTTACTTCACTAATATCAATTTCAGTTTTGTCTAAAGCAGTTTTCATAGCCGCAGGAACATGATTAAGAGCAAATTCATAAATTTTTCTTCCATGCATTTTTATGTATCGAACATCAGGATCCTCTTGAGTTTGATAAGATTTTCCAAAAAATAAATGATAAGCCTCATCAAAAGAAAATGTTTGTGAAGCATGGCTTATAATTCCAGCATCTCGACCCTCATTTTTTTCAACAATACAAGCCCCTGCCCCATCACTATAAATCATAGAATCTCTATCATATTTATCTACTACTCTAGATAAGGTTTCTGCTCCAATGACTAATATTTTTTTTGCAATCCCTGCCTTTATGAAAGCTTGGGCTTGAATCACACCTTCTACCCATCCTGGACAACCAAATAAAATATCATAGGCAACACAATTAGGATTTTTTATCCCTAATCTATATTTAACTCTTGTTGCTAAACTTGGTAATAAATCACTTTGTATGGCTGAAGATTTAACATCTCCAAAATTGTGAGCCAAAATAATATAGTCTAACTCTTCAGGATCAATAGCTGCATCTTCAATAGCTTTTTGAGCAGCAAAAAAACCTAGGTCTGAAGTATTGTGTTGGGTTGGGGCATATCTCCTTTCAACAATTCCTGTAATGGCCTTAAATTTTTCAATAATAAGTTCATTCTCGCTAGGTATGATTGTACCGTCTGTATTTAAAAAAGAATTTTCTAGAAACTGTTTATTCTCTTTAATAATTTCCGGAATATAAGATCCGGTTCCTGTAATAGTTGAAGATATCATTAGGTTTAATATTTCAAATACAAATAAACTAATTATTAGTTGTATTTAGCTTTAAATTGGTATAATTTTTACGATGTCCAACACCTGATGTTAAAGTATATTTTTATTTTGAGTTTATAAATAAGAACTATCAAATGAGAAAGGTAACAATGAGGCAATTGAATTTGCTTTTACGACGTTACCAATTTCACCCATAAAGAAAATTTCTACATCTTCTTTTTGATTAATTTCATATTCTAATAGTGTTTGCCTACATGCTCCACATGGGCCCACGGGCTTATCTAGTTTTTTATTGGAAGAAAATGCACTGATGGCTATTTTTTTTACTTTTTTATTTGGGTAAGAAGAATTTGCTTTCCAGATGGCTACACGCTCAGCACACATACCTGATGGATAGGCAGCATTTTCTTGATTATTTCCGATAATAATAGAATTATCTTCCATGAGAAGAGCAGCACCCACACTAAACTTAGAATAAGGAGCATAAGCCGTTTTTGAAGCTTTTATGGCTTCTTCCATTAAATTTTTATCAGCTATAGGTAGCTCATTAATATTTTTGAAAATAAAAGCCGAAGCTCCAGTATTAATTTCCTTCATTCATAATATTTTATATTAAGAAATACTAGTCTTAATAATCATAATAAATTTCTCCTAGGTCGAAGGATAAAGAAAAACGAAGTGAATTTTCTAATGGATTATTTACATCTGACGAATTAATTAAATACGACAAATCTACATTTAAAGCATTGGTTTTAAATCCAGCTCCCATAGTAAAAAATTTCCTATTTCCTTTGTTTTCACTTTCATGAAAATATCCTAAACGAAGTGCAAAAGCATCATTGTAAAGATACTCAGCACCCAAAGCATAAGTAATTTCTTCTAACTCTTCACTAAACCCTCCTTCAGCATCACCAAACGAGCTAAAAATACCTGAAATAAATCCTTTTTCTTGATCAGAACCATCTTCTTGAGGCGATGGAACCAATAGTTTTGTAAATTCTGTGTTAATACTTAAAGTATTATATGCATCTAATATAAAGTCAAATCCTCCACCAAACTTCAAATTCGTTGGAATAAAATCTTCTTCACTAGGAACGTAAGATACTTTGGGGCCTATATTGGCAATATTAAATCCTATTCTATAGCGCCCGTCAAAATTTCCATAATTTCTTTCGTAAGATTGATAATACCCAGAAACGTCTACAGCAAATGAGTTAATAGGCTGAAGTGTTGAATTTGTTCCTGTAAAAGCTAGATTAGATCTAAAATAACGTCCACTAACACCCATAGAAAACGTTTCACTTAATTTTAATGCATAAGTTCCTGATAATGCAAATTCATTTGGATTTATTGTTCCAGTTGGATTTCCAACATTATCAGTTAAATCTACTTGCCCTAATGAAAAATATCTAAATTCTGTTCCCCATGCAGCATTTTCACTAATTCTTTTAATATAGGAAGCACTTCCAATAAAAATATCATCCGTTAAATTTCTTAGCCAAGGAGAGTAATTAATTCCTATCATCACTTCTTGTTCACTAAAAGCAATTTTAGATGGATTGTGAAAAAGAGAACTTGCATCTGCAGAAGTAGATACCCCAACATCTCCCATCGCTCCTGCCCTAGCATCTGGTATAATTAATAAAAAGGGGGTTGCTGTTGTAATTCCTCCAGATTGTGCTTTAACTCCAATGTTACTTAGGATACAAAAAATTAAAATTATTCCTATTTTCCTCATGTCTTTGATTTACTTTTCTAATTATAACGTAAATATCGTAATAAATTATAATATGACTAATTTTTCATACTTTTCAGACGATATATTACTTATGGTTGATGTTACTTTTAATTTATAAATATAAACTCCTTTCCCTAATTTATTTCCAAAATCATCTAGACCATTCCAAGAAATATTTCTAGATAAATTACCAGTTGTTTGAACCAATTGATTGATTGTTTTAACTAATTTCCCTGAAACGGTAAAAATTTGAACCTGAACTTGAAGAGGCTCATTGGGTTTGTTATGATTAAACCAAAATTCTGTATAATTTACAAATGGATTTGGATAATTTAGAACATTATCTAAAGTTATGCTATTATCACTGACAACCACGAAATTCAACATCGCTTCAGAGGAATTATTGTAAGTATCCCATGCCTTAAGTTTTAAGGTATGAGGTCCCACAGCCAAGTCCCGTAGTCTATATACTACCTTACCTCGAGTAAAATCATCTAGTTCAGTTTGATAAAAATCATTCATAATGATGGGATTAGATTCGTCTCCGTCCAAAATACCAACTATGTCATGATCTACAGCTGTTAAAGAAGTATTAATACCACTTGAGTCAACTAATTTTGCAATTAAATTTGGTGATGCATTCGTATTTGCACCGTCAAGAAATGATTCATCATTCATAAATAATTGAATTTCTGGTCCTAAAGTATCTTCAGGAGCATTTTCATTGATACCTCCAACAATTACATCATTATTATAACCTGCTTTGTCTAATTCATTATTAGAAACATAAAAACTCAACTTTCCATTTCCGTAGGCTACTCTTACATCTCTTGGAACAATAAATTCAAAGTTAAAATTTCCGTTTTCTACGCTAGCTAAACCTCTAAAGAGTTTACTTTCTTGTGAGTCAAAAGTATTAACTATTCCAAATCCATCATTATCTAGAGTAACCTTATCTATTGGTTTATCAAAAACTGTTGTCGATAAATTTCCATTAAAATCTGATAAAGTATTGTCTAAATTATCAGTTACTACACCTTCAAAACGAACCTTAGAAAGAGCTTTTAATGTATCTAAAGATTGTGTTATCTCGATACCATTCATTTTGGTAATCTTAACATTGGGTTTAGGAATGGCTAATTTTTTTACAGGATCTCCAAAATAATAAATGAAAAACTTCTGACTTTGGGTATAATTATTTTTTGTTTTAACTAATGATTCTGCTATGGTTAAATCTTCATCATTAAATTCTAATAAAATGGCAATTAATCTTTTATTGAAGGCTTGACCAACACTTATAAAAACATCTCTAGTAGTTGAAATCATTGAAGCAGCTCCACCTCTAGTATTCCAGAAGATAAATTCACCTGCGGATGTTCTTTGTGGATTATCAAACCTAGAAAAACTACAGGTAACTGTTATAAAAAGGGGCAGCGTGTTTTCATTTATAAAACCTTTTATCTGTGGTACATCTAAAAATCTCTCCTGTGCAAACCCATTCTCTCCTCCATGCCCAAAATAATCAAAAACTAAAGTACCGGTTTCTATGGCTGAGGTTATTGCACTTTTAACACTAGGATATCGTTCTCCTCCAGATGAATTTTGTTGAACATAGGAGTCTGCAAATATTTTATTGACATTAAAAACGGGTTTATTTTCTTTGATGTCATCTGCAATAATTTCTACACCAGATTGAATAGTACTATCTGTATCCTCATCTATGTCATCTGCAACCAAAGTGATTGTATTTCTCCAATCACCATAAGAATCCAAATTATAATCTTTTAATATTTTATCAACTACTTCAGAAGCTTGTTGTTGAGAAGATACTGGTATTCTTCCTATTGCGATTTCCATAGTATGTGATGCAGACATCGTTCCTTCTGTATCTTCAAGCATCCCAAAAAAATCATCTGTAACATATGAAGTAGCAAGATTATAACTTTCACTTGCTAAATACACCGGAACCACATTATTGTTCCCATTAATTCTATCTTTATAGTCATAAGATGCATCTCCAAAAAAACATACATATTTTAATTGGTCTTCAGGTGTAGAATTTAACTCATAAACATGTTTGATAAAATCTCTAATTCCCGTAATATCTCTGCTACCAGAGGAAAATTCGTTATAAATCTCGTCTAAATTAACAACCTTAGCTGTTAATCCTGAGTTTTCAATATGATAGTCTGCAATTCTCTGGGCTTGTGCTTCAAACTCTTGTGTTGTAATAAGTAAGTAATTAATGTCTTGTATTGAATGTACATTTTGATTGGGTATTCTTGAATTAGGAAGAGTTTGTGGAGTGTAAAAATCGTCTTGATGTAAGACAATATATTCTTTCAATACACCAGAATTTGCTTTGAATGAAAAAGGTCCTGAAGTGGATTCATTATTTATATTAGTAGCATTAATTGGGTCTGTAACCTCCCATACTTGAAATATATTTTCTGAATTCTGAATCTGATATTCAACTAAACTATTGGTGTTTGCTGCTTCAAAGCTTCGAAAAGAAAACTGAAAATCATTAGCTATCAATTGTTTTTTTCCTGATACTTCAATATAATCTAAGTAGGCCCTTGCCGATGGATTTCCACCATTATTATAATTTAATTGAAATGGAAGGGTTGAAGATGAAATTGTAGTAGTTGCACTTTGTGTTCTATCAGATGCTAGATTTCCTGAACTCGAACTTGCTCCAAAATTAAGATTAAAAAGATCTTGAGAGTTTACTTTAATTTGCATGGTGGAGGGTAATTCAGATACGGCTACGGCCCTAACCTTAATATTTAGTGGCTCATTTAAAACTGAATTCGGAAATGGGATTTCAATTGATAACTCATTATCTACACTAAAATCTTCTCCAAGCCATTTTTTACCGGCGGCAAAAAGATTAATGGTTTCTTTTTCATAAAAAATATAATCATTAAAGGTAGAAATCTGAGTAGTGGCAGCACCAACAATAGGAGAAGAACTTTGTATTCTCTTTCCATCATCTTCATTAATGGTAATAAAATAATAGGATTGATCTGAGTATATATTTTGTTTGTGATTAACAATTTCTTGGCTAGGATTTACTTCCCAGCTGTGAGGGCCCTGTGCATAAAAAAGAATATAATCGTTGGAATCAAAAGAATTATCTTCCTCACCCGTAATGAATATGGCATTTTCTTGAAGGTCATCATATCTAAAATCTCCATTAAATTCGGGTAGTAAATGACCTCCATTTCCATAAATATGGATTTTTTTGGGATTTAGGTTAGTTGTTGAAATACCAAGCTGTTGTAAAAAAGCGCCATCAATTTTAAAAACACCTGTAGTATCTATTGCAAATTTATACCAGTTCCCATCAGCCAATACAGAGTTTGTAACTTGCCCATAGCCTTTGAAAGATAAAAAGATTAATACAATAGCTAATAGAATATGTTTTTTCAATGCAATCATCCCTCAAAGAACGCAAATAAAATGGATATATTTTGTGTTAAAAATTGTTAAATCATAATATAAGAAAAAGTGTTACGTTATCTTTATATCGTAAACAATTTACAGGACATAAAATTATAAAACATCTTGTATGAAAACAATTTTATTGTAAATTGCCAAAAAAAATTTAGAATCTTAATATTTAATATAATACATGAAGAATTATTCTAGAATAACCCTTCTTTTGCTCAGTACAATTTTACTCTACAACTGTAATTCAACAAATAAGAGTAAATCATCATTAACGGGTTGGAATTTTAACGATCCAAAATATGGTAGTTATATTAAAGGAACTTCATTTCAGGGGCAAAAAACTCCCGATGGAATGGTTGGAATTGAAGGAGGTACATTTATTATGGGTCAGGTACAAGACGACGTGATGTTTGATTGGAATACCACCCCACAAAAAATGCACGTAAGATCTTTTTATTTAGATGAAACAGAAGTTACCAACTCAGAATATCTATTATACCTTCAGGTAACCAAGGAAGTATTTCCTCCTGAAGAAGAAGAATATAAAAACATTTATGCTTCGGCTTTACCCGATACACTGGTTTGGAGAAGTAGTTTAGGAAATACTGAACTTTTATCTGAAAGCTACCTAAGACATCCTGCCTATGCTGACTATCCTGTAGTAGGGGTGAGTTGGTTACAGGCTGTTCAATATTGTAAGTGGAGAACCAGCGCTGTAAACCTCAAGAACTTAATAGACAAAGGAGTTTTATCTAATGTATTAGCAAACGATACCATAAGAAACTTTTTTGATACGGATTTATATTTAGAGGATCCTTATAAGTTATTTGATGGAGACTCGACTGTATATAAAAGAGGTTTGCCAGACAATAAAATCAGAAAAAAAGGAGCACCTAGACCAGAAAAAGGTGCGTTTACTGGAAGACAAGTTACTTCTCTTGATGGAATTTTATCACAAAAATTCAGATTACCTACAGAAGTTGAATGGGAATATGCTGCTAAGGCAAATACTGAAAATAGAGAATACAATAATATTAGAGGTAGAAAAAAGTTTGCTTGGGACGGTAAGTATACCCGAGAGAAATCTAAAAGATACAAAGGGAGTCAATTGGCTAACTTCAAACAAAGTAAAGGAAACTACAGTGGTTTATCTGGATGGTCTGAAGATGGATCTGATATTCCAATCTCTGTTAGATCCTACCCACCAAATGGATATGGACTTTACGATATGTCTGGAAATGTTTCAGAATGGGTAGCAGATGTATATAGACCCATCATAGATAATGAAGCTAATGACTTTAATTTCTACAGAGGTAACAACTTTAGAAAAAAACTTATTGATTCAACCGGTCAAGTGGTGATTATTGGTGAATCTGACCAAGCTAAGGTTACTTATGATACTCTTCCTAATGGAAAGGTAGTTGTATCAAACTTACCAGGTGAGATTAAATATGTTCCTGTTACTATGAATGATGTTTTCATGAGAACAAATTACTCTGTTTCAGATAATACGGATAAGAATGATGGAGATAAATTATCAAATCGTTTGTTTGATTTAGACGATGATCAATTGACCAGCAAATCGAGAATGTACAATTCGCCAATCAATGCCAAAGATGAAAATACAGGAAAACTCAATCAATACGATCCTAAAAAAAGAACTACATTAATTAGTAATAAAACTAGAGTTCATAAAGGAGGGTCTTGGCAAGACAGAGAATATTGGTTAGATCCTGCACAAAGAAGATATTTACCAGAATACATGTCTACAAATTACATCGGTTTTAGATGTGCAACAGACGTTATGGGGAATCTTAATAGTGGAAAAAGAACAGCAAGAAATCCATCAAGATAACTCTTAAATCAAATCATAAAACCTCATTGAATAGTATTCGATGAGGTTTTTTTTTATATTTAACCATGAATATTAAAGCGCTATATCAAATCTACTCCAGTAATTATCTTGTTACTACTGATACTAGAGCTATTAAAAAAGGAGCTATTTTCTTTTCGCTAAAGGGAGATCAATTTAATGGAAATACCTTTGCAAAAACCGCCATTGAAAAAGGGGCTAAATATGCTGTAATAGATGATATAGACTATCAAATTGAAGGGAAAACCATTTTGGTAAACAATGTTTTGCAAACCCTTCAAAAATTAGCAAATTATCACCGTAAACTTCTCAATATTCCTATAATAGGCATTACTGGAAGTAACGGTAAAACAACAACCAAAGAACTCATTTATGCTGTTTTAAATACTCAATTTAAAACTCAAGCAACAAAGGGAAATCTAAATAATCATATTGGAGTTCCTTTAACACTATTATCGTTTACCGATAAAACTGAAATCGGTATTGTAGAAATGGGTGCAAACCATCAACAAGAGATTGAGTTCTTGTCTTCTATTTGTGAACCTGATATTGGATACATCACAAACTTTGGCAAAGCACATCTTGAGGGATTTGGGGGTATTGAAGGAGTTATTAAAGGAAAATCAGAATTGTATACCTATCTTAAAAAAAACCATAAATTAGCGTTAATCGATTCTCAAAATACCAAACAATTAGAATTGACCAAAGAGATAGAAAGAATACAATTAGATACTACTATCACAATCTCTTCTAATCAGCCCCTATTAGCTCTAAATTATAATAATGAGATTATTACTACACAGTTGGTAGGCGCCTATAATTTAAATAATCTCAAGGCCGCTATTGCTATTGGAGTATACTTTAACATCACTAAAAAAAATATAATTACAAGTATTCATAATTACCAACCCACCAATTACAGATCTCAAATCATAAAAAAGAAAAGTAATACAATTCTAATGGATGCTTATAATGCCAATCCGTCAAGCACTCGATTAGCACTTGAAAACTTAAATGAAGTTGAAGATAAAAATAAGATTGCAATTTTAGGAGATATGTTTGAATTAGGAACAGCCTCAGAAAAAGAACATCAAGACATTGTTGATCTTTGTGAAACCCTAAGCTTAAACCGATGTGTTTTTATTGGTAAATATTATAGTAAAACCTCAGCAGCAGAAAAATATTTGACAGTTGAGTCTTTTAAAGAAAATATGAATATAACTCCCTTAGAAAATAGTTATATACTCATAAAAGGTTCAAGAGGTATGCTTCTAGAACAACTTTTAGAGGAAATTAATTAATATGTTGTTTATGAAATTCTAATAAATTGTCTATAGGTCTTTGAATAACACCAGATATTTTTAACCCATTCTTTTCGGCAACATCATCTAATATTTCTCTAAAATAATGAGCAATAGAGCCTATAAAATAAATAGGAAGATCCTCTGAAGGATGGTAAGGTAAAACTCTGTATTTGAAGAATTTTTCAAATCCCTTTTTCATCAATCTTCTCACATATTTTTCATCTTTGAAATCAAACATAAACTTTGCAAAAGAGGCTAAATACATATTTGGATTTGGTGCTCTGTATATGTTCGTTTTTATGGTATCTGCATCAAGAACATAATCATCTTTGAATCGCTCCACCATATATTTAGGCATCATGCCATAAAAGTAGTCTCTAATTAATCTTTTTCCAAAATAATTCCCACTCGCTTCATCCATCAAAACATAGCCCAAAGAGGGTACTTGCATTTGCATGTTTTGACCATCATAATAACAACTATTTGATCCTGTTCCTAAAATACAAACTAAAGCAGGATTTTTACCTGAAGCAGCATATACAGCGGCTAACATATCTTCTTCAACAGATATCACAGCATTTTTAAAAATGGCTTGCATTACATCTTTTAGAATAGCACAGGCTTTTGGGGTACCACATCCAGCTCCATAAAAATAGATTTGACTCACCTCATCTTTAACATTAATAAGCTGAAACATATTCACAATCCTATTGGTTAATTCCTCTGGTGAAATAACAGCAGGATTTAAACCCAAAGTTCTTACTCTAAAGCGTTCATTTTTATCGGCATCTAAAGCAATCCAATCAGCTTTTGTTGAGCCACCATCAGCAATAATTATCATGAATAATTTTTATAGTTTAGCCAAATATATTACAACCCTTTTGGATACACAATAGTGATAAAAAACTCAATCGTTTTCGCTTAAAAAGAAAGGGTAAGAAAACTTTAATTTTTAAAAAATATTGAAAAAAACGCTTAAAAGAAGTTGGCTATATTTTGAAAAAAATGCTTTAATTTGGCCTTTTTACGAAGGTTTTCTCGGTTATTCGTAATCAAGAAAAAAAGTACAAAGCACGCTAAAATAAACAGCACTAAAAACAAAAAGGAAAATACTAATCCAAGGTGCTGAATAGATAGATACATTGCTATTGCAACAATTAAATTGGTTAGCCCAGATAATATAGAAGCTTTTTTATGAGATAATCCTGAATCTATTAATAGGTGATGGATATGATTTCGATCTGGAGAAAAAATAGAAACTCTTTTTTTGAACCTAATAAACGACACTCTACACAAATCAAAAGCAGGAACAATCAAAATGATTAATAGTAAAAGGGGAAGTTCTTTTCTTTGAATGGATAAGAAACTATAGGGTTCAGTTTCTAGGGTAAGAAGCTTCAGTGTTAAAAGCCCTATAACCAGACCAATCACAAGTGATCCCGTATCTCCCATAAATATTTTCTTTTTAGATGAAAAATTATACCGTAAAAAAGCCAATAACATGCTAATTAATGCCCCTGAAATAAACATAAAAAAGAAAAGCTGAAGTTTATAAAAAAGATAACCAAAACACGCCGAGATCACTATACCTGTTATGGAAGACATACCATCTATACCGTCTATTAAATTAAACGCATTAATAAATGCTATAATTAAAAACATGGAAATAGATATTGAAAAAAACATGTTGAGCTCATAAATTCCTAAAAATCCATGAAACGAGAGAATTCTATAATCGGATTGTATGATTAAAATACTCAGCGCTAACAGTTGACCAAGAAATTTAACTCTTGGAGATAAATCATTTAAATCATCCGTTAAGCCTACCAAAAACATAATGGTAATGGCTAACATGATACTTAAACTTGTATCATCAATATTGTAAAAATTTGAAAAGAAAAAGAATACAACTAAGGAGACATAGAACGAAACGCCACCTAAAGTAGGCACAAAATCGGTGTGAGAGCTTCTGTCATTGGGGGTATCATAATGACCAAGTTTACTGCTTATTTTTCTGATTCTAGATAGACTAAAGCTTGTTATGAGAAATACGATAACAAACATAAAGAACATATTACTAGGGACTAATAGGTCTTTAAAATTCATTTTTTTTACAAATATAAAAAAATTAGATGAATCTAACTATATGATTAAATTTATTATGGGGTATGTTTAATTTGTTTGATCATATCTAACAGGGGTTCTTTGGCTAACAAAAACCCAATACTGGTAACCACTCCCAAAAACATCCATATAGTTACAATGATGCTGCGTTTTGGAGCAGATTTTTCTGTTGGAACCACCACTGGTTTCAAAAAAGAAAACACAGGGGTATCTTTAGCCACTTGTAATTTTATCTGCTCTAATTGAGTGACCACATTTTGAAAAACGGAGGTGGCTATTTGAAGATCTGCTTCTAAACGTGTTTGCGTATTCGAAAAACTACTTCTGGAGATGTTTAAATTCCGATCTTTAAAATTAGCCAAGTTATCTTGTGCTTCAATTAAGAGCTTATTTTTAATGGTATATTGTTCTTCTAGATAAGCTAACAATTCTAAACTAGACTTCGTTTTAATGGCTATGATTTGATTCTGTAAAATATTTTCTCCATTTTTAACCAACTGCGCCGCTAGTTGAGGAAGCTTACTGGTAGCTGTTATTTCCAGATACCCCTCTTTGTCATTGATGTTGAGTGCTAACATGACATCAATCATTTTAAAATAATTAAATTCTTCTTCAGTGAGGGTATTCATCCCTTCAACAGATTGTAAAGAGGCCTCTTTGGATTCTGATTTGAACCATCCAATAATTTTTGATGGCAGATCTATAGTATAGTCTCTTACTGTTCCTAAAAAAGAGGAGGAGGAAGATTCTTGTTCATAATAATCTCTAAGAGAGGTTACATCTTCTAAGTTCTTAAGTGGTGCCTCTAACAATTCTTTTTTGAAGGTGTAGCTCTCTAATATCTTTCCGTACAACATCGGTGAAATTTCCTTGGCACCCTCCATGCTAGAACCAATATTGATCCCTGCTAAAGAAGCCAATCCTTTTAACCCACTAGTACCCGCAGGTGGGCTACCACTTGAGTTTGGGGTAAACATGGAAGAAGCTGTATACGTATTGGGAGTAAGAATGGCTGCTAGAACACCAATAACAGCTGCAATTACAGCTGATTTAATGACAAATTTTCTGCCAGCCCAAACTTTAGAAAGTAAGGCAATGATGTCTATTTGATCTTCTACTTCTAAATGTGGTTGTTGAGAACTATGCATACCCTATAAACTTTTAGTTAAAACAACAGTGGTTAAAGCTCCAGTAACTACACTAAATATTCTTATAAAGTCATCTAAAAATTTACTTTTACCATCATCTATTTTCTCAGGCTTTTCGGTAATTATAATTTGAGCTCCAGGATACACTGTTGGATTCTTAAACAACCCTATCTTTTCTGATTTCCCATTGGCTTGAAGCACTACCATACTTTCGATACGTTTCTTAGTACCTCCAGATTTTTTAATATAATATTTAGCCTTTTTTCCTTTATCCCAAATAAAGAGGGAAGGGTTTAAAAAACCTCCTAAAGTTTTTATAGGCTCTAAATTAGAACCAATCACCAAGATGTCATTATCTATTAAAAAATTAGATGAATCGGTAAAACTATTTTCAATATCCATAAATAACTTTAAACCGTCTCTAATAATATAGGAGCTGTTAATATTAGAATTAACTGTCAACCCACCAGCTATATCAATTATTTTTTTCAAGGAAACTTTATCGTTATCAAGAATAATGCTCTGAGGATATTTAACTTCTCCTGTTACTGAAATCATAGGTTGATCAGAGGCTCTGATAGGAGCTAAAACAGTAATGATATCTTTGTTTTGAAGTATCAAAGGATTGCTAGGGGATTTTGAAATCCCTAGTAAATAATCCATATCTACTTGATAGGTTTCTAACTTTGAATAGTTTCCTGTTTCCAAATTTCTATCTAATCTGTTGACATGTACAAATGTTTTTTCTGCATCTTTTAAAAACCCGCCTGCCATAAGAATGGCATCTTCAACATACATGGATTTCCCTAAAGAAAACTCTCCTGAATTAGGTACGCTTCCTAATACTTTAATTGTAGGAGTAATGTCTTCGCTCACAGACTTGGTGTATAAGACCACCTCATCTTTAGGTATTAAATAAGTAGTTTTTAGGTCTTCTAACTTATCTATGCTATATTGAGTTAAATTATACAAGCCGGTCTGCTCATCAAATCTCTTTAAATCTAAACGACTAGAAAGAACTTTGGCTTGAAATTCCAATTCATCATAGGAGACTGATTGAAAGATTAAATCAAAAATAGATAGGTTCTCACTCCAAAAAATAGTTTTTGGTTTCGATACAAATCCAGAAATGGTTACTGTTTGCTTTCCTCTAACATCTTCTAAAGAATATATTTTAATGCGATCGTTTTCTTGCAACGCAACGGTAACTTTGTCATTTAAAACACTTGATAAATTATACGTTTTAAAGGATAGATTCCCTTGACTATCTTCTCTATTGATGTCTAATTTCTGAAAGTATGTATTAGTGGATACCCCTTTGGCACCTATATTAATTAAAGTTTTTAAATCTTTAAAAATATCTAAAGCGTAACTTCCTGGAGCATTCACATTTCCTTCAATAAATACTTTATTTTTTTGTTTGGTTAAAATTCCTTGCACTGTTACCTCATCACCATCTGTTAATTCAAAATCTTTTGAATTATCTAGATTACTATAGTTTACAGTTGTTAAAAATCGATCAAATACCAACTCTTGATTTCTATCTTTAAAAGGTTTTATTCTAGATATGTTAACTGCATTGGTGGAGGCTACTGCAGATAGCCCACCAGAAAATTTAAATAAGCTTTCTAGGGTTTCACCTTCTTTTAGTTCATAAATAGCGGCTGTTTTCACTTCTCCTTTAAGAGTAACCGAAGAAATTCTTGGTCCTACAAACAAAACATCGTTATTAGCAAGTCTTATATCTTGATCTATATTTCCTTGTGTGATATAATCGTATAAATCAATAATTTTTATGAGTTTGTTATTTCTGTAAACTTTAACATCTCTTAATGTACCTGAGGTATTCACTCCTCCCGAAGCATATAAAGCATTTAATACAGTTGCCATTCCATTCACTAAATGCGGACCTGGTGTAGTTACATTACCCAAAACAGATACTTTTACGGGTCTAATCTGAGTTAAAGATACATCTAAAAATGTGCGATTGGGCGATGATAACAACCCACTATAGTATTTTCCTAAAAAAATTTTTAATCTATTTTTTATAGTTGCAAAGGAATTACCTGCAGCAAAAAATACTCCTAAATTAGGGAAGGATATATTACCGTTAAGATCTATTTTAGAAACAAAATCAAGATTATTATCTCCAAAAACAGTAATTCTTAACTCGTCTCCAGGCGCTAAAATATAACCCTCGTCTATATTTCCAAGTAAATAGTCTTTTTGACCAAAAGGGTTATTTACAAATATATTATATCCGAAATAATTTTTAATGTCCTTTTCAACCACTACTTTAGGTGATGTTGATGGAGTTACTAATACTGGAGGAGAAGTTACTTTTAAATCAGTTACTACATCATTTAAAACCCTTGGTTCAGCAACTTTTACCTCAGCTTTATTGTTATTTAGATAGTTATCTAGAAAAGTATCAAAATCTATCCCTCTCAGTTGAGCCATTTCTTTTGCTTGCGACTCACTAATACCCCTAGATGCTAATTCGCTAATAGCTTTATCTCTAGAATTAATTTTTAATCGATTGGCTTCTGAAATTAGGTCTTGTTCTGTTTGAGAAAAGGAAATAGTTGAAAAAAACAAAGAAAAAATAACAAATGTATATTGTAAGAATTTATAATACATGGCGGGTTGTTTAACCTTATGGTTATTAAAATTTAGGGTGCGCATTTAAATAAAAAAATTTTAAAAAATAATTTAATAAAATTATATATTATTATGTACAAAGATAAACTATTCTGTATAAGATAATTGATTTTTTTTACATAACAGTGATTCCGTTAAATTTCACATATTTACTAAAGGTTCTAAAAGATCTTTATTGGGGTTTGTTAATAGTAGACCAGTACAAAAGAATAAAACATATTTTAAAAAACTAATATCAATTAGTTACAAATTAATTGAGACTACAGTCCGAGCGCTAATTTACTATTTATTATTATTATTTGGATAATGCATCCATCAAAATATCAGCGTATGCATCCATATTAGCATTTTTACCAACATATTCTAAAAACGTACTTTCCCTTGAGTGACCTGTAAGTTTCATTAGAATGGGGGTGGGTATTTTCCCATAATGATTGGTTGCAAAAGATCTTCTGAGGTCGTGGGAAGATAATAATTGATATTTTGGAAATTGTCCTAAATAACTTCTAAATAATTTTTTTATGGCCGTTTAATGGCCGTTTAATGGCAGTGCTATATATTAGCCAAAACCTTTATAATTGGCGACAGTAGGATTTAGAATTAGAACAAAAAATAAAAGTTATGTATTTATTAAAATTTACCTTTATGCCCAAAAATCTGTTAGGTTAGAGACTTCCACAGGAATAAAAATTTATAGTAAATATTGGAATAAAAATCTTCAACAAATAGATTATGAAGCTCCAAGTTATGAAAAAAACAATCAAAAATTAATTGAATTAAAAAAATATGTTTTAGATAAATTAAAGGATGGTCCGAAAAGTAATTTAGACTTACCATGGTTAAAACTATTAGTATATGAATTTAATGGAGGGAAAAAGTTTAAAGAAGAAAATACTGTTATATTTCAATCAAAATTATGGATTAAAAATAACTCACTAAGATTAAAACCAAATACAATCAAATTTTATTATGTTTTTATTAAAGTTATAGTAGAGTTCGAAAAGGATATAAATCAGAGATTAGTATTCGAAGAACTTAATTTAAATTTACTTGAAAAATTTAAGAATTGGTTGTTAAATGAAAAAAAATATTCTATCAATTATTCCAACGGAATGATAAAAGGACTTAAAACAATATCTAAAGAAGTTTTAAAGCGTGAAATTAAGGTAAATCAACAAGTCTTTTATTTAAGTTGTTTTAAAAATGATAGCAGTAAAAAAATCATTAATTTAATTTCAATCTCAGAGTTCGAAAAAATTAAAAACTTGAAAATTCAATCTAATTCTTTATTAAACTCAAAAAAGTGGATTCTGATAGGTTACTCCATTGGCCAAAGAGTTTCAGATTTACTCGAATTATCTATCGATAATGTAAGACAAGCGAACAATAATGGATTATACGTAGATATCAATCAAAAAAAAACAGGAAAATTTGTTACCGTTGGTATTGTTGATAAAGATGTTATTGATGTAATTTTAAATAGTTTTCCACACAAAATTTCTAATTCCAAATTCAACCAAGACATTAAAAAAATTGCTGAATTAGCTGAAATTAATCAAATTGTTGAAGGATATAAATATGATGGTTCTAAAAAGCGAAGTTATTTAGGACAATTTCCAAAATATCAATTATTATCTTCCCACGACCTCAGAAGATCTTTTGCAACCAATCATTATGGGAAAATACCCACCCCCATTCTAATGAAACTTACAGGTCACTCAAGGGAAAGTACGTTTTTAGAATATGTTGGTAAAAATGCTAATATGGATGCATACGCTGATATTTTGATGGATGCATTATCCAAATAATAATAATAAATAGTAAATTAGCGCTCGGACTGTAGTCAATTTACTTTAAACAAACAATTGATTTACAGTATTTTATATTATTTTAGATAGATATTTCATTACTAAACGGCCATGAGATTTTCAAATTCATAAACTTACTGAGTAACTTAAAAGGTTCTCTTATAGTTTTTGATTTTATGAATCATAACCACAATCTTCAATGGTTTTAATTTCTATGTTAAACTTTCTAAGTTATCTTATCATATCTCCTTCCTTTTGTAAAGAAAATTGATTTTTTTATACATAATAGTTTATCTTTGTATAGATTTTTTGATTTTCTTTACATATGCAATTATATACTTTAAGTTATCTTCCATTAAACATTGAGCTTGAGTCCAAGATGGTTCTCAAGAAACTAACGTCCTCACATAAGGCATTGGCTGAGTTAAAAGGGATGTCTAAAAGTATACCTAATCAAACCATATTAATCAATACTTTAGGTCTTCAAGAAGCAAAGGATAGTTCTGCAGTTGAGAACATTATAACTACTCACGATGACTTATATAAGGCAGAACTTAAAACAAATAACATAGAATCTCTTGAATCTAAAGAAGTTCAAAATTATATAGAAGCCCTTAAAAAAGGCTTTGAGCTTATAAACAACCAAAAACTCCTTACCAATAGGATGATTATTGAAATTCAAGCCACACTTGAAAAAAATAACGCAGGTTTAAGAAAGGTTCCGGGTACTACCCTTAAAAATAATAGTACAGGAGAAATAATTTATACACCACCTCAGGACCACCAGACTATTATGGATCTAATGAGTAATTTAGAGAAATATATTAATGACAATGAAATCAGTGATTTAGATCCTCTCATAAAAATGGCTATCATACATTTCCAATTTGAAAGTATACATCCTTTTTATGATGGAAACGGAAGAACAGGAAGGATTATAAATGTACTTTATCTTGTCCTTCAAAATCTATTAGACTTACCCATATTATACTTGAGCAAGTTTATCATATCAAATAAAGGTGATTATTATAAAAAAATTCAAGCCGTAAGAGATCATAAAAATTTCGAAGATTGGATATTATTTGTTTTAGAGGGTGTTGAACAGACTGCAATGGATACAATCCAAACGATTACACAAATACAATCTCTACTATTAAAACAAAAGCATCAAATTAGAAAAAATTACAAGTTCTACAGTCAGGACTTGCTAAATAACTTGTTTAAACATCCGTATACTAAAATCGAATTTGTAGAGCAAGATTTAAAGGTATCAAGAATTACTGCTGCTAATTACTTGAATACGTTGTCTGATGATGGAATATTAACAAAAAAGAAATTAGGCGTTACGAATTACTACATTAATCACGAATTATTTGATATTTTATCAAAATAGTGATTCAATCAAATTAATTATTGTTATTTAATTAAATTGAAACCCTCTCTTTTATTATAACTTAAGTTAAGGTGAAATTAACTTCTCTAGGAGCTTCCCCTATACAAATGCAAAATATTTTATTTTTTTAGGAGGATAACAACTGATTTTTAAAAAAATTCTAGAAAATTTTATTTTTAAAAAAGTTGATTTTTTGGGAAATTTTCCAAAAATTTGAACGAGAGAATTGACCTCCCTCTAAAGACATCGAAAAATGGGGTATATAAGGGGGGATACCTACGGGCAGTCCTCCAGGGGGGCACCCAACTAACTTTAAATTTAATCAATGAGATTTTTAAAGCCAAACCAAAAAGCTCAATTTTAATTGGCATAAGATGTATTAAACTTTTAATTTCTTTTGTACAATGTCTTTTTTTTAAAAAATATACTATTTTAGATTGTATTCACTAATAGTTATACTTTTTAGTGAATATAAGTACTGAGATAATATTTATATATTTAACGAAACGTCTTAAAAATTATAACAATAGTCCTTATTGAAATTTTTTAGAAAATTTAGAAGATGTTTCTCTTTGCGGTTTTTAGTTCATATCAATTGTAAGAGATAACCGAAAGACAGTATCTCATCGACGTGGGACCTGATTAACATAGAATACTAATCGGCACCTCTATTATCAATGATACCTGAGGATAAACTATGTTGATCCATCTGAGATTTTAATCGGCAAGAAGGAAATTAAATCAAGATAAAAAAGGAAGCGCTAAAGTTGCGCTAAAGTTTGTCTGACTCTTAGGCAATACGGCACTTTCTCGGTAATTTTAATGTGTGATTTAAAATCCTACGATTATGAAAGTAAAGTATAATAGAGTGAGTACCATTCTTCAAACAGGTAATCGATTTGAAGCGGATACCGATAGATATGATATCACACTTCTCGACAAAGTATCAGGCTCGGTGAGTTTTAGAGATCGAGTTGAAGCTAAAAAATTAGTTAAACTTGTCGAAGACGGAAAAGTAACTGAATTAGTAGTAGAGGAGTTCTCGCGTCTTGGAAGAAATACTGGCGACGTAATTTCTACACTCGATTGGTTGGATCAGTACAAGGTGAATGTTAGAATTAGAAACCTTGGAGTTGAATCGAGACCAAATGGTAAAAGGAATCCTGTGTGGAAGATTTTATCTGCAACGATGAGCTCGCTTTATGAGATGGAGTTGGAAAATATAATTGAAACTCCTATTTTAATGGAAATTACAGGGCACTCGAGAGAAAGTACTTTTTTAAGTTATATTGGAGAGAATCCGAATAAAGACGCTGTTGCAGATGTGTTTATGGAACGGTTGAGGAGATTGGGGAATGAGAGTGGGTAAGTATAAATTTTAAACTTAAAGTTACTTTTGCAGCAACCAACTACTAGACTGTATTTTATCTCCTAGACCATCTACTAAGTTAATTCCCATTTGATCGCAAATTGGTCTTTCTGGAATGGTGTTATTGTTTTGATCTCCTCCATTGGCAAAACTCAAATCATAAGCATCTCCAAAATCCAATGCAATCTTTTCTATAGTTTTACATACCGTTCTATCTTGATCTATAGACAACACACAATGATCTACAGATTTTATATTAGAAACGATAAAAACACGTTCTTGCTCTTGTTGAAATTCTTTAGACCCTTTTAATGCTCTTTGATGATCGTTATTTACAATTACAAACAATTCATCAGCCAGGGCTTTTGCATTATTAAAATACTCAATATGTCCTTTGTGTATGGGATTAAAGTACCCAGATACTATCATTCCTTTTTTCTGACTCATGTTATTTTTTATCTTCCAAAATCATCTTGCACACGTATAATATCATCTTCATCTGAAGGATGAGTTGCATCGGTATGTTGCCAAATTTCTGCAACCACGCAATAATTATCTAAGCAAATTAATCGGTGACGTTCACCTTGTTTTAAAATGATTTGATCTCCTTCATTATATTCTTTCATTTCACTTTCTTCATCAGAATCACTTTTAATAATCCCAGCAGTTCCTTTGTATACTTGCCAAATTTCTGCACGTCTGTTATGGTATTGCCAAGACAAGCGTGCATTGGGTTTTACTATTAATATTTTCGGGCTTAATTTCCCTCCAATTTTTAGAGTGTTTACGTCGATGCCTTCAAAGAATTTATTAGAAAAATCTTGTGATTGACTTTCATCAATCACTAAAAACCCTCCCCAGGGTCTTTCAAAATCATGAGAAACTACTTTGAATCCAAAAGATTCGATCTCTTTTTTTATTTCTTGATACTTTATGATTTTTCGAGTTGAAATTATTACGATTATGAAAATACTTACAGAATAACTATGAGATTATAAAATTTATTAAATATTTTTTGAGAGTATTTTTTCCTCAATATCATAAATTTTCATTCCTTTACGTGTCATAAGATAAGCTTGAAAATAAACATAAATTTCACGCCATCTTCTCAAATAATTTAGTAATATATTCTTAATATATGAAATCTTAATGGGGAAAACTTCAAGTTCTACTTTTTCTAATAGTCCATTCATGATCTCCCATTTTTTTAGATTAAATTCATCTTTGAATATATATTTATTTCTTTTAGAAATACCCGAGTGATGAAACATATTTTGATTTACTGCTGAATTAAAAATATCAGTAGGGATAATAATTTTTGCAGCACTTGAATCAAAAATCTCCTTATTTACTAATTCAGATGTGGATAAATATGGATTTACTTTTAAATAATATTCTTTTTTACCTCCAGTGATATTAATAGCAAACTTCCAGTTTTTCAAATTTCTTTTTGCAAAATTTGGAATTGACGCTAATTGTTGATTGAATAATTTAATAGTTCTACTGTTTAACCTTGTATTAGATTCTAATTCATAATATTTATTTAGTGATTCCTGAACATTAATTTGATATTGTTTTAAATTAGTATTTTTATCTATAAAATATCTTTTATTTTCTTCATTTATTTGAAATCCCCTTGACTTAGACCAGCTATCTCCCGACAACATTACTTTTAGTTGACTCTCTTTGAGACCTCCTATCTCAGAAATATCATTTTCCAATTTAAATGGATCATTTATTATATCATTTGTTTCATAAACGTCCTTATGTAAATGACAGTGATTTGAAGCAAATGGAATCGCATACTTTGGCTTAACATTATCCATGAACAATCTAAATGCTTCTGTATAATGAGAAGGATTATCCATAACTAAATCAGACCCCTGAATACTATAACAAACTCTATCATTAGCAGAGCTGTGAGATCGCATAGCAAAATCAAACTTACCATGAATCTTCTTTATTTGTTCTAAACTGGCACCAGCAATTTTACAATCATTAGCATTTAGTAATTTAAACTCTGGAGTTTCTACAACTAATGCTGAATCATTTAAAAATAAACCAAATTGATAAGGTGTAATATTGATGTTTCCAACATTATACGATTCACCGTGTTTCAAGATCTTTATATTTTTAAAACCAAATTCTTTTAAATCCCTGGCACTTCTTTTATTGGGCTCATCGTGAGTTATAATTTCAACATCAGAATTCAAAAATCTTTTTAATGTAGGTCCATGCCAGTGATCCCAATGTACATGAGTTATATATATAGCTTTAGGATTTAATTTTTTAATTACTTCTTTATTGACTGGGGGATAATTCCACCAAGATCTCCAATAGCAAGAACCAACGAGCCATGGATCTATAAGTAATTCATCAGAATGATAATTTATCAACATTGATGCGTGAGATAATATTTTAAATGCCATTTTTAGTCTTTTTAATTATATTTAACATATTTATTGCAATATTTTTTCTATTGTAGTCAATTGCTAGTTTTTGACAACCTAATTTATATTTATCAATTTGCATTATTAGTTTAAGAGATTTTCTAAAACTAATTTTATTTTCAGGAACAAAACATTCACCAGCATTATATTTTTCTATTATCGCTTTAGATTCGCCTTCAACTCCTAATAATATTGGCTTAAGCATACTTGCGTTTTCGAAAATTTTTGATGGTATTACATCTTTATATGAATCTGATTTTTTTAAATTTACAAGAGCTACGTCTGAAATACTAATATATGATTTAATTTTTTCTTTGTTCACAAAAGGTAAAAAAGTCACATTCTGTAAATTTAATTTTTTTGCTTTTTTTTGTAAATTTTCTTTTTCTGCTCCGTCTCCAATAAAAATAAAATGAATATTGTTATCTACTTCTTGAGATGCACAATCTAAAATAAATGTTAAGGCATGAGCAAGACCATGAGTTCCTATATAAGAAACTATAAATTTATTATTTAAATTTAATTTCATTAAAATTTCTTGATCTTTAAGTTGAGGTTGAAATTTTGAGAGGTCCACACCATTCGTACACACACTTATTTTAGATTTAACAATACCCTTATTTATTATTTCTCTTTTAAAAGAGTTCGTAACAACAATTATATGATTTGCTGATTTATATAAATAAATCTCAAGAAGTTCAAGAAATTTATAAATAATAGACTTTTTCTTCATTAAACCAACTGCAGATAATGCTTCTGGGTAGATATCTCTAACTTCCATCACCCAAGGTTTTCTTTTGAATATTGATATAAAACGAGCAGATATAGCTGTGAAAAATTGTGGACTAGTTCCGATAATTAAATCTGTTTTACAAAATACACCTACAATAAATGCCAATATAGCATAAGAATTAAAATCTAAAATACGCTTAATCACTCCTTTATTAGCAGCCATGTATGACCAAACTCTAATTACAGTAATCCCATTAATACTTTCTTTTTGATATAATTTATTTTTGTATCCATCATAAATTTTTCCTTGAGGAAAATTTGGAAAACAGGTAATTACGGTTACTTCTGCTCCTTTTTTCACCCATTCTGTGCAATGTTCGAATGTTCGGGTTGCTGGTGCATTTACTTCAGGAGGGAAATTGTCAGTTAAAAAAAGAATTCTCATAAAGTGATTTTAGTTTTTAGTGTTTTGTCAAATAAAACAACAATTTTATAAGCCAGATTAGTTTTATTAAACCCCGCTGATAATTGATATTCTTGAATAGAAATACTAAATGCGTTCTCAAAATCAATGGATACTCCTGAAGATTCTAACATAATAGTTTTACCATCAACCAGTGGTTTTGCTACTGAAGAATGCAGATGAAAATAAGCCTTTGTATTATTACTTGTTGATCTATTTATTTTATCTTTTAAAATTATATATTTTTCTCCCCACAAAAAAACCCTTTTGTGTTCATAGCCATCATTTAGGTATCCATCATGACAAGCTTCAATTAAATTAGGTTTCTCAATTAAATGAGTAATTTTAGCTCTTTTAGCTACACGAAACCCTCCCCAAACTTGAGTTTGTTCTTTATCTCCAATTTTAACTGTATTGTGTGAGTGCGTCGATCTTTGTTCTTGTCTATTATAATTTTTCTCATAAGTTGATATCCCTGTATCGACAATAACAGGATTTCCTTCTTTAATTACTTCAAAATTAAATGTATCACTATGTGCATGACCAGGCTGATAATCAGGGCCAACATTTCCTACATCTATGAACAATTCATAGTTGTCAGAAATAATTTTTCTGTAACCAGAGTCAGAAAGAGGTATTTTTTGATATGGTATACCTAAATCTTTTGAATTAGAAAATAGCTGCATCGAGCTTGGTGCTATATTGTATGTCGCATCATTGACCATAGGTGTTTTTCCATTACTGTACGTTATATTATGAAGCCATGAGATCATTAAACTAGCCTTAGCTTCCAAAAATGGTAATAAATCTCCATTTTTCCATTTGCTATTTAATTTAATCAATTGGATATTATCTAATAATCTTGATAAAATAATCTGATGATACATTGGAGAAAGCTCAAAATGGGCACCGTCTTTTAAAACTTGTTTGTTTAATTCAGAAATAAGAAGATCTTTAGACTTATTATATAGTTTTTCATCCTGGAAATAGTAAGCTCCAAAAAATAATGAAAATGCGTTTTCAAGAAGATGATTTCCTAGCAAATGATATTCTAAGTTTTTAAATAAGTTACAATAATGTAAATAAAGAGTAGTGTCAATTAATTCATCTTTAACTTGATTATTACTCAAAAACTTAACCCAATTAATTCCTCTTAATGAAATCGGATACGGTTCTTTTCCATCTTTTAAAAAAGCCTCATTTTTTATAAAATCATGGATTAACTGAAGGCCAGTTTCTTTCGATATATTTTTTTGATTGAGAAAGTCAAAATAATTTAAATTATAAGTCCAAAGCTTTCCAAATTGATTAAAATTCCAATCAATTTTATCAGAAAAACAATGAGAAATATTTAAAAAAGTAAAAGAATTATCTTTTTTAAAATAACTGTCGTTATGATCAATTCCATTTTTCCATACTATTAAATTAAAATCATGAATGATTTTCTTTTTCACATTGTATCTAAAAAGTTTATTTCTTAGAAAATAATAAAAACGGTAGTATATCTGAATAGGCTTTAGGTATATTACAGTATTGAAAAGAAGTTTTATATTTAAAATTTTCACTTTGTCTATTCGATTGAGAAATTTTATAGTTTAGATTCAAATGAATTAATTAAAGCAATAACTTTTTCCATTTGAATCACAGTACCTATAGTTATTCGCAGATAATCTTTAGTTTGTTCCATATGGCCATAATCCCTAACAAAAACTTTATTCAATTCTAAAAAAATTATTAATTCTCTTTTTAGATTATTTTTTATTTCCATAAATATGAAGTTTCCGGCTCCCTGAATAGGATTAATCCATTTTTTCTTCGTTAAGAACGAAAAGAAAATACCTTTAGATAGATTAACTTCTTTAACATAGGAAGACATATGTTGAAAATCATCTAATGCGGCTAATGCGGCCTCCTGTGCAAAAAGAGAAACATTTTTCGGGTTTCTAATTTTGTTTAATGTTGCAATAATTGATTCATGAGCTATACAGTAACCTATGCGAAAACTCGCCAAACCAAAAGCTTTTGAAAAAGTTCTTGACACTATTAAATTATCTAAATCATTAGTTAAATAACTAATTGTTTTACCATTAAATTCGAAATATGCCTCATCAACTATAAAAAGATTATTAGGACTATTTTTTATTAGTTTTTCAAGTTGGTCTATATCGTGCTCAGTACCTGTTGGATTATTAGGATTTACTAGATAAATAATCTTAGGATTTATGAGTTCCAAATCATTTTTTAGCTGATTTAAGTTTAATTTAAAGTTTTTATCTAAAGTGTAATTATGAATATTACCATTGTTTGCTTCTGCTACTGCTCTAAAGTTATCATAAGTAGGTGTTATTGTTAAAATTCTATCATCATTTGAAATAAAACACCTCACAATATATTCATGTAACGCATCTGAACTAGCAAAAAATTGAACTTGATTTTTATTTACCCCACAATAACTGGATAAAGTTTGAATTAACTTTGTGTTGTTAATGTCTGGATACCAATTCCATTTCTTATTTATAACTGAATCGCTGATTGCTTTATATACTTTAGGAGAGGGTTTTACTGTTGACTCATTCCAATCTAACTTTAATACTTCTGGGTCGTTAGCTAATGCCCAAGCTTTTGGTGATGAAACCTTATATGATTTAATTTTTTTTAAAATACTATTTGAAAACTTCATGATTTTATTTTATTTAGTAGTAGAATCAATCCACCTATTAATTTTTCCTTCTTTTGTTCTGAAAAACCCAAATTTTGCTTTTTTAAGTAAATCAAAATCCCCTTCACTATTACCAAATGCTTTTCTTACTGAAATGGATTCTCCAAATTCCTTTTTCAAAACTATTACCTTATATTCATAATTTACATCTAATTCAATTCTAGATAATTTATTAGAAATTACTTTTACACCAAGTACCTCTCTACAATAACTCCCTATTATTTCATCAAAACTTGCAGATATTATGATTTTTGGAACTCCGTCGCTTTCAAGGATATTTAAGCTATCACAAAAGAGAGACTTATTCAAAACACTATGAAAATCATAGATGTTTTTACCTTTTTTTTTCATTAGATTGAAGAAAAAACTGACTCTAGTAAACTTTAATTTAGTAAATGTTTTAAATGAAAAATAAAATGAATAATATAAATAGAAAAACTCTATTCTTGAATCACAGACCCATTTTGAAAATAATTTAATGGAATCATCTTTAATTAATGTTCCATCGAAATCATACGCATCAATTATCATTATTAATATTATTATTATTTATTATTGGATTAATTTTACCCTCGCCATTAAAAACAAATTGATTGTTATTGAATTTTACTAAAACATTTCCAAGTCGTTCTTCAATACCATTTCTTATTTGTTCTTTTTCTTCTGAAGATATATTGCCTTCGAAATTCATTTCAATACTTAGATTATTTTTTTGAACAATTTGCCATTTAATAAGTGTTGTGAAATTTTGCATCAAAGTATAAAAGTTAATTGTCGAAACAAGATAACCTTGATGATGATTTAAATAAATATTGTTTCTTCCGATAAGATTAAACTGATTATCTTTTATCATTAATAAATGGTCCTGAACTTGATAATTAACTAACGGATTAGCCCAATTTATTAAGTTTAATGAAGCTATTGTATTGTCATTTAGTTTATACCAATTTGAGTACGGAAGAATAGAAATCGTACAATTATCAAAAATATTTACACCCAATACTGCTTGCTCCACTTGGCCATAGTAATTTATGAGTTTACATTCAAAATATTCTTCAGAATCAATTATTAACTTATTACTAATATTCTCGCTACTTACATGAATCATTCGAAGTTTTAGAATTAATTTTTTAGATTTTAAAAATTCTAAGAATGTTGCTAATGTTGAAGGGTATGTCCTTAAGTACTTAATTTCATTTATAATTAAATAGTCATAATATTCCATCAAACTTTCTTCAGAAAGGCTAAATGAGTTAAAATAAGTCCAATTTTTCCATTTGACTTCTTTAATATTTTTTTGATCACCTTTTGGGGAATATGACCTAAATACAACCATTTTTTTACCAATCTGATAACCAGCTAATCTAAAACTTGCATAAACTCGAGCCTGTTCTTCAATCCACTGTAAAATAAAGATATTAAACTCAAAAGGTTTACCTGAACTTCCACTTGAAGACATTTTAAATGAAAAGAAATTAAGGAATAATGAAACAGATTTAGCAGGGAAATACTTTTTTATATCCTCTTTTGTAGTCAACCTTGCTTTTTTTAAATCATCAATACTTGGGTATTTCCATGGTTTTAGACCCAAATCCTTAATATAATTTTTAAAATTTCTTCTAAATAAAATTAATATAAACCAATAAATTTTATGCTTTCTAGGTTTTAATCTAGAATACAGGAAATTTTCCCTGAAGAAAACTTCATATAGAGTACTTAATAATATGCCTAAAACAGAACTTATGAAATCCATATTATTCTTTTAATATTTTAATAATTTGTTTGTAACAAAATTTAGCTGAAAAAATTTGTAAATCTTTGTTAGAGAATATGATTTTGTTAAAATCAAAGTTGGTTATTGTACGTAAATAGTCTTTAGATAAAACTATATTGTTGTTATTGTAGAAATTATTCCAGTTTTTACAAGCTACTAAATAGTTTGTCAATACCGGTTTCTTCCTTATAAGAGCTTCTACAAGTACTCCTGGCTTTCCCTCACCTATATGGTTTGAGTGAAAAAAAAAGATATTAATTTGATTAAAAAAATCATCTATTTTAGAATGTTCTAAAACCCCCCTGTAAACCAAATTATTTAATTCGTTTTCACTTTTTTCGACATATATTTTATCATCTTCTGTTTGAAAAGGGCCTACTACAATAAAATCATGCTTTGGACACGATTTAGCTAAGTTGATAAATTCAAAAATTCCTTTTTCACTGCAAACCCTGCCCATAAAACCTATTACTTTCTTTGGAGATTTTAAATTATTTGAATTATTTTCAGACACAACTAAATCCCTGAAATTTTCTTGAATAATAGCTTTTACTTTAAATTTTTGAAAAAAATCAACATCTTTTGGTAACTCACAAAAGATTGTTATATTTTTAGCATTTTTTCTTAGTACAAATTTTACAGTACGACTTTTAAACCAAAAATCAAAATTCCCACCTATTAAACGATAAACACTTTTTCTTCTTAAAAAGAAGTCGATAAACATGAATAAAATAGCTTGTCTATGAGCTACAAATAAAACTTTTTTTGATCTAACTGTTATATATATGAAAGTTAATTTTATATTATATAAAATTGTACCAACAAGAAAATTTGAATTACCGTTTGTATTTATGAAACTATATTTCTTTTTAATCACCGAGATTAAATTCTCAAATAAAACTGTCCCACCGCCGATTGTTTCCTTATTATAAACACTATTTACTCTTGGTCCAAAAAAAATTGCTTTTAAGTATATCATTTAATTTTAAATATAATCTGACATTTTAATGTTTGATTTAATGATTTTTCCGGGTACACCTACAACTAAAGACCCATTCGGAATGTCTTTTACAACAACAGCATTAGCTCCAATAACAACATTATTACCAACTACAACTGGACCCAAAACTACCGCTCCCGCTCCTATATAAACATTATCTCCGATTTGAGGAACATCTATTTTCTTTGACGTTCCTCCAATAGTAACATTTTGATTGATATGAACATTTTTACCGATTATTGTTTTCTCATGAATAACAACGCCCATACCTCCATAACCAATTTTAAATCCTTTCCCTAAATTTAGTTTACAGGGTAGGTATGCCCCAAAAACAAAACGAATTAAATATGTTATAATTTTAGGTAATAAAGGAATTTTTTTTAAAAAATAAGAAAATCGCTGTAGAATAATTGGGTTCATATTTAATAATTTAATATAGGGTGATTTTTAATTCTGTTTTTAATATTATAATTTTGAGAATAGTAGTCATTTGTCCTATTATTTAATGATTGGTCTACATGCATTTTGATAATATTCGAGACATCAATCTCAAAATTATTAGTTAAAACAATTCCAATATTATTCTTTATCACTTCTTCAGTATAGTCACCTATACCTTGAGTAACAACAGGTATGACCCCACTTGAAATATATTCAAGATACTTAATAGGTGAAGAAATATTATTTAATAAATTATTATCTCTAATTAGAAATCCAAAATGATGATTTTTCAGTTCAGTAAGAACTTCCGAATGTGTCAAACTTAATATTTTAGCTGTAACATCTTTCTTTTTTAAAACAGTTTGAACTTCTAAATTATCATTAGATATAATAGTTAACTTGCAATTAATTTTTTGGGATAATAGTTTGAATAAATCTATAGTTTTATCAAACTTTTGCCATGGACTTAAGCTACCCAAATAAACAAACTTAATAGTTGAATCTAAATTATTGATTAATCTATTATTCCGCTGATTAGCACCAATAATTAGGCAAGGGAAAACAAAAATTCTTCTGTGTATAATAAAATACTTTTTAAGTTTATTTTTTAGAATATTAGAGACACAACATATTTCATCTGCAAGATAATATGTAGTCATTTCTAAGAAAAACAAACATATCGATCTTAAATAACTAGAATTTCTCAAATAGGATTCAACAAATACTAGCGCTCTAAAATCATATATTAATTTGTTTTTATTTAATTTTAAACTTATGAAATATTTCAAAAATATATCAACGCCCCTAATATAAATATTGGAATTTGAAATTTCTTTTATAGAAATTGTCTCATTTAAAAAATGAAATTCAATGTTTATTGGACATTCTAACTCTTTAATATTTATTTTTTTCCCAACTAAAATAATTTTAATATTATGTTTATAATTTTGATTAATATAGTTAGCAATATTAAAAACTTGGGATTCTAAAACACCTTTTGGAGTAGCTGAAGAAACTAAATAAATTAGATTTTTACTTTTCAAAATAGGTAAATAAATATAAGGTTAAGGAAAAAAGATAAGACCAGTCCATATAGAATAGCATAATACTTTTTTCCAGAAAAACCAGATTCTTTAAGTTTATCAAAGGCTAAGACGCATAGGATAACACCAAAAGGTATATACATAGTGACATGTCTAAAGTCTGCAGTTGTAAAAGCAACCCCCAGAAAAAAGATTAAAAAAATTAATTTTAGTTTTATATCGATAAATCTAATTCTAAAAGATGATATTAAATATGGAAATATTAAAATTTGAATTATAGATGATATTGAAACAAAGAATTGATGAAAAGATGAAAAAGATATTACAGGTGTAAATATTAAATATATAATTCTAGAGATAAACCCAAATTGTATTGGTATTGAATATGTTAGTGTACCTATAGTTCCAAAACGTTCAGTATTTAATTTATTATATCCTTCAATTTGAACTAATGCCTCAAACACGAAACTTTGCATAGCCATAAAAGTAAAAACACAAAATATAATAATTACAGATAGAAGTTTAAAATTAATTTTCTTAATGTTAGATAATAAAATTAATATCATTAAAAGGCTAATAAAAAATGTTGTAGTCCTTAAAAAGAACAAAACAAATAGAATTACAAGTATTTTTATTAAAGATAAAAATGAGTAATTTTTATTTAAAAGAGTATAGTATATCCATATTAACATTAATGAAATTAATATATCTCTAAAAACATGAACAGAAACAAAAATTAATACCGGAAAAAAGAAAGTAACAAACAATGTTAATCTCCTTAACTTATGGTTATTTGAATATAAGTATATTATCCGAGAACTATAGTATGCTAATAAAGTTAAAAAAAATATATTTAGAATTCTAGGTAAAAAGGTATGATAAACATCAAAAAAATGTACAAAATATCTCAGAGATATTATTATCGCAACATATGCTTTAGAGTTGTGAAGAAAACCAAGACCAGGTTTAATTTGATCTAGATGATAGGGTAGTTCACTGAAATTTAATCCAAATTTTTCTACAAAACCTTCAGACCAAACATAATCAAATTGAAAATCATCACTTTTAAGACCTAAGAAATATGGATTATCAAAAAGTATTATCCAATAGTGGTAAAAAAATATCAGAACTAAAGACCCTAGTAAATAAATATTTAGCGTAAGTAATTTATCTTGCTTTACAATTCTACTTAATATTATAAAACAAAAAAAGTGAAATACAACAGATGAAAATCCAGAGCCCGATAAGAAAAGAATTAATATTGTAAATATCAATAATGAAACCGTAAGAGGTAGAATATGTTTAAAATTCATTAATTGAAATTATTATTTAAAAAAAAAGTTTACAACTACGCTTTAACAAGTACGGAATCGAAATCGAAAAATCTTGGTCAAAGGAAATGTTAACAATATTGAAAGAAAATTATAAAATCCTATTTAGGTAAATATTAAATTTTAAATGAATTCATAAATAATCTAACCTGATTTTTAATAAAAAAGTCAAAAAAGTTCAACCATTTAGAAAAGAAATAATACAAAAATAAAATTATAGATAAAACTAATACTTTAAATGAAATACTAAGAAAAATACTAAAATTCAATTTCTCAATAATAATATATGAAGTGAAAGTTACTAAAATTAAAAAAAATTCTATGATAAATTTATTATAATTGAATAAAAGACTTTGTTTAATAATCAAATAGCTAAATAAGATAAATTGGTTTAAAAAATAGGCGACAAATAAAAAGAATAAACAGCTTTCAACACCACCATTGAATATATTAAAATTATATAAAATCAAAGCAGAAACTGTAGAACTAAATATGGATGAATAGCTTGTTATTTGTGGCTTGTTCATAGCAGCAAAAACACTGCCAATAAAATTTCCAGATAGAATATATAGAATCATTGCTAATAATATTAGTGATTCGTTTGATAAATAAATATTAGTATTAATAATAGAAAACCATTCATTTTTAAAAAGTATCAATGGAATAACACCAATAAAGAAAATAGTGAAAAAGATATTAGTAAACATCAAACAATATTTATTCATTGAATTCAAGAGATTTCTTAAGTACATTTTTGTAAAAACAGGCAAGAGAACTTTACTTATAAAATGTGGTAGCATTAATCCAATTTTCACAATAGTATTCAAAATTCGATATAAACCTATCTCGGAATAAGAATATCTGTTGTTGAGAAAAATATAAGTTACATTAGAGACTAAAATTTCAGAAAAAGAAAGTGGAAAAGATTTGATTGAATATGTGTAAAGTTTTTTTAACATGTAAAAATCATAGGTAGTAGTTTTAATATTAAAATTAAGAACTTTTTCTCTGAAAAGTTTGAAATAAATATAAATAACACCTGTTAAATTAGGTATTAAAAAAAATGCTAAAAGAGAATTTTCAAGATTTATTTCAGAATTAATTAATATGATAAAAGAACAAAACTTTATTATATTATTTAAAATATTTACTTTAAGAACGTTCAATAATTCTTGGTTAGATTCATAAATACAAATTCCAATTGTATAAGGAAAAAATAAAAATAGGTTTATTAATATGTAAATTTTTACATTTGATAAATCTGATTTTGTAAGATCAAAGAAAAATTCACCAGCTAAAAGTGTGGGATAACTAAAAATTAGAATTATTACAGACGCTGATAGAAATAAAAATAAAACAAAGAAAGTTATTTGCTTAGATTTAATTAAATATTCCGAAAGAATTCTTGTAATTGAACTAGAGACACCTAATGAGGCAAAGCTAAAAACAAGAGTTGAAACAGATAAAATTAAAGACATCTGACCATATAGATCTAAACCAATAAACCTTACATATAATAAATTTAAAATAAATCCTGAAATTCCATTAATTACTGTGAATGAGCCAGACTTTAAAATTACATCATTAAGCTTAGTTAACGGATTCATTGGATAAATTTAAAATTATTTTATAAAGATTATCATAATTGTTTATATCTGTATATCTCAATGAATTTTCTACTCCGTTTTTAATAATCTTTTCACAATCAATTTTGTTTTCTAAAACATTTAGACAACTATTATATATTTCATCTTTATTTAGAGGATCAACTAAAATAGCTGAGTTTGATAAAATTTCAGGGATGCATGAGGTATTAGACGAAACTACTATTGTTTCACAAATTTGAGCTTCAATATTAGGCAAACCAAAACCTTCTTCTAAAGTAGGATTTAAAAGTATATCCGAAACCTTAATAAGTGCAACAAGTTCAGTGTTTGAGACATGACTTAGAAATTTAATATTATGATTATTAATTAAATTTGAATAAATTTCGAAAGTAATTGGTATATCTTTTCTTGCATATGAAACTACAATGAGATTTAAATCATGTATTTTTTTATTAAGCATCTCGAAAACATCTACAACAGTTTTTAAATTTTTTCTATAATGAGGAGAACCAATAAAGATTATATTCTTTACTTTTTTTTGTATTTCATATTTTTTTATAACTTTTTCAATAAAAATTTGATCATTCAATACGGCATCATAGTCTGCTTTAATTAACTGACAGTATTGCACTATAATTTTTTTTTCTTCTATATTTAAAAAATTTTTAATTTTCTCTTTTGAATATTCGGATGGAGTTACTATTAATTTTGCTTTTTTTGCTCTTTCTAAAAGTTGTGTTTTTTCTTTCTCGTATATATTTTTATTGTTACCAAAAACAAATTCTTCTTCAAAAAAAAGCGTATCATGTATCCATAATATATTATTTGATGATAATCCTGAATATAAATCAGGCATCAACGTCATAGAAACTTTAAATATTCTGGGAGTTAACCAATCTGGAATTATTTTTTTTATTAGCTTAAACAAGTTATTGTTATTATATATAACTATTGCATTATTTTTTGATTTAAAATATTCATTTAAGCTTAAAAATAACTTTGAAAAACTATTTGAAGAATCAATTAAAAAATATTTTTTAAACATAAATTAATAATTAAAATTGTTTGATTGAATTTTTGAAATAATTTCTAATTTTTTTAAATACAACATCATTATTGATAACTGAAAAACCAAAATGTCCAAGAAAAAAAAGAATTTTTGATTTAAACTTATTTTTTATATTTTTTGAAATAGAATAATTTATATGTGTTAATGAAGTTTGACTAGAAATAGTATTGAATAAAGAATTCTTTTCTTCTAAAGAAATAATTTGAATATTTTCATTAAGACTTGACCAAAACCACAAATCATCACACATTGATGCAATATTTTTATATTCGAGATTTGTAAGTTTATTGAAATCAAAAAACTTTGGTTTATATAAGATTCCTCCTACACCAATTGGAATAATTATATTCTTGGAACCTTTACCTTTAAATATTGGCCAATGAACATAACTTTTTATGATTTTTTTTGAAAATCTTTTAATCATTTTTGCATGCCCACAAATAACAGATTCATTTTCAATTTTAGATTTAGAAACTAATAAATAAAACCAATTTTCAGAATAAATGACATCATCATCACATATTACAATTATATCATTTTTATCAAGTTTATGAATAATTGGAAACAACTTTCTATATGGTCCAATATTGTCTACCCAATTTATATTAACTTTTTTTGTAAAATTTAATTCTTGCAACCATTCAGGAATATATTTAAATCCTTCATCAAGAAGAAATCCATTCCTAGAAATATTGATATGGATTTCATCAGGCAATAAAGATTGATTCAATAAGCTAAAAATAGTATACCTAAGGATGTTAATTCTTGAACTTATTGTAGTTAATGAAACAATTTTTTTCATTTTATTATCTTTTGTTTAAAACTCCGCAAAAATCTATGATAACATTTTGTTTATTTATTTTTAGTTCTTTAAACTCCTCATGAGCTACTAAAAACACAATAATATCCGCCTGATTAATAGCTTTCTTATATTCTGTTAATTTATAAATTGAATGAGATTCAATATTCGGTTCAACAATAAAGTGTTCTTCATTATTAGAATTTTGTAATACTTTTTGAGCAATATATTTGGCTGGTGACTCTCTCAAATCATCAATATTTGGTTTAAACGCTAAGCCCATCAAAGCAGTTTTGGGTTTTCTGCCGTGTTTTAATTCAAATTGAAGTTTTTCGTTTTGAATTTTCTCTGCACACCAAAATGATTTATAATTATTGACCTCTCTTGCTGTACCTATCATTTTTGACTCCGCTGGATAATCAGAAACAATAAAATAAGGGTCCACAGCTATACAATGCCCCCCAACACCGCAGCCTGGCTGTAAGATATTTACTCTTGGATGTTTGTTTGCAAGATTGATTAATTCCCAAACGTTAATATCAGCCTTATCACAAATTAAAGAGAGTTCGTTGGCAAAAGCTATTTGAGAGTCTCTAGATGAATTTTCTACTAATTTACACATCTCAGCTGTACGAGCATTTGTTGCATGCAACTCACCCTTTATATACTTTCTATAAAATGAGATCGCTTTTTGAGTAGCAGCCTCATCGACACCTCCAATAACACGGTCATTCTCAACGAGTTCATGCATAACATTTCCTGGCAATACTCTTTCAGGACAATAGGCAATATGAATAGCTCCATCAAGCTCAGGTCTAGATGCAAATATTAGTTTCTGCATTTTCTCAGTGGTACCGATAGGAGAGGTTGATTCAATAATGTATAAATCACCTTTTTTTAGTAGTGGAATAATTCCTTTTGTTGCAGCTTCAACAAATGAAATATCTGGTTCATGATTGCCTTTAAATGGTGTAGGAACTACTATGAGGTATACATCTGCTGAACTAGCTTTAGTAGATGCTTTAAAAAAGCCTTTAGAAACTGCTTTTGAAACAATAGCATCTAAGTCAGGCTCCACAATGTGTATTTTTCCTTGATTTATGGTATCAACAACACTTTGGTTTATATCAACACCTAAAACATTTGTCCCGTGCGATGCTATGAGTGCTGAGGTCGGTAATCCTATATATCCTAAACCTATGGTAACTACTTCTGGATTCATTATTTTATATTTTTAATAAAGTCTACAATTTTTTTTGATGCCAACCCGTCTCCATATGGATTGTGAAGTTTTGACATTTTTTCAAAGTTTTCGTTATTGTTTAATAAGTCCAATGCTTTAGAAACGATTAACTCTTCATTGGTCCCTACCAACAAAACTGTTCCTGCTTCTACTGCTTCGGGTCTTTCCGTGGTATCTCTCATCACTAAAACTGGTTTCCCTAAACTTGGCGCTTCTTCTTGAACACCTCCACTATCTGTGATAATAATTTTAGATCGATTCATTAGCCAAATAAAATCTTGATACGCTAAAGGATCTATTAAAATTACATTACTAACTCCCGACAAGATTCTGTTTACAGGTTCCTGTACTTTTGGGTTCAAATGAACTGGATAAATAATGATACGATTTGTATCATCTTCAGCAATCCGTTTTAACCCTTTACAAATTCTTTCGAACCCTCCACCATGATTTTCTCTCCGATGACCAGTGACTAAAACAACTTCTTGACTTCCTATTTGCCTTGACAGATCTTGAATTAATTCACTAGGATTATCATTAACTTTTTCAACAGATTTAATCAATGCATCAATCACTGTATTTCCAGTAATTAAAATTGATCTACCAGAAATATTTTCTTTAAGCAAGTTCTTTTTTGAAGTTTCTGTAGGAGCAAAATGATAATCACAGATCCTACCAGTAATTTGACGGTTTATTTCCTCAGGAAAAGGAGATAGTTTATTATTAGTTCTAAGACCTGCCTCTACGTGACATACTTTTGCTCCAGAGTAAAAGCTTGCTATAGAACCTGCCATAGTCGTAGTTGTGTCCCCGTGAACAAATACATAATCTGGGGTAAATTCTTCTAAAATTAGTTTTAATGATTCAATAATAGTAGCCGTAAGTCCATATAAATTTTGTCCTGGCTTCATTAAATCTAAATCGTAATTAGGTTTGATTTCAAAAAAATCTAATACCTGGTCTAACATTTCCCGGTGTTGAGCTGTAACACAAACTCTCGTATCAAAAACATCTGGCTGCTTTTGGAATTCTTTGACTAAAGGAGCCATTTTGATTGCTTCTGGTCTAGTTCCAAAAATTAATAAAACTTTTTTCTTGTTCATTATTTATCTTCTGCTATTTTCACTTGTTTTCTAAGTCCACTCGAGGAGAATCTGTGATCTCTAGAATTGTAATAAATCTCAATTCCTTTTTCTTCACAATACCCTCTTCCAGTAAAGTTTTTATCTTGGTATTCATCTCCAATGATGCGAACATCAATTTTAAAAGATCGTAAAATATCTTCTAAATCTTGTTCAGATACGTAAGGTACAATCTCATTCACATGCTTATTCCCTTGAAGTTGAATATAACGCTCAATAATAGACTGTGAAGGTGCATTTTTTTCAGGTCGATCAATCGAAGGGTCTAACTGCAATCCAACAATTAAATAATCGCATTGCCTTTTAGCCTCCTCCAACATCTTTACATGCCCAGCATGCAACAAATCAAAGGTTGAAAAGGTGATTCCTACTTTCATACTTTATTTTTTCTCGACTACCACCGGTAGTCACTTTTCTTATTTTCCAATTCTGTAATATTCAAAACCTTTATTCTCTAGATCGTAAGCTATATATTGATTTCTACCATCAAAGATAACTGGGTTATTTAGTTGCATTTTTATCTTCTTAAAATCAGGCGAACGAAACTCTTTCCACTCCGTAAGTAAGATTAATGCTTCTGAGTTTTTAAGTACTTCGTATTTTGATTCAAAGTATTCAACTACATCAACATCTTTTAAATAAAAAGTTTCTGCTTCCTCCATTGCTTTTGGATCATACGCTCTTACTCTTGCTCCCCTTTTCAACAATTCTTTGATGGTATAAATAGCTGGAGCTTCTCTCATATCATCTGTTGCTGGTTTAAAAGCCAATCCCCACAAGGCAAATGTTTTCCCCTCCAAGTTTTCTCCAAATCTTTTTACTATTTTGTTAGATATTGAAAGTTTTTGATGATTGTTAACATGTTCTACGGCTTTAATCAATTGTGCATCATAATCATAATCTTCAGCAATCTTTTTCAAAGCTTTTACGTCTTTGGGAAGACAAGATCCTCCATATCCCGCTCCTGGATATATAAAACTGTATCCAATACGCCGATCTGAACCAATTCCAATGCGTACTTGATTGACATCGGCACCAACCTTTTCACAGATGTTGGCAATTTCATTTATAAATGAAATTTTAGTCGCTAGCATGGCGTTAGCAGCATACTTGGTCATTTCAGCAGAACGTATATCCATCGTAATAAAACGATCATGAGATCTAAAAAAAGGACTATACAATTCCTTCATTTTTTTAAAAGCAATCTCAGAATCTGCTCCAATAACAACTCTATCAGGCTTCATAAAATCTGCAATAGCAGCACCCTCTTTTAAAAATTCAGGATTTGAAACAACATCAAACTGTAAATCAGAGTTTCGTATATCTAATTCTTTTTTAATGGTTGCCTTTACTTGATCTGCAGTACCTATAGGTACTGTAGATTTATCAACCACAATCAATCTTTTTTGCATCGACTTCCCTATAGATTTTGCTACCGCCAACACGTATTGTAAATCTGCTGAACCATCATCTCCCATAGGAGTGTCCACAGCTATAAATACAATTTCAGAATCCAGTAAAGTCTTATCCAAAGATGTTGTAAAAAACAGATTCTTCTGTTGCATATTTTTTAACACCATGGTCTCTAGACCTGGTTCAAAAATTGGAATAATTCCTTGGTTTAGTTTTTCAATCTTAACAGGGTCTATGTCTACGCAAGTAACCCTATTTCCCATCTCGGCAAAACAAGTACCTGAGACAAGCCCAACATATCCAGAACCTATAACTGTAATATTCATTTCTTATAATTTATAAAAACTAATAATTTTTAATCTGTTTATGTTAATCATTTTACCTACCATAATCGTCTTGAACTCTTATAATATCTTCTTCATCTGAGGGAATTTTATCTGTATGCTGCCAAATTTCAGCAACTACAGCATAATCATCTAATCCTATAAGACGATGTCTTACTCCTTGATTGAGTTTCAATTGGCTCCCAATATCATATACTTTCATTTCAGTCTCAATGTCTGTTTCACTTTCCACCACACCTACTTTGCCTTGATACACCTGCCATATTTCAGCACGTCTATTATGATACTGCCATGACAGCTTCACCTGAGGTTTTATCATTAAAATTTTGGGACTCAGCTTTCCTTCAATTTTTAGTGTATTAATATCAATACCATTAAAAAAATAATTAGAAAAGTATTGGGCTTGATTTTCGTCAATATAGTAAAATGCACCCCAAGGTCTTTGCAAATCAGCATCAATAATAGTAAACCCTAAACCATGGAGTTTTTGTTCTATTTTCTTGTAAAAGTTCACAGACATATTCACTTATATTTTGCCTTAAAGTTAAACTTTTTAAACGGCTTCGCCATCACTACTTACAGTAATGGATAATTTTTTCAATAAAAAATTTCAATTGATTAACTCAATTGAAACGAAACAATCGCGCCAAGCTTTTTAAGCTGTACGATACAATTTCTCCCTTTTTGAGAGAGTAAAATGGCCTCCTGCTCTAATAAGGGCACTTTAACGGTATCCCCAATTTTAAGCTCATTTTTATCAATCTGTAGTGTATTGTTTTGGTAGCATTGCATAGCAACAATCTCGGCATTAGATACCACTGCACGTTTACCATTCTCAAATAAATACCTGACAACTCCAGGGACATCAAAAACTATATTTGGATCTTTATTTTCTAAATTAACCAACACCATAGAAGGTAGTAAAGGAATGATAATCTTTTTCTTTCGATCAGACCATTGTCTTATTACTATTTTGGTTGGGGTATATGTTTGGATCCCCAGTGAAATTAAACGTTCTAAAACTTTTAATTCATGTCTAGGTTTCGTGAACAAAACAAACCACTTCTTAGGGATTATATTAGCTGTTTTTTCCATTTATATAATAAACTAAAATTGAAATGTATTTTAAAAACTATTGCAGTTTTAAATTACATATAAAAATATCAATTTCGCTACAAAGATATCGATTTACTTGATATAAAAAAGTAATATTTGATTGATTTAAATATAAAAATACGCAATAATATTTAAAGATTTAATAATGATTGAATTACTTCATTTTCAATGTAATAATTCTAGTGTTTAATTGATGGAAAGACTACTAAAATGTGAATATTAATTCATGGTTTATAAAGTTTAAAGACACCAAAAAAAATTAGAAAAAATCAGCCTCTTTAAACAAAGTTTGATTGGCATCTTTTAATGACACTTTTATATCTTCTAAATTTAATTTCCAATCAATGGCTAAGCTGTTATCATTATATGCAATACCGCGTTCGGATCCTTGATGATAATAATTATCTACCTTATATGCTAAAACCGCTTCTTCAGTCAACACAATAAATCCATGAGCAAACCCTTTTGGAATGAGAATTTGGCTTTTATTTTTCTCTGATAATTCAATGGCAACATGCTTTCCAAAAGTAGGGGAATCCTTACGAAGATCTACGGAAACATCTAAAACAGCCCCTTGAAGTACTCGAACGAGTTTGGTTTGCGCGTAAGGATTAGTCTGGTAATGTAAACCTCTCAACACACCATAAGATGATTTCGATTCATTTTCTTGACAAAAATTGACAGAATATCCTAAAAACTCATTTAATTTGTCCTGTCTGAAAGTTTCAGAAAAGTACCCACGATCATCAGACAAAATTTTTGGCTCACATAAAATTACTTCAGGTATTTCTAATCTGGTAAATTTCACCTTATAGTTCTTTTGCACGTTGAATTAAATATTGACCATAATCATTTTTTATAAATGGCTCTGCTAAAAGTAATAGCTGCTGTTTGGTAATATAGCCCATTAGGTATGAGATTTCTTCTAAACAAGCTACTTTAAGACCCTGACGATTTTCAATCGTTTGAATAAAATTTGAGGCCTCTAATAAAGATTCGTGAGTACCAGTATCTAACCATGCAAAACCTCGCCCCATAACTTCCACTTTTAAATTTCCTTGATTTAAATAGGCTTGGTTAATCTCTGTGATTTCAAGCTCACCCCGAAGGCTAGGTTTAATTTTTTTAGCGATGTTAATTACTGAATTTGGATAAAAGTAGAGTCCAATCACTGCATAGTTACTTTTTGGATTATTTGGTTTTTCTTCTATACTTAAAGCTTCTCCATATTCATTAAAGTTTACCACTCCATAACGTTCTGGATCTTTAACATAATACCCAAAAATTGTTGCCTTTCCTTTATCTTTTAGATTAGTCAATGATTTAGCCAATAGATTTGTAAGTCCCTGACCATGAAAAATATTATCTCCCAATACCAAACAAACATCGTCATCTTGAATAAAGTCTTCTGCTATAATAAATGCTTGTGCCAATCCATCTGGAGAAGGTTGCTCTTTATAATGAAACTCAATCCCTAATTCTTTACCATTACCTAAAAGTCTTTTAAAATTAGGTAAATCTGTGGGTGTAGAAATAATCAAAATTTCTTTAATCCCAGCCAACATTAACACTGAAATTGGATAATAAATCATAGGCTTATCGTAAATAGGCAGCAACTGCTTTGATGTCCCTTTGGTGATGGGATACAATCGAGTACCGGAGCCTCCTGCTAATACAATTCCTTTCATGGCCTATTTGTATTGAGATTTATAATAATTTTGATAACTTCCTGAAGTTACATTTTCTAACCAGTCTTTACTGTTTAAATACCAATCAATAGTTTTTGACAATCCCTCCTCAATCGTAACCGAGGGACGCCAACCTAATTCTCTATTAAGTTTTGAAGCATCAATAGCATAACGTAAATCATGACCAGGTCTATCTTTTACGAAAGTAATCAACTTTTCGCTAGTCCCTAGTTTTCGTTTGAGTTTTTTATCTACTTCTTGGCAGAGTAATTTCACTAAATCTATGTTTTTACATTCATTAAAACCCCCAACATTATAGGTTTCTGAATTTTTCCCTTTATGAAATATTAAATCAATAGCACTTGCATGATCAATTACGTACAACCAATCTCTGGTATTTTTCCCGTCACCATATATAGGTAAAGACTTATTATTCAAAATATTATTGATGCTTAAAGGAATCAGTTTTTCAGGAAATTGATAGGGTCCATAATTATTTGAACAATTCGAAATTACATAAGGCATATCATAAGTTTCTCCATAGGCTCTCACAAAATGATCTGAACCTGCCTTGGAGGCGGCATAGGGCGAGTTTGGGTTGAAAGCGGTGGTCTCCTTAAATAACCCTGATTCTCCCAAAGAACCATAAACTTCATCTGTACTTATATGATAAAACCGTTTACCCTCCCAATTATTTTTCCATATTGATTTGAAAGCATTTAGTACGTTTATCGTTCCTAAAATATTGGTTTTAGCAAACATAAGAGGATCATCAATAGATCGATCTACATGGGATTCTGCTGCTAAATGTATAACAGCATCAAATTTATTGGTATTAAAAATTGAATTGATGTACTTTTCATCAGTGATATCTCCTTGCAAAAAAGTATAATTCTCTTTAGCTTCTATATCTTTTAGGTTTTCTAAATTACCAGCATAGGTAAGTGCATCTAAATTATAAATAGAATAGTCTGGATACTTATTTACCAATTGTCTGATAACATGAGATCCAATAAAACCAGCACCTCCTGTAACAAGTATTTTCATTGAATCTATTTTTAAATTATTTATTTAACAACCAAGATGAAGATTGAATCTTATCACCTAGTCCATCTATTAATTGAATCCCTAATTCTTTACATATCGGTGCCTCAGGAATAGAATTGTTATCTTGATCTCCTCCGTTAGCAAAACCTAAATCATAGTCTTCACCATAGTCCTCAAAAATACTTCGAATAGATTCGCATACCGTTCTGTCTTTGTCTACAGAAATGATGGCTTTATCGACAGCCTTAATATTTTGAACAATAAACAAACGTTCAGATTCTTGCTGAAATTCTTTGGAACCTTTTAACATTCTTTGATGATCGCTATTCACAATCACAAAAAGTTCATCAGCTAAATCTTTTGCTTTGTTGAAATATTCTAAATGTCCTTTATGAATAGGATTAAAATACCCCGAAACGATAATACCTTTTTTTTTCATTTTAATTTTTACCTATTGCAAAAAGGATGGTAACTTCCATTATTAGTTATGCGTGTATTTCTAATATCATGAACAATTTGTATTGATTTTTGAGCCTCTTTCATGCCAAAACCTTCACCTTTCAATATGTATTCGTAACTTTTGGTATGTAAATCTGTAAACCCAGAACTAAACTCAAGTTCTTCATTATCTATGGTTATGGAACGATAGGTTCTTTGTCCTTTTTCTTGAATATGTATTGGTAAATCATTTTCATTTATGGATAAAAACCAACGAACTCTGGCATTTTTAAATTCTAAGTACCCCGAAGATTTATCTTTAGCTCTCAGATGAACATTATTTTCTTGAACTTCTCCAAAAATCCAGGATAACATATCATAAAAATGAACTCCAATATTGGTGGCAATACCACCAGATTTACTTTCATCTCCTTTCCAGGAAATGTCATACCATTTACCTCTTGAGGTAATGTAGGTTAAATCAATGTCATACTTTTCCTTTTTAGAAGCTGACATTACTTTATTTTTTAAAGCGATGATACTTGGGTGCAATCGTAATTGAAGAATGGTATTAATTTTTTGGCCCGATTCTTTTTCAATATCCATCAAGGCATCAACATTCCAAGGATTTAAAACTAAAGGCTTTTCACAAATAGCATCTGCACCCCTTCGCAATGCCATTCTAATGTGAGAATCGTGTAAATAATTTGGTGTACAAATACTTACATAATCTAATTTTGTGTGATTTCTTTTTAGCTTCTCTATGTGTCTATCAAACCTTTCAAATTCAGTAAAAAAATCAGCATTTGGAAAATAACTATCCAAAACACCCACAGAATCAAACTTATCTAGAGCTGCAATTAAAAGATTATTAGTCTCTTTTATTGCTTTAAAGTGTCGTGGAGCTATATATCCTGCTGCCCCTAATAGTGCAAACTTTTTCATGTTTTTTGTTATAGTCCCCCATCTTTAATTGAAGCTGGAAGTATATTTTTTACATCGTAAATGATATGTTTTTTATTTGTAATGCTATCAAAATCAA